>NZ_ML762431.1:0-5435 GCF_009498735.1 Gracilibacillus oryzae
TCGGACACCTCGTATCATACCAAGGAGGCTTTTTGTATTCAAACCTCAAATTTCTTCATTACAGGAATGCTCCTTTTTCTGTTAGATTTTAGAAAATTTGCTGATCTATTGGCCTTCTATGTACGTGACGGATTCACCTCTCTACTAATAACCTGGATATGATATCACCTATATATTTCCTTTTAAATACAAGTATTTACTATCTGATACCCCCTGTATATTTTGTTAAAACAAAAAAAAGACAGTTTTCGATAAATTAGTTCTTCAGATGCAGTCGTCTATCCTAGTGCCTACATGACATGACGAGCTTGAACGAATTTTGCGGGATTCAATTTTTTTGTATAAAAAAAGATAGCTTGAAGCTATTGTGGTTTCATTTGATGTTAGCGATTACATCAATTGCTGTTATTGAGATTAGTCCACTAAAAAAAACTACCCCATATAGTTGGAGTAGCTTGATTCTTTAACGATTGTAAATATTCTATATTCATAATCCCAATAACTCTGGTAAAAATAACGTAATCTCCGGAATATAAACAATAAAAAACAGCGTGATAATCAGTGCCACAAAGAAATAACTTAGTGGTTTGATAACTTGTTCAATCGAGACATTGCCGACACTGCAGCCGATGAATAAACAACTGCCCACAGGTGGTGTCATTGCCCCAATTGCCAGGTTAAAGACAAGCATAATACCGAAATGAACGGGATCAATATCAAGCTGTGTAGCAATTGGTAAGAAAATCGGCGTGAAAATTAATATCGCAGGTGTAAGATCCATAAACGTACCAATTACTAATAAGACGAGCATCATAATGAGCATGATGATAACCGGACTATCCGAAATGCTTAAAAGCCCCTCACTAATCACTGCCGGCAAAGAGGTAATCGCCATTGCCCATGACATAATGGAGGAGGAAGCCACCAGAAATAATACAATTCCCGTCATGATTATCGTTTCCTTTAATATTTTGATAACATGGATCCACTTTAAGGCACGATAAATCAGAGAAAGGACGAGTGAGTATAAAACAGCCACAGCTGCACCTTCTGTCGGCGTAAATATTCCGGCAACAATCCCGCCAATTACGATAATAACTAACAGTAAGCTGGGGATTGCCTGCAGAACAACGGATACAGCTTGTCTAAATGTAACTTTGTCAGAAACTTTATAATTTCTTTTTCTGGCCATAAAGTAGGCAACAATCATGACAGCTAAACCCATTAATATCCCTGGCAAATACCCTGCCATAAACAAGGCAGAAACAGACGTTCCTCCACTGACAAGGGAATACAGAATTAAGACACCACTTGGCGGAATGAGGATACCGATTGGTGAGGAGGCGATATTAACAGCTGCAGAGAAGGATTTGTCATAACCTTCTTTCTTTTGCAGCGGAGCCATTACACTGCCAATCGCTGCTGCAGAGGCTACTGCTGATCCTGAAATGGAGCCAAACAGCATATTGCCGACAACATTGGTATGTGCTAACGAACCTGGTAATCTACCTGCAATTAACTTGGCTAAATTAACAAGTCGCAATGCTATCCCGCCATTATTCATGATACTGCCGGCCATAATAAAGAAGATTACCGCCAATAAAGCAAAACTGTTAATACCACCAAAAATCCGCTGTGCAGCAATTGTTGCAACAGTATCCAGCGGTAAAATGACGAGGACGGATACAAAAGAAGAGATACCGATACTAATCGAGATCGGCACACCTACTAACAAAAGTACGAAGAAGATTCCAAATAATAATAATGCTGATTGTATAGCGACATCCATTATTCTACCCCCTATTCTTCTCTAGTATGAGGAGAAACAGTTGTATTTTCTAATTGTTCAGTTGAATCGGCCTGTTCCTTTCTCTCCATCATGTTAATTAATTGATAGGCTGCAATGATCACCCCTGAAATCGGAAGGATGGCATAAACATAGCCCATTGGAATTCCCAAAATAGGGGAAGTCTGATTTAAAGTTGTTGTGACAAGGCTGTACCCACCTTTAATCATAATGATTCCGGTGAAACAAAGGATCGCTGCATCAATAAACAATTCTATTGATTTCCGCTTAATGTCTCGCAACTTGTTTTTTAAGAACGTAATCGCTAAGTGCTCCTTGGAACCAAATGCATATGTTGCCCCTAACATCGCCACCCAGAAAAGAAGAAAACGCAAGAGCTCTTCTGTAAAAATACTAGGGGAACCTAACACATACCTGCTAAATACTTGCCATAACGCACCACATACTAAAACAATTGTCAGCACAGCAGCAATGATCATGATAAAACGGTTTAATACTGCTTTTATTTTCTTTAATGTCGGTAACATCATCTTCCCCATTTCTCATATTGTAATATTTCTTTCCTCGACTGAGTGTTATTCCTCTAACTGTTCAAATGCATCCAACAATTCTGCAATCTTCTTATCTTTACGATATTTTTCATGTAAAGGTTGTACAGCTTCACGAAAAGGCTCTAAATCTGGATGATAAAACTCCACCCCCATCGCTTTGGCTTCCTCCATCGCTTCATCCACTGCCGATGCCCAAATCTCTTTCTGATATTCCGTCGATTCCTTTGCCGCATCCTTTACTATCTGACGTTGTTCCTCAGAAAGGTCTTGCCACACTTTGCTGCTGATAATAGCGATATCGGGAATACGAGTATGTTCATCGAATGAAAAATGCGGCGCCACTTCTCCATGCTTCCCGTTTGTCAGTGCAGTCGGATTACTTTCAGCTCCATCAATAACGCCAGATTGCAGAGCCGTATATATTTCTCCATATGCCATTGGTGTAGGTGCACCACCCAGTTCTCTCATCATTTCAATTTGCGTTTGACTGCTCATCACACGGATTCTGAGTCCTTGTAAATCATCTGGATGCATTATCGGCGTTTCCTTTGTATAAAAACTTCGCGCCCCTGAATCATACCAGGTTAATCCAAGAAACCCTTCATCGGCAGTTGAATTGAAAAGTTCCTGAACGGCATCTGATTCCATTGACCGAAAGAAATGATCCTCATCTGTAAATACATAAGGTAAACTGAACACAGCATATTGAGAGGCAAAATTTCCAAGAGAAGCTGCACTTACTTTGGTAATATCCACTCCTCCTGCTTGTAATTGCTCCAACACTTCTCTTTCGTCACCTAATACACCATTTGAAAAAATTTCTATATTTATTTGTCCATTGGATCGTTCCTCAACTATCTCCTTGAATCTCACTAAAGCCAAATGAACGGGATGATCTTTATTCAAGCTGTGGGCTAATCTGAGATTGTGTGTATTACTTTCACCTGCTTGACTACTATTTGCTGCATCAGTAGAGTCGCTGGAGCCGCATGCAGCTAGTAATACGAATAAAAAACTCATCAATAGACTGATCGCATATTTTTTCAATATTGTCCCTTCCCCCTCCATTAAAAGGTAAGATGTGAACCCTCTTTTGTAATCCCTTACATCAAAAAGTGCATAGTAAGTTTTGACAGAGGGGGATCAGCCCCCCCTGTCTATTTATTTTGCAGCAACCGATTCTGCTTGTTCCACTTGAATTGCTTTATTCTGTGCCTCAATACATAATTCAGCAGCTTTAAATGCGTGCGCTTGTGTCATCGCATTTTCCGTATCATTTAAGCAGTCCAGGATAAACTCTCCAAAAAATGGGTAACCAACCTTCCCATGACAGGCAAAATGCTTTTCCCCTTCCTGATTCACTAAATACACATGATCACCACTATTATCACGCGCAATATCAATATACTTGCGTACTTCAATATACCCTTCTGTTCCCAATATAGTAACTCTTCCATCACCCCAAGTTCCCAATCCATCCGGAGTAAACCAGTCTACTCGGAAATAGAAGGTTGCACCATTATCAGCAACTAATGTGGCATCACCAAAATCTTCAAATTTCGGATGTTCTTTAAACTTGTAATTAGCTACTTTACTATGCAGTACTTCCGCATCCTTCGCCCCTGCATAGTGTAAAAACTGTTCAATTTGGTGACTTCCAATATCACATAAGATACCGCCTACATAATCACGGTCAAAAAACCAATCTGGTCTCGAATCAGGGTTTGCTCGGTGTGGTCCTGTTCCGATAACCTGAACTACTCGACCAATGGCCCCTTCTTCGATTAATTGCCCGGCAAATACCGCTCCTTCCACATGCAGACGCTCACTGTAATAAATGCCCCATTTCAAACCAGTCTCTTCTGTCTTCTTTTTTGCCTTCTCTACTTGTTCGAGCGTTGTAAATGCTGGTTTATCTACAAAGTAGTGCTTGCCATGATCCAATACCTTCAGTCCTAAATCACAGCGCTTGGATGGAATACTGGCACCTGCCACAAGTGTAATGGATGAATCTGTCAAAATCTCTTCTTCTGACGCAGCTGCTTTGGCTTGCGGGAATTTTTCAATAAAGGCTTTAACCTTATCCGGGTCAGGATCATAAACAGCTGCTAACTCTCCACCAGCCTCTAATAATCCATTACACATTCCATAGATATGACCATGATCCAATCCCATTGCCGCAAATAAAAATTCTCCTTCGTTAACAACACGATTCACTTTTCCTTTAGGCGAATAATTCATTCCATCATTTTTATTCATTTCTGATTCCTCCAATTGTAATAGTTTATGAGAATAATTCTTCTATTCCTCTCCTACTCGTATTTCCCTCCTGTTGTAATTTCGTTCGTTTCAAAGTTTTCAATGCTAGCTCCCTTTTCATAGAAGTAAGTTGCATTCTTCAGTATTTTTTCTGTTGTATAGAATGGACTGTTTTTTTCCAATGGCAGCTTCACTTTTTCTCCTAAACTTGCCGATTGGAAAATTGCCGTAATTAGTTCAAGCGTTTCCCTTCCTTCATACCCATCCACTAACACATCTTTTTTCCCTTCGACTGCTGACAATATATCGTCTATTTGACCAGTGTGTCCTTCATACTGTAATGGCGACTGGGAATCGTACACTTTTTGTATCTCCTCTTCCAGTTCTTCATCTTTTTCCGGGAAGCCATTTTCCAGCGACTTGGATGCCGTTAATTTCCACGGAACGGAAACACGAGCTTTTTTCCCCTGAAAAATCAGCTGCTGTTCTTCTCCATGATGAACAACGGAACTTGTAATCTGTGCAAGACTGCCATTATCATAGCGTCCAATTGCAATGGAAATATCCTCTACCTCTGCATTATCATGCGCAACATTACTCATTACTGATGTAATTTCAGACGGCATGCCATTCATCCAGCGGAAAATATCAATATGATGTACCGCATGATTCAACGTACAGCCGCCACCTTCTTTTTCCCAAGTTCCTCTCCACCATAAATCATAATAAGAATGGCCTCGCCACCAGTAGGAATCGACTTGTGTATGTACAATCGGCCCCATCAATTCCGTTTCTAATACATGTTTTAATTTCATCAT
>NZ_ML762431.1:5482-54361 GCF_009498735.1 Gracilibacillus oryzae
AATGATGAGGCCATTGGCTTTTCAACAAGTACATGCTTGCCATGATTTAAAGCTGCAATGGCAATATCCGCATGGGTGTACGGGGGAGTGCAAACAGATACCAGATCAATATTCTCTTGTTTTACCAATTCCTGATAATCACTAAAAACAGCTGCGTCTAGATTAAATTCCTTTGCCTGTTTCTCCGCTTTTTCTGGATAAATATCACACATCGCCACAATCTTACAACGATCCTGGAATTCCAAGTACCCTCTAATATGAGCAGTTGAAATAGCTCCTGTACCTATAATCGCAACATTCATCATTTTTACACTCTCCTATTCTTTTTCATTATTCATTTTTCTTCCTAAAATGGATATGTCGTAATATCTGGAGATCATTAGAGCTTCCTGGAGTAATATTCAAACACCGAAAGGAAACGCTGTCATTTCCCTCATTAGAATATATGCTTTCCATACCCACCAGCAAACCAATTCAGGCCAAATGCCTGTTAGCGTTTTCAATTCTGGTCAAAAATTTTACGGAATAAAATCTGCCAACCCTTTGCTGATAAACTGTAAATCATGTAAGCATACTATCTTGAATGGAGGTTATTCACTAATAAATTCCACCTCACTTTTGTTTTTAGAATCAACATTTAATATACTAGTATGGTAATGTGGTTACATTATATTAGCTAGAAATGTATTTTTCAACTGATATACAATAATTTAATAAAATTTTAATATCCAATCATGTGAATATCAGCATAAATGATAGGTTATAATCTTACCATTCTCCTTATTATTAAAAGTGCTGTCACTATTAATTTTGACAGCACTTTTGCTTTTTTTAGCAGCATTTTCGTTTCAACATAAAATTTGTGCAGCGGCCATCAGTCAAACCTGATCTCCTTTTGCTCTTGACTGGACTGATAAACTCCTGTAAGAATTTTCATCATCTCAACACCGTCTTCTACTGGCGCTATTGTTTTTTCTTCCCCTTTGTTACAGCGGATAAAATGATCAATTTCATTTTGGAAGCCTTTTTGAAAATTAAAGCTTAAATGATCGATCTGTGGTGTGCTGTTCAGCATAATGTTATTTTTCTCTGTGAAAATTTCCAGTGATGGCTCAATATCCGCCCCTCCTTTATCTCCATAGAGGCTTACACTGATTTCATTCTTCTTTGTATGTAAAGCAAAACTAACATCCACCATTAATGATGCCCCATTCTCAAAACGGATGAGGGCATTTGCAGAGTCCTCCACCGTATTTTGTTCGGCATTATAATCTGCTGCTTTGTAAAAAGATTTGAATTCCACATTGGAACGGTTCCCTAATTTCTGATAAGCATTGCCGCTGACAGACTTGACCTTCGGCTTCCCCATTAAATACCAGCACAAATCGATCACATGAACCCCCAGATCGATCAATGGTCCGCCACCGGAGCGATCTGTATCAGCAAACCAGCCGCCAGGATTCCCTAATACCCTTAGACAGGAAGCTTTTGCATAATAGATTTCACCTAATTCTCCATTATCAATGAACCGCTTTAATACCTGTGTATTGGTACCAAATCTTCTGACATATCCAACTTGCAAAAATTGATCTGGAAACTTTTTCACTGCTTCCTCAACCGCTAAAGCTTCTTCCACCGTTTTGCACAGCGGCTTTTCTGTTAACACATTTTTTCCTGCATGAAGTGCGGCAATTGCTATTTCAGCATGTGAATTATTCCATGTACAAATACTGACAGCATCAATCTCATTATTCTGAAGCAATTCCCGATAATCGGTATAATAGTCGGTGATGTTCAGTTCCTCCGCTTTTTGCTTCGCACGTTCTTCATTGATATCTGCAACAGCGATTATTTCTGCATCCTGATTATGGAGATACCCTTGGATATGCTGCTTAGAAATCGACCCTAATCCAATTACACCAACTTTAATTTTACCCATCTGCTTTTCCCCCTGTAACTGATCTGTTTTTCTTTTTCATCATAGTCACTTGGGGGAGATTGTCGCAATATGTGGTTTTTGTTTATAGTTGGTGGAATTGTTTTTTGTCACCCTGTTTTAAAGCCAAAACAATATGTGAAATTTTGAAATATGTAATTTTTGATTAATACTCTTTTACTAATACAGCTGCAAGTAAAAAGCGAAAGACCCTTCTTGATTGCGAAGGGTCTTTGTGACCAAATCAACTTATTATCAATAAACATCTTTCCATTCATCAATATTGTCCGGATCAAATTTAAATGGATCTCCTAGTAAAACTTCTGTGCCATCCTCTGTTTCGGTTACTTCAAAGTTCCCAAGATCTCCTGCTTCAAATGTGTCACCAACTTCACCACTGATTTCTTCATCAGCTAAAGCTTTTGCCGCATAACCTGCAAGATAACCTAAGTCGATTGGATTCCATAAGTACATCCATGGACTTACACCATTTTCAATGTATTCTGCCATCTCACTTGGTAAACCAAGACCTGTAACAACAACTTCTCCCTGTAAACCCTTATCTGAAATTACTTTTGATGCCGCTGCAATTCCTACAGTTGTTGGTGCAATAATTGCTTTTAAATCTGGATATGATTGCAATAAAGCTTCTGTCTCTGAAACACTTTTATCTCTTAAATCATCACCATATGCAATTTCCACCAGTTCGATATTTTCATAATCAGGCTTTTCCAACTCTGTTTGCATCCACTCGATCCATAAGTTTTGATTGGACGCTTGCGATGTAGCACTTAAAATGGCAATTTGGCCTTCATGGTCAATCATTTCCGCAACCGCCTCAATTTGAATTCTGCCTATTGCCTCAGGGTCTGCCTGGTTGATGTGTACCAATCTGCTGGCTCCATTAACAGCAGAGTCTGCAGAAAGTACTTTAATTCCTCGATCCATTGCTTTAGTTAATACAGGCTGCAATCCATCATAATCATTACCAATAATCGTAATACTATCTACCTGCTGGGAAATCAGTTCCTCAATAATTTGGATTTGCCCCTCTACAGTCGGCTGATCTGGAGCTCTAAGAATCGCTTCATCTCCTGCCTCCGTTATCGCAGTTTCAAATCCTTCCATCAGTTTTTCTCCAAATGGGTTACCTGTACTTTTGAAAATAACGGCATGTCTCTGTCCATCATTGCCCTCACTGCCAGAATCCCCGCTGTTATCTTCATTACTGCCACCAGTTTGTTGTCCGCATGCTACTAGTACTGTAAGAAAAATCACCAATAAAAAACTAAAACTCCACCATTTTCTCATTACTAATTACCTCCCTATAATCTTAATTATGTTTGACTGTTGGAAAACTCAGCAAACCCTATCCATCAACCACTGGACTATTAACTGCAGCTGGCATTCCAATAGTTATGAAACCTTTTCCTTGCTGTCACTCTTACTGGACGTTTTAAATTTACCTTTCACTCTCAGGTTCGTTACTGTTACAGAAGCGATTAATAGGACACCAATCACAATCAGTAACATTTGGGCAGGGATATTAATTAGACCTAATCCATACTGTAAGTAACCAATCACAAAAACAGCCAAGATAGCCCCAAGCATTTTTCCTTTTCCCCCAGCGGTACTAATTCCTCCCAGAGCTACCATTGCAATCACATCCAATTCATACATATTGGCCACATTCGGTCTGGTACTTCCCATTCTGGCCGTCAGGAAAATGGCAGTAATTGCTGCCATCACTCCAGCTAAAGTAAAGACAATCAGTTTGATGCGATCAACCTTTACTCCTGAAAATCTGCTGGCGGTTGTATTACTTCCTATCGCATACACTTGTCTTCCAAATACTGTTTTATGCAATAATAAGGCAAAGCCAATTGCTAAAATAACAAATAATAAGAGGATAAAAGGAATTGGGCCGATGTACCCCCATCCAAAATAAGAGAACCAGGACGGGAAGCCGCCAGATGATTGATCTTCTAAAATCATATAGGCAATTCCCCGGTAAAGAATCATAGTAGATAATGTGACGATAACTGCTGATAATTCTCTGTACTTAACAAGTAAGAAACCGTTGAAGAAACCACATAAAGCACCGACTAATAAACAAACTACAATGGCTAATTCCATCGGCAGACCTGCATTAAAGGTTGTTGCCATTACAACAGAAGCCAAGGCAACTGTAGAGCCGACTGAAATGTCAATTTCTCTCATAATCATGATCATTACCATTGGAAAAACAATAAATGCTTTATCTAAAAAAGTCATTGTTGCATCTGATATACTGGTAAAGTTGAGAAAATAGGGTGAGATGGAGCTATTTACAATAAAGATAATGATTATTAAAGCGATAAGCATCCATTCCCATTGCAACATAAATCGCTTCCAGCTAAAGTTCTGTACATTATTTATGGTTCTTGTACTCATCGTCAAATCACCCTCCTCAACCGGTTATTCTTTTCAACCTTCTTTTTAATCTCTGTATTAAATAACACGGCTACCAGAATAATTACACCCTCAATGCCCATTTGCCAGAAAGGTGAGACATTTATTAAAGGTAAACCGTTATCTAGTACTCCAAGCAAAAATGCTCCTAATAAGACACCAATAACTTTACCAACACCACCATTAATGCTAACACCGCCAAGTATACAGGCAGCAATAACAGTTAATTCATAGCCGCTGGCCGTATCGCCTTGTGAGGAGGCGAATTTTGACACCCACAAAACTCCTGCAAGTCCTGATAGTCCTCCCATCAGTGTATAAACAAGCATATAAACTTTATTAGCATTGATACCGCTTATTTTCGCTGAGTCAGGATTGCTTCCAAGTGCATAAATTTGTCTTCCAGTGATCGTATTGTTGACAAAATAATAGAAAAACAGAAAAATAATAATCGCAATAAATACTAATGTATTGATACCTAATATATTGCTTGTTGCAATACCTTTAAAAGAATCCGGCATTTGATAAGCACTGACCCAATCACCACCGCCTACCCAAAAGGTCATTCCCCGAAAAGCGTTCATAAGGCCTAGTGAGGCAATAATCGGCAGGATGCCTACTTTTGATACCAATAACCCAAGAATAACTCCACATGCACTTCCTACTATAATCCCCAGTAATATCGCTAAAAATGGTGATAAACCCGGGTAAGCACTTACTGTTAATGCTGTGATCATCCCTGAAAGGGCAAGTGTAGCACCAATTGATAAGTCAATTCCTCTCGTCACAAGTACAAGCATCATACCTAAAGCTAAAATACATAAGATCGCTGTATTTTTAAGCATATCGCTTAAATTACCTAATGTTAAAAATGCTGGATTTAAGAACTGAATGACAATTGCAAGTATGATAATAAACCCAAGTAAACCTAATTCTCGAAATTTGGATACATATCTTATCAGGTTGCTTTCCATCATATTTTCACCTCTCATCAAACTACTTGGCTTTTACTTGTCTGCTTTGACATGGCAGCTTCTAAGATTGCTTCTTGGGTAGCTTGATCTTTATCTAAGAACCGGGTAATTCTTCCTTCACACATCACCGCTATCCGGTCACTAAGCCCAATCACTTCTGGCATTTCAGATGAGATCATAATAATGCCATATCCCTCACTTGCAAGATCGATCATAATTTGATAAATCGAAGATCTTGCCCCAATGTCGACACCTTTTGTTGGCTCATCAAATATAAGTACTTTTAAATCCTTTGTCAGGAGTTTTGCGACAGCCACTTTTTGTTGATTTCCACCTGATAGGGAACTGGCTAAATTAAAAATACTGTTTGTTTTCACACCAACCTGTTCTGCCAGTGTTTTTGACATTTTTCTTTCCTCTTGGTTATTAAGCCATCCTTTATGTGAAATCTTATCTAATGATGACAATGTAATATTTTGCGAAATGGACCATTGCAAGATTAAACTTTGAGTCTGACGGTCCTCTGGCAAGTAACCAATACCCAGGTTCACTGCATCTGCTGGTGTTTTGATCGTTACCTTCTCCCCTTCAAAATACACAGCACCTTCATCATATGGTTCAATCCCGAAGAGTGCCTGGCATAACTCACTTCTTCCTGCACCAACTAATCCAGTAATCCCCAGTATTTCACCTTTATGGAGTGTAAATGATATATCTTTAAACATGCCAGCCTGGCCTAATTTCTCTACACGCAGTAACTCTTCATCAATCAGCACTTGCTTTTCAGGAAAAAGCTGTTTTATCTCTCTGCCGACCATAGCTACAACTAATTTGTCATTACTGATTCCGTCAACGTCCCATGTGCCGATATACTGTGAATCTCTTAATACGGTTACCCGATCTGCAAGCCGGTACATATCTTCAAATCTGTGGGAGATAAAAATGATAGCAACGCCTTCATCTCTTAATCGTTCTGTAATTTTGTACAGCTCTTCACTTTCTCTGTGTGTTAATGCGGCAGTTGGCTCATCCATAATAATTATCTTTGCATTTGCTGATAATGCTTTGGCAATTTCTACTATTTGCTGTTTCGCAACACTCAGCGATCCCATCTCCGTTTTTGGGTTTAAATCAGAGCCAAGACTCTCTAATAATGCCTTTGCATCTGCATGCATTTCTTTCCACTGAATTTTCCGTGTGGATTTCTTGATTTTTTCATGGCCCATAAATATATTTTCCGTTACACTTAAATCAGGATAATTCGTCACATGCTGGTAAATTGCCGCAATCCCGACCTTTGTAGCCTCTTTCGGATTATGAAACACCACTTTTTCTCCATTTAGATAAACGTCCCCTTTATTTGGCAAGTGTACGCCGGTTATTACTTTAATAAAGGTTGACTTCCCAGCACCATTTTCACCCATCAAGGCATGGATTTCTCCAGCCTTTAAATTGAAATGAACATTATCTAAGGCTTTTACACCAGGGAATTCCTTTGTTATCGCTTTTAATTCCAGAACATAGTCAGACATAATTTCACCCCTCACAAACCTTTGGTAAGAAAATCTTTTTAACGTATACGCTTTCATAAACTTAGTTTATTTCATAAGATTGGTAACTTGTAGGAGATAAAATTCGGTTAAGGGGGTTATTCTTCTCTTTTCATTTCGGAGTATCTCAGCCTCTTATAGACGATGAATAAGAAAATAAAAAAACTCCCTGTATCAGGAAGTCAGATTTGATCATGCATCATTCTGTTTTTGTATTTTGAAGGTACTTCTCCATAAAATTTTTTGAATAGTTTGCTGAAATATTTTGTATCTGAATAACCTACTTTCACGGAGACTTCATTTATCTTACAATCACTGGTTAATAAAATCTCTTTTGCCTTCTCAATCCTTACTCTTGTTACATAATCAAGGACAGTTTCTCCAGATTGGGTTTTGAAATATTCACAAAAATAGGTTGGATTCATGTAAACTTGACTGGCGATCTTTGGAATCGTTATATTTTCATTAAGATGATTACGGATCCACTCTTTAGCAATTTCCATCGAATCAAGCTGCCTTATTGCTGTTTGCTTTTCCAATAACTCGAGCATTTTTTTTGTCCATTCATAAACTTCAATTTTCAGTTCACTGATCGTGGATGTTTTATTCGTTAGGTCAAATACTTCCTGTATATGATCAAATTCATGCTTCCCGCCAATTTTCGTAATGAAAAAGTTGGTCATCCTTATCCCTAATAATTGAACCGCTTTTTTAATATCAGCAGGAGAATCTAACTTTTCCACATTGCTAAGAAAACTGTTCATGTTCTTCCATACTTTATTTTTATGATTACTTTCCAATGTAAAAATGATTCGATCTATTTCATTTCCAATTGCGGTTATTTCAATAGAGGGTGTATCTTCCTTTGCATTCTCCAATAAACTTTTAGAAAATATTCTGCCACTTCCATACAATAAACGGAACTGCATATAGGTTACCAATTCATCCTTGATACTTGAAAGCACGGAAAGTTCATTAAATTGTTCGCTGACAGCAATCGAGCATGTAAAAGGAGTAAAAGCTTTAATCTTATCTTTTAAATGTTTTGCAAATAAAACTGACTCATTGACACCATCTGACTCATGATGAACAAGAATCCAAAAAGACAATTCTCTGCCTTTCCATTTCCATGTTTTCGTTCCAGCACTATTTGTCAATATTTCATCTATAATGTTTTCTACTGCATAAAACCAGGCATTCCAATCCTTTTG
Organism: Gracilibacillus oryzae; assembly: GCF_009498735.1. GTDB lineage: Bacteria > Bacillota > Bacilli > Bacillales > Amphibacillaceae > Gracilibacillus > Gracilibacillus oryzae. The sequence continues at coordinate 13,605 of NZ_ML762431.1, forward strand.
ATCAAATGTCTTTGATTTACTCAACAAATGATCAATACTTACATACATAAGCGTGTAGGTTCCTTGTGGAAATTCTTTTGTCCAGTCCATATGGGAGATATCTATCTCATTTTGCCACATTATTTCACTAAGCTTTTGCGTTTGCTGTACATAAGAAAGTTGTGAAGCTTTCCATTTTATTTCTGCATACTGTTTCGCTTTCCCCCATTGTGTATGGATTTCTTCTTGTATTCTATCAAGCTGCTTTTTAAAATCATAGCGATCAATTGGTTTAATAAGATAATCGCTTGCTCCTTCGCGAATAGCTGTCTGGAGAAACTGGAAGTCGTCGAAACCACTGATAACAATAGAATAGAATGATAACTCTTTTTTCAACTCTTTGATCAATGTCAGGCCATCCATTTCCGGCATTTTCACATCCGTAATTAATAAATCAAAAGACTGGTCTGTTTGCTTAATTGTTTCCAGACATTCTTTCCCAGACATATAAGTACCGATTACTTCCCAGCTGTCTCCACAAGATAAAACCAGTCTTTCGATTCCTCGTCTTAACCGTGGTTCATCATCAACGATCACTACTTTTATCACTTTATCTACCATTCTCCTCAACCCCTTTATCCAATTTCTCTATTCGTTGAAGCCGGTATCTTTATAATAACTACTGTTCCTTTTTCCTTTTCACTTTCCACCCTGATTCCGTAAGCAGACCCATAGATCATTGCAATTCTCGCATGGACATTAATTAATCCAAAATTGGAACTTCTCTTTGCCATTGGATTTTGTCCAAGGGAATGATTCAGTTTTGTAAGAACTTCTTTCTCAATACCTGGACCATTATCTTCTATACGTATATGTAATTCATCATTGTTCGTTTTCTTAATGGAAATACTGATAAGAGTTGGTTCCAGTTTCTCGAGACCGTACTTGATCGAATTTTCTATGATTGGCTGCATAACAAATTTAGGCATATAAAAGATACTTGTATCGATCTGTTCATCAAAGTGAAAATCAACCCTGTCTTCAAATCTGAATTTTTGAATCGTTAAATAATCATTGATATGGTCAAGTTCCTGTGAGATAAGAACCAGCTTTTCTTTATTGTTTAATGAATACCTCAACATTTTGCCAAGCAATGTAACCATCTTGGTAACGGTTTCTTTATCTTCCTCGTCTACAGCATAACCTATTGTTTCCAGAGTGTTGTACATAAAGTGGGGATTAATTTGAGACTGCAGGGCATATAATTCCGCATCTTTTTGACGTAACTCAATTTGATAGTTTTTCTTAATTAGTTGATTGATTTTTTGAATCATAGAATTAAAACTGTTTGCTAAAATTCCAATCTCATCATTTTTATTAATCGGCAAGTCTACATTAAAGTTCCCTTGTTCCACCCGCTTCATCAGTCTGGTTAATTTATTCAGCGGACTGGAGACATTCCATGCTAGAAAAATAGAAATAATCGTACTAAGCAAAACGAAAATAATAAAAACGATAATCGTTCCATTTCTCACCATATCTGTTTCTTTGGTAAGATCTTGTAAGGCTACACTATGAAATAATGTCCAGTCCGTAGCAGATAATTCGTTTCTGCTAATCAATTGATTTTGTGCTAATTGTGTTGTTCTGAAACTTCCATTGATATTTGGGTAATTGGAATAATTTTCATCACTTTCCCCAATTAAATCCGAGTTCGTATGATAAACATTTTTTCCATTCTGATCTGCTATCCATATACTTGAAATATGATCCTTATCAAGGCTTTTTAGTGCCTCATCCAGGAAAGACAGCTGAATAGCAATAAACACTGCCCCCAATGTCTCCTGATTCTCATAATCTCTTAATTCTCGCATAAACAGAATAAATGGAACATTATTTTCGAAGGTAATATCTGTTTGAGAAGGAAGTATAATTTCTACCCTTCCTTGCAAATCAACGTCATCCCCATATATCATCGGAAAGGAATCCTTATTAAAGCCTTTATAATTCATTTTTGCACTTTTGAACATTCGTCCTTTCGACAGTACAAACACACCTAAAATGTCATTATTCCCATTATTTATATAAGTTCTTGATAAATAGCTGTTTACGATAAACTCGTCTTGTAATAAGGTTGACTTTGTCTGATAAGCGTCCTTTCGTAATATTTCAATTACCTGTGATGAATTGTAAACAGCATCAGGCAAATTTTTGAAATCATTTATTTGGTTATCAATATTGTTGTTTGCCTGTTCCAGTAATTGAGGAATATACTTGCCAACTTCGTCTTCAATTGATTTTGTATACTGACTATAGGCAATGTAACCTAAAACCGAGATCGGAATAACTGTCAGTAATATGTAAGTAAGCATCAACTTCGACATTAATTTGCTGTCTCTGAATTTTTTAAAAATCATATTGATCCACATTTTCTTTTACAAAATCAATCGGTTCCCCCATAATCACCATATCATTCATCATCCGGATTTTTCCTACTCCTGGTATATCCTGATTATCGTAAGGCAAATAATTGCTAAGAATATTCCGACTTAAAGCAACCGTTAAGTAACCGAGTTTCTTGGGACTCCATAATGTGACTACCTGAGCAGCATCATTTTTCAAGTATTCATTCATATCGTTAGGTGGTGATAAGCCAACAACCGCAATCTCGCCATTCTTACCTGCTTCTTGAACTGCCTGTGCAGCTGCCGGGGGACCTACTGAGGAATTTCCGATAATCCCTTTTAGATTGGGATAGTCTGCTATAAGCCGTTTGGCAATCGTGTAAGCCTTATGGGGATCGTCATCTGTTGCCGCAACTTCAACCAGAGACATACTAGGATAGTATTCCTTGTGCTGCACTTTTATCCATTTTAACCACTCATTCAAATTCGCTGCTGAATTAGCTCCTGTCATAATGGCAAATTCTCCTTCTTCGCCTGTGTTCCATGCAAGCGTATCCATTAAATGCCTGCCTAATGTCTCAGGGTGAACCATGTTGATAAAGAATTCTCTCCCCTCCGGCATTGTATCAGCGTCCCAAGTAATCACTCTAATATTATGCTGTTTCGCTTTTTTTAAGACAGGAACTAATTTTTCCGGATCATTAGCGGAAACAGCAATCACATCAACTTCTCCTCCTTCAATAAATTCGTTGATTATTTGTATTTGCTGGGAGGGTTCTGCAGTACGAGGACCTTTATAGATAACATGAACACCGAGATCCTTTCCTGCCTTTAGTGCCCCCTCTTCGACTGCATTAAAATAAGGAATATTAATAAGTTTTGGAATGATAGCAATAGAATATTCCGTATTCTGCTTATCCTCCACCTCTATATCGACTTCCTCACTTTTATACACAACTTTGTAGAGATCTTCTTCAGCGCCTTTGACGCAAGCGCTTACAATTAACAGCATTATAATTGAACAAAGCATCGAAAGTCCTCTTTTCATCAGCTCCCTCCATTCATTTACCTTTATCTAATCCCTAATATAATTATATCATACTCCTAAATAAATATATGTATTCACTTTTCCTGCTGCAGAAAATTAACTTGGAAATGGATGGAATGAAACAAACTGTAATAATGCAGGCATATAGTATTTAAGATGTCAAAATTAGCCCCTTTTAGTGGAGAAATCCTTCTGTGACAAATTAATTTGCCACAGAAGGGTATTAGGAATGGTTTTTGATCAATTCACCTTGTTGTCTATACTGCGCGCAACAATGGCATGTAATTTTCACTTATTCCACTTTATCTTTTGTCTGAATCAGTTATAAATCCGTCCAGTAACTCTACAGTAAGAACTCCATCAACTATCTTGAATTTGTAGCCGCCAGCCTGCAGTTCAAATCGAGCGACTTTAATTCCATGACGGTTTAATGTTTCTATAAATTTGACACCTGGAATATCTTCTGCAACAGAGACATCATCAATTGGTAAGTAAGCTGTTGCACTAGTATTGGCAGGAATCACTGCTTCATAACTGTTCAAATTCCCTTGCTTTGCTGTCCATTTTGATACAATTGTTCCATAATAGGATTCAAATTGTGATTCTACCGTATTTATACGCTCTTGATTATTATATTTTTCACCAGTATCCATTGTTGGCTGTAAAATAATGTGTTTAAAACCTGGATCTTGTTCACTTTTCTGAATTCCAGCCATATATTCAACCATCCACTCCACTACAGAGCCATAAGCATAATGGTTGAAGGAGTTCATTCCTGCGTCATCAAAGCCGTATTCAGATGTATAAGCATTCCAGCGTTCCCAAGTTGTTGTTGCTCCGAGTTTTACATGATTCAGCCATGAAGGCATTTCATCCTGCAGCAGCAAGTCATAAGATTTATTCGAAAGCTCATTTTCAGTAAGAACAGGTAACAATTCGTTCACACCCAAGAAGCCAGTAGACAATGTATTTTCACCTGCATTCTCTCTTTCTGATCGATTCTCATTCGCTATGTTTTTCAACAAATTCTCAATAAGTATCTGCTTCTGTTCTTCAGAATCATAGAGTCCCATCTTAAGTGCCCAAATAATACTTGTTTGGGAATTGTCTTTGAACAAATCAATCAGGAACGCACTCGAGAAATCATCAACACTTACAGATAGAAGGTTATTATTTTCATCCACATATTTTTCTTTTGCTAAATCTATTACACGTTGTCTTTCTTTGGCATACATTTCTGCATCAGCAGTGTGCCCTAGCAATGAAGCAATCTTCTCCATTCTCTCAGCATCAAGTGCCTGGTACATCACTGCCATAAATTCTGGAGCGGTACCTTCCATGGCAACCCAATCCCCGTAACCTGCATTCATTCCGTCTCTTATCACATTTTCCATATACTTCTTCATTGTATCGTAGGTTTCTTCCAGAATGGATACATCTCCTGTATGCATGTAGATGTCCCAAGGTAATGTAATGATGACATCAGACCAGCCTGCATTTGTTGTTGTCTTCTCATTAATTGTCGGCAAATAATCGGCGATATAGCCATTATTATTTTTTGCATAATCCTTGAGAATATCTACATAATTGTTCAGGAATGCCACTGAGTCAAAGTTGTACAGTGCAGTATCTCCAAACACCTGGATATCACCCGTCCAGCCTAAACGCTCTGATCGCCCGGGAGTATCTGTTGGTATGGAAAGGAAATTACCCCTCTGTCCCCAAAGTGCATTTTGGAATAACTTGTTCACATTCTCATTATTTGTTTCAATAGATAAGGTGTTATCAATAGAAGAAGTAATTGGCTGTCCATATACATCATGAATAACGATATCTTCTGTTGCCGTTATTTCAAGGTACTGAAACCCATGATAAGTAAACCTTGGCTGGTAGTTCTGAACTTCCTTTTCATTTAATGTATAGTGATCGGTATACCAGTTCTCATCCTTTTCTCTTCCACGTGTAATTCCTGACCAGTAAAGCGTTCCTTTCGGGCCGTCACTGCCAAAGCTGCTGTTTTCGTGGTCTCTGCCATCATTCAGCATTTCTGCTCCACGCATAGAAACTGTTGTTCCTTCTGCACCAGAAACAGAAATATGTTGAACGCCAGCGATATTCTGGCCAAGATCAATCATTAACGTTTTGCCTTTAGGAAGCTTTATATCCTCTGTTGGATCTATCACTGTACGTTTCACTTCACCTAGTGCAAGATCTTCATTGGAATAATCTATATCATTTGGATCATAGATAAAAGTGTTTTCTCCCTCGGCTGGATAAACTCTATTTTCCTCAAGCATATAGGCTGCAGCTTCACTGCTTGCTACCAGTTCACCTTCATAGTTAAAGATATCTACCTTATTCCATTCATCATCATTAAATTCAACATTATTCCAACCTGCAATATTTTCCTCAAGACGCGCATCATAAACTTCACCTTTAAAGAAATCATTCATTTTAACAGGACCGTCTGTTGTTACTTTCCACTCATTATCATTCGTCGTAATAACTTCCTGTTCGCCATTTTTATAGGTGATGACCAGTTTGGATAATAGTGCCAATTCCTTTTCTAATTCATCTCCGATTTTATAGTAAATGTTTCCTCCACCGTTACTTCCAGCTTCCCCTCCATAAAAACCGGTACCAACCATTACACCTAAGGCTACTTTGTCCTCTTTAATGTAATCTGTTACATCATAAGATTGATAGTTTGTATATTGATGGAAGTCTGTCCAGCCAGGATTAAATGTATCATCAAGTTTCGTACCATCATCTTTCTCTAACATTACCTCTTGCCCGTTAATATAAGCTTCGTATATACCCAAAGAGGTAATATACAATCTTGCTGAAGCAATTTTACCTTTCCCGTCGAGTTGTTTTTCTGTCCGGAATAACGGCAGTGTCGAAGGATCAGCCATGTATTCTACAGCTTCTCCCTGGTAATTCTTTTGAAAAGCCGTCACACCACTCAGTTCTAAAACGCCAGCGTTCAATACTGCTCCATCAAACTCTGTCACTGACTCTTGTTCTCCATCTACTTCCAGTACGATGTCACTAAAATGTGCTTCTTGCTTCGGACTCCTTCTTGAACCTTCACTCGCAGTCAAAGCGATAAATGGACCTTCTATTGCGTGACTCTTTGGTACAGTACTCACTTCTTCTCCATTTATAACTGTGACAATGTTTTCCTTGTCGGCTGATACTTTCAGATCAAAGGCTTTATTCAGGTCTACTTCTTCCGATATATCAACTGATCCAATTTCCTTTGCAACACCATCTTTTTTAATACTCTGTGTTAGTGTTGTGTCAGTCAAACTCCATACATATCCTGTGTTTTTATTCTTCATGCCCCAATCCAGGATAAAGCCGCCTTCCACGATTGTTGCATTAAGCGAAACCTCTACCTTCTCCTTAAAATAGTCCTCCGATTTATTTTTATGATAAATCCATTCCGCGCTCTCGAAATCCGTTCCTGTTTCAAAGTAAGCTGAATTTGAATTCACTTTTTTTCCATTGGAAAGGGACACTTTCACATCCCATGTGTAGCGTGACTCTAAATCAAGGGCCGGACCATCATATGGTATGCCTACTGATTTTGCATCTTCCACAACACCACTGTCCCATACTTTCTTCCCACCTGATTCTTTCACAACAATCTGGTATGATGTCTGATTGATACCAACAACATTAGATGTTAGCTTCCAACTGAACTTAACATCATCCAATTCAATTCCAATCGGGTTTTTCTGATAGTTGACCTTTAAATCTGTCAACTCTGTTTCCCCCTTACTTGCTGCATTTGAATAATTTGCTGGTTTAACGTCCATCATTGCAAGAGAAAGTACCATCATGACACATAAAAACTTACACAAGGATTTTCCAACCTTCATTTTTTTACCTCCCTTTAAAGTGTATAATACTATTAGATTTCCAGGGTTATAGAAGAAAACTGCGGAACTCAACTCCTTTTTCAAAAAGATAAGTGACTAAAATACCAACATACCTTTACATAAAGCCTTTATAGTTTTAGAAAATAACCCCCTCCTTTACAATTAAATCAGCGGTAAATTAACGGGTTTATTATTTCAGAAGTATAAGAAATATAATGTTAGCGTTGTCATTTTGAGGTGAGATAATTTTTACTATTTTCTTGTAGCTTTTGAAGATGGGTAAGTTAACTATAATAATCACATAATAGGAGATTTGTAGATAGGGGATAAGATTCTGATTAGGGGGTCAATCTTAGGAAATAATCTTGGTTATGTAAATGGCACTGCCAGAATTAAAACTGTCAGGTTAATTCCGGCAGTGCTTTTTGTAACTATTGATTAATGTATATACGATCAGGTCAATGGTATATTCAGAACACAAACAAACTTTTAGATGAGCGTTGAGAGCAAAAGATGGCAATCTTAATTATTCTTTTGAAACGCAGGTCCTTGAATAACTATTCATTTTCCCCCACCCCATCCATATAAGGCATCCGCTCATTTGTATTGATCTGCCCTTTCACTTTCCTGACCCAGCTGTCCTTGCCTTGCAGCCAGTCCCCAAATGAAAAGATAGTTGGCATCCGATTGTGACCTAATGCAATGCCCGCTTCCAGTGAATTGGTATCATATATTGATGTATGCAAAGTTCCTGCTGACTGGAGATATTTCTCTGCAAACAATTCTTTTTCTATATTATTCAACAGTTGAAAAGCTTCAGGTTTTGATAGCTGCTGCTTTTGATTTCTTAAGATGGCCATCCGTCTTTGGGAGTCTGCCAGGTGGTGACGGTTTGCTTCTGTCAACAGATCAAAGTGATTGGTGCTTCTTGTATCTTCTTTGACACGGACTGCCTGTGAAGTTGCTTCCACCACATGACGGTTTCCAAATCGATCTGCCAGCACATAGTTAAAAGCCACACGGTGTGGTACTTCTTTAAGTAATGCGATCGCTTCTTCATTGGATTGGCATTTTTCCAATATCATTCTTGTTATGATTGTCGGAATAAAACCATCGCCGGCATTTCTGCGATTAACAAAATTATAACCAGTCATCAATCCCTTTTCATTCATACCGTCTGCTCTTCCAACAATTCGCTGTGACGGGCCGATGGTTGCATATCCATTGTCTGGCTGAAATAAAACAAATCTGCCTTCATATGTTTTCGGATGATAATCGTAATTGCGAACAAGATAATGATCACCGGTTAAAATAGTACAGCCAGACTTTTTCCACTCCTGCTGATAGCCACTGAAATGCATAATAGCCTGATCAAAGGTAAGGTCCAAGCCCTCAGCAAGCCCTTGAAGCTCTTCCAGAAATGCAGGAAACAATGCCTTTATCCATTCTACCGCTTCACTAAGATTAATAGAAAAGCGTAATTTTTTTGCAATATCAGGGTTGGTATAAATCGGATGCAAGGGTGATTGTTTCAACCATTTCCCCTGCTCAAAACCGAAGGAAGCACGATCGCCTCTATATTGAATTACATCTATATAATATTTTTTCATTGTCATTTCCCTTATTTCGTTATGGTTTTGCTATAGAATGATAGCATGAATTATCTCGAATCCAAAGTTAATTGCCTATTTATGAAAATTCAGTTAGGCACTTTTGATTTCTGCTACCAGTTTACGCTACAATAGATGAGAAAAAAGTTTACCTAGTATCTGAATAGGTAGGAGGATGTATTTTGAGTTTAGACAATAATGATATATTAATTCGAATAAGATATGCACTAAATTTAAAAGACGCGAAGATGGTAGAGGTCTTTGAACTTGGCGGTGTGAACCTGACAATGGAGGAAGTACTAAAGCTGCTGATTAAGTCAAAAGACAGCTATGATGAAGATACAAATGATGACCAAATCAAGTGTAATAATAAAATGCTCGAATCCTTCTTAAATGGTCTGATTACGTATAAGAGAGGGAAACAAGAGCCAAAGCCTGGTCAAACTGAACAGCCGGCTCTTTTAACGAAAGGCAATGCAAATATCAATAATGTATTGCTGAAAAAATTGAAGATCGCCCTATCCCTGACAAGTGAAGAAATGCTGGAAATTTTTCAGATAGCTGGGGTTACGGTAACGAAAGGCGAATTAAGTGGCCTGTTACGTAAAGAAGGACACAAAAACTATAAAGAGTGCGGCGATCAATTCGCACGTGACTTTTTAAGAGGTTTAGCTTTGAAATTAAGATCATGATTTAGGATAAGGGAGACCCCAATTGTTTTTGGCAATTGGGGTTTGGTTTTGTATGAAGCAAAGATTATAAACATAATTCAATATGGCCAACTTCTTTTCCGTTATCATTTTTTATAGTGGAAGATTTCAAATCATATAATCTTTGAATCGTCTGCTCGTTACTGTAGTTTATTTTCTTTAAAATCTCTGCAATTAACAAAGGCCATAATAACTCTGTTCCGCTGTAAACCTTCAAGGCAATACTGATTTTTTCCTTTTTCAGAGCCAAGCAATAAACACCTTGAGCTCCACCTTTTGCCACAATATTTTCGTCTTCCAATAAAGTGGTGCAAATAAAATGATGAGATGCTACGATATGCGGAAAGCTGTTCATTACCTTTGCAATTTTTTCTACAGCTATTCTTGTAGTGGCATTTTGGATGCTTTCTGGATTCGCAAATTTGAGATAGGAAACAGCCATGTTATATAACGATACGGCAAAAACTGGAACACCACATCCATCGATCCCTGTGATTACTTGATCTGCCGGGGTCTCAGACAGATCTGAGACAACTGCTAAAATTTCCTGCTGGATCGGATGGTTTAGTTCATCATAATCGCTATTGAAATTTTTCTCTCTCGCATATGCCAGGAATCCCAAGTGCTTTCCGGCACAATTATGTATAAGCGCTCTCTTTTCTTTATTTGATTTAATATAGTCCATTCTTGCCTGCTCGTTTAAAGGATAGCTTTTGTTACAAATTAATTGGTTTTCGTTTAGAGACAATTTTTCTGCTAAACGTAACAGCGCCTGTTCATGATATTGTTCTCCTCGCTGGGAAGCTGTAAATAATGCCGCTTCTTCCCCTGTCAACTGATATTTTTCTATAACATTACTGCTGAAAACAGGAATTGCCTGCAGCGGCTTCATTGCTGACCGATAGTACGTTGGGTTTTGTATATCACCTTTCTTGTAAATGATCTGCTTCTCTTGATCGATTACACATATTGCTCCCTGATGTGTATTTTCAAGTGTATGATTCCGAAATTCTTTTGCAATAACAGGGAAATCCATAGCATTTCCATCCTCTCTGTAATAATATTTATTGTTAATGAAAAGTAGAAAAGAACTCTCCATAAAGATTTTTTGACTCTTGCAGACGATTGGAGCATTAACGGGAAATCTCGCTTGATGGGTACTTTGTTTTCCTCTTTATTTGCGGATTAACGGGAAATTCCGCTTGCTCGGTCCTCCGTTTTCCGCTTTATAATCGGATTAACGGGAAATCCGCTTCCTGCGTTCTCCGTTTTCCGCTTTATCGGCGGATTAACGGGAAATCTCGCTTGCTACGTCCTCCGTTTTCCGCTTTATCGGCGGATTAACGGGAAATTCCGCTTCCTGCGTCTTCCGTTTTCCGCTTTATACCCGGATTAACGGGAAATCTCGCTTGCTGCGTCTTTCGTTTTCCGCTTTATAATCGGATTAACGGGAAATACCACTTCCTGCGTCCTCCGTTTTCCGCTTTATAATCGGATTAACGGGAAATTCCGCTTCCTGCGTCCTCCGTTTTCCGCTTTATACCCGGATTAACGGGAAATCTCGCTTACTACGACTTCCGTTTTCCGCTTTATCGGCGGATTAACGGGAAATCTCGCTTGCTACGTCCTCCGTTTTCCCCTTTATACCCGGATTAACGGGAAATCTCGCTTCCTGCTTCCTCCGTTTTCCGGTTTATAATCGGATTAACGGGAAATACCACTTGCTCGGTCCTCCGTTTTCCGCTTTATATCCGGATTAACGGGAAATCCCGCTTGCTACGTCCTCCGTTTTCCGCTTTATATCCGGATTAACGAGAAAACCCGCATACTACCACTTCCCTTTTCCGCTTTAAATCCGAATTAACCTGGAAAACTACCATTTCTATTCAAAAACAAGGGTTGCACCATCTCCTCTGTGCAACCCTTCCGCAACAATCAACGCTTTATTTATACAAAATCATACATAGACTTAACAACTAATCCCTCCGGCAATTTAATCTGAGAAAAATCAACATTATCGATCACTGATTCTGTGAACAGGACTCTCTTTTTCTGACCTGGCAGCAAACTGAAATTGTTTTGATCGAAATAGCCGTCTTCCTCTGTTTCTAACCAGACATTCATCGCAAAATGCTGGCATGTTAATTCAATTGCATCCTCCACATACTCGACTGAAATTCGCGGATTCTCCAGCTCTACATCCTTTGGCTTCACTAATAAATGTTCTACTCTATCAAGCACCCTGTCTCCTGTTTTCAATGATGCCAGCAGAACAACATCGCTCCGCCCCTCAGCAATAGCAGACACGTCTTCTTGATAAATGACAACAGAGCTGTTGCCTTGTACCTCAACATTTTGCCTTGTCTCGTCAAGGAGATTTCCCTCAAAATCAAATACCTGGAAGATCAGTTCTGCCGCCTGATTTTCCAATTGATCGGAAACTGCATAAAGTGTTAACTGATCGTTCCCCTGATCCGCAATAACAACTGTCTGCTTGAAGCGGTCTTTCATATCATATTGAACCGCTTTCCATCTGCCGTAATAATCCATGCTGGACCATGAAGCAACAGGCCAGCAATCATTCATTTGCCAGTATAATGTTCCCATACATTGAGGCATATTCATCCGATGTGCTTCAACAGCCATCCGAATGGCATTTGCCTGTAGAATATGACTTAAATGCAAAAAGGCGGCAAAGTCTTTCGGCTCTTTATAGTAGAGATCCATATATGTTTTGATCAGGCGGTTGCCGGCACCATTTTTCTGGTGATGCAGCATAACCGGTGATTCCAGCTCAAAGTCTTTTTCCTCCGCATATGTCCGGACTGTCTTCTCTTCAGGGAATGACTGAAAGCCATACTCACTCATAAAGCGGCCGACATGCTCTTTATACGCTTCGAGCGGTTTTTGGCCATGCCACACATCCCAATAATGAATGTCGCCTTTTTTTACTGTATTTGATCCGGCATGCTGCTCTTCATCGGAAGAGAGTGCCTGCATCGGTGAACTTGGCCAGTAATCTTTTAACGGATCATATTCCTTTAACACATCTGGTAAAATCTGATGGAATATCTTATCATATGCCTGCCAGATTTCTTCTCGCTGTGTCATGTTATAACGCTGTTTCCAGCCCCATCCAGCTTCCTCCTGATACTGTGACCATGCTGCATCCATTTCGTTATTGCCACACCAGAGCGCGATACTGGCATAATTTCTCAAGCGTTTGACATTATCAATCGCTTCTTGTCTGACACTGTGTAAAAATGGTTCGTCTCCCGGATACATACTGCAGGCAAACATAAAATCCTGCCAGACGAGAATGCCGTGTTCATCACATAATTGATAAAACTCGTCATATTCGTAAATACCGCCTCCCCACACGCGAAGCATATTCATATTCGAAGCAGCAGCTGTGGCAATTTCATGCTGATAATTTTTCTTATCCAATCTTGTCAGAAAACTGTCATTCGGGATGTGATTGGCCCCTTTCATAAAAACAGGCACACCGTTTAATTCAAAATAAAAACTTTTTCCATACTGGTCATCTTCCTGTACCAGCCGAATGGAACGTAATCCTGTTTTCACCTTTTTACTGCTTAAAACCGTATCCTGTTCAGCAATATCGATGGAAAACTGGTACAAATAAGGATCACCTAAACCGTTACTCCACCACAAATTCGGTTCTGCAATGGAAAAAGGCACTTCCAGCGTCTGGATTCCTTTCGCTATCGAAAATTGCTCGACACGTCTGAAGCCATGTTGATCGGATACAACCAAATCTATATCCTTTTCCGCTTGTGACTCTACTTCTACAATTGCTTGTAGTTCAGCCAGATCTGCCGCAACCTTATTTTGTTTAATATATACATCTTTTATCTTCACGTCAGACCATGCTTCAATATATACCTCTTTCCAGACCCCGCTTGTGACAAAACGAGGGCCCCAATCCCAGCCATAATGATATGGCGCTTTGCGGGCAAACACACTTAATTTCTTCTCACCAGTTCCGCCATCTTCAGAATGATCATTATCTGCAGGTAAGTTGTAGCCAAGCTGATCTGGCTTATCTATGTCATGTAAAATCGGAGAATGGAAATATATCAATAACGCATTTTCACCTTCATGCACATATGGCTGTATATCAAGGTTCCATCTGCGGAACATGTTATCAGCTGTCAGCACTTTTTCATTGTTGATATACACATCTGCATAGGTGTCCAGTCCTTCAAACACTATTTCCAGCACATCTTCCTCCATATCCTGTTTGGAGAGCTGGAAGGTTGCTGTATATTCCCAGTCTTTTTTATCTACCCATTGCACATCCAATTCGTTTTTGGCGTAAAAAGGATCAGGAATCAGATTGTGTGCTAACAAATCAGTATGAACACACCCTGGAACCGTTGCTTGTCTCCAATTTTCCTCATCGGCTTGTGAGAATTGCCAATTCTGTAATACTATTTTTGCCATGTTAAACACCTCCGGACATTAATCAAAACGGATTTCTGCTTGTTTTTCACTGGACTTGTAAACACCTGTAAGGATTTTCATCATCTCGACACCATCTTCTACCGGGGAGATCGATTTTTCTTTTCCTTGGGCACTTGCAACAAAATGATCAATTTCGCTTTGGAAGCCATTGTTAAAATCAAATGTTAAGTGATCAATTTGCGGTGTGCTGTTTAACATTATGTTGTTTTTCTCTGTGAAAATTTGCAGTGATGGCTCAATATCCGCACCGCCTTTATCCCCATGCAAGCTTACACGGACTTCCTCTTTATCCGCATGCAATGTGAAACTGACATCAACGAATAAGGAAGCGCCATTTTCAAACCGGATTAATGCGTTCGCCATATCCTCTACCGTATTTTGCTTGCTGTCATAATCGGCTGCTTTGTAAAAAGATTTATATTCTATATTGGATCGGTTTCCTAATTTATTATAGGCATTGCCGCTGACAGATTGGACCTTTGGTTTTCCCATTAAGTACCAGCACAGGTCAATCACATGGACACCAAGATCGATTAACGGCCCTCCGCCTGAGCGTTCTTTATCCGCAAACCAGCCGCCAGGGTTTCCCAGAACTCTTAAACAGGATGCTTTTGCATAATAAATCTCACCTAAATCACCATTATCAATAAAGCGTTTTAATACTTGAGTATTTGTACCAAAACGTCGCACATAACCAATTTGCAAAATTTGCTCAGGGTGTTTTTTGGCTGCTTCTTCAATTGCCAATGCTTCTTCCACTGTTTTACATAAAGGCTTTTCAATTAAGACATGTTTTCCTGCTTCCAATGCTGCGATGGCAATTTCGGCATGAGAGTTATTCCATGTACAAATGCTTACCGCATCAATCTCTTTGTTTTCAAGCATTTTACGATAATCTGTATAATAAAGGTCGATGTTTAATGCTTCCGCTTTTTGTTTGGCACGACTTTCATTCATATCGGTAACTGCGATTAATTCGGCGTCCTGGCTTTTCAAATAGCCTTGAATATGCATTTCAGAGATCGAACCTAGTCCAATCACACCAACTTTGATTTTGCTCATTTCGCTTCCCTCCTAAATTTGCTCCCAAATGTTGCGGACATTTTGTATCGATATTTTGCTCGCTTTCTTGCATTCTTCCAATCCCTCGAATTCAATCGACAGATAGCCATCATAGCCGTATTCTTTGATAGTCTTCAAAATATCTTTTATATCAATGTCGCCTTGCCCTGTAATCGCACCGCGTAAATATTTGCCGCCAGATGACGAGAACCATCCCTCTCCAGGATTGTGCCAGGTAGCTGGACGAACATAGAAATCTTTGGCATGAATCATCGTCGCATTGCTGATACATTTTTTGATTGCCACTGTCGGGTCTTCATCTACACAGACAAAATTGCCGATGTCCAGTGTATGGCCGAAATTCGGGCGATTCACAAGGGAAACAATCATGTTGACCCGATCACTTGATTGAATATAAAAGCCGTGGTTCTCAATGCTTGTCACAATATCATATTGTTTCGCATAATCAGCAATCTCCTGGCACGCTTCCACGATCTTTGGCAAGTCCTGATAAAATTGTTCTGCTCCTGTTTCAGTCGGTGGCTTAAACGAAACATCATGCCTCATTCTCTTCACACCTAACGCATTGGCAATATCCACTTCTTTTTTGACTCTTTCCAGTTCTGCCGCGAAATGCTGATCATCTCCTGCTAGAAAATCTGCTCCGATCGCATAATTGGATATCTCGATACCCAGCTCTTTTGCTTTTACCACAATATCCTGAACAAGCTCTGGATTGTCCGTTAGTGTATAGCCAATCGGCACAATTTCAATATGCTCGCCGCCCTGATCCTTTGTCCACTGGATCACATCAAGGATGGTCATCTCGCCTGAATGGATCGCGTTTGCTAAACTGTAAGAACTCATTCCTAATTTCATCTTTTAGCCTCCTCCACCATAATCAATCTATTTCACTTTCGAAACGTGAAATGTACTAATTTCATAAGGTTTTAACTTGCGCTCTAAGCTGTCCATTTGTTCCGAACCAGCAACAGGTTTTTCCAATAAGTTCGTTTCTGTAATAACTGCTTCACCTTGCAGCTTCATTTGTACAGCAGTTTCGTTTCCTTCTGCCTCATATAATCTCATGACAACACCTTGTTCATTTTCCGCAAGTTTGATTGCCTCAAGAACAACACTGTCACTTTGAAACTCAACAAACGAAGCAGCAGGATCAAGATTACCTTTATGCTGATCTATCTTGACTACAGGATCATTTGTATTTATTTCATGACCTTTCTGAACCGTTTTCGCATTTCTCCAATCCCCTTGATGCGGATATAAAGAATACGCAAATTCATGTTCATGAATATCTGCTGTTACATCAGGCCATTTTGGTGAACGCAACAGCGAAAGTCTGATGTTCCGCTCTTTCACGTCATAACCATACTTGCAATCGTTTAATAAACTGACACCATAGCTGCCTTCCGATAAATCGGCCCATTTTTGTCCACATACTTCGAACTGGGCTTGTTCCCATGTCGTGTTGTTATGGGTTGGTCGAGTGACCGTACCAAACGGAATTTCATATGTGGCAAATGGTGAAAAGACATTGACAGGAAACGCCACTTTAAGTAATTTATTTGTTTCTTTCCAGTCAACATGTGTCCGGAAATGAATCAGTCTGGTTGTATGATCAAAAATCATTCGCTGTGAGACGACCGAATCATTTATCTTCCATTGAAAAAATAACTCATCAGTTAATTCGCCTGCATAGACTACTTTTGATTCTAGTAATGTTGTGTTATTTAATTTCTGTGAAGCAAACTTTGGATCAATATCCCAGGCATCCCAATCTGTCGGCAAATCATCGAACAGCTGCAATTCATTGGCGATTTGTCCCGCCTGAATCACTTCTCTGTCTGCTGATTTATCATACAAACCTGCAATAAAACCATTTTCATTAAATGTTATTTTATAGTTTGCTGTTTCCCATTTGCCGTTAAATGCTTGAGGCTCAGCAGGTTTCTGTTGTGCTGTGTCTGTCAGCCAGACTGTTTTGTAGCCAAATTGCGGAACATCCGGGATGAGTGCCTGGATTTCCAGCTCTCCTTCCTTGTTCCAGATATAATCAGCAGCATAAGCTTTTCCATCCTGATCAACGATGCTTTTGTTTGCTAACGCTTTGTCACCTTTGATTGTGATCAGACGGTCACGGTTCCAGCCAAGACTGTTGAAAATAACATAAGGCTCGCCAGGACCTTCTGTATCAATGTTTGATGCTATCTGCTGGACTGCTGTGTTTTGTAACTGTTCGCCACCCTCCACTATTTCCTGATATTGCTTGCGGGACAGCTCATAAACAGATTCAATGGATGTACCTGGAATAATATCGTGAAATTGATTTAACATAATCAGTTTCCATAATCTATTAATCTCGTCTTTTGGATATTCATTATTTAAATAAAAAGAAGCAAAAGAGTGCCAGATTTCCAGGTTACGGAATAGATGTTCAACCGTCCGGTTATATTTTTTGATATTGGCATGAGTTGTATAAGTACCGCGGTGCAGTTCCAGGTACAAATCGCCATACCATTTTGGCAGGTCCGGACTTTTTTCCGTTATTCTGTCAAAAAAGTCATGCACTTTACTGAACTTTACGTCTGGTAATCCCGGCAAGGATTCGGAACGCTTGATAGACTCGATCATTTCCCTTGTCACACCGCCGCCGCCATCACCATAGCCATAGACTAACATCCGCTCATCATATTCTTTTTTCTGGTTAAAATCATTCCACGTTTCTTTTATTTCTTTCGGTGTTGACTGCTGCCCCAATATTGTGTGTAAATAGGACAATATCGTTGTTCCGTCGATTCCTTCCCAATGAAACAGATCATAAGGAAAGCGGTTGGTGTCATTCCAGTTTAATTTCGTTGTCATAAAATAATCGATTTCTGCTTTTTTCAAAATTTGCGGCAAGCTGGCACAATAACCAAAGGTATCTGGCAGCCATTCTACCCGCGGCTTCTGGCCAAACTCTTCCTGAAAATATTTCTTACCATATAACAGCTGTCTGACTAAAGATTCACCTGATGGAATATTCAAGTCTGGTTCAACCCACATTCCGCCGATGATTTCCATTCTTCCATCTGTCACATGCTTCTTCACACGCTCAAACACTTTCGGATAATGCTTTTTGACAAATTCAAATAACTGCGGCTGGCTTTGGGCATACTCGAATTCTTCAAATTCCTCTAATAACGTACTGGCTGTCGAAAAGGTTCGGGAAGCTTTTCTGATCGTTTCTTTCATTGGCCATAACCACGCAACATCAATATGAGACTGCCCGATTGCTTTGATCGTTCCTTCTCTGTATCCTGCAAGCTTTGCTAATGTGTCGCGAATTTCCTTGTCTTCCTGCTGAACAGATGCTGGATCAATTTGGTCAAAATCTGTGATCATTTTGAACCGATTGGCTGTTGCCTCCAGTTTCTGAACGAGAACATTGGCCACTGCCTCATTGTCTTTTAACAGATTTAAAGTCGAGCAAGCGGTCTCCAACGTATACAGCAAGTCTTGCAGATCTTTTCTCACTTTTACCAATTTACTGTTGTGTAAATAGATTGGTGGTGGATTTGTTTCCGCACCAGCTACAAGGTTGAATCCTCGTAAATGATCTTCCGGAATTCCCACTGGATTAAATAATTCGATATGAAGATCTAATTTCCCTTCCTTCTGGAGAGAATCAGGAAACTGGCAAAAGGAGCGATTGCGGTCAAACCCCTGTAGTGGTGTGCCACCTACTGACAACAAACCTTCATAATGAGAGAGTTTTCCTCCAGGACCTGATGCGGCAAACACAATGCCTGTATGTTGATCAAGCAAATTCTCAGCTAACGGAACAGATGCTGTCAAAAAAGCCGTTTCTCCTGAATGAATAAGAAATTCACCTGTGGTTACTTGTTTTTCCTCAATAAATGAATACGTATCTGCATCTTCGTAGTAATATTTCTTCATATTCCAATTGTTGATTTCGATCAGATCCAGATATAGATTGCTTTTCAGCTGCCTTATCAGACGGTAAATTCGCTGCATATATATCCCCCGCTATTGAATAATTAATTTTCTTTCTTGTAAACGGTCTGGTGAATCACCAACCAGAAGCGTCACATTTCCCGGTTCGACAACGTGCTCCATTCTTACATTCCAGATCGATAAATCTTCTTCGCTTAACGATAGAGTGACTGTTGTTGACTTGCCGGCTGGGATCCATACTTTTTGGAAATCTTTCAGTTCGCTGATCCGCTGTGTCACAGAAGATTCCAGATCTTTAATATATAATTGCATCACAGCATAGCCATCATAGTTTCCGCTGTTTGTCACTTCTATTGATAGGTTCACTTTCTCCTTACTTAACGTGTCTCTTTCAATCACAAGCGGTTCTGTCTCTGCAAAATGATAGTCAAAAGAAGTATAGGACAATCCGTAGCCAAACCGGTACATGGCGTCTCCATCTCCATCATAATAATCTCGCTTTCCGCCACTATTTTTATAATTATAGTAAACTGGCAATTGACCCGAAGAAGCAGGTATGGATATTGGGAGTTTTCCACTTGGATTGACCTCACCGAATATTACTTCGGCAATGGCTTTTCCTCCTTGCTGGCCGGGATACCAGCCAATCAGGATACTATCTAAATCAGCTTCTATATTTTGAATACTATGCGGTCTTCCCTGGATAAACACACCAACCATCGGAATATTGAAAGCTGCCAGCTCTTTTACTAGTTCTTCCTGCACCCCGCCCAATTCCATCTGCGCAACATCGATATTTTCACCGCAATCCATTTGGGTCTGGTCCTCATTAACCACAGCCCCATTATCGTGAAATGCCATGCCGAACTTTCTCGCACTGGATCCGCCTAAAGCAAGGATGATCACATCTGCCTGACTGGCAATCTCTTTCGCCTGTTCAAACCCTGACACATCTTCTGAGCGGATTCCACAGCCCTGGGCATATAAGACATTCGCACTGTCACCTGCCACAGACGCAATTCCTTCTTTAACCGTAATTACCGCTCCTTTTCGCTGTGGCGGCGTATAATCACCAAGCATGTTATACACATTGTCCGCATTCGGGCCAATGACGGCGATCGTGCCTTTCTTTTTGAGTGGTAACAAGTTCGACTTATTTTTTAACAAGGTGATGCTTTCTCTGGCTATTTCCAGATTCAGCCTTGCACCTTCTTTTCTCTCAATCTCAGGTTTCTCTTCTACAGCAAAATTTTCTTCAAACAACCCTAACAGAAATTTCACTCGCAATACTCTTCTTACTGCCTCATCGACGGTTTTTTCACTAATTTTTCCATTTTCCACTGCTGACTCTATCTTGTTATAAATATCATCCCATAAGCTTAAATCAACGCCAGCTTTCAGCGCATATGCTGCAGCTAATTCTTCATCTCCTGTTAATTGAATCAGCCGGTCCAACGCTTTCCCGTCAGCCATCACCATGCCTTCAAACCCCAGCTCATCTCTTAATATATCTGTTAAGAGATGACGATTGGCGTGACATGGCACGCCATCGATTTCATGCCTGCTTTCATTGGCGGAAGATGCACCTCTCGTAATTCTCTTTCACCGATTAGAGCTGGACCTGCATTATGACCGCCAACAGCAGAACCTTGAGCAGCAAAATGTTTTAAAACAGCAATAACATCTGGTGAATCGCCTTGCATTCCTTTTACAACAGCTTCTGTCATTTTAGAAGCAAGATAGGCATCTTCGCCGAAACATTCTTCTGTTCGGCCCCATCTCGGATCTCTGGCGATATCAAGCGTTGATACCAAGCCAAGGTGGACACCTTTTTCCTTTAACTCTGCTGCTACTTGTCGAGATACTTTTTGCTGCAGCTCGGGATTCCATGTTGCCCCAGCGCCGATATGTGTTGGAAATACGGTACTGTCCAACGCCTGATGCCCATGCGGACATTCTTCTGAGAACAATACTGGAATGCCTAATCTTGTATTTTCTTTGATATATTGCTGAATCATATTGGTAACCTTTTTACAATCTTCTAATGGAATCCCATTATCGAAACTGACACCAGACCATGGATCTGCCCGGAACAGACCATACAATGCGCCGATTCCTTGAAAAGCTTCGACATGCTCTTTGAACAGATCGGTTAGTTCATAATTGTCGCCATTCTTTTTGTACACTTCCCAGCCGTATAATTTTTGATTTAACTGGCCGACTTTTTCTTTTAACGTCATTTGCTCTAACAATTGATCCACTTGTTGGTCAAGCAATCTTCTCACCACCTCTAACTAGATTTCCGTTTTTCTTGTTAGTTTAAAAACATGGGCTATTGGTGCAGTGCTTTCCACTAATACAGGCATATTAATCAGAATGCCCGTCTCATTTTGTTCAAAATCGAGCAGTTCCTCTGTTCCCATTAACTCGATTTGTGAGATTTCTTCATGAAATGGAATCACCACACTGCTGTTTTGAAATGCCTGATCATTTTCCTGATATAGACGGAAACAATAGACATGATCATCTTTCATCGTAAAGGCATAATCATCTTGATAATATGGTGCAACGATTCTAGTGCCATAAATAGCTTCACCGTAAATATTTAGCCACTCACCCATTTCCTTCATGAGTTCCTTCGCTCTTCTTGGCAGTCTGCCATCAGGCTGTGGCGGCACATTCAATGCTAGAGTCCCGCCTTTTGCGACGATTTCGATTAAGACTTGAATGATTTCTCTTAACGTTTTATATTCATCTTCATATTTAAACGAAAATGATGTTGCGATCGTGATACAGCTTTCCCATGGCACATGAATGGGATGTTCCGGAATTGTCTGCTCTGGTGTAATATAATTTTCATATAGACCGCCAACTGTCCGGTCAGCCGTTAACAGCCATGGCTGATGATTCCGCGCTTTTTCCACTACTTCGCCTAAGCGAATATCCTGGTTGCGCTTGCCAACCCACCCGGCATCCAGCCATAAGATATCGATCTTGCCGTATTTGGTCATCAGCTCCATAATCTGGTTATGGGTAAAACTGATAAACTTCTCCCACATCCATGGATATTGATCAGGATCATAGGAAGGGCCTCTCCACATCTGACTTTTTCTCTCCATCCCTGGTGCCCAGTAATATGGGGTATGCCAATCTGCTTTGGAAAAATATGCTGCAATAGCGATATCTTTTGCACGGAATGCATCAAAAACATTCCTTGTGATATCCGCATATTTGTGGGTGTGAAAAGGACAATCTTTGCCAGTGATCTTATAATCTGTTTCGTGTGTGTCCCACATGCTGAAACCATCATGGTGTTTCGTTGTGAAAATGAGATAGTTAAAGCCTGAATCTGATGCCAGTTCCGCCCATTCCTCTGGCTGAAATCTGATCGGGTTAAAGGTTTTATTCAAATCAAAATATTCTCTTTTGAAATCTTCCATGTCCTCTGTCCAGTCCACATCATCACGGGACCAGTCGCCATCATCATCACTTAATGCCCATGATTCGACTAAACCGATTTGCGAATAAGGGCCCCAATGCATCATCAAGGCAAGCTTCTGGTCTTTAAACCATTCGAGCCGCTCCTGCAGTAAGGGACTTTCTGGCTGGATCCAGTTTTCTTCTGCTGAATAATTATGCACACCTTTTTCCAATTCACTCATTTTTATCAGCCTCCTTGATTGCTAACGGGCTGCCAGGAACATACAAACTCATTCTGCTTAAGACAAATTCACTGAACATCGAGTTTGCCCAGGAAAACCATGGTCTGGTGAACTTTGTAGGATCATCGACATGAAAACCTTCGTGCATCAGATTTGTATTGGCATCTGTCTGCTTAAACAAGTTCAGGATTTCCTGTTTTTCTTTTTCCTCAATGGACGTAAGCCCTTGAATAGCTAAAGCAATATGCCAAATATATTGATCAGGTGTATGCGGGCTGCCGATTCCTTTGGCAACTTTTCCTTCGAAATAATACGGATTTTCTTCACTTAAAAGAAATTTTCTGGTATTCAGATAAATCTCATCATCGAACGAGCAATAGCCTAAATAAGGCATCGATAATAAACTCGGCACATTGGCATCATCCATCAGCACATAATTTCCCAACCCATCTGTCTCATA
Source organism: Gracilibacillus oryzae (assembly GCF_009498735.1). Taxonomy (GTDB): domain Bacteria; phylum Bacillota; class Bacilli; order Bacillales; family Amphibacillaceae; genus Gracilibacillus; species Gracilibacillus oryzae. The sequence continues at coordinate 36,891 of NZ_ML762431.1, forward strand.
AGCGTAAATCTCGCCATACTCTGGATGTTGTGTAATTCCAAATGTTTTGATCCCATGATCTATTTCTGCTTTCAGTTTCTGAGCCGCCTGCATAATGGCACTATCCTGCAACACTGTTTCTGCGATTTCAATGATATAACCAAGTGCGACAACGGCAAACATGTTCGCGGGAACCAGGTAACCATATTTACATGCATCATCACTAGGACGGAAGCCGCTCCATGTCATTCCGGTATACCCTACAGGTGCGCCATAGCCATCATGGGAAAGAGTATCCTGTGCAGGGCAATTATCCCGCACAAAATAATAATCAGATTGTTCATGGTGCTGCTCTGTTTTCCATACTTTTAAGATGTTCTTTACTGCCTTCACAAACGTGGCATCAAAAGAGGAGGTATCCCCAGTGGATTTCCAGTACAGATAAGCCAGTTGAACAGGATAGCACAATGAATCGATTTCATATTTTCGTTCCCAGATCCAGTCTGTCATTTTTGTCTGGTCTTCATGATATCTCTTCCCATTTGCTTCCTCATTAAAGGCATTGGCATAGGGATCATGATTGATAAAGAAGAACTGCTTTTGGATCACCCCTAGAATCATCTTCGCGATTGCCTCATCTTTTTCTGCCAAGAGTAAATATGGCCGCACTTGTGCTGCCGAATCACGGAGCCACATTGCCGGAATGTCACCTGTTATCACAAAGGTGGACCCATCTGACTGGCGGCGGATCGTTGTTTGATAGGTGTTGACAAACGTTTGCTCAAACATATCTGCTATTTTTTTATCATTTGGATAATGCTGTTTTACTCTTTCGATTAATTGATCAATGGATGCTGTAATAGTCTGTTTCATTCTTTCACTTCCTTCTATCAGGAATGATGCCAATCGTTTTTATTTCGTACGGCTTTACCTCAATAGCTCGATCATTTGATATAGCTTCTAACTTTTCCTCGACAACATTGCTTTCATAAATCTTCTCATATCGACCATTTTTCATCAGATGTACTGTTCCAGCCTTGTTTGTCATATTAAAGCAGCGAATCATCAAATCTTCTGTTGTCTGGGAGACTTTCAGCGATGTCTGGGCTATCTGCTCATCAGCTTTACAGGAAATATATTGATAAGAACCTGGAACCTCCCCAAATTGAACAGGAATCTGCAAAACAGGCATTTCCACAGGATACTGATAGGCCTCCTGATAAACTGCTTCTGCTTTTTTATTGCCGATATGTGGCAGTATTTTGAAAGAAGCGGTTTGAGTGCCCAGGCATTGTGCTTCAGGTGTAGGGAAATATCCCCAATCTCCTAATTCACCTACTGATCTCAGTAATGTGACCGCAATCGTGTTATTGCCATCTCTTAACAACTCATATTCCTGTAATCCTTTATTCGCAATGGTGATTCCTTTCTCTTCATTATAGATACTGACAAAAGCATGCTGGTGCTGTGAATGATCCGGATTGTTCCATTCTTCCGCAGGTTGGTTCGGCCGTTTGGCAACCTCAAAGATCGAATCAGCAAAGTGCTCTTCTGCCTCTATATTTGTTGGAAACAGCACACGTAAACGGTGATCCTTCGCATTATTCTCAAACTCTGCTGTGACATCGACACCTGTTCCGTTTTTCTCCAGGCTGACCTTTGTCTTTATTGTAAACAAAACCTGTTTCGTGCTTCGTTTGGCTTTGCGCGATGTGAACCAGACAAGCTGCTGACGTTCCTGCTGTAAAAGGTCTTCCCCGCTTTCCGGCATTTCGAATTGGTGGATAATCTCATATGTTGCCCGAATCGGAGAATTCTCTGCCAATCGAATCCTTGCCTTAACATTTTCTGTTGTAATCGGCATATCTTCTGCTGGTTGTTTATACATATATTCATTGCCGACATCTCCACTATCTTCATAGATTAGAAGATTGGGAAAATGCTCATTTGTCTGCTTGTCAAAAATCGTTAATGACCCGTTTGGATTGATTTCCACTTTGAGATAACGGTTTTCCAGCGTATTTTCTTCTACCGCTATTTTAGGTGATTCGCTCACCGTTTTCTCAGCTTCAACAAAGGCAAATGTCTGATGACTAAATGGCGCAGTATCCTTCACTTCAAAAGCTGCTTTTACTCTTTTCGCCATATAAGGCTGACGGAACCTGTGCTCAGGCAAGTCATAGTCAAATACCACCTGGACATCCTCCATCTGATAATCATATTCCGTCCCATCTGCATCAACTAAAATAAAGCCATCCACACTGAATTCCTCTAATGACTTGCGATGGATTCCTTCTGAAAAGTAAACCCGTTTGAAATCTGCTTCCACTGTTACTACTCCTGTTCGCTCAACAGCTGTCGTATTAAAAACAACAAATGGTACGGCATTCTCACCATATTTAGCAAAGGAACTTGTATCGATCTTTGACCCTAATTTCTCCAGTGTTGCTTGTTTGAAACTCTCTGTCATATGCTTGCTTTTCTCGAATCTTGTCACCATTTCTCTGTGCACTTCATCAACACTGCAGCCGCAAATACTGTCATGCGGATGATTTTGCATTAATGTTTTCCAGGCATATTCTAAAATGTCATGATCGTATTTTTCCCCTAATAAATAGGCAAATGCTGCCAGAGGCTCTGCTTCTTTTTCCAATAATGTCTGTACTTCCTGATTCATCTGCTTCAGATAAACGCGCGAGGAAGCTGTGTTAACAAGTGTTCCCCAGCCATCAGTATGCTGGCTTCTTAATTCGCCTTCAATTTCTTTTAATTTTGTCTGATCTAACTGCTGATCCAATTCTTTAACATAATCATTAAAATTAGAATGAATAAATTCATACTCCGGATACAAGGCTTCCGCTGTTTTAATAGCTTTGGACAAATCTGTCTGGATCGGCTGATGGTCACAGCCATTCAGCATCAGCAAATGGTCTGAAGCTGCAAACTTCTCCATTGCCTCAATATGTCCATCCCAGTATTTACGTGCAGCCTCTGCTTCCACAGGAACTTCGTTACCATTACAATACCAGTTGGCAAACAATATGCCTGTAACGCTGGAACCATCAGGTGATGTCCACTTCATTTCAGAATAAGGAGATTCATAGATCGCCGTCTCACTGACAAGGTTATTAAACCCTGTCGGCTTCACCCCGCGGCCAAATGCTGCATGCTTGATGCCTGCCTGCTGCAATAGCTGTGCCGCTTGCCCCATATTGCCGAAAGAGTCAGGGAAATAACCAATTTGCGATACATTTCCCCACTTTTTCGCATCCTTCTGTCCATACTGCAAGTTGCGGACATTCGCCTCACTGCTTGTTAGAAATTCATCCTGCAGAATATACCATGGCCCAACATGAATTCGGCCGGCTTCAACCAAACTTTTCAATTTTGATCTCAATTCAGGTCTCACTTGCAAATAATCATCCAGAATAATCGTCTGTCCATCTAAATGGAAGCTCTGAAAGTCTGGATCTGTTTCTAATGTATCAATAAGCTTATCCATAAACTCGATTAACAGATAATGATGCTTTTCATATGGCAGGTACCATTCTCTATCCCAGTGTGTATGGGAAATAATATGAATTTTCTTTTTGTTCGGACTCAAACTGACACCTCCAGGCTAATTCTGATATTTGATCAGGATTGTTTTAATTTCATATGGTTTGACGTTAAGTGTTATTTCGTTTCCATGCTGTTCGTCTGTGATTGGGTTTTCCAGCAGATCACATTCTGCCCATGAAGAGACTGGCAGGTTGCTTTCAAGCGTAATCTTTCCTCGTTTGCCATGGAATTCGTGAAATCGGACAATCAGTCCATTGTTATCTTCCGCTTTTTTCACTGCATCAATTTCCATGTTTTCTGCATTTATTGTAAACAATGACTTTTCTTGACTGCCAAAACTTCCCTGTACTGCCCGTAGTGGTGCATTCAGGTTATAAGCAAGCTGCTGCACTTGTGACTCACGCCAGTCATGTTCATGCGGCAGCAAGGCATATGTGAAAACATGTTCACCTAAATCTGCCTCTGGATCTGGATAAACAGGTGATTTTAATAAGGAAAGTCTCATCTTGTTATCCTTAATGTCATAGCCATATTTACTGTCATTTAACAAGCTGACACCATAGCCATTCTCCGATAAATCGGCCCACTTATGCCCAACTGTTTCAAACCGTGCATAATCCCAGCTTGTATTCCAGTGTGTTGGTCTGCTCACATTTCCGTACTGAATATCATAAGTTGCTTCTGTTGCGCGGATATCGACTGGAAATGCTACCTTAAGCAGACGCTGTCTTTCCTGCCAATCCACAGCTGTCCGGAAATCAATCCTTGGGTTATCTGCATATAACACCATCTCCTGCTTGATCACTGATTTGCCGTAATGCCATTCAAAACAGACTTTTGTAAAAATTTCACCAGTTTCACCATGCATCACATCAACTAATTGTGTAACATGCTCATATTTTTCCTGATAAAAAATATCAATATCCCAAGCGTCAAACATCAATGGTTTATCTTCAAAGATTTGCAAATCATTTCCCAGCTGCCCTTGTTCCAATACTTCACGGTTTGCTCGTTTGTCCCAGATACGCGTGAGCTGGCCATGTTCATTCCATTCAATCTGATAAAATGGTGTGCTGACACTGTTGCTATCTTTTTGGAATAAAGAAGTGGATACTTTTTGTTCCTCCTCTTCAACCGTAATCGTCGCAAACCCTAATGCCGGGATATCTTTGACATAAACATAGACACCGTCCGCAGCAGATTGAGAGGCTAACAGATTACCTGCTTCATCCCGCCAGACTCCATCACTTTTACGAGAAATAAACACCCAATCAGCACGTTTCCATGAAGAACTGTTCACTATTGTCCAGGTATCTTCTTTATCATTGGCAACATGAAGTTGAAGAGCTTCCTGCGTCGTTTTCTCTACTATTTGTTCTGCTTCTGCATATTCTTTTCTTGCATCTTCATATACTTCATTGATCGAGGAGCCTGGAATAATATCATGAAACTGATTTCTTAAAATAATCTTCCAGCCTTCTGTTAATTCCTTCGCAGGATAAGAAGAATTGGTTAGGCTTGCCCAGCTGTTTAACCATTCACTTTCCCGGTAAGACAGCTCAAGCATGCGGTTGTACTTTTTCATAAAGGCTTGCGAAGTATATGTTCCTCTATGAAACTCTAAATATAATTCCCCGTCCCATGTGTGCACGTATTCCTCCGTATCAGCTACTGTTTCTCTTATTTTCTTAAAATAATCAGCTGCTTTTCCTGGTTTGGCTTGAGGAAGTCCCGGCATTTGATCCATTCGTTTTCTTACCTCTAACATCTCCCGATTGACACCACCGCCGCCATCACCATAACCATAAGCAAGCAGTAAATCCTGATTGACGTTTTTATCCTTGTACGCTTCCCACGATTCCAGCAGTATCTTCGGCTGCATATAGCCGTTGTACGTATAGTAGGTTGACTCAGGCCAGGGCTCTGTTGTTGTAATAAAATGGGTCAAAATGCTGCTCCCGTCGATTCCTTTCCAGTGAAACGTATCATGCGGCATCCGGTTATATTGATTCCAGCTTATTTTCGTTGTCATAAATGATTGGAAGCCCGCTTTTTTCAGGATTTGCGGTAATGCCCAGCTGTAACCAAACACATCTGGCAGCCATAATACTTCATTCTTTTTGTTAAATTCCTTCTGAAAGAATCTTGTACCGAGAAGGAGTTGCCTTACTAATGATTCTCCTGACGGGATGTTGCAGTCAGCCTCCACCCACATTCCGCCTTCCACTTCCCATTTTCCTTCCTCGATTTTCTGTTTGATTTTTTCATAAATCTCCGGATAATCTGCTTTGATATATTCATATAACTGTGGCTGGCTTTGTAAAAATAAATATTCCGGATATTGTTCCATTAAACGAAGCACTGTACTGAATGATCTTGCTGACTTTTCCCTGGTATGTTTTAACCGCCATAACCATGCCACATCAATATGGGTATGGCCAATACAATGAAAAATCACATCACTATGTTTCTCTAATTGACTCCAATTCTCTGACAGATAACTGCTTGAATTGTAAATGGACTGGTAAAATTCATCTGATCCTGGTGACAGCCAGTCAATCATCTGAAAAGCTTTGTTCAGTAATTGGGTTAACTGCTGTTTTTCTGTTTGGGTATCTTTTAACTGCTGAACGGTCTCCAGCATTGTCTTTGTATCAAAATAAAAACCATCTACTACCTCGTCCAGATATGCGATACTGGCATGCTTAAACCGGTAATATTGGTCTTGTGGTTTGCCTCCGCCTTCAAGTCCTGACCATAACCGCAGATCCACCTTGAGGTCTTTTCCCGCATGATCACTTGCCAAAAATACCTCTTTATGATTGGAATCTACTCCCTGATATGGCTGATTGTTGACGAATAATAATGATTCGAACCCTGAATTGCCGCCTGCGCCTGTGTCGCCAAAATCAAATCGTGCGACAACTTTTTTATTTTCCCATTCTGTCGGGATATGTAATGTTGTAGAAAGCCAAACGTACAGATCTCTGCCAGACCAGTGATCGCCCAATTGGACTGTTTGGCTTTCCTTATTATTTTCTGGAGGATATGTCCCTATCTCCCCATCATGGTCGACAAGGTAATTCCAGTTATGTAAATCCGTGACATCACGGTATCTATATTTTTCAATCTCATGTATTCTTGCATTCAGTTTTTTCTCAGTTAATAACATATCCATCATTCTCCTTATCAAAGAGATTATGTAAGAATGGCTCGTTAAAGGGGAAAAACGAGCCATTCATTTTATTTCAACCTGTTAGTTTGATGCCCATCTGTCATATGCATCTTGATAAATCTGCACATAACGTTCAATATTCATGTTTTCAATTGTTTCCACATATTCGTCCCAATTCTCTAATGGTTCCACACCTGTAATAAACTTAGCTTCCATTTGTTCCACATATGATTGTAAGTCTACTTCGATTGTATTCACTTCTTCTTGTTCTTCATCTGTTAAATAAACTAACGGATAAGCAGTTTCTGCATAAGCATCTATTTTTGCTTTTGTTTCCTCTTCGATAAACAAATCAAATTCAGATCTTGGTGCACCTTCCACTAAATCGACTAACATAGGGGTATTAATACCATATGCTGGTGTTAATGTACCACGGTAATCTTCACTGCTTTCAAATTCTTCAGGCACTTCGGTGAATACGCGATTACCATCTTCTCCTTCTTCCCATAAGTAACCTTCTGGCCCTTGGTCAAAGAAGTCTCTTCCTTCTTTCGAGTATAAATAGTCAACCCATCTGATGGAAGCTTCCGGGTTGTCATTATTGGAAGTAATTGCGAATGCTCCACGGCTGATTCCCGGACTTCCAGGCAATACGATTTCAGGTGATACGTCACTTGTTAATGGGTGGAACATTGGATTATTGATCGCTTCCTCTTCTGGCTGTCCTGTTGTAAAGAAGGAGAACCAGTCAGGGAACAGTCCTAATCTGTTTTGCTGACCTTTTGCTTTCTTTTGTTCATCTGCCTGTGCGAACGTTTCCTGGTCAAGCAATTTTTCATCATATAATTTATTCATATAAGTTAGATATTCCTTATAGTTCTCAGTCATTGGCGCATAGCGAACCGTGCCGTCAACTTCTTCAATTCCCCAGTCCTTCATCCCAAAAGCAGCGAGGAACCATCTTCTTGAACTGTTCATCTTCACATCTGTTAAAGGAATCTCATCAGCTTCACCATTGCCGTTAGGGTCTTCATCACGGAATCGTACAAGCAGGTCATATAATTCATCAGTAGATTTTGGTAATTCTTCTACTCCCACTGCATCTAACCATGCGCCGTTATACCACATTGGACCAGCAGGCCACTTTGCTGTAGGGTGCTGATTAACGGATGGCAATGCATAGATATGTCCATCAGTTGTTGTGATTGATCTTTCTAATTCAGGGTTTTCTTCCATTAATGCTTTGAAATTTGGTGCATATTCTTCTATTAAATCTTCTAGTGGTAATAAAATACCTTGCTGACCATAATCTACTTCCATACCTGGAGTTAATTCATTAGTGGAAGCACCAAAAATAATATCTGCAATCTCTCCACTGGCAAATGCTAAGTTTAGTTTTGTCTGAAAATCACTTAACGGGGGTGTCTCATATTCGAAATTGATATTGGTCATTTCCGAATACTCCTGTAATGTTGGCATATCTTCCCATTCGGCTAGTCCTGTACCTGGAGCCAACATCGATAATGTTATTTCTTCATCTACAATCGGAAATCCTTCCTTGTTCACCTCAACATCAGCAGATGCATTTTCTTCATTACCTTCTTCTTCATTTGAGGCATCTTCATTACTGCATGCTATTAATGTTGTTAAAAGAACTGCTGCCAAGACGATTAACCAGAATTTTCTTTTCATAATCTAACCCCTCTTCCTAAATATTGATTAAATTTGGTTTCTTGCAGGTATTTTATTCTCCACATCCCCCCTTTAAAGAGTCTGTTGTTTATCCTTTTAATGAACCAATCATGACACCTTTGACAAAATACTTCTGCAAAAATGGATAAACAATAATGACCGGTAAAGATGAAACAATCATGACACCGTATTTAATAATGGCGGCAAGCTGTTGGTTACTGTGAATTAACTGCGCTGTTTCTGCGGTCATATTCGCATTATTAGAGGACATGTCCTGTAATACTAATATCTCGCGTAACACAAGCTGCAATGGAAATAAATCACGATCAGAGATATAAATTAAGGCATTGAAATATCCGTTCCAGTGACCAACACCATAGAATAATGCCATTACCGCGATAATCGGTGCAGACAGTGGCAATATAATCTTAAAGAACAGCTTTAGGTTTGATGCGCCATCAATAATCGCTGCTTCTTCCAATCCTCTTGGAATCGTTGACTGGAAGAACACTCGGGCAATCACAATATTCCAGACAGCAGCGGCATTTGGCAGCACCATTGCCCAGATTGTGTCAATTAAGCCTAGATCTCTTACTACTAAATAAGTTGGGATAAGCCCACCTGTAAAAAACATTGTCAAAACAAACATTGCTGTGAAAAACCCTCTGCCATAGAAATCTTTTCTTGCCAGGGCATAGGCTGCCGGAATGGTTACCAGCAAATTAATCAAAGTTCCTAAAGCAGTGTAGACTAATGTCATTAAATACCCCTGCCAAATGCTGTCATTTCCAAAAATCAACCGGTAACCTTCAAAGGTAATATCCTTTGGCAGCAGCCACATTTCCCCTGAGTTCACATAAGTGGGATTACTGATCGATGCACTGATAATATAGATGAGCGGATAGAGCACAGCTACTAATGCAATCGTTAAAAATGAGTAGACAAAAAACTTAAATAACTTATCTGATTTTGATTCATATAATGTTGATTCCATAATTCCACCCCTTTACCATAAGCTTGTTTCACTTGTTTTGCGGGCAATTTGATTCACGACAATTAATAAAATGGCATTGATCACTGCGTTGAATAGACCTACTGCAGCAGCAAAACTGTATTGTGCGTCCAATAAACCTGCTTGATAAACAAATGTCGCAATAACATTGGAAGACTCCATATTTAATGGATTTTGCAATAGTAAGATTTTTTCAAATCCTAATGCCATAATATTTCCAAGATTCATAATAAGTAAGATAACCATCGTCGGAACGAGCGTCGGAATATTGATATACCAAATTCGCTGAAATCTTGAGGCACCGTCTACTATAGCGGCTTCATGCTGCTGTGGATCCACACCTGATAAAGCTGCCAGATAGATAATCGTCCCCCAACCGGTACTCTGCCACACACCAGACAATACATATACTGTTTTAAACCAGGCAGGATCACTCATAAAGGCAATTGGTTCCAGGCCGAAAAACCCGATAATATGATTGATAATCCCTGTTGTTGGTGACAGGAAAGCAATGATCATACCTGAGATAACCACAACAGATATAAAGTGTGGTGCATACGTTACCGTTTGGACTGTTCTCTTATAAAATCCGTCTTTCGCTTCATTTAATAAAAGTGCCAGTATAATCGGTAATGGAAAACCTACGATTAACTCATAAATACTGATGCCTAACGTATTTTTTAATAGATCCCAGAAATAATAGGAATTAAAAAACCGTTCAAAGTGTTCTAACCCTACCCATTCACTTCCTAAAAAGCCCAAGGTAGGTACATAATCTTTAAAAGCTATTTGAATACCGTACATTGGTACATAATGAAAAATAATAAAGTACAAAAATGCTGGCAGAATAAAAATGTACAGTTGCCAATTTTGAATTATTTTTCTATTCTTTTTTTTTTTCAATGTTTTTTCTTGTTTCGTTACGGCTGATCCTACACTCATTTTTTGATTCCTCCTTTTTCTGCTATCTGGTTTCATCATAGCTAATTTAAGAAAGCGTTATCAATATGTCGTTCTTGACTTTTATTGTCACTTAAAGGCCTGGAGAAAGCGTGAATCCTTTATAAATATAGGCTTTCATCAGCATTGGATATGTAGAACTTGACCTATATGTCAGGATTGACAATCAGCTGGGAATGCTGGTTTGATGGGGATTTGGTTGTTTTTGTTGCTAATGTACTAATGTAGAGAGTGCACTGCCACCGCTGGGGAAAATACTCACGTTCACCACAGGCATAAGTGCGACATCTACTCAATCAAAAATCAATTTCGTAGTGTCTTCTTTACCACGGGCACGGCTTCAGTCTCCTCAAAAAGCAAAAACCGCTTTTCTGCGGGGCCTTCAGACTCGTGCTGTTCCCGTTGGAGTCTCGCATTTTCCCCAGCTTTATTTGGTTTTCTTGACTAATGAGGGGAACGAATATCAACCTCTAGAAATAGCTTCATCTACTCTGGCTTGTTTTGATGCTATGACACGTTCATAGCTTCATAACTTCATCTTTGTTACAGAACACATTCATTAGCGGCAGCCTAATACTAAAATGTCCTCTCCCCATCTCCAGAAAAAGAAAAAATGAATCTCCCTAAATCAAGAGATTCATTTCACTATATTCATTATGCTTCTGTGCCTGTTTGCTTGCCATATACCTGACGATATTTTCCTGGGGTGATTCCTGCGATATTTTTGAATTTCCTTGTGAAGTTCGCGACATCTTTATAGCCAACATCCAATACAATCGATTTTATCGGCTTATCTGTTGTAGCCAGATCCTGCTTAACCTTTTCAATCCTTAATTGCTGGACATATTGCTTAAAATTATAGCCTGTCTGTTCTTTAATAAATCTGCTTACATAGGATGCAGACAATTGAAATTCCAATGCCAGCTTTTCCAGCGATAAATCATACAAATGATAATTTTCATCCAAGTAATGAATAATATTATTTCGTAATTGATCATTATGGCTTTTCTTATTGTTGTTCACTTCATTACAAGCCTGCTCAATAATTTCCGAAAGTTCCTCATATAAATCCTCAAACGATTGAAAATCAAACACAGCCTCTAATTGTTCTTTCTGAGGCGTCACACCCACTTCGGAGATTGTTTTAATAATCGTATTGATTATTTCATAACAGATTGCCTTCAGAAATGGTGCCGATATTTCTTTCTTATGCATACTGTCAAAAATAGAATGAAGCGATTCTTTTGCAACCTGATTATCACCATGCTTCACACTCTGGACAATTTTTAACAGTTCTTCTTTAGGGTATCCTACATTAGCTGTCTGTTCCTGCTCAATATCTTCATAATAAATACAGCTTCCTTGTGTGTAGAATAGCTTATATTCCAAAGCAGTTAATGCTTCAATATAGGACCTGTTAATAAGTGTCAGCTTGTCAACAATCGATCCAATGCTGATGACGGACTTCATACTGAGATTTTGCTGCAGCTCTTCCTGAAGCATTTCGACAAAATGATTGCGTTTTTTAACAGCAGCATTTGCCCCTCCATTGACTCTGACAATCAAAGCTATAGCGTCGACATATAACAAATCAACTCCATATACATTTACATCATCCATTGTGAAGCTATTAACAATTTCATAAACCTTCTCATGCTCCACAAGCTTTCTTGATGAGGATCGGCCATGTTCAAATGAAATAATAAAGGATGCATAATAATCACCTGATAAATGCAACTGCAATGTATCAATATAATTCTTGATCTCTGCTTCTTTTTTGAAGTCACCTTTCAATACTTTGGTTAAAAACTGATCTCGTGCAAAGGATTGATGCTGAAACACGGTCTCACTTAATTTCTCATGTTCTTCAAAAACAGAAGTGACCGTCTGTTTGATTGTTTCTAATTCGTTGATTCCCTTGTTCACTTTTCGGTTATGACTGACAGAGTCAAATAAAGAACGTATCGGGTTATATTGTTTCCGGGCAAGCAGAACCGCTAACAATCCACCTATCACAAACACACTAATACACAGCAAGATTACGAGTAATTGGGTATCAGCTAACCGCTCAAAAAACTGATTGGTTTCCATCACAATGACAAATTTCCACTGAGTTACAGACGATTCCACTGAAGCCATGGAATAGTTCTCATTATTTATTTTGATTGGATTGATTCTTTGATTCTCACTTTGCGCAAAATCCAATTCTGCAATATTGACAGTGGTATCCTTGATTGATGATGCAAGCACTTCATTATCTGCTGACAGGATATAGGCATTTCCTTTAAAATCTCCCATTACATTCTGGATTAATTCATTCAGGCTCTTTTCTTTAATTAAATATACTGCCGAGCCGTATGTGCTGTTACTGTTGAACGTTAATGGGACAAAATATGCAACAAATCGATCATTTTCCCCGTAATTTGCTTTTCTCTCAAAAGGCACATTATAAGGAATCTTCGAATGCAGCAGACCATCGAGAATAGTCATATCAATATCAAGAAAGTTGTACCTGTTTATAAAAGCAGGTATACTGTACGATCCCTCAGATGAATAGATGGTGTTACTTTGATGATAATAGATTAATAGCTCTTCTAATATCGAACTGTTGGCTTTATATTTTTTCAGTTCATCGATCGCTTCCAGCCCGTAATATTGGTGGTTAATCATATATGGTGTTAATCTCGGGTCCTGTGAAATCCTGTTGGAAATCGATTCTAATTCATTGACCCTTTCATTTGTTATATTCGCAACCTGCTGAAGCTGCGCCAGATTGGATTGCTCTATCTCTTGCTTCAGATTGCTTACAGACTGAAGGTAAATAATCGAACTCATAATAACAAATGGCACAAAGAAAACAATTAAATAAGAGAACATATAATTAATAAACAGTTTAGATTTTATCAATATGCACCCTCCTCATCAGCTTTTTCCAAACGAGGGGGTTTTACTTTTTTGTTCAACCTTTTCTTTATTTTCTTCTACTGATACACATGCCCTGTAGGAAAACCAGAGAATTGGATAAAGTGTCAGGGACACCCCTACAAAAGCAGTCAATACAGGGAGAAAACTGTATAAATAGTATAAAATAATAAGCGAAACAAACATGGCGATTGTTTCCATCGGTCTTGCCAGCGCGATCAGAAGTGCCTGTTTAAAATAATGGAAAAAAGGCAGCTCGTAACGGACAAACACGATCAGGAAGTGTGCAAAACTAGCGATACTGATGGCAATTAACAGCATAAGTATGATATGAAAATAAAAAGACTGAATATAATTTTTTGATATAAAATAGTCCATATACAAGAACAGGCTTATTAATATCCATACGAAAAATAACCCGTTTGCTTTCACAAAGTTCTTCTTATAAGCGCTCCAGAATTCCTTTAGGATTGGTACTTCTGTTCCCTCCGCAAACCACTTATGTACAATGTTCGTTAATGCTAAAGAGGCAGGAGCAATACCAAACAATCCAAGACCAAGCAGTGTAAAGGCTATCCAGCATATGTTCAAGATCATCATTTTAGCCAACCAGTAACCAAATGTATAGAAATGTCTAAAAAAACCATTCATATTTACCATGATATCTCCTCCCATTCTTTGTTGTAACAATCATAACAAAAAATCCAATTTTATCCTTCACTTATGTCAAGAAATTAGACAAAGTAAAGTGTGACTTTGAAAAGCAGATTAACTTTCGCTCCGAATGGTGACCTAAAAGAAAGCGATTCCATTATTATGTAGAGTATTTTGTAATAGAAAAAGTAGTTTGATAGGAGTTCTGACTTAACCACCCGGGCGGAAAAGGATGCCTAAAAAAACCATTCACATTCAGCAAGATATCTCCCCCTTCTTGTTGTTATCTCTATCATAACAGAAATCCAGTCAAAATAGAAAGCGATTTCACGAATAAATGGTTTTTTCAAGATAAAATAAGTCCATTTCCTTATTCATTTTTCAACGAATGGACTAATGTGGTGATGGAATGTTCATCAAAGTCCTGTTCAAAAGACTGCTCCTTCCTCACCGAACTGCCAACATGATATTGAGATGCTTTAACTTTTTCATGAATGGATCCAATATTATCGAGAGTTAACCCGCCGCCTGGCATAATATGAGGGCCGTTCATTTTATGGGATAATTCAACCAGTTCACACAGTTTGTTCACACCTGTCAAACAATCCTTTTCTCCACCGGACGTTAATATTCTTCTTATATTCTGTTTATATTTTGCCAGTGTCAGATATGCCTCCGATTGGGAAGTCACCTCATCAAAAGCTCTGTGAAATGTGATGTCTATCTCTGGAAATAAATAGGTTATCTGTGTTAAACATTCTTCATCAACGGTATGATCTTCCTTTAATGCACCAAAAACAATCCCTGTTCCGCCAAGGGTTATGACATTTTCGATATCCGCCAGTATGGCAGTCCTATCTGTTTTCGTATAGTGAAAATGATAGCCGTGCGGACGGATCATGATCTGCACAGGTATGGTGACACTTTCTAATACATTTTTTATCGTTCCATGACTTGGCGTTAATCCACCTTCACTGATAGCTGCCACAAGTTCCAGCCTGTCTGCACCTAATTCTTCTGCACGTCTCGCCTCTTCGGCATTTTGGACAATCACTTCTAATATCATTCTACCAGCTCCTTATTCAAAATCATTTCTGTCAGCAGTCTCACTCCAAATCCAGATGCACCAGGCACGTAATAACCCTGTTCTTTCCATGGTCTTACTGTATTCGCCATATCGATATGTACCCAGTCACACTCACTCGATACAAAACTTTTGAGAAACATTGCTGCAGTGATCGCTCCGCCATATGATGAACTGCTCATGTTATTGATGTGAGCCACTGTACTTTTTAAATAATCATAATAATCTTCGACAAGCGGCATTGGCCAGATATAATCCCCGCATCTTTCTCCCAATGTTTTATAATGCCATAATTGTCTTTCATTTGTGGAAAAAATACCAGCATATTTTAATCCCAAGGCTCCGCCGATAGCACCTGTCAGTGTGGCGATATCAATAATTGTTTTAGCGCCGATTTTCTGAGCATAAAGAATACCGTCAGCTAAAATGAGACGACCTTCTGCATCTGTATTCCCAACCTCAACCACTTTGCCGTTGTCATATTCAATAATATCGGAAGGCAAATACGCACGGCTGCCAGCGACATTGGTAACAAGCGGCAGGATGCCAGTCACATTAACATCAGCATCCATATCTGCTAATAACTTCATTGCACCAACTACAGCCGCCGAACCACCCATATCCATTTTCATTTCGCCAATATCTCTCGCTGTCTTCACATTGGTTCCACCTGTATCAAAGGTAACCCCTTTTCCAACAAGTGCTGTTTGACTCGCATCGGAAGGATTATTTTTGAGTGAGATGATCGCAACTCCTGCGGCATTACTGCTGCCTCTTCCCACCACCTCTGTTGCGATAAATCCCCTATCTATCAAGTCTTCCTGTCCGATAATTTCCACAGTTGCCTTGGTAGTTTTAAAAAGGGATTCTATTCTTTCTGCATAAATGGCTGGGGTAAGTTTATTGGCAGGCTCATTGCATAAATCCCGTGCGACATTCACCGCATTCGCCCGGGTGATCGCTTTTTTTGCGAGGGTAATGTATTCCCTTTTCGAAAATACAGTGGTGATGTTCTCTTTTGATTTAACGGGGGTATACTTGTTAAACTGATAGGAAGCTAGATACCAGCCTTCCATAAATGCTGTAACCAGCTCTTCTTCTGAGAAATGGCTCAATACTTCGATCAATTGGTAGAAATATATCTCCACTTCCGACACATTGATTTCTTGTACTTTTTTTCTGATTTTACCACCAAGCATTCTAACATCTTCCAGATTTTCCAAAGCATCAATATTGGCAATTAAATAATATTGTTCATCAACGAAAATAAGCTTAGGATTTCCCGTATCTTCGTGACTAATCATCCGGAATTTCGAGTCTAATTGCTTATGATTCAATACAATGGATAGCTTCATTATCATTACTCCCTTTTTAATAGAATGCTTTGCAATAATCTGTTCTGGTTGTAATGTCATGATGCCATTCATCAGTTCCTTGACTTTTTGACATAATGTGTAATCGATTTCAGTCTTCTCTATTATAACTAATTGGGTGATTGTGGATCAATAGGAGAATTGATCCATCATATAAAAGGAAATTTCATTACATTTTTCTCATTTTTATTGTGAGGTATGTGGGAAGGTGAATGAGCGCTTCAGTGTTAACAGGAAATCTTTACTGTGCTTCCTTTGGATTTCCGCTTTATCTCACTGTTAACGGGGAATCTGTGCTCGGCTTGCTCTCGTTTTCCGTTTTATTTCACTTTTAACGGGAAATCTAGCGCCTGCTTCCTTTCGTTTTCCGCTTTATCTCGCTTTTAACAGGAAAACTGCTCTCCACTTGCTCTCGTTTTCCGGTTTATCTCACTTTTAACAGGAAATCTGCTCTCCGCTTCTCTTCGTTTTCCGGTTTATCTCATTTTTAACAGGAAAACTGCTTTCTGCTTGCTCTCGTTTTCCGCTTTATTTCACTTTTAACAGGAAAACTGCGCTCGGCTTGCTCTCGTTTTCCGCTTTATCTCGCTTTTAACGGGAAATCTACTTCCTGATTGCTCTCGTTTTCCGCTTTATCTCACTTTTAACAGGAAAACTGCGCTCGGCTTGCTCTCGTTTTCCGCTTTATTTCACTTTTAACGGGAAATCTGCTCTCCGCTTGCTCTCGTTTTCCGCTTTATCTCATTTTTAACAGGAAAACTGCTTTCTGCTTGCTCTCGTTTTCCGCTTTATCTCACTTTTAACAGGAAATCTGCTCTCCGCTTCTCTTCGTTTTCCGGTTTATCTCACTTTTAACAGGAAATCTAGCGCCTGCTTCCTTTCGTTTTCCGCTTTATTTCACTGTTAACGGGGAATCTAGCGCCTGCTTCCTTTCGTTTTCCGCTTTATCTCACTGTTAACGGGAAATCTGCTCTCGGCTTGCTCTCGTTTTCCGCTTTATTTCACTTTTAACAGGAAAACTGCTTTCTGCTTGCTCTCGTTTTCCGCTTTATCTCACTG
>NZ_ML762431.1:54461-164177 GCF_009498735.1 Gracilibacillus oryzae
TTAACGGGAAATCTAGCGCCTGCTTCCTTTCGTTTTCCGCTTTATTTCACTTTTAACGGGAAATCTAGCGCCTGCTTGCTCTCGTTTTCCGCTTTATCTCACTGTTAACGGGAAATCTAGCGCCTGCTTCCTTTCGTTTTCCGCTTTATTTCACTTTTAACGGGAAATCTAGCGCCTGCTTCCTTTCGTTTTCCGCTTTATCTCACTGTTCACGGGAAATCTAGCGCCTACTTCCTTTCGTTTTCCGCTTTATTTCACTGTTAACGGGAAATCTGCTCTCTGTTTCATTGAGTTTCCATTTAAAGTTGAAACTCAGCAAAATATTGTTTAAAATCCCAGCTGGAAATATGGTGATCTATAACTTGAGTAAAAAACACCCTTAAGTTTTATTTTCCCCTTGCGCCCTCCGTTACGTCATATGCTAATCTAACATTATGATGATGCGGGGATGAATAATATGGAAAATAAGGAACCTAAATTTACGATTGGTGAATTTGGAAAACGGGCAAAAATATCGGTTAGAACATTACGTTTTTATGAGGAATTAGGTTTATTGGTACCAGAACAGCAAAATAGTGCAGGCCACAGATTGTATGGATTAGCTGAATTAATGAAACTCCAGAAGATTCAGGCATTAAAATTTATAGGTTATTCGCTACAGGAAATAAAAAATATCATGGAGAATGAGAATGAGACAAATGCTCTTTCTCAATTGGAAAAGTATTTACCATTACAACACAAGCTTCTGTTAGAAAAACGCAATGAATTGAACCGCGCCATTGAAGCAATAGAGCGAGTACAATATATTATGAAAGATGGAAAGCCGATTACATGGACAGTTCTAAGTTCTCTCCTGTTTCAGATTGAACACGAAGAAGATCAGATAGAGTGGGTCAAAGAATATTTTTCGGATGATATCGCCAATCAATTTTTCGCCCTTCCCAAAGAGCAGAGACAACAAATGGATGTGGAAATGTTAGAATGGCTGGCAAAGGTAAAAGATTTGATGAATAGAGGGGTTTCTCCTCAATCACCCGAAGCTTTTCATCTGATCATTGAAGTGACTGAAATGGCAACTAAGCATATTGATAATAAAGAAGAACTAGCAGAACAGCTTGAAAAAGCACAAGAATTACTAGATCCAGATATGGCTGACTTTAAGTTTCCTACTTTCCTGACAGTGGAAGAAGAAGCATATTTACTGGAAATAGGAGAAGCGATGGAAGCATTATATGGGGAAGATGAAGAATGATAGAAATGCCTTTCGAGGTGCTTGTATATGACAGATTTGTTGACCAGTAAAAACCGAAGAAATAACCCGCACCTCTGTATGCAGGTATACATCAATTCTATCAGCAATATAGGCAAAGCTCTCTTTTATGCCACTTTCCTTACATTGTGAGAGCTTTACCTGTATAATCCTGTAAGTAACAATAGATGGATGATCTAAGCAAATAAAAAATCCTGGATTTAACATCATCTTATGCAGAATAAGCCTTAATCCCTCTCATTCAGTCTAGTTGATGAAACACTTTCAAAATATTTCAATAATGCACTATGGTCCTTCTTGGCTTCCCCGCTGTTTATCAGTTCTTGAATAAATTCAGTTACCATTGTAGTTAATGGCATTTCCATATCTAATGATTTGGCAGTTTCCAATACATTGTCTAAATCTTTTTTGTGTAATTCAAGGGTAAATCCTGGTTTGAAATTTTCTTCTATCATGAGCGGGAATTTACTATTCAAAGCGTTGCTCCCCGCAAGTCCTGTATGGATTGCCTCATATATGCTTTGCGGGTTAACTTCACTTTTGGCTCCTAGTAGAAAGGCTTCTGAAATCACTGCTATATTCACGGCAACGATTGACTGGTTTACTAGTTTTGCTACATTTCCGCTACCAACATCCCCTACTAGTTTTACATTGCTTCCCATTGCAGACAAGAGATCAAAGTATTCGGTGAAATCTCCCTGTTCAGCTCCGACCATTATAGCTAATGTCCCATCAATCGCTCCTTGTTCTCCACCACTGACTGGGGCATCCATCATGCGGATACCATCTTTGTTGAGAGCAACAGCTATTTCCTTTGTTATGACGGGAGAAATGGAACTCATGTCGATTAATATTTTTCCGTGTGATAAACCATGTATTGCCCCATTGTCTCCAAAAAGCACTTCCTGAACATCAGGACCGTTCGGCAACATTGTAATAACTACATCCGCTTTTTCGGCGACTTCCTTTGGTGAAGCAGCGGCTTCTGCTCCCTCCTTGGCCAATTCCTGAACAGATGCCTGACTTCTGTTATAGACAACCAGATCGTAATTATTTTTTATAACATTTCTTGCCATTGGTTTCCCCATAATGCCAAGTCCAATAAAACCAATCCTTTTCATTTCATCACTCCTCATCCATTTATTTGCGAGATATCTGGCTACCCTTTCACAGAACCTAACATCACGCCTTTAGCAAAATGCTTCTGTAAAAACGGGTAAACAACTAATATAGGTAACATGGACAAAATAATCGAAGCCATTCGAATTGTCTCAGATGGAGGCTGAGTAGAGTCACCGGAAACAGCCCCCCTTGATGCAGCTCCAATCGTTTCAGAATCAATAACCAGTGACTTTACCAAAACCTGCAATGTCCATTTTTCTGAATCCGTTAGATATACGAGAGCCTGGAAATATTGATTCCAATGGCCTACAGCGAAGAACAGAGTAAAAGCGGCAATAACAGGCATACTTAGCGGTAATATTATTTTCAAGAAAACCCCTAATTCATTGCATCCGTCCATAATTGCTGCTTCTTCCAGCTCATCAGGTAAATTATCGATAAAACTTTTTACTACTATTAAACTCCATGCATTTGTTAAATTAGGAAGGATCAAGGCCCATAAAGAATTAAGCAGTCCCAATTCTTTTACAAGCAAATAATTGGGTACAATTCCAGCACTAAAAACGAGTGTAAAGATGACACATCCCATGATAAATTTCATACCAGGCACTTTTCTTTTTGTTAAAGCGTATGCCATCGTTAATGTAAATGCCAGATTTAAAATAGTCCCTACTACTGTTATAAAAGTTGTACTTGTTAATGCATTCATAAAGCTTGCAGTAGACAATATATATTCATAGGATGCTAAAGACCAATTTTCAGGAAAAAGGTATAGCTTTAAAGGGATATAGGAATCTGGATCAGTAAAAGAAACACTGAGTACATATATAAATGGAAATAAACTAATCACAGCGATTACCACAAGTAATGAGTAATTGATCCAATCACTAACTGATAATCTCTTTTTATAGACAAAGCTCAATCTTGTAACCTCCTTAACATCATTTAATATAATCCTTCATAACCGAACCTTTTCACTATTCGATTCGCAGCTACAACCAAAATCAAACCTACAATTCCTTTAAACATCCCAACGGTGACACCAACACTGATTTGACCACGCAATATACCCTGTGTATAGGCATAAGTGTCAAATACTTCAGCCACATCGCGAACGACTGGGCTGTACATAAGCAGGACCTGTTCAAATCCTACATCCATCATGCTGCCAAGACGAAGAATTAATAGAATGATAATGGTCGGTCTTATCGCAGGAAGAGTTATATGCCAGATCTGTCTCAATCTGTTTGCACCATCTATTACAGCCGCTTCATACCTTTGAGGATCTACTCCCGCAATTGCTGCAAGAAAAATAATTGTACCCCAGCCTGCATCCTTCCAGATACTTTGAAGTGTTAATAAAATCCAGAAAAGTTTTGGTTCTGACATTAGAGCTATTTGATCCATCCCTAATTGGTTCAATAACTTATTCAATACTCCGACATCTGCTGATAACATAAAATACGTCATACTTACTACAACAACCCATGAGAGAAAATGCGGCAAATATACAATCGACTGGTTTACTCGTTTAAACACTTCATGTCTAACTTCATTAAGCATTAAGGCAAGGATAATCGGAAGCGGAAAGTAAAATACAAGACTAAAAATATTTATCAATAAAGTGTTTCTAAACATCATATAAAACTGGTCACTTGAGAATAAATCAGTAAAATTTTTAAAACCAACCCATTCACTACCTAATATTCCCTGGAAAGGATTGTACTCTTGGAAAGATAAGATTAATCCCCACATCGGAATAAATTTAAAGATAATCAAGAATAAGAAACCTGGTAATACTAAAAGATAGATATATCGATATCTTATTAATTTCTTAAACATAGCATTTGATTTAGATGATGATGCTAGCTTTTGTTTTTCAACTCCGACTCTATTCATCCAGTTTTCTCCTTTCTATAGAAAAATTAAATGGATAACCTAAATGATTTTTGACGGCTATCCATTTAATTTATAAGTGCAAATTCGTTTCAACTAATGGTTATTATTCCTCTAACATAGACGTATTGAGTTTATTCTGAATCCAATGAAAGCTCACGTTCTTTATATGGCTCATAGGATGCAGCAAATTCTTCAAATGCTTGTTTAATTTCTGGATCATTACGTAACTCTTCTACATATGCTTTGAATTCCTCCATTGATATGTCTCCAACAATGGCTTGTGTTACTTTACTGTCAAATTCGCTCTGATAATTAGGCCAAACATTTACCCAAGTAGAGGAATACAACCAATCAAACGGATTCTGTTTTCCTAACTCTTCATACCCTTTTACTTCCTCCTGTTTTGCGAGATTCTCTTCTTTTGAAACTCCAGGATAATGTACCTCTGCCCACTTCTTATATGCCGGGGTAAATGGTTGCATAGATGTTGTATTAATTTGCTCTGTTCCTAGATCATTTAATACCTTCATACCATCTTTCACTTCATGGTGCACACCTTCTACTCCGTAATAAGCAAGTTCTGTCATCTCTTCACTGGCTGTCTTTTCAAAATACTGAAGTATTTTCATTACTTTTTCCTCTGGAACCTTTTTCGATATATAAAATGCTCCACTAGAGCCGGTTGCTAATAGTGCTGTGTGGCCTCCTGGTCCTTCTAAAGGCGGTAATGTCATTAACTCACCCTCTGGCTGAACCTTTTTGATATCCTCTGTCCAAGGAAAATCTCTGTAAATACTGTATGTGTAACTTGCCAATCTGCCTGAGCGGAGCATATCCTGTTTTTGGAAACCATTTAACCCTGAGAATTCCTCAGCTATAAGCCCTTCCTCATATAGCCCATTTAACCATTCCACCATGTCAGTATATTGAGGTGTCAGGATATCTTTAATCATTCCACCCTCTTCATTATAGGTTGGTGTCGCAGCTCCAAATGCAATCATCAGCGGACCATTAACACCCTCTGCTATACCAATTGTTCCTTGTCCGCTTGGATCATTATCAGCAATTACAGATAAAGCCTCTTTATATTCTTCTAACGTTGTTGGTATTGGAATATCATATTTTTCAAGCCAATCCTTTCTCATCTTGATCCCCGGCTCAATTAAAGCTCTTGACCTAGGCACACCCCAAATCTGCCCATCCCTTGTGACATAATCCCATACACCTGGAGTCAGATTATTTTTTAAATTAGGAAACTCGGAAAAGTCACCAAGAAAAGGAGCTAAATCCCAAAAAGCACCCTGGTCAATTGATTGAAGTAACGTTGGCTTTGTGAAATCTATTTGCCAGATAACCTCGGGGATATCTCCTGATGCTAATACAAGATCAAATCGCGTATCATATTCAGCATCTGGCACCCATATCATCTCTAATTCAGCCTTTGTTTCTTCCTGCAGTGTGGAAAAGAACTCATTATCCATATCAGGCACTTCAGAAAATAATCCTGCCATCATTTCAAACTGTA
This sequence comes from Gracilibacillus oryzae, assembly GCF_009498735.1. Classification (GTDB taxonomy): domain Bacteria; phylum Bacillota; class Bacilli; order Bacillales; family Amphibacillaceae; genus Gracilibacillus; species Gracilibacillus oryzae. The sequence goes on from NZ_ML762431.1 coordinate 60,278, forward strand.
ATGGACCATCCTCTTCACTTTTTTCCGTATTATTGCTATTCTCCTGATTATCATTACTTGTTTCTTCTTCACTTGCACAACCTGTCAGTATAAAAACGAATAAACTAATAAATAATCCATATAATAAGTTCTTTTTAATTGAAATACTCAAAATGTTCCCCTCCTAAAGGTTTCATGTTTTTAGTATAAGTGCCTCATAACTATCCAATTGATCAAGCTTTATCAGCAGCTGATTATTTTGTTTTTCATAGGAAATTCTACTTTCATTAACTAAACTATTAACATGTTTCACTTCTTCGAGGTTTAAGCACAGGTCAATTTCACTCACCGTAATATGCTCATGATACGTAGTTCCATTGAATCCAGAGAGATTTAATAATTGCAGAATATAATTTTTGTTATCATATTTGTGTAAGAATATCTCTACACTCTCAGGAGCATTTGATTCAATAATGTAACCCCTTCCAATAATTTGGTCCATTACATCCGCTAAGATCCTTTTGTGGTCTTCATATCCATACTGATAGTACAGATAGCCAATATTCCATGGAAGATACACGTTGATGTTGTCGTTTTTCTCATGCCAACCCATCCCATAATGCCCATTTTTTTGATGGCCACCAACTCGTTCTGGAGGGCCAAACCGAGATGTTTTTATATATGGCAGGAATGACCTGACAGTATTATCAAATACTACTGTAGTAAAATTCCCATCGAGAAAAATCCAGTCACGCTGTAAAAAACTTGGAAAGATCTTTTTATCCATTACTTCCAGATAATCTGCACGGGTTTTCGATTTTATTCCTTGATAATGACCACCAAAAACCTCATGAAGCATATTCTGGTTTGGGACATCACTTGTGAATGATTGCCCTGTTGCAATGAGATGAACTCCTTTAATCTGGGCGCTTTGTATCATCTCCCATTCCTTTTCATTCAGACTTTTCATATTAGGAAAGAGGATAAGCTTATATTTTTCCAAAGGCTGTAATGGATCTGCCAGATTATCCTGTTTTAAAACGTCAAATATAATATGCTCTTCCTTTAACATTTTGTAAATGCCAAGGTATTCCTTTGCTGTACTATGTTCATTAGGCTTAATGAGAAGTACATCTGCTACAGAGGTGAAATTCCCAAAATATTGCTGATTTTTCTCATGAAATGCAAATACTTCTTTAACAGCCTCAAGATTATTTCGATCAGGATAGTCGTCAAATACACCTATAATACAGAAATCCAGCCCTGATCCGCTTGCTATACTCTCGTACAATCTGATTTTCACCTCATGTTTGGAGACACCAACAAATCGGTAAAAAATATCGACTGCATTAATGACACAGTTGCTTATTAACTTATCTCTCCAAGTATTTTCAATTGACTGGACATTTTCTGAAGCAGAGTACATCCATTTGGGATACGGTCTGTCTACTGCAGTATTTGATTCATTACGGACAATATCCACCTTATGATCAGCATATGTGGAGATCGCTATGTTTTTATTTTTCGTTTTCACAAAATCATGAATGCGTTCAAGCATTTCTTTTGTTGTGATACGCTTAAATGTAAGGTAGTCTTGATAAACCTTGTCTTCTGGATTCTCATCAACTGGCAAGTCATGACCAAACATTGCTTGGAACCTTTCCTGACAGTTGTGACAATGGCAGATTCCAAAATAGTTATTGCTGTAATCTCTTGTCTGGTAACCAAACATGTTGAAAAATATGCCATCAACAGGATAGTGATCGATAACTTCTTCTATTATTTTTAATGAATATTCTTGCTGGTAATACCCATTGACACAGGTATGAACCATTTGATTATAATTTACTATTTCAGCATCTTTTGATTGATAAAACCAATCGGGATGTTTCAAATAAATGGTTTCATGTGCCTTACTGAAATCAAATCTTGCGATAAACTTGATGTCATTTTCGCGGCATTTTCGTACCGCTTCTCGGATCAGATCTTTTTTTAGATATGGTGATTGATAATGATACGCTAATTTCGTTGGATAAAAGGCCTCTATTCCCCCAGTATTTAACATAAGGGTGTTTGCCGATAAATCCTTCAGCTGTTGAATTAGAAGATCCACATCTAAATCTGCATTTACTTCACTGATATTGGTTTGTATAAGTCTCAGTTGATTTTCTGACCACCAATTCATGTGACTCACCTCCCAATAAATATTAGAAGCTCCGCTTTCCAGCTTCGTTGTACAGGTATAGCATAGCATTTGCCTAGCAACAGTGTAAGCGCTAACTTTTTTATGTTTATTCAGATTTTTTTGGATATAGGGCCAAAAAAGAAGCAGTTTGCACCAGTGCTTCTCAGTGGGAGAAACTGCAAACTGCTATACCACCAGAGGTTTAACAGATAATTAAAGTTACTGCTTAAAAGATACTTTTTTGTTGCTTCTTAAACTGCCCAGGTGTTAATCCTGTCATTTTCTTAAATAACTCACTAAAATAACGATGATTTAAATAACCGACTTCTTCACTAACTTCTGCTATGCTCTTTCCTTCTTTCAGCTTTAATTTCGCCTTATCAATTCTGATTTTTGTTATATATTTAATATAGGATAATCCGACTTCCTCTTTAAAAAGAATGCTGAAGTATGAAGGATTCATCTTCACGATTGAAGCTACCTTCTCAAGCGATATATCATTTGAATAGTTTTTATCAATATAGGTACATGCTTTCTGAACAGAAATATGTTTTTGCTTACTCCGTAATTCTTTTAACCAATTAAGCATCTCCTTGAAGTGATACTTTAGCCACTTTTCAATCGCTTCTAACGAATGAAAATTTTCTAATTCAACATATGGTACAAAATTTTCTTTTTTCCACCTGTATTCTATACCTGTTTCTTTCATTACCTCTAATCCTAAAAAAATCAGCTTTAAACACTCTTGTTTCACGACATCTGGTGATACATTATTTTGCTTTATATCTTTTAAATAATCTTCCAAAAGTGCATCTATTCTTTCACTATCAGCAGATCTGATGCTGAATATTATGTTTTGTTCTAAAGTTGTTAACGTATCAGATATTTTATGACTAAAATTTAATTCAGCAAAAGCTGTAACTCCGCCTTTTTCCAGGAATTCTCCCATCTTAAAGGCTTCATGCGCTTCTACATATGTTCTTCTGATCTTGAGAGGATTTCTATATGTGGAACCTATTCCTATTACAGTATTTAAATCGGCTAGAGCTGTTAAGAAATCTGTTAGTTGATCAGAATCTCCATACTGAAGCCAGATAATAACAGATGTCTCTCCGTCATTTACTAGGAAAATCTCCATATCCAGAATACTTCTAAATGAACGAATAATCTTCTTTACTTCAACAAAACTATTTGATCGAAATACTCCAACAGTGACTGCAGTAATTTCTGCTGCTTTTATACCTGCCACATCATTCCACTGTTGCTCTGTTAACTTAGTTTGATTTAATAGATCTATCATTTTTTTCTCTGTAATAAGACTTTGGGAGTCCTGCCACTTTTGTTTTAAATCCTTTATTTCATTCTCTGTTTGTATTTTTTTCCATGCCTTGTCGAGACATCCTTCCAGCCTCTCGATGGATATCGGTTTTTCCAAGTAGTCAATAACATCCAGTTGTATTGCTTTTTTATAGTAATCTATCTCATCAAATCCGCTCATAATAATGTAATAAGAGGATGACTCTATTTCATTTAATTTCTCTAACAAAGCGAAGCCATCCAGACCAGGCATACGTATATCTGTTAGGACGAGGTCAGGCTGTTGCTTCTTTATCAATTCTAATGCAGTTATACCATTCGTAGCTGTTCCAACCAGCGTTAACCCCCATCGATTCCAATCTATTAGACTTTGAACGGCATCAAGTACAATAACCTCATCATCACAGATAACTACTTTAATCATTTTCATTTACCTCCTGAACCAGTGGTATTCTAATCGTTACTGTCGTGCCTTTGCCGAGTTCACTTTCAAAATCCAAGGAGCTGTTTTTTCCGTATAAAAGTAACAAACGTTCTTTTACATTTTTAATCCCATATCCCTTTTGTATCAGATTGGTATTCTCCATTCCTATTCCATTATCCTCAATTATAAAAATCATTTGATCATATTCCATATAACCTGTTAATCTAACATAACCTTCTCCCATTTTTGCTTCTAAACCATGATAATAGGCATTTTCCACAAAAGGTTGCAGAATTAATTTTAATATCAGCTTATTTTTCATTTCTGGTTGGACATTTTCGATATAGTTCAATCTATTACCATAACGTATGGACTGAATGGAACAATAATGTTTAATATGATCTAATTCTTCCTGAACAGTAAGGAATTCTTTGCCTCTATTTAAGCTTAGTTTAAAACTTTCGGATAAAGAAATGGTAATGTTTGCAATCTCCTTCATATTATTCTTTATCGCCATCCAGTAAATTGTGGAAAGTGTGTTGTACAAAAAGTGTGGTTTAATTTGGGCTTGTAATGCTCTTAATTCTGACTCTTTCTCTTTTAATCTTGAATGTAGCAGCTTTTCATTTAAATCAATATTATTTTTGACTAATTTTTGAATTTGTCCTCCAATATTTCCAACCTCATCATCAGCAAAACTGTTTAATGTATGTTCATACTGGTTGATATTCATAACCATTTTTTTTAGTTTTTTTAACGGATGAAGAATAGTATCAGACAGATAAATAGATATAAAGACTGCCATGATGGCCATTATTCCTGCAAAGGTAAAGGTAATGCCTCCAATTTTGTTCGAATCCTTTAATAAATAATCTTGATTAACTAAATGGATATAAGACCAGCCTGTGATCGGATTTGTATAACTGCTGCCTAAGAATCCGTTATTCTCTAATGCTTCTAATTGGGAAGTTTCTATATTATTTATTACCATGTCAGAGAGTTCCTTGTTTTGCTTGTTGATATAAATTGGAACAGGTGTTGCAGGAACGTTACGATCCACTATCATAAAAGTACTTTCACCATAGTTTACGGATATGGCATCAAACATCTCTTTGCTCAAGTTAATAACAAGTACACCCAATGGATCTTTATATAAATTGCTTGGATTTCGCAATAACTTGACTGAAGAGAAACTATTTTCACTTCCAGTTAAGATATTTTTAGTCAAAAATATTTCTTTTCCCATCGCATGTTTTGCACGCTGGTACCAATCTTTTGTTTTAATCTCCTGAACATTATTAAAAAAATATGCTCCTTTTCTGGATATACCATAGCAATAGGACTTATCCTCGACATCAAATAGACATACAGAATCGATATACTTCGTATTCAGGGTATATTGGGAAAGGATGTCATTTAATATAATTGCCGTTTTATAATAGTCAGTGGAACCACTTTCTACTAGCAAAAGTTCGTTTCTAATTTCTTCATTTGATAAGATTAGTCTATGTAAATTTATCACACTCTCATATGTAAGCTCAGACATTTCACTGGAAGTTCTTAAGAGATCCTGATAACTTTGAACATGATTATTCACGATTGTTTCTTTCGATATATGGTAGGAAACAGCACCTAATAAGAACATAGAAGGAATAGATAACAAGATTAGAGCAACCCAAAAGCGGGTTCTTAACTTTTTAATTCTCGGTTTCCTAATAAATTTCTTACGCATATAACCCAACCCCCCTGCACTGATTATTTCATTGCTAACTTTATTATTAATCAAATCATAGCAAACGCTTACATTTGTTTAATACAATATACTATTATATTTATAAGTCAATGGATAATTGCTCTTTTTCTTATTGATTATTTGAAAACAGGAAAAAACGCTCCTACAAATCGTAGCAGCGTTCATACTTTCTATCAACTAAGCCCGAATCCACTTCCAAATCTCCTGTGGCGTAGCATTTTTTCCATACATCAAAATACCTGTCTTAAAAATCTTACCGGCAAGTTTCATAAAGATCCAGATGCTTATTACTAAAATAACAAGTGAAATGATGATTTCAACCCACGGCCAAGTGTCCAGCATGGAAAGTCTTAACAGTAATACTCCTGGTGCGGTAAAAGGAACATAGGATCCAATTTGTGCAGTTAGACCGCTTGGATCACTCACTACTGGGCCAATAAAGAGAAATGGCAGGAAGGGCAGCATCATGACAAGTCCCTGGAAGTTGCCTGCTGATGACATATCCGCCATCGTAGCTCCAACACCGACAAAAAGGGCTGCGTACAGAAAATATCCCAATACAGCTATGGCAATATATAAGAGAAGCTCAGGAACCAGCAGATATTCGAATAAAGGAATATCCAAATTCCAAAGGGCGAACGGAATGCCAAATGCTAAAAACACAACAAGCTGCACCATTCCGAGTCCAAAGTAACCAATAATTTTTCCTTGCATCAATTCCCCCGGTGTTAGAGATGATAACATAATTTCAGCAACTTTATCTTTCTTCTCCTGGGAAGCACTTTGGAAAATATACATCCCTGAGAACACAATCGACAACAGGATAATTCCGCCAAATGCCCCAGGTACAATCCGTTTCAAAGTATCTTCATTCGAAAAAGTTCCTTCCTGCTCTCCTTCGCCAGCAGATTCACTGACAGCTGCTTCTTCGAAAATTAATCCTTGTGAAATAGCGGCAGTTTCTTCCTCTGTCAGACCTAATTGCTGAAGTTGTAATGTTTTTAGAGGAGTGGTTAATGCTTGCAATTGATTCATAAAATACGAATTCACATCATCGCTCGTATAAACAGGAAAGACGCCACTTTCCAGAGCAGAATCATCAAGCATGACATAAGCTGTATTCTCCATCCCCTCTATTTCTTCTGACATCACCGCTGCACTTTTATCCGTTGCTTCCAAGGCTATATTCAAGTCTAAAACTTCAGCAGTTTCATTAAGTGTATCCAGAACACCAAGCTGGTCATTGACAAGGACACGAGTTACTGCTTCTTCCCCTTCTGAACCTCCGAAAAGACTACCGATCAGCATAAATCCGATAAATAAAACTGGTGTTAAAAATATTCCGATCATGAATGATTTATTTTTCAAGTTTCTTTTCATTTCCCATTTCGCTACCTTTAATGAGTTACGCATTCGTCTCTGCCCCCTCTTTTAACATATTTTTATCTGTCGCAATATCAATAAAGATTTCATGCAGGGAGATACGGTCGATCGATAATTCTTTTACATCAATGTGGTCTGGTAAGTTCTTTAACCATGAAGCAACCTGGATATCTTTTGTTAAATACATGATCGTAGTATCGTCCCTCTGTTCCACCCGCTGCACATCAGGTAAACCTTCCATATCTTCCAGTCTATTCTCACCTTTAATGGTACATTTAAAATTCGCATACTCTTGTTTTACATCATCCATCTTGCCGTAAATCACCTTTTGTCCGCGATGAATGAGAAACAGACGATCACACATTTCTTCTACCAGATTCATCTGATGAGAGGATAATAGAATGGCAGTCCCATTTGCTGCCAGGTCCCTTATTTCCTGTTTAAACAACTCCTGGCTGACAGGATCCAGTCCTGAGAAAGGCTCATCCAGAATTAAAAACTCAGGTTCGTGAATGATGCTGGCAATAAACTGTACTTTTTGCCCCATTCCTTTTGACAACTCATCGATAGTCGTCTTTTCCTTTCCTTCTAATCCGAATTTTTTCAGATAGGCAAGTGCCCGTTCTCTCGCCTTTTTTATTGGGTAATCCTTTAATTCTGCTAAATAGAGAAGGATATCCATTACTTGCACATTTTGATAAAGTCCTCGTTCTTCAGGTAAATAGCCGATCTTGTTACGGGGAATTTGCTTACTCCCCAAGAATGTGACGGTGCCATCATCCGGGTACATAATCCCCATAATGTTACGGATAGTCGTAGATTTCCCAGCCCCATTCGGGCCAAGGATTGCCATAATCTCACCCTTGTTCACTTCAAAGGATATATCCTTAAGTATCTCTGTATTCTTGAACGATTTCTTTAGATGGCCTACTTTCAAAAAAACTTCCATTTCTATTCCTCCTTATTTGCTCTGTTACTATGCTTTCCATTTATAGTAAAGGGACATAAAGCACCAAATCGCCAGTGGAAGGGCCACTGCGCCAATAAGCATACTCGTTAAAATTCCGACGATACTGCCTGAGTCATCCGTAATAAATAAAATAATGGTAAATCCCAAAATAAGAAAAAGGGCTGGTAAACTTTTCATAAACCTCACTAACCCTATTCTTCCCTCTGCCTTCCATTTATTTTTGTAAATAGTCAGTACAGTCCAAGTAGCTGGTATCGCAATGACGCTGAGAATGACAGCAATATAGGTAATGGTTGTTTGTAAAGCACCTGTGCTTATGAATGTGCCAAGACATAGGAGTAAGATTATCGTGACGATTGATATCGTGAACCATTTCAGTGAACTTCCTAAATTATCATGTTTTTCCACCACTGTCTCACGATCACTGTAAATCGGCTTTGTACCTGGCAAGGCACGAAATAAGTGAATATTTCCTTGTGAGGTAACATGTGTCCAACCAGAGGAAGTGAAAAAGTCAAAGTATTCTTCTGCATCCTCCTCGTTTACTGTTCGATAATCGACGCTATAAATATAATCAGCACTTTCTCCCTTTTCGAGGGTGTATCCCATGAATTTAAAGTCACGGACGTGCCATCCTTTCAAGGAAAGTTTCCGTAACTTTTCCATATCCTTATTTTCTGAAAAAGCTAACCCGCCTGACATCACATACTTTGTCTTACTCATTCTTCTGCCTCCCTTAATCCCGTCTCCGCTAGTTGGATCATCAATTTCCGCAGCTTCACATCTGCCTCCAGTACTTCTTTACCTTTTTCTGTAAGAAGATAGGTTTTTCGTCTTGGCTCAGATCCGTCATAGAGATAAATCCACTCTTGTTTTAATAACTTCTTAATGATGGTATACATGGAAGCAGGACCTATAGTGATGACGCCATGTGTTCGCTCTTCAACCAGGCTCATGATAGCATATCCGTGTCTGGGTTTGGTTAGTGCCGCCATAATATTAAACATGGAATCTGTTAATTGCTCCGTTGTTTTCAACCGATCACCCCCTATATCATTTTATGATGTATCACAAAATGATACATATGATTATTTTTAATATATCACTTTATGATATAGTTGTCCAGAGTTATATCATAAAGTGATATATTTAAAGGGAGTTTCGATAAATGTGAAGGATTTGGTTCTTGGATTTTGCGGCAGGACTTGGAGTTTTTTTGTTATGATGCCTTCATAGCATCATAACTTGCGGATGTGCTCGGAGTTTTGACGCTATGACTGCTTCATACCTTCATAACTGACTGGAGTACATAAAGTTATGACGCTATGATCGCTTCATACCATCATAACTGACAGGAGCGCATGAAGTTTTGACTTTATGATCACTTCATACCATCATAACTGACAGGAGTGCATAAAGTTTTGACGCTATGATCGCTTCCTACCATCATAACTGCCTGGAGCGCTCGGAGTTTTGACGCTATGATCGCTTCCTACCATCATAACTGCCTGGAGCGCTCGGAGTTTTGACGCTATGACTGCTTCATATCATCATAACTGACTGGAGTACATAAAGTTATGACGCTATGATCGCTTCATACCATCATAACTGCCTGGAGCGCTGGAAGTTTTGACGCTATGACTGCTTTATATCATCATAACTGCCTGGAGCGCTGGAAGTTTTGACGCTATGACTGCTTTATATCATCATAACTGCCTGGAGCGCTGGAAGTTTTGACGCTATGACTGCTTCATATCATCATAACTGACGGGAGTGCATAAAGTTATGACGCTATGATCGCTTCATAGCATCATAACTGACGAGAAGTCATGAAGTTATGCGCTTAAGAACGCTTCATATGAATACACATCAAAGCTTCACTAAAACTTCCGTCCCATCTGAAGCAGTTACATCCACTAGCACTAAGCCTTTATGTTTTTTTAATTCTTTTATGACTGGTTTGAGTAATTTTTTGTCTATCGGTGGAAAAGTGAAAGTTATTTTTTTATCTTGGTTGTCTTCCTCTTGCTTTTTTATCTTTTTGTTCATATATTGCTGAAAACGTTTAGACGTAAGAATAGAAATACCAAGATGCAATGCGGCGTAGGGAATTGGGATAGTGAAGCGAGCATCTTTTGTTTTTATTTTTATTCGCAGCATAAGCAGTTCCTATTCAATGACAATAGAAACTATATCGCCATCTCCTGATTGAATATCAACAATCTGGCCAACCAGCTCGTTATCGATTGCTTCAATAATCAGATTGATGTCAATATCCTTTACGTATTTTTGTGATTCAGGGATTGTTGCTAAGATGCTGTTTCCGGCGACTAACAATGTTTTGACAAGTTTTATCGGAAAATTAACCTTCACATTATCATTATCACTTGAGCTAATACGGACTTTCAATGTTTTCTCTGCATATTTAGAAGATTTTTCAACTTGATTGCTTCCTGCTTCTTTTTCCTTTAATACTTCAATAAGTTCTGATGCTTTTTCTGCATCGATTTTTCCTTCTTGTACCATTGTCAAAATTTGCGTAATTTCTTCTTTCATTCTCCATTCCTCCTATTCCTCTTTTAACAGCCTAATTGCTTCTTCTGCAGAAATTTCTCCATTTGACAGCATTGTAACAACCTTTTTCTCGTCCACTTCATTCTTCTTCTTTGGTTCATAGCCAAGTGATGTGATAATATCTGTAAGTTTTCCTCGTACTGTCGGATACGAGATTCCAAGCTCTTTTTCTACTTCTTTGATGTTTCCTCGACATACCAGGAATACTTCAATAAAATGAAGCTGTTCCTTCGACAAGGAGGAAAAAGAAGAAAACTCAAATTCATTTTCGATTGTTGTCTGGCAGTGAGTACATTGCAGTTTTGTAATTTTTAAAGCATTACTGCAAACAGGGCAATTTGTAATAACTGGATAAGCCATATTCTAATCCTCCCTTTCATTTATTTAAATTATATGATGAAATATTAAAAAAGTAAATAAAAAATATTAATATTATTAATTTTAACTTATATATTATTAATTTTATAATTAAACATATTAAATATAGATTTGTTTCAAAATGAGAGGAGCCTTTTTTTCTTCTAATAAAAACAAAGAAAGAGGAACTCATCCTCTTCCTTTAAATGAATCATATAACAAAACTAACACGCTTCTCCGATCAAGAAGCCCTTTCCTTCCGCTGCAGCAACACTGCGGCAATTACGATCATGCCTTTAAATGCTTCACGAAGGAATGGCGGGACACCGAACAGGTTTAATAAATTATTCATCACACCAATAATTAACATGCCATAAACCGTTCCAAGAATAAATCCCCGCCCGCCTGCCATGCTTGTTCCCCCTACAATCGCTGCAGCAATAGCATCCATTTCCATTCCTCTGCCGGCATTGGAAAAATCCATGGAACCGATCCGTGAAACCTGGATAACCGCTGCAATGGCAACAAGAAATCCCATTAATCCGTATACTCGCAATTTAATTTTATTGACATTGACACCGGAAAGTCTTGCAGCTCTTTCGTTTGAGCCAACAGCAATGATTTGTCTTCCAAAGGTCATTCGTTTCGAAACGTAATAAAGGATAGCAGCAATAATGATCCAATAAATAATTGGCATAAGCATATAATCACCAATTTTGAAACTGGCTATCTGCAGGAAATCCATTGGTACTGTCGTATTCTGCTCTTGCATGAAATGCTGTGTCACACTTCTGAAGATCATCATGGCACCTAATGTAGCAATAAAAGGGGGGACATTCCCTTTTGTAATCGACACACCAATTAATGCACCTAATATATAGCCAAATAACAACACCAATAGGATAGTAACAATAAATGCTGGAGCACCTGATAATCCCACCATACCTAGCAGGCCTCTTGTTCCTGTATCAAGCAGCACCATCGTGAAGGCACCTGTCGCGACAAGAGTAGAACCTACCGCTAAGTCAATTCCTCCTGTCATAATAACAAAGGTCATCCCCAATGCGACAATTCCAATTCCGGCATTGTTTCTTAAAATGTTAATCCAATTGTTTGTCCAAGCCTGAAACCATTCACCAAATGAATCATAATCAAATCCTAACACCAATGTTTGCAAGATAATCATGATGATAAGTGCAATACCTGTGCTAAAAAGTGGTGCGGTGGTCCACTTATGCTTAAACCATTCAAAAAAATTCATCCTGTTCTCGTTACCCGAAACTTTGGTCTCCATATGGCCTTCTCCCCCTTACTTAAGTCAGTTGTCCACCTGTAGCAAGATTCATGATCGTATGCTCATTCATTTTCTCTCCACTGACCTCATCCTGAATCACTCCATGGTACATCACCACTGCACGATCACATACCCGAATAATTTCATGTGCTTCACTGGAGAGCACCACTACTGCAATATTGTCATCAGCAAGCTTGAGAATAATGTCATAGATATCTTCTTTTGCTCCTACATCCACCCCTTGAGTAGGATTATCGAGGATAAGCAATTTCGGACTAGTTGCCAGCCATTTGGCCAGCACTACTTTTTGCTGATTTCCGCCAGACAGACTGGTAATCGAATCGGTAAGTTTCCCCATCTTCAGTCTTAATAAATTACGGTGCTCTTCAAAAGTTTCATGATGTTTCTGTTTATCAATAATTCCTTTTCGGGAAAATTTCGGCCATGTTGCAATCGAAGCATTTTCGATAATATCCATATCTTTGATAATGGCATTTTCCTTTCTGTTACGCGGAAGGTAGGCAATCCCTGCTTCAATCGCCTGATGGGTACTATTTATTTTCACTTCTTTTCCATTTAAGTAAATTCTGCCTGCCGAGACATTCGCTGCACCAAAAATGGATTGAAACAGTTCACTTCGCCCGTCACCCAGAAGCCCTGTAAAGCCAATGACTTCACCAGCTTTTATGGAAAAATGAATATCGCTGAAGTGAGGATAAGATGAGAGTCCCTCCACCCGCAATATTTCCTCACCTGCTTCTCTTTCTCTCACCAAAGATTCTGTTCTCACATCATGTCCCACCATATATCGAGCAAGGTCCTCTGTTGTCACATCATTTACTTTCCCATCTGCCACCAGGTTCCCATCTCGAAGTACCAGGAACCGATCACAAATATTCATCACCTCATTTAACTTGTGTGAGATGAAAATGATGCCAACATTATGTTCTCTCATGGCATTCATCATATGAAAGACTCGCTCGATTTCCCTATCTGTTAAGGAAGTGGTAGGTTCATCCATGATGATGATCGCTGCATTTGTCATCATTGCTCGGCATATTTCCACAATTTGCTTATAGGATGAATCCAGGTCACGGACCATTGTGTTTGGATCTAAATCAACGTTCATCCTATTAAATATTTCCTTTGTCTCCTGATACATCTGTTTTAAATCAAGGCTGCCCCATTTGGTTTTCACTTCTCTGCCAATAAACATATTTTCATAGATCGGCAAATCATTGATTAAATTTAACTCCTGATGAATAAAAGCGATGCCTGCCTTCTGTGAATCCGCTGGTTTATCAAAGAATACCTTTTCCTCATCTACCACAATCGAGCCTGAATCCATTTGGAGGACTCCGCCCAATATATTCATCAGGGTAGATTTTCCTGCACCGTTCTCACCAAGTAATGCACATATTTCGCCACCTTCAAGAGCAAATGAGATGCTTTTCAACACATCATTACTCCCAAATGATTTCACGATATTTTTCATCTCTAAATTCACGCAATCACTTCCAAACTTTTATTAGAAATGTGTAAAAAGAGAGAGGCTACAGCTCTGCCATAACCCCTCCTGTCTGAAACCTTGCCAAAGCCTAGTATGGTGAATTTTCATCTAGGAACTCTTCATAATTCTCTCGATCTACTACAGTTGTTGGAATAATCGTATTCTCTTCGACTTCTTCCCCATTTAAAATTTTCACTGCAACATCAACGGCATCCTTCACCATTGCTGGACTGTATAGTGCTGACTGAATCCAGATATCCTCATTCTCAGGCATCATTTTAAAATATTCCTGCATGCCCCCACCACCAGTTACTACTTGAATGTCATCTCGTCCAGCTTCACTGATCGCTTGCAGAACACCGATTGATGTTTCATCATCCATTGAATATACCGCATCAATTTGATCATTTGCAGTTAGAATATCAGCGAAATCTTTCAATCCGGCTTCACGTGTAAACTCTGTAGCATACTTTTGTATATTCATATCTGGTGCAATTTCAGCGATTGTCTCTTCAAATCCTTTCAATCGCAACTCAGATACAGAGCCTGAAGATGGCACCTCAAGTACGACAACATTTCCTTCTGTACCAATTTTGTCTACAATATAGTTGGCTCCTTGCACACCCATATCTTCGTTATCACCAGCCACTCGGTACACACCTTCCGCATCAATGGCAATATCGAAGTTGACAACCTCGATACCAGCATCTAATGCTCGCTGGATCGGAACTTCCATACCTTCCCACTGTGGAAATGCCACAATAGCTTCTGCTCCCCAAGTCATCAGGTCATCTAATTGTGCCGTCATTTCTTCTGCACCACTACTTGTATGAATCTGGTAATCTATCTCATCAGATAATTCTTCAGCCCGGGACTCTGCATGATAGGCAACAGCCGCAACCCAACCATGTGTAACGGCTGGTGCAAGAATACCGACTTTGTATTTCTCACCTTCTTCACCTTCACTAGTTTCACTGCTTTCACTATCATTCGCTTCTGATTCGCTGTCTGTATTGTCTGTCTGGTTATTTTCTGTTTCATCACCACTTTCTGTATTACTGTCTGGGGTATCCTCTCCTCCACATGCGCTTAGTACTGTGACCAATACAAATACGAAAAGTAAATATAAAATCTTTTTCACTTTAAAAACCTCCCTTTTATTTTTCATCTATCTATATAAAAAATGGTAACAACTAACTAGTTGATTATATGTAAGGGATTGCAGAAATATTTTAGGGAGTTTTCAGGAAAGGATGTGAATATTTCTACGCTCCAAAAGATGGGCTCAGACTATCCTGTAAAAAGCTGATTAAGATGCTAATATTATCCATAAATATTAACTAGATTAAATGGTAATAAAGTATTATAATAAAATCCTTAAGGGGGACTTACATATCATGAAAAAACGCAAAAAACTAAGCATTATTACCCTTTTAGCTATTTCATTAGCTGCATGCAGCAACACGAATGATGATGAAGTAGTAAAAGAAGCAGAAGCTGCGGAACAAGCCGAAGCAGTGGAAGCAGGGGGACAAACAGAGACAGCAGCCAAAGAAGAGACTACTGCTGAAGAAAAGAATGGAAATAAGTTAGGTATTGGTGTTTTAAAAGGTGATCAGCATTGGCAAGATGGGCTGACCATTTATGAAATGGTGCCACAAGAATCAGGGCATTATGTTGTTACTGGTTCAAACAGATATGGAGAAATATTCGGTGTATTAGATGAGAATCTGGAATGGATGATTGAACCAAATTTTGAGATTGCAGATATAACGACATTTGCCGACGGTCTTATCGGTGTTGCGATTTGGGATAGCAGACCTGTAAGAGCAGGAGCAGATGAAGGCGATAACGAACTGTGGGGCTTTGTCAATGAAGATGGAGAATGGGCTATCGAACCTCAATATCGTGAGGTTGGCGAATTTTCAGAGGGACTGGCTTATGCCTTGACGATTGAAGAAGATCGTGATGATTTAGCAAATGCGCGCGGAATCATTATTGATAAAAAAGGCAACGAAATAGCCGAGGTTCTTCCATCAACAGATTACTATAAATATGAAGATATTGAGGATTATGCAGTATACCCGAAATTCTTGAATGGAACAATGGATGTACTTATAGATGAGGATTCAGATCAGCATCTGATTGTAGATAGTGAAGGCAATCTATTTGACTTCCCTGTTAATGTGACAGATTACTTTGTAAATGGGCATGAAGTTTACCAAGTTATTCAGGAAAACGATTGGAAAAGCAACATCTACAAAACGGATGTGAAGGTAAATGATGCGAGCATCACTCCTGTTGAAATAACCGGATTTGATTATAGTTCACTAAAGTTTCATGACACGGAATTTTTTGCTAGAAATAAATTATTTGAAATTCAAGCTTTCTCTGATGATTATCAAACTCAACTTAGATTGTATAATGTAGAAGGTCAAAAAGTATTTGAATATACAGCAGGTACACTCTATCAATTAGAATTGAGATTTCAGGGAGAAGATTGGGTAATCTATGAAAACCCTGAAATAAAATTTGATAACCCAGACGAGAATGGTTATGATGAAGCAAAAACATTTGTCTATATTGACAGCGAAGGAAACAGCCAGGAATTCATCTTAAAATATAATTGGGAATTAGCTGAATACAAAGACCGTTACTGGGAAGAAGGAACGGAATACGCTGTTTTAAAAACATTTGATGGTGAAATACTTCTTGGTGAAGAAGAGAAAGTCTTTATGGATGAAGTTGAACATGGAGATGGGAATCCCATCGTATCGGTAAAATATAGAGCAAACAGTGAATCCACTGATATGCTGCCTGGTTTTGTAAACCTGGAAACTGGTGAATTAATTACACTGGAACAATTCACTATTATAGAGATGGAAGAATAATTATTTGTAGAAAATAACTCTGCTATATAAATGGTAGAGTTATTTTTTGTGGCTAGTATTGTTGCATTAACTTAATAAGTAGAAGCTTTAAAATATCATCTCTACAAAAACCATTTTCATCAAAAAAAGGACAGTCAACTCCCTGAACAAGAGCCCACTGTCCGCACACCAATATCAATTCTTTCTTTTCACTTGGTCAGATCCCCATCGACTTCTTCCCCATTCAGCACGAGTCTGTAAGAAATATTCGCACTTAGTGAATCAGAAACAGAGCAATATTTCTCTTCTCCTAAGCGAATCGCTCGCCATATTTTCTTGCTGTCGATTTCTCCGTCAACCGTGAATGTCACCACAATATCGGTGAACCCTTTAGGAGCTTCCTCTTTTCTTATGCCGTCTGTCTCAATGTCAATCTTAGAAACCTTGTCTAAATGAGGACGCAGAATCATCGTGACATCAATGCCGATGCAGCCGGCCAAAGAGCTTAACAGCATCTCCGTAGGTGTAGCGCCTTTTCCTAAGCCGCCATATGCTTCAGTTGCATCCATATTTATTTCGTAACCAGAATCACCTTTTGCGGTAAATGCTCTGCCGCCTGTCCATATTGTTGTTACTTTCATAATATCCATCCTTTTTTAATAGTTTAAGCTTGTTCCTGGTCCAACCGGAATACCCAGTAAGTACCAGATCACGAAGAAGAGCGTCCATACCACGAGTATTGCAATGGAATGTGGCAGCATTAACGACACCACAGTCCCGACCCCATTCTTCTTACCATAGCGTTGGGCAAAGGCGACAACTAACGGGAAGAAAGGCATAAGTGGTGAAATGATATTTGTAGATGCATCCCCAACCCGATAGGCAACCTGTGTTACTTCAGGCGAAATACCCATTTGCATAAACATCGGTACAAATACCGGTGCCATAATCGCCCACTTCGCTGTATCTGCCGCGATAAATATATTGATAATTGTTGTAATAATGATTAAGGCTATGAGCAGGAATATCCCATCCAGCTGAATGGCTTCTAGCACGTTGGCACCTTTCACTGCAATAATAGTACCTAAGTTCGTGTAATTGAACAGTGCTACAAATTGAGCCGCAAAGAAAATAAGCACAATAAATCCAGCCATTGTTTCCAGTGAAGAGGTCATTAATCCTGCTACATCTTTATCATTACGAACCGTTTTGGTAATAATACCATACACAATCCCCGGAACAAGGAAGATCAGCATCATTAAAAAGATAATACTGCTCATAAAGGGCGAAGAAGTGAGACTGCCATCTTCTCCACGTAATGGTGCATTTTCCGGAATAACTAATAAAGCAATCGCCACAACGGTGACTAAAATAGAAACATTTGCCCAGCGCAGTCCTTTTTTCTCCAGTGGTGTGACAGTTGTCTTATCCTCATTTCCATCATTTGTTGGTATATATTCACCTAATTTGGGCTCGACCAGTTTATCCGTAATCAGTGTACCCAGAATCACAATTAAAAAGGTCGAAGCAAACATAAAAAACCAGTTGTCAGTAGGATTGACCACATAGCCTGCATCCAATATTCTGGCAGCTTCTGTGGAGAGACCAGCCAGGATAGGATCATTCGTTCCAATAATTAAGTTGGCAGAATATCCACCCGACACCCCTGCAAATGCTGCCGAAAGACCTGCGAGTGGGTGACGTTTAAAACCTAAGAAGATAATAGCTCCGAGCGGCACGAGTACAACATAACCAACAGACGCAGCAATATTGGATAATACCCCCATCAAAACAACGATCGGTGTTACCCATTTTTTCGGCGCTTTTGAGACGGTATTTGTCATGATAGCACTGATGTAACCACTCTTCTCCGCCACACCAACCCCCAGCATCGCGACCAACACAGGACCCAACGCGACGAAGGAAGTGAAATTATTGACGACACTTGAGAAAAGGTGAGCAATTCCTTCAGAAGTTAGCAGACTGACCGCTTGAACCGTAAGCATCTCCAGTTCATCCGTTTCACTGTTAACTCCCCTGAAAGAAACAGAAACCCCCATCAGGTAAAGAATATGTGATATAACAATAACAGCTAAAGTAAATAGAACAAATATCGTAACAGGATGAGGTAGCTTATTACCGATTCTCTCTATTTTATCCAGAAGCTCCACGGTATTAAATTTTCTTTGTTTTTCCATCGTTATCCCCCCTAAGAAGTAAAATTAGTACATTCCCTAGTATACAGATGTGTATTATGAAGTCTAGCATGTTGCTCTGTATGGAAGACGTCGCTTGCAGTCGCAGCATTTGTTGAGAAAACCAAAACAATCAAGAGACTATATGGCGGCTTTTGAGACAGAACAAGATATATTAGATCTGGAGATAGAAAGAGATATTCTTATTAGGATGTCTGTTTTAGTCCATTTTTTCAGCAAAATAATTTTACAGCATAATTCTTATCGAAAGAGAAATAATAAGTATGTTCTTACCTTTATTACAGTAGGAGGTTAGACAAATGGGCAAAGCATTTCAACCGAAAGATACAGGAAAA
The DNA here is from genome assembly GCF_009498735.1 of Gracilibacillus oryzae. Taxonomy (GTDB): domain Bacteria; phylum Bacillota; class Bacilli; order Bacillales; family Amphibacillaceae; genus Gracilibacillus; species Gracilibacillus oryzae. The sequence goes on from NZ_ML762431.1 coordinate 79,445, forward strand.
TTAACGAATGAAGAATATGGCACGAAGAAAGACAGAAGAAAAGAAGAAGCTCTGACTTCTAACGGTACAGAACCAATTACACACTTAAAAAAATAATTACTGCTAATTGTTCGGCGGGCACTATTGCGTGCCCGCCTTTTTTGCTAAGAATTGATGATAGACTCTTTCCATTTATCATGTTCAGTAAGATCACATTACATATAGAAATGAAGAGCGAATGGCCTTCCCTGCCACTCCAAGATTGCCCAGGAAATAACAGACACATTTAGTAAGACGCGACTTACAAATAATGAACACAGGGATAAATGTGAATAAATGTCCAATATAAGTGGATATTAACTAATAACATGAAATTTGGAGGATTACGATATGCGAGAAGAAAAAAATGTAAGGCTGACAGCATCTGAAATTTCAGTCATTTGGAGCAGCTATCAAAACAACAGTTTTTCTATATGTATTTTGAAATATTTTTTAGCTAATGTGGAGGATCCTGATATAAAGTCCGTTCTGCAATTCGCATTAGATGTATCAGTAAAAAATTTAAACCTGAGTAAAGAAATACTACAGAATGACAATCAGCCAATGCCCATTGGTTTTACTGAGGACGATGTGAGCTCGAACGCACCCCGTTTATTTTCCGATTCGTTTTATTTATATTATCTTAAAAATATGTCCAAAGTCGGGTTATCTGTTTACGGTGTAGCCTTATCAATTGCTGCACATCACGATGTCCGTCAGAACTTAAGTCAAGCGATACAAACTTCAACAGAGTTGTATAATAAAACAGCTGATATACTATTATCAAAAGGCTTATTTGTCAGGCCACCTTATGTGACAACACTTAACCATGTGGACTTTATTGACAAAAAGAGTTATTTAGGCGGCATACTAAATATTAACAACAATAATCGTCCATTGAATGTTGTAGAAATTACTCACATTGAAGCAAATGTAGACACAAACTCTGTAGGGAAAACGGTTATGGCAGGTTTTGCTCAGGTTGCTCAGTCGAAAAAAGTCAGAAACTATTGTCTCAAAGGGAAGGAAATAGCAACAAAACATACGCAAGTCTTTACTACAATGTTAACAGATGATGACTTGCCCTCCCCAACGCCTTGGGACTTGGAAATATCTGACTCAACCATCTCACCATTTTCGGATAAATTAATTATGTTCCATACATCATTGATCATTGCCTCAAGTATCTCCAATTACGCAACGGCCTCAGCTGCCAGTTTAAGAACAGATATTGCCACTTCTTATGTCCGTCTGACAACAGAAGCTGCTCAATTTGCAAAAGACGGAGTCGACATAATGATTAAAAATGAATGGTTAGAACAGCCTCCTCAAATCCCAAATCATAAAGGGTTAGCAAAAAGGTGAAAATAAACAGGGATAGGTCTTGTAGACTTATCCTCAGCATGTGTATCAAATGGGAAAAGGGGCACCAGAAAGCAGCCCCTTTTCTTCGCATTATTCCCCAGGAAATAACAGACACTTTCCTTATTCGATAATTTGCAGCTCTTTCGGGAATTTCGTCAGTGTTTCACAACCATCTTTTGTAACAAGGACATCATCTTCAATTCGAACTCCGCCGATCCCAGAAATATAGATCCCCGGCTCGATCGTATAGACCATTCCTTCTTTTAAGAGACCATCGTTTAAGTGACTCATCGATGGAAACTCGTGTACATTAATTCCCAATCCATGGCCAAGTCGATGTGGAAAATAATCGCCATAGCCTGCTTCAGTAATAATATTTCTTGCGGTTTTATCCAGATCCCCAATACGAGTACCTGGCTTACTTGCATCAACGGCAGCTAGTTCTGCTTTTAATACCGTTTCATAGATGTCTCTCTGTTTGTCCGTTACTGATTTATAAGCAACCGTTCTTGTGATGTCTGAGCAGTATCCATCAACAACAACACCTAAATCAAATAACACCAAATCTCCTGGCTTCAACTCGCGATTTCCAGGATTGCCATGCGGGTCACTGCTCTTCTCCCCGAACAACACCATCGTAGAAAAAGACATATCGCGCACACCTTTTTTCTTGAGTTCATACTCAATCGTGGCCAATACCTCCATCTCCGTGATACCTTCCTGCAAGGCCTCTACACCTACTTGCACACCATAATCGGCCATTTCGGCAGCCCGCTTCACAATGGCTATTTCGCTATCATCTTTCACAACACGCATTTCATTTAGTTGATCTTCTGCAGCTACCACCTCAGCATTTGCAAAAAGGTCAAGAAAAGCGGTGGCACGCTTAAATGTAAGCACCTCATCTTCAAAAGACACCTTTTTCGCTCTGGACAGATTTCTTGCTTCTATCACTTCTTCTATATTGTCCCATGGGTTTTCATGGTCTGAGTATCTAATGATTTCGTATTGCCAGCCTGCTTTCTTTAATTGCCCCTCTTCCATTGCAGGTAATATAAAGACAGGTTCAGACTGCTTAAATACAAGCACCCCCATCAACCGTTCATGCGGGTCTGTATAGAAATTGGAATAATAATAGACATTTTCTGTTGAGTTAATAAACAGAACGTCAATATCTTCCTTTTTCAACCAATTTGTTACTGTTTCTAATCGTTTATTCATTTTTTGAAAACTCCTAACTAATCATTCCGTTAATCTTAAACGGATTATTCAATTTAAATGCTATCGTATCGCAGTCAGCTTGTCTAACTTATTGTTTCCAGATATGCATTTTCTCTTTTGATGCACCTAATAGTATATGGAAGAAAGGTTTCAATGATACAATACAGTTAACTAAATGAAAAGGAGAATTGAAAATGAAATCTATTACAAAAAAACGGACGAAAGCCTTTCTTATTGACCTGGCCATTTCAACTGCAGTTACTTTTAGTGTGGAATATTTCTTACGGAAAAAGGTGAAAAATGAAGCTGTTCATAATGTGGTAACGCCAACTGTCGTCATGTGGGCACTTGAATATACTCAACTAAGAAAGAGTGGACAAACCATTGGCTACAAGAAAATGGGCCTGGCACTTACCGATAAAGATAATAGAGTATTGTCACCCAATCAAATTGTGAAACGTATGGCATACAGGGATACCGTGAGCACGTTTGATTATATGAAAAACGCGAAGACATTTGAAAAGCAAGACGGAGCTGTATTTCCTCATGACCGTTATGCTGGAACGGTTGTCAGAGAGGTGGAATGACTACTAAAGCGCCCCCATCCTCCCTTTAACAGAAAATAAACCATTGATAATGATTTTCATTCACTGTAGAATAGTTATAGCTAAATGCGATAACGAAAGCGGGGAGTATGATGGAGCGTATCAATTTCTCAACCGATGCTGTGACAACAGAAGAAGAGCTTCGGGAAATAGTAGGAACACCACACGAATATGTTATCAAGAAAAATGTCTCAGTCATCGATGAGCATTGCAAGAGATTTATTGAAATGTCACCATTGTTTTTTCTTTCGTCGTCAAATGCGGAGGGACAATGCGATGTCTCGCCAAAAGGGGACTTTCCATCGGGGGTTAAGGTATTGAACAACAAGCAGTTGGTGATTCCAGATCGGCCAGGAAATAAACGGGTAGACTCGATCATTAATATGTTATCCAACCCGCATATAGGGCTATTGTTCCTTATTCCAGGGCTTGGTGAGGTGCTCCGCATTAATGGTCGTGCCACCATAATAAAAAATCCGGATATTTTAAGCAGCATGACATTTAAAGGAAAGCCACCATTACTTGGAATTGGCGTGGATGTCGAAGAGTGCTTTATCCACTGCCCTCGCGCTCTGAAACAATCTAAAGCATGGGACACGGACTCATGGCCAGACAAAGCAGATCTGCCTTCCAGTTTGGAAATATTTCATGCAGCATTACAGCACAATGGAGTGGAATTGGTGAAGAAATAGAGGCAAAAAAAGCGGGCTTTATTCTGTTTAGCCCGCTCCACCTGCTATTTGTATGGAATCTTTTAAATTTCAATCAAATATTACAGCTTTGCCTTCTTTACGCAGTTTTTGCAGAGATGTAAGCATATGATTTATTTGTTCATCGGAATGTCTTTCCCACGAACCTAATTCAGCTACTATTTTCAAAGGTGATTTAGACCGATAAGAACGGGTTGGATTCCCCGGAAATCTTTTGTCAGTTACATTAGGATCATCTTCAAAATCACCTAATGGTTCGACAACGTATATTCTTTCTTTTGAGTCAGATGCTGCTAATTCGGCGCCCCATTTAGCCGCGTCTAATGCAGCCGTGAAGTATATATGATTCGATTTTTTGTCTTGATAATTTGATAAGTGCTGCGGTTTTAAAAGATCGCCAATTTTCAGCTCTGCTTTCGTACCATGAAAGAATGGACCATTATCTATTACCTTTTTCGTGCCATCCATACTCATACACCTCATTTTTTGGATTTGTCTATCTAATTATAGGGCAGGAATTTTTTAAGATGTAGTCTATAATTTAATTTCCATAAGGTGTATAATGGAAGTAGAGAGAACGATAATTATCTATATTTAAGCCCCTTATCACGATCCCTAAACTTCTCGCCTCCCAATGATGCTTCACTTATCTTCCCTTCACCGCAATCCATTCATAAACATCTGGGAAATTTGCGCTCCATATTCTATCAAATGATCACTGTTCAATGTTTTACTCCTTAACCCCTCTGTAAAAATATGCATATACATCTTTAAAACTTCATCAGAATATGCCGGATTGATTTTTCCCTCTGTGCGTCCTTTTTGGAACAGTCTTAACATTAATTGATCCGTTATCTCCTGGATATTCTGATCCATAAACGATGTGTCACTTTGAAACTGCTGCATTACATTTTGCAGAAAAACAGCTGACATACTATCAATGTTTTGCATTTTGTATTGCGTAAGTTCAATATACGTTTGTTCAAATGATAATTCACTTTCAATTAAACGATCATAATCTTCCATGATGGAGGTAAGGTAATTCCGAATGGTAGTATTCACCAGATTCTCTTTTGAATGGTAATAATTAAACAACGTTACTTTACTTGCCCCGGCATCTTTTGCAATTTCCTCCATCGTGATCTGGGCAATTTCCTTTTGATTCAGCAGCTTAAATGCAGCTTCTTCAATACTTTTCATTTTTGCCTCACGTCTTAACTCAAACCCGCTTTTCTTCATCTTGTCACCACATTTTTGTTTTATTCATATCTTTATTTTACTTTATATTATGAACTTATTCAAACTTTTTAGTTAAAAATTAATTGAAATTCTCCCTGATAGGGTGTATATTATGAACTATAAATTGATTTTAAGTAAATAATTTTCTTTGAACGGGAGATGAACGGAATGATTATTGCAGAAATAAATGGTTTGCAAAAAAATTATAAATCTACTCCTGCCTTAAAAAATGTCACGATGGATGTAAAGAAAGGCGAGGTGCTGGGATTTATCGGACCAAATGGTGCAGGAAAATCAACGACCATCCGAATTTTGCTCGGCATCATCAAATCCAGTGGCGGAACTGCCAAAATTTTCGGAAAAGATGTCTGGAAGGATTCGATCAAGATTCATAAGCAACTTGCCTATGTTCCGGGTGATGTGAACCTTTGGCCGAACTTATCAGGCGGAGAGATTATTGATGTATTTATGCGCCTTCAGGGAACGAAAAATGCAGCACGACGGGATGAGTTAATTCACAAATTTCAATTGGATCCTAAGAAAAAAGCACGGACCTATTCAAAAGGAAACCGACAAAAAGTTGCGCTGATAGCAGCACTTGCCAGTAATGCCGAATTGTTTATTTTTGATGAGCCAACAAGTGGTCTTGATCCCCTGATGGAAGCCGTTTTTCAAGAGGAAGTAGAAAAATTGAAAAATCAGGGCAAGTCGATTCTTCTCTCCAGCCATATCTTAAGTGAGGTCGAACGCTTATGTGACCGTGTGGCAATTATTCGCCAAGGAGAAGTCATTGAAACAGGATCACTAGAGGAATTAAGGCATTTGACTCGTTATCAATACAGGATTACAACAAGAAATGAACCTGTCGGCTTAAAAGAAGTGAGCGGTGTGCATGAACTGGAGATCAATGGAAATGAGGCTGTATTCCAGGCTGACAGCGATCAGATTGAAGCGATTCTTGAAGCCATTATGCCATACCATGTGATCAAGCTGGAGAGTGTGCCGCCGACGCTTGAATCCCTGTTTATGCGTCATTATGAATGAAAGTAGGTGAAAAAATGAACAATCTGTTTAATCAAACTGGGACGCTCTTTCTTTATATAGTACGCAAAGACTGGTTAAAACTGCTGATTTGGGCGGTTGCTTTAAGTCTTTTCGCAGGTGGCTTTGCCAAAGCCCTGGATGAATTGTATGGAAAAGACCCTGCTGGATTGATGGCGATGTATGAAACGATGAAAAATCCTGCCATGATTGCCATGATCGGTCCGACAGAAGCTACTGCTGAAACATACTGATGAAACTGATAAACGAAGAAAAGAAAGGCCGCTTGGATCAACTATATGCAACTAAATTAAGCCGGGCAAAATTCTACTGGTACCATGTCTTACTGGCTTCCTTATTAGGAGTTCTCGGACAATTCGCTGCCATATTTGGACTTTATTCAGCGCAGCTAAGTGTGATGGAAACACCGTTCAGTCTGTGGGAAATAACGAGGGCGGGAATAGTATGGCTGCCCGCAGTTTTATTCTTTATTGGAATCCTCTCTGTACTGATTGGCTGGTTGCCACGCTTAACGGTAATTATTTGGGGGTATCTGGTATTCGCCTTCTTTGTCAGTTATTTCGGGCAAATGATGACAATACCCGAATTCGTCGTTAATCTGAATGTGTTTAGTTATATTCCGAAAGTTCCAACTGAGGAATGGAACTGGGGAAGCCTGATCGTCATCCTATTAATGGCTCTGTTTATGTTCTTTATTGGTTTTATCGGGTATAAAAAGCGTGATTTGGTTACTGAATAATAGGCCATCCCTTGTAAAAAGCACTTCCTCTCCTATGAATGCAACTGAAAAAGTATGACGTATCTATAAGAAAAAAAATGACGTAATCCAAGAGAAGGAATTTCCTCAAACAGGTGGAAACTCCTTCTTTTTTGCCTAATCGGTTGAAAATTAATACAAATGTAAGACAAATTGAGAAAGAAATTGTTCTTAAAACAAAGATTATCTACAAATCTCCGGCTTTAGTGAGCAGATTTGTCGGTAAAAAGAAGATTAACAACAAATCTCCGGCTTTAGTGGGCAGATTTGTCGATAAAACGAAGATATACAACAAATCTCTGGCTTCTGTGGGCAGATTTGTCGATAAAACGGAGATATACAACAAATCTCCGGCTTTAGTGAGCAGATTTGTCGGTAAAAAGAAGATTAACAACAAATCTCCGGCTTTAGTGAGCAGATTTGTCGATAAAACGGAGATTAACAACAAATCTCCGGCTTTAGGAAGAAGATTTGTTGTTAAAAGTCAAACAGCTATTCCACAAATTATAATCCCGAACAGTAATTCGCGAGGGCATTTCAGTGCCCTCACTTCGAACCGATAAACTTCTTTCTGAACTGTGACGGTGATTGTCCTGTAAATTTTCTAAATTGTCTCGTAAAATATGGAGTTTGTCCAAAGCCTACTTCTTCCGCTATTGTGGCTATTTTCCATGATGTTTGAATTAACAGCATTTTCGCCTGCTCAATTCGATATTTCATCAGGTATTCAATTGGCGTACTTCCAAATGCTTTTTGCATACTTTTCGCAATATAATTGGGATGAAAATGAAAGGTTTCCTGCAGCAATTCATCTGTTATCCCCCACTTACTGTCATTATATTCCTCGAAACTTGAAGTGAGGTATTACAGACGGTTAGCGCTGTGATAAACTTTCATTGGGAAAAATAATAAAAAGCTAGGTGTTATTAAAGACATGAAAATTATTTGAGGTAAAGATTCCACCAACTGTGAAACAAATCAAATTGTAGTCCGTAAGTCAGACTTACTATATTACAAACAATGAAATAGTGCAGTAAGACCATTCACAGAACTTACTGCACAGGATTTATTAGAATTCATTATCGTTAAACTCTATTATCCTTGACTCCCAGTTATTACTTTTCCAAATTCTCTCTGTTTCTTCTAAAGAAGGATGATTGACCGAAACATTATTTACTAGTTTTTTATCCCCATTAGATAAATTTAATTCAATTATAATTCTATAATCTGGGATATATGATAAGTATTCTCTACCATCACTTGTAACATAGATATCAACCTTGTTATATGAATCTCTGTAGCCACTTTCTACTTCTTGGTAAATTTCCCTTAATTGATCCTCTTTAAGATCTTTACTAAGTTGTAGAGCCTGTTTGAAATCACCCTTTACAACTGTTGATTCAACAAATTGTAAAATAACATCATTTTCAGTTACATTGTTATTACTTGAACAACTACATGATATTACCATTACAAATATAATTAACAAAAATTTTTTTTTAGAACCCTTCAACAGTAGCACCCTTCACTAAATTATCCTTATATGTCTTCCATTTTTTTGATATTTTTTTGTAGTCACTGTTATCTGTATTATTTTCAAAAAAGTTTTGTTTTAACTTACCGATTGTAAGTATTTCTTGATACTTAGTAATCTGTAAGTCTTCATATTCTTGATCAGTTAAATTTAAACTTTTTTGATAGTTATATTGGAGCTTATTAGTGAATTTTACATTTTCATTATTTAATTTGGCTTCTTCTTGATCTACTTTTTGCTTATACTTTTTAGCTTCTTCTACACTTACACTTAAATCTTTTTCCTTAGCTATATTAAGTAAAACTTTTCTCTCAATAAATGCATTCTTTATCTCTTCATCAGTGTACGGTTCTTCACCCCTAAGACTTTTAAATAGATCTTTGTAAGCTTTAAATTTCTTATACTCTGATATATTAAACTTTTGATTATTTATTTTTAATTCATGCTTCGATCTGGTTACTTTATTATCTTTTGAAGTATTAATTTCTTCTGTGAATTTTTCGAAAGAGGGATTTATTCTTGAAAAATAATCAGTGTAATCCAATGCATTCTTACTCTCATCTTTAATACCTAAAGATGATGTATTATAGGGAAGTGAATTTATTGTTACAGTTATTGCATCAAAGCCAGGAATAAAGTCATTACTTTGAAAAAAAGCATCTCCTGTTGCATTATAAACATACTTGACATTATACATTAAAGTACCAGATCTGCCATCTGCATTGCTACAACCTGGTGAAACATATTCCATAGAATCAGTGAGGGCATATGAACTTGTTCCATCTACTGAAGAGTATGCAATTTCATTAACTCCAAAATTAGTTGAGTAAGGAAGCATACAAGCGTCTTGTAACCAACCGCTCATTCTGTGGTTAGTAGCATAACCATCATCCAGAGTTATAGTCATCCCTAGACTTAACCCCAGGTAAAAATTTATTCCATCACTACTAGTTTGGATAGAGACCTTATAGTTGTCATTGTTCACATATTGAACATCTGCCTCAGATTTTACAACTCCAAAGAAACTGAATGCGATTACAAACATTAATGTTGCAAACAAAACTTTAAAGCAATTGATAAAGAAACACTCCTTCGAAATATTATTGTAATAATTATACATATATACCATATCATATAACAATTCACATTAAAAGATTCATTTGAAAACTTCCTAAAATTTGCTTATTTCGATATATATCAATAATCTGGAAACTATAAATTTATACGTACCAGCCGTCTTCACATGCAGGCATCCGAATATCCGGAAAGGAGAGGATAGGTACGTTGTCCCACTTATATAGAGGTAAACTAGGACATTAACGTTGTCTCGCTGTCCTTCCTTCAATATATATACCGTTCCTTGTTAGGAGATAGTTCAGTTACCTCGTACTTTAAATTTGACTATTGGAAAATTATTACTAATCTACAAGAAGAAAAATGATGGAATTTAAAAGATGGAAATCCCTCAAATGGGTGAAAACTCCTTCCTTTTTCTCCATTCTTTTGAAGGTTCCTACAAATGTAAGACAAATTGAGAAATAGATTTTTCTTAAAAAAATTAACAACAAATCTCATGCTGCGGGGATGAAGCTTTGTCGATAATAATGATAATCAGCTGTTTCAGTGCCCTCACTTCGAACCGATAAACTTCTTCCTGAACTGTGACGGTGATTGTCCTGTAAATTTTCTAAATTGTCTCGTAAAATATGGAGTTTGTCCAAAGCCTACTTCTTCCGCTATTGTGGCTATTTTCCATGATGTTTGAATTAACAGCATTTTCGCCTGCTCAATTCGATATTTCATCAGGTATTCAATTGGCGTACTTCCAAATGCTTTTTGCATACTTTTCGCAATATAATTGGGATGAAAATGAAAGGTTTCCTGCAGTAATTTATTCGTAATGGGCTGGTGATAGTTTTGTTTCAAATAACTAACAACACTTTCCGCAAGCTCGACACTCCTTGATTCCTGAGAGTGAATATGATACTGGTATAATTCCTTTAAAATCTCTTCGAACAAGGTTTGCTGTTTCCATCGGTCAAAAGCTAACGATTTATCTTTCCCTTCCACTAATTGCTCCAGTTTACTGTAGATACTTTCCGGATATTTTAAGAGTAAATATTTCGGCAAATAAATATAATAATCATTTTTCTTAAACATGATCTCTTCATCTTCTTCCTCTGTCTTTCCGGAAAAAGAGCTTTGCAATTGCAAGTTTTCCCTTCCTTCTATCTCTTGCCACTTCCCTGTTGTACGAAAATGCAGCCAGTAAAAACTTGTGTCTTCATTGCATGGTTCCACTGCATAGTGATATAAATCCGGGCGTAATAATAATGATTGCCCTGCTTGTACACACCATTGATGGGCACCTTCTCCCAGAAACAATTCTCCCTTTTTTACAACAAGTAAATCAAAGACACCAATTGATTTTCTGCTATTATGGCTGACACCTGCCGGAAAATACGCTTGATCACAATACATAAAATAAGGTGTTGGCGGACATAGAAATTGCAAGGTTAAGTCTGGATTCATTATTCCCCTCCAAATAAAATATGAGTGTGAGATAGGAAATGAGGGGACAGTTACGTTGTCTCAGGCAAAGTAAGCCTGTCCCTCTGCCCTGCTTTCCAAAGGCTTATTTCATAGAAGTTGTTTGACCTGTTGTTTTAACAGAGGTATTTTATTTTGGACAACATCCCACACGATACGATAGTTAATTGAGAAGTATCCATGAATCATCATATCCCTCATACCAGCCATTTTTCTCCATTCAATATGAGGGTTCTCTTTTCGTGTTTGAACTGGAATATTTTTTGCTGCCTCTCCAATGACTAATATGTTCTTAATTACAGCATCAGAGACTAGATCATTATCAATAAAATCGTCATAAGTGAAACCTTCAGTAAATGTTTCATTCGTGTTGCAGCAGTATAAATATCCTCTAAAAAGACTTTAGGCTCCCTCTGCATACTTTGCACTCCTTATTATACTAGGCTTTAGTGCAGGCTTAATATCATCGATAATTACTAAATCAACTGGTTTTTCGAATAGATCTTCAAGATTAAACTTTAAATCCATATAGTTATCAAATGTCATGGCTGTATCTTCAAATTCTACCAGCAAATCAATATCACTGGATTCAATTTGCTCTTCGCGAGAATATGATCCAAACAAAGCGATAGTCTTTATTCCGTATTTTTCTTTCCACATCTTTAAATTTTCAGAAAGCACATCAAGGATTTCCTGTTGTGATAACATGATTATCACCGCCATTTTTTAGTATTAGATTTATTCTATTATACCACTTACTAACTGTTCGTTAATCAAAAAACACAACACTCTTATTATGCATGATTATTAGCAGTTATTCATTTTTCGTATCATCGGTACTGCAAAGAGAAATCTGGATTCATTACTCCCCTCCGAAAAAAATATGAGTGTGAGATAGTGCAAAATTTATGTTGAGATTCTATCTTTCATTTGATTATTCCATACGATAAACTTATCTACAAGCAAACAGAAAGCACTTACAAATAAAGAGTCATTTCCTGTTGCAATCGGTAATAGTGCAACACAAATCAGAATGAAAGGTGAGATTGTTGATGAAAAATACTGTCAACGAGCACATAGAATTAAATCAGGTAAAAGTGAAAGATGGGTTCTGGGATAAACGTACACGATTGATTACTGACAAAGTGATTCCCTATCAATGGGACGCCCTTAACGACAATATTCCAGATGTGCCGCCAAGTCACTCGGTAGAAAACTTTCGCATTGCAGCTGGTATCACTACAGGTGAATTTAAAGGGATGCCTTTCCAGGACAGTGATGCAGCAAAATGGATTGAAGCCGCCAGTTACAGCTTAATCAATGAACCAAATGCTGAATTGGAGCAATTAATTGATGAGTTAGTTGACTTAATTGCATACGCACAGAAGGATGACGGGTATTTAAACACATACTTCACTGTGGCAAAACCTGATCAGAAATGGCAGGATATTTCTCATGGTCATGAGCTGTATTGTGCCGGTCACATGATCGAAGCAGCAGTCGCTTATTATCAGGCAACAAGCAAAGACAAACTGCTTCAAGTCGTATGCAAATTTGCTGATCTCATTGACAACCTGATCGGACCAGAAGAAGGAAAAATGAAAATCTATCCAGGACACCCGGAAATTGAGCTTGCATTAGTTCGACTCTACGAAGTAACAAAAGAAACAAGATATTTGAAGCTTGCCGAATTTTTTGTAAAAGAAAGAGGCCACCATTCGAAATTTATGAGTCAGGAAAAATCATTTGCGCTTGGCCGAAAGGATAAATGGTTTCAGCTTGATTATCACCAGGCACATCTGCCAATGGAAGAGCAAACAACTGCAGAAGGACATTCTGTACGAGCGATGTATTTGTATTGTGCCATGGCTGACCTTGCTTTAGAGACAGGAGATGCCAAGTTGCTGGAGCAGTCAAAGACACTTTGGGATAATGCAGTGAACAAGCGAATGTACATTACTGGCGCCTTAGGTTCACAAGGACATGGCGAGCGTTTTACCATCGATTATGATTTACCAAATGATGTTGCATATGCGGAAACTTGTGCCTCGATTGGATTGGTGTTCTGGGCTCATCGTATGGCGAAGCTTGAAGTAAACAGAGAATATGCGGACGCCATGGAACGTGCGCTTTACAATGGTGTGATCAGCGGGATGTCATTGGACGGGGAAAAGTACTTTTATGTTAATCCCTTGGAGGTATTTCCAAAACAAGCAAATTACCGCCATGATCATGCCCATGTAGAAACCGAACGTGTCGGCTGGTTTGGCTGTGCATGCTGCCCGCCAAATATCGCAAGGCTGACAACATCGATTGGCCAGTACATTTACACACAGAATCATAATGCTATTTTTACCCACTTATATATTGGCAATGAATCATCGTTCAACGTAAACGGAAAAGAAGTAAATATCACACAGCAAAGGAATTATCCTTATAATGGCGATATTTCAATTACCGTTAATCCAGCAGAAGAAGTAGCATTTGACTTTTATGTAAGGATTCCAGGCTGGTGTGACAGCTATACATTAAAGGTAGATGGAGAAAAAATTGCAGCGGACGAAAACATGGTGAATGGATATGTAAAAATAGTGAAAACATGGGATAAAGCATGCAAAATCGAACTAAACTTGGAAATGCCTGTGAAGAAAATGCGATCCCATCCTAAGGTAAAAGAAAATGCAGGAAAAATCGCCTTACAACGCGGACCAGTGGTGTATTGTCTGGAAGAGATTGATAATGGCGAAGACTTGATGAACATCACGATTCCAAAGCAAGCCGAATTTAACGTTATCGACCAGCCTGATTTGTTGGATGGAATTGTCACCCTTGTTGGAGATGGTTACAGAATTACTGCTCAACCAACATCGAATCAACTTTATCAGTCTCATGAATTTACAGAGGAACCTGTGCAACTGACAGCTGTTCCATACAGCCATTGGGGCAATCGTAAACCAGGTGAGATGCTTGTTTGGGTGAGGGAATCCTAATGGGAAATCGGGTACTCCTCGGAAAAAAGCTAGAGAAATATTGATAGTAACAGGCAAAAAGCAGACCAAACTTTTATTGTTTGATCTGCTTTCATTTCTTATGGCTTAATATAAATGTTGATATCGTTGCCTTCTACCTTAAAAGCTCTCATATCTGGTTTATTTTCAAAACAAATCGAATTTATAATCAGATTTTTTTGGACTATTTCGTCAAATTTTATTAATACTGCTTCTAGCCAGGCATCAGGCTGAACATAGAGATCTATTCGCAAATCAACAGGAAGATCTAATTCTTTTCGATAGGTCTGAACAGCTCGAACAAATTCTCTTACTACTCCTTCTTCCTTTAATTCTTGTGTCAACTTGGTATCTAAGAATGTCAGGAAATGACTGCCTTCCAACAATTCAAAACCATCCTTGCCTTTTTTATCAATAATCATGTCATCGATTGTAAGAGTGGCCTTTTCACCTGATTTTAAAGATAATTGAATAGCTTTTTCTTCAAGAAATTCACCTATTTCTTTATTGTCTAATTTTTCTATTATATTCTTCACTTCACCAACAGATTTGCCTAACTTAGGCCCAACTACGGCAAAATTCAATTTAAGTGCAACCTCGAGTATCTCAGGGGAATTTTCCTTGAAAACAACTTCCTTAACATTCATTTCATCCATTATAATATCAGCGTATTTTTCTAATGAAGATAGACTGATTTCTTCTGTCGGAACAACGATTAATTGTGCTAATGGTTGTTTGGTCTTGATTGCCGCCGTATTTCTAAGTGATCTTGTTTGTTCTATTATCTGTAATACTCTGTCCATATCTTTTTCCAATTGTTCATCAATAAGCGTTTCATCAGATTGAGGATAATCAGATAAATGAACACTGTCTTTCACTAAGTTTGTGAAAATATCTTCTGTGACAAAAGGTGTATAAGGTGCCATGAGCTGTGACAGCTTCTTTAAAATCTCATACAAGGTGCTGAATGCTGACCGTTTATCATCCGTCATGCCACTGCTCCAAAAGCGCTGCCTCGAACGTCTTACATACCAATTACTGAGTTCATCGATAAATGTGGAAAGGAATCTTGCCCCTTTTGTAATATCATAGTCATCTAAACTCTGGGTAACTTCCCTTATCACAGTATGAAGGCGAGAAAGAATCCATTTATCCAGAGTAGTCGGAGTCCCGCCCAAGTCACTGTTTGGATTAAATTGGTCAATTTCTGCATACATAGAGTAAAATGAATATACGTTTATAAGTGTATCTATCACTTTAGATTTTGCTTGACTGACCGTTTTTTTAGAAAAGCGTTTATTATTCCACGGGGAACTGTCAGCTAACAAAGCCCACCTGAGGGAATCTGCACCAAACTCATTGATTAGCTCAGTTGGGTTCAACGCATTTCCCTTACTCTTTGACATCTTTTGCCCATTTTCGTCTAAGATATGCCCTAGAGAAAGGACACGCTTATAAGGTGACTGTCCTGTAAACAACGTCGAAACGGCTAATAAGCTGTAGAACCAGCCTCTTGTTTGATCCACCCCTTCAATTACTACATCAGCAGGGAACTGTTTCTCAAAAGTCTCGTTATTTTCAAATGGGTAATGATATTGAGCAAAAGGCATCGAACCACTATCAAACCATACATCAATAACCTCACTCGTTCTTTCCATTTTCCCGCCGCAAGCACAATTAAATTGAACTTTATCTACATATGGTTTATGCAAATCTATATCTTCTGGTATCTCTTCAACCGACAGTTCTCTTAATTCTCTGATTGAATTTGGAGCCTTTTCTTCGCCACATTCATTACAGCCCCATACATTTAGCGGGGTTCCCCAATATCTATTTCTGCCTATATTCCAGTCAACCATGTTATCCAAAAAGTTGCCAAACCTTCCATCTCTCATATGATTTGGGAACCATTGAACCCCTTGATTGTTTTGTTGCATTTCTTCCTTTACAGCAGTAGTTTTAATGAACCACCCCTCCATTGCATAATAGAGCAAGGGACTGTCACATCTCCAGCAGTGTGGGTAGCTATGTTCATATTTTTGTTTATCAAATAAAAGGTTTTGTTTTGATAGCATTTTTATTATTTCTACGTCACAGTCTTTGACAAACTGCCCTGCAAGTGGTGTGATATAGTCCTTATAGCGACCTTTCGTATCCACCACATTAACAAAATCAAAATCGTTATCTTGGACAGCTTTGTAATCATCTTCCCCATGAGCAGGTGCTAAATGTACAATTCCTGTTCCACTAGTTTCTGTGACAAAATCTGCTCCGAGAACTTTATGACCATTGGAAACCGTGACATAATGGAAAGGTGGTTCATAGGACTGACCAATTAAATCTTTCCCTTTTAACACCTCTACTGTTTCATAATTTCCTTTCATCACGTTGGAAACCAATTATTCAGCAAGGATGAATATTTCTGTGTCTTGTTTTACTCTTACATATTTCATGTCAGGATTTACCGCAAGGGCTACATTCGCTGGCAGAGTCCATGGTGTCGTAGTCCATCCTAAGAAGTATTCATTTTTCGTTCCTTTAAGTCTGAATTTAGCTGTAGCGGATAAATCTGTTACATCCTTGTATCCCTGTGCAACCTCATGGGAGCTTAGAGAAGTCTCACAATGCGGACAATAAGGGACAACTCGATGACCTTTATATAAATAGCCTTTTTCATGAATGATTGACAGTATATTCCAGACAGATTCAATATAATCGTTAGTTAAAGTGATATAGGGATCTTCCATGTCAACCCAATAACCAAGTGCTTCGGTGAATTGTTTCCACTCATTTTCATATGCAAAAACACTTTCCTTACATTTTTGAATGAAATTTTCAATTCCGTATTCTTCGATTTGATCTTTCCCACGTATCTTTAATTGTTTCTCTACTTCCAATTCCACAGGTAAACCATGCGTATCCCAACCTGCTTTTCTTAAAACCTGATAACCTGACATTGTTTTATACCTTGCAACAAAGTCCTTGATGGTTCTGCCAAGAGCATGGCCTGCATGTGGTAACCCATTAGCTGTTGGCGGTCCTTCATAAAAAACAAACGTCTCTTTCCCTTCCCGGTTAGCTATCGAACGTTGAAAAATTGCTTCTTTCTCCCACTTATTACGAACTCTTTGTTCCCTTTCCACATTGGACTCCATCAAGATTATCACCTCATTTTAATAAATAAAAAAAACCCGACTCTACATACGCAGAATCGAGTTTATATATAAATATATAATCTTCTTAAAAAAATAAAAAAAACCATAGTAGTGGTTTTTCAAATTAATTACACTACGTACTATCATACGTGTCCTTGTTATCGGTAGAATGCCGTCAAAGTTTAATCTTTCTTTCAACTTTGCTTCTCGGAGAGGATTTTCATTATGGTCTTAACGTTGACTTCCAGCAAATCGCCAACTCTCTGTAGATAAGATAATCATAACTACTCTTTCTCGTCATGGAATTATTTATTTAATTATCACTATATTAGCCAAAAGAAAATAAAAAGTCAACAGCCAAATCAGCTTATGGGCGAATCTTGCGGTGGGAAGATAAGTGAGTTTTTGCTGTTAAGCTTCTCCAACTGTGCTGTATCTTTTAGTGAAATAGTGCTTGATGGTTTCGATTAGGATAATTTGTCTAACAAAAAAGTCTAATCCTGCCTTATTAGCGAGAGATTAGACTTTTCATATGATTCCGGACTTCTTCAAATGCGAGAAATGGACACCTATCTGTTATCCCTTCACTCTCATACGACTCCATTGATAACTGGATAGTATCCCTCTCATACTTAATATTAATTCAATGATAATAAGCAAGAGGATAACCCAAACACCTATATGAATGACAAGTGATTGAGTCTGCGATAACCAGCCTGTCCCTGTATAACTTTTAAAAGTAAAGGCATAAAACATCCCAAATGTAAAAATACGACTCCACTGTGTCACGTCATAAACAAAGATCCCCTTCTGAATCCCATATCGTTTAATACGCTTAAAGAGTCTGTTTATCTCTATCACTTCCACAACAAGAAAGGCAGTTGCTGAGACCACCCAAACTACCGTTATGACTGAATCATGAACAGCATGCGAAAAAATGCAGGCTAGACCAGTAATGGATACTGCTCCATGTAATATACAGTTCGTATTTTTCCAATCAGCTTCAATGTTAAAGTTCTCAAAATTACTTGAATACCGGTTTATAATGAACATCAAGCATACAAGGTATAATATTATTCCCATTAATATTAAGAAGACATTGATATAATAGACCATTTCCATATTAAAAACAGTATTCAACAATAGTACAAGAGATTGTGTGCTTACAGTAGTCAATAAAAGGATGCCATGAACGTCTTTTGTCAATTTCAGCCTGTATATGTCTCTCAGGGCAATTATACTTATGGTGATGTAGGTCATCCATAAAAGAATGTTGAGAACGGTCAAGTACTTCACGAATAAGATCCATCCAGGAAAATTATTACATATTAAAATACTGCAAATCGAAGTGCCGGCAATCCATGTTCCAATGCCAAAGCGATTAATCGGATTTTCATAGTGGATGTTTCTAAATTGTTTGTTTCTGAGTGCCAGAACCAAAGAAAACAAAAAAGACAACCACAACGATATATTAAGGATGCTTAAAAGTTTGCCATAAAAACTTATATCTTCTGAACCGAAGTAATTCGTAAGAACCCCCTGTGTGATGATTCCGATTGCCATTACGGCAGCCATGGTAGATGTTTTGATATAAATTTTCCTCCATGTAAAGATCGTAATCAGAAGGAAACACATGATCATCATCGACAACAAATAGAGCAAGCTTATCACCTGTGTTTAACTTATTTGGTAGAAATTCATTTTACCATCAGGAATAATTTCTACAAAATAATAAGTCTTTCACTGAAAGTGGTACATACCTTATGACGAAAAGCTAACATTTCTCATAGTTTTTTTCATACAATTATTTTAGAGGTGATGACAGTGACAAGAGTAAAACATACCAGCAAAGACATTGATTTAATAGCGAGAATGATACATGCAGAGGCTGTCGGTGAGGGACGACTCGGGATGCTTATGGTTGGGAATGTCATTGTAAATCGAGCAGTAGCTGATTGTTTAGATTTTAAGGATGTAAGAACCATACGTGAAGTGATTTTTCAGGTTCAAGGTGGAAATTACTCTTTTGAAGCAGTACAAAAAGGTAGTTTATTTTATAAACCAGCAAGAGACCTGGAGAGAAACTTGGCACGAGAATTAGTAAAGTATTGGAGACAACATCCTTCCAAGTATGCTCTATGGTATTTTAACCCCTATGGTGAATGTCCACCTACATGGTACGATCAACCATTTGCAGGGCAATATAAACAGCATTGCTATTATGAACCACAGGCTAATACATGTGCAAGTGCTTATAGATTTTAACAATCTGCCCATAGCTGAATATTTTTGAGTTTTAACAACAAATCTCTTACTTCTTTGCCATACATTTGTTAACTTTCAAAGAATAGAGAAGGGAGCTCCTACCAATTAGTGGAGATCCCCTCTTTATAATATCAGCATTACTCTTCTTTTATCAGTCGTCTCAGCTTGTCCCCCTGTCCCAATCTAAACAGGTACTTTTACGACCTCATCAATGCAGCTAAAAATAAAATCTGGCTTTATATCTAATTTCATTATATCTTCTTGTTTTGATATACCTGTTAAAACTAGTCCTGTCTTCATTCCACAATTTATGCCAAGCTGCACGTCCGTTTCGAGCCGGGTCTCCAATCACTAAACAACTGGCTGAGCTTACTTCCTGAGCCCCTCTGGTGGAGATTTGTCGATTAAATGTGTTTTATCAACAAATCCACGGCTCTGCGGTTGAAGATTTGTCGATTAAATGAGTTTTATCAACAAATCCTGGGCTCTGCAGTTGAAGATTTGTCGATTAAATGAGTTTTATCAACAAATCCATGGCTCTGCAGTTGAAGATTTGTCGATTAAATGAGTTTTATCAACAAATCCATGGCTCTGCGGTTGAAGATTTGTCGATTAAATGAGTTTTATCAACAAATCCTGGGCTCGACTGAGGAGATTTGTTGATAAAAAGCTTCCGCCAAGTCGGTACCAGCATAGCGGGCTTGGAAATTAGTTGATGTACCTGCTGTTGAACACCATTAACACTTCCAGAAGAAAATTCCAATTCCCATACATCCAGTAAAAGGGATTTACGCTATCCCAACACAGGGAGCTCAGTCATTTGAATGCGGCTGGCTTTTTTATCATACCATTATATATTGATTGTCATATATATATTGCATATTTAATTTATATATGATATCTTATAGATACAGAGTTGTCACATATATATTACATATATAATATATATGCGACATGATGTAGAGTGGAGGGGGTTAATTATTGAATGATTTAGTTATAAGAAATCGAGTTAAGTTAGTAAGAATTGAACAAGATAAACATACACAAGGTGAATTAGCTAAACTAGTCGGTGTAACTAGACAGACGATGAACTTAATTGAAGCTAATAAATATAATCCTACAATTAAAGTTTGTTTATTAATTTCTAAGCACCTAGAAGTATCTTTAGATCATTTATTCTGGATGGAGGAGTAATTTATGTTAAAACTACTATATTATTTGCCTGCATTGTTAACGCTTGCAGTTATTATTGTGGTTGATGAAAGCTGGTTGAAAGTACTCTTATTAATTGTATTATCAGCTACCGTTATTGTTTCAAAATATAAACGAAGGCAATTATCTTCAAATGAAATTGAATATGATGAAAGAGTAAATACTAATATTCAAAAGTATTCTTTTGGCTTTATGGTCATTATGAATGCGTTACTAATCTGTTATTTCATACTAGTTTCAAAATTTGGAATGAATGAGTGGCTAACAAATGATCTCCTATTGGTTTATTTATCTACAACTCTAATTATTCCAATTTATATTATTCCTAGCATAGCTAAGAAATTTTAATGGAGGTATCCAAAATGAATACTGATTTATTAATTATAGGTGGACTACTATTACTAATGGGATTTTTGGTAGGAGTTAAAAAGCAAACTTGGTTATTATCTGGTTTCAATGAAAAACGAGTTTCCAACAAAGACAGATTGGCTAAATTAGTTGGCGGATTTGTAGGGATAATGGGCGTAATCTTTATTATTGCAGGTGTTTTCTCATTTCAATCTGTCATGATCTTAGTTGCCATATTATTTTTAGGATTATTTGGATTAATCATCTATTCAAATGTTAAATTAGTAGATCAATGAACAAAAAAACTCCATGGACAGTAGTTCGGGAGTTTTTTTGTTGCATGAAGATGTTCGGTTATACTACTCTATATTCTTCTCTATCTAGCTTGTACTGAATTATGCTCGCTTTAGATGATCATTTCTAGTCAACGGTAGTAATAATGCGCTGCAAATGATTGATGTTTCTCGTTTTTCTTCTTCAATATATCGCTGTTACTTAAATATAATTTAAGCCTGACTTGTTTTAATTTTATCAAAGTCCTGCTTTAACAAAGAGTACATATATAAATCATCAAATTTGCCACATGTAAACTCATAATTCCTCAATAAGCCTTCTCTTAAAAATCCCAACTTTTCTACCAACTTTTGTGAAGATAGATTAAGTGGCTCTATCAATGCTTCAATACGCTGGAAATTCATATGTTGATATCCGTAACTTATTATCGCTTCAACTGCCTCGGCAGCTATCCCTTTTCCCCAATGCTCCCTAGTCAATTCAAAGCCAATTTCTGCACGGAAATGCTGTGAAGTAATATTATGAAAACCGCAACTTCCAATTACAATTTCCTGCTCTTTTAAAGTAATTCCCCACCTGATACCAGTGCTGTTAACCTGTATGGATTGATACCATGCGATCTCATCTAAGGCGTCGTCTATTGATTTAAAAGGTTCCAATCCATAGTACTTCATTACTTCTTCATCAGAGAGATAATTCAAAATACTGTTCGCATCCTCTTTTGTAACTTTTCTTAATACTAACCTTTTAGTCTCCAGGACAGGGAATGTGTCTATGTCTTGGTTCATCGTGATCTCTCCTATATTTTATTTGATGGCTAGATTTATCTATTTAAGCTCTCCTATAGTATATCTCTTCAAAGATGTATTTAAATAGTATGTATCTTATTATTTTCAATTTCCATAATTGCTTCATAAAAGTCTGTCATAGAGCTAATAGCATAATCAGCATTTTTACAATATTTGATAGATTATATTCATTAGTAAAGCTAACAATTAAACTAAACTTAATTTTTCAATTGCCTGCTTTTCATCTGTAAGGAAAAATATATCTTTCCCTTTATTGCTCTCATAGATAAAGTCCTTCAAACTTTTACTTGAATAAACAGAAAAGTCCCCTACTATGGCAACTTTCACATGATAGTTGATAAACTTTTGTAATATTTCCCCTGCAAGTTTTGTACTTAAATGAAAAAAGTCCTCACAAATTGCTGATTTATTCAAGATTATACGGTGACAGCCAGTTTCATACGCTACTGTCGCAATAAAATCGAGTGCCGACTGAACATCTTTTATTACTATCTCACTAGTGCTTATTACAGCAATTTCAATATTATTCTGTCTAACGGTATTTATCTTCATAATAGTCCTCCACTTCTGTAAATATAATTGTTACATCATAATTAATTACAGATCTTTGTTATAATTTGTGATATATATTTCAGTTGTGACTCACTTTTATGGGATTTAAAAGACCTGATTTCGGCAAGAAAGGCAACCGTTAGCTTAATAAAAACACTCTCGTATTCTTGGAACTAGCTCTTTGTAGTTAATAAAAAAGTCTCTTATTGGAATGACTGCAAGATATGAAGAGACGGGGGTATCAGCCAATACACATTCATCATATATTAAACTAATATGTAATCTCTTCTGTGGTGTTTCTCCCCTTTGCATTAACCAGTTCGACAAATCGACATATAATGTATGACCTGTTTCATCAATAGACCTTTCCATTGAAAATCGACCTGCAAAACTTCCCCACCAAACCCTGAAGGCTTTGTAGACTTCATTAAAGCTCTTTAAATTATCCGGACTATTTTCAAACAGTTTGAGATAAAATAAATCTTTATCTTCATAAAATATTTTCATATCGTTATTACTGCTAAATATCTTTTGTGAAACTTCATTCCACAGTTCCCTATACTTTATTTCAAAGCCTTCTTTAAACACCACTTTTGTTGATAAATAAGGAAATCTTGGTTCATCTTTCTTTCGAATTTGATTAAGATACATATTTTGTATATAAATCAAAAAGTTTAAAGTAAATGATGTATCTGTCTCCATCTCAAAAGAATTTTCCATATCTATCCCTCCTTGTTAAGGCATAATTCCAGTCACTAAACTGCCATGTTTAATCGAACAAAATTCAACATGTCCCATATCATCATACTAAAATCATAACAGAAGATAATGAATTGTGGCTCATTTTTTCACAGTTTTGGCAACCTTTGCTACACAGTATTTAGTCAATAATGAAAAAGAGACAGCCACTTTAGTGCAGCCATTCCATTCAATTACCTGTATAAACAATTTTTATAATTTACTAAGACTATGACTCCAGCAACTATTAAATATAGTATAGAGGTAACGGTCAGAACGTTTAGTACATCTCCTGCTTGAATAGCCATAGAATAATTGAATAGTTGATGGATCAGAATAGGAATGATAAGATTTCGGTTCAAGTTATAAAATGCGGTTATGATGATTGATACGGCAACAATGGCAAACAGAAAACAGATAATATATTGCACCAATTGTAATCCTGAATATCCTGACATAAGCCATAACGGCGTATGCCAAAAACCCCATACCAATCCAACGATAATGGCCGACTTTAGCGGATTATATTCTTTTTGCAATTCATTTAATACAAAGCCTCGCCAGCCTAGCTCTTCTCCGAGCGGTCCTAAGATTAAATTGTAACCAAATACAATAAGCAAAGAAGTCCAGGAAACTGTTAATTGTTCATGTATAGGCACATTCCATAATTTATTTATAATGAAAAGACTCCCGATCAAAATAAAAAATTGAATGAGAACGATACACGAAATCGTTGATATTCTGATTCTTTCACTAAATTGCCTTTTAATAAAATTCCATAGACCTTCCTTTGGGTAAATTTTTCGGAACATGGTTATGAAAACAAAGGCAGACGTCCATGATGACAGCACGATGAGTATCTCTGCTACAGGCTGAGACTTTAATAGAAACATCGTCAGACCTATGACAAGAAGAAAAACAAAAAACATAACATACGTCCATAAAATATACTTTTTTACCATAACATTCAAACCAGTCACCCTCCTAAATATAAAGAAACCAATGGAACAGTTTGGAATTGTTCCATTGGTTATAAAGGTAAACTATGGTGTTACCCCCAGGTCAATAAATAATCTCTTATTCAACTGGAATATAAATTTCTAAGAAGGCTCTTTCTTTTTTATCTAGATATGTAATAAGACGAGTATTAACAAAAGCAACCCCTTTTGGTTTATGTCCTTGTGTTTTTCCCCATTCTAAAGTAGATGCAAAAACGGTTTCTTTTATATCATTGTTTCCGTTTCGATACCTGCCATCCTCAACAATGGTATATATGCATTTGGAATATGATAAATAACTTCCGCTTTTTTCATTGTCGATCGTTTCATGCTTCTCAACAATATACATTTTTGAATTTATTAGCCCGTTTTCATCAAAGGTAAACTTTTTCATGATTTTGCTAAGAATATCGTCCTTTACCATATCCATATTTTCCAGGATGGCTGGATACTCGAGGAAGGAATAAAAATCGGAGAACTCTCCCATTACTTCATAGACTGGGAGTTCCTTGATGGTGTACTGGTTTAAGTGCTCTTTTAAATCCTTGCAAAAAGCTTTCGTTTCTTTTATTTTTTGAAGCATGTATTGTTTATTTCGAATGGTTTCTTCTAATTGTTCGGCTTTATTTTCTAATAAGGTTTCCAGTTCTTCCATTGCTCTTCCTTCTTGTAATTTTCTAACCTCTTTTATCGACAGGTTTCTCTTCTTATAAAAATCAGCAACCAATAATGTATAGATATCAAAATTGTCATATTTGCGATAATTATTCCATTCATCTTGGTCTGGTTTTACAATGCCTTGTTCTTCGTAATACCGCAGTGCATCTCTTGATACTCCTAGAATTTCTAATAATTGGCTTGTTTTATATGTATTCCTTTCCAAATTCTATTAACCTCCTGAAAGTTTGCTATTAATGGTTTTAAACTTGGCTATAATTATGAATCTATTTAAGTAAATCCAATATTCAATAGATTGTATATCTCACTGATAATTAACCGGAGCTTTTTGTATATCACTATGAATGATCAATAATTGATTTTTTTGCAGATTTACACCAGCTTGTACAGCAAGCTCTTTTTAATTGTGCTTCACTTATAAATTCATACATTCCTTTCATCATTTACTATCTCCTCAGTAATGCCTTGGTATAATTTTACTACAGAACCCTGGCCTGCTTAAACCCCCTGCATATAAAGTTAATTGAAGCCTTTGATATAGAAGTGAAATTTCTAGACGAATAGCATAATGCAAATTTTTCAATATAATCTTCCTGAATATTTTGAAGTGGAAATCATTTACTCATAATTTCCTATTTAGTATCAGAATCCTTCTTCAGCTAACCTCTCCGTAAGTGAAGCTCTTCACACCCCTTTCTGAAATTCGGAGTATAGGACTCATTGAAATAACAACTTGTATACGGAGCTCGACCAGTGGAGAGTTCAAATTTTCCAGCAACAAAATTCATATTAAAAGGAAATTCCCTCCCTGCTAGTGTATAATAATCTAGAAAGGGGAAGCGTAAATGATGAGATTTCTAAGAAATTTTGTAATAGTAATCATTGTTCTGGCGGGTCTCGGTTATGGTGTTTACCACTTTGGTACCAAATGGGCATCTGATAAACTGGTGGAAGTAATATCCACTGAATTGTCCGATAGCGGAGAAATGGAAATGATCAAACAAACGATTGAAAGTGATCCAGAGTTACAGGCTTTTATAGCTGATGCTGAATCAGTTGATGAAAGTAAATTACCGTTTACCACCAAAGAAGAAGCTACCAGAGTTATCATTAATAAGATAGGGATCTCAGAACTCCAAGACATACAATCCAAAGTTCAGCAAGGACAAATGACGAAGGAAGAACTCATACAACAAGCGGAAAGTAATTTTACCAAAGAGGAAATTGCTGCAATGAAAGTAATCGCTTATAAAGAACTTTACAATAGATAATAGGAAAGACACTTCATATCGAGGTGTCTTTTTTGTATTAGTATTGCCTGGAAAGATATATTTTACTTTACCCTCTCCTTCTTTATATTTCTTAACATTCTTTATTTCAACAGATATGACAAAAATCTGGTCGAAATCCCCTATCTTTTGTCATATAAAATTACATTTAATCGACAAAACAATAATGTATGTAACAGTTTCTCACAGAAAGCAAGACGGCTGCCTATTAACCCAATACAATAAACTCAGCAAGACTAACTAAATTGATGAAGGGAGCAATGTGATGGAAAGTAAACAAGGTAATCAAATGACAAGAAGAGATTTTATTAATCAGGCAGGTAAGGTCGGTGGCGTTATCGCCGTATGGGGTGCAATGGAGTCGTTAGGCTTATTAGGTCACTCTTTAGTTGGTGCCAAAGAATTTCAATCTCCTAAGAAAAGCGATTTAACGGCAGTGAATAAAAATGGAAAAAAAGTGATTATACTAGGTGCAGGTATTGCTGGAATGGCAGCAGCATACGAGTTAAGGAAAGCTGGATATGATTGCAAAATACTTGAAGCAAGAGATCGTTCCGGCGGCCGGAATTGGACCGTAAGAAATGGGACAGAAGAAACTGAGCTCAAGGGGGTTAAGCAGACAGCTCATTTTGATAAAGATGTCTATATGAATGCTGGACCTGCACGTATTCCTCAACATCATGTCACTATGGATTATTGTAAAGAATTAGGAGTTAAACTTGAAGTTTTTGCTAATTCAAATGATTTTGCCTATTTCTATCAAGAAAATGCGGGACCTCTATCTAATCAAAAAATAAGAAAAGGAACTGTAAAAGCAGATACACGCGGCTATATATCTGAACTGCTAGCAAAATCCACAGATCAGGCAGCCTTAGATACGCCTCTCTCCAAAGAAGACATGGAAAGGTTAAAGGCTTTTCTTATAGGTGAAGGAGGCTTATCAGCTGATTTGACTTATAAAGGTTCAAGTCGACGCGGCTATAGTGAATTACCGGGAGGAGGCCATCAATCCGGAGTATTAGATAATCCTTATAATCTTATCGATCTGCTTCAGTCAGGGATGATGCACAATATTAGCGGCGAGTATAGCTATAACCAGCAACCACTGATGTTCCAGCCGGTTGGAGGGATGGACCAAATTCCTAAAGCACTTGAAAAACAGCTGCCTGGGGTCATCACTTTCGGGGCCGAAGTACAAGAGATAAGGCAATCAACTGATGGCGTGCGAATCACATACAAAACTAAAGAGAACAGCAAGCCAAAAGAGATCTCTGGCGATTATTGCATATGTACTATTCCACTCTCTGTGTTAAAAAATATACCAGCAGATTTTACCTCGCCTATGAAACAGGCTATTAAGAGTATCAATTATGCAGCAACTGGTAAAATCGGTCTCCAGTTCAAGAATCGATTCTGGGAACAAGATGATCGCATTCTTGGGGGTATAACTACAACTAACATGGATATTTCACAAATCTGGTATCCTTCTCATGATTACTTAAGTCAAAAAGGTCTATTAATTGGCTACTATAATTTTGGTCAAAATGCTGTTGATTATGGAAATCTATCTCTTAACCAACGGCAAGCCCAGGCGTTAAGCCAAGGATCAAAAATACATCCTCAGTATTATCGTGATTTCGAAAAATCTTTCTCTGTTGCATGGCACAAAACTAAATATAGTGAAGGCGGATGGGCTTCCTATTCTGCTTCTGATCTTAAAAACTATTATCCTATTTTAAATGAACCACAAGGGCGGATCCACCTCGCCGGAGAGCATCTTAGTTATTTAACCGGATGGATGGCTGGTGCATTTGAATCAGCAAGAATAGCTGTTAGCAGAATTCATGAAGAAGTATTGAAAGAGAATAAGGTAGCATCCAAGGCAGGTTAAAAATTATTAATTGGAGTGATATATATGAAAAAAGCTATTCTACTATTGATTACTGCTGTAGTACTTAGTATTTGCTTATTTGCGGGCTTTTCCACTATGGCGACAAGTGAAAAAGCAGCAATGAAATCCAATAAAATATCGTTTTTTGGAACCCCAACTTCATCCATATCCAGTTCTGTTAGTATACCTCATCATTACCATCGATTATTATATAGCGGTACAGTCCCTCCTCTTTTAAATGAGGATGGAAAAACCACTTATGAAAAGTATGGTAATACGGAAGAACAAGCTGTTGGTATACTTAATAAATTCAAGGAGGATCTGGAAGTTAAAGGACTTTCTTTATCTGATATCGTCTACTTACGTGTATATGTTGCCCCAGATCCAAACAAAGGAAATGAACCAGATTATGCGGGATGGTTTAATGCATATGCCCAGTTCTTTAATACAGAAGAAAACCCTACTAAGACAGCACGTTCCACGGTAGGTGTAGAAAGTTTAGTTAGTCCAGATTTCTTAATTGAGATTGAAGCTGAAGTAGCTTATAAAAAGTGGCAATTAAAAGACAATTAATAAAGGAGTGATAGTATGTTGCAAAGTGTTGGCGTTCCTGGGTTAATTTTAATTTTGATAATTGCACTAGTCATTTTTGGACCATCCAAATTACCTGCTATTGGCCGGGCATTTGGAAACACTCTATTTGAATTTAAAAATGCTACTAAAGAATTGATAGCAGATAGCGGAAATGAGGAGACTAAGGTGAAAAATGAAAAGAAAAGCGAGAGTTGAACGTGTATCAATAAAAGTATGTTAACAAAGTAGATGGGGCAACTCGTCTACTTCTTTTTTTAATAGGAGGCGTTTACTATGGAGAAAAAAGAATTAAACCTTATCGGACACCTGGAGGAATTGCATAAACGAATTATTATCGTATTGTTAGCCTTTGTCGTCTTTTTTATCACTTCATTTATCTTTGTCCAGGATATCTATAACTGGCTCATCAGGGACTTTAACGGTAAGTTATCTGTTTTAGGACCTAGTGATATTTTATGGGTCTATATGATGATTGCCGGTGTCTTTGCAATAGCTGCTACTATTCCTATAATAGCCTATCAAATTTGGAAGTTTATCACTCCAGCATTAACAAAAGAAGAAAGCAAGCTGACATTAGGTTTTATCCCTGGTTTATTTATCTTGTTTATCTTTGGAATCAGCTTTGGCTATTTCGTATTGTTTCCCATTGTATTGGAATTTTTACTCACCATTTCTGCCGGTCAATTTAATACCATGTTTACAGCAGATAAGTACTTTCTATTTATGCTGAATTTAAGCTTACCATTGGGATTCCTTTTTGAGATGCCATTGTTAGTTATGTTTTTAACCCGCTTAGGTGTACTTAACCCAGTTAGATTGGCAAAGGCGAGGAAACTCTCCTATTTCTCACTCGTTATCATATCTGTTTTAATAACCCCTCCTGATTTTATTTCAGATATATTAGTAATTGTTCCTTTACTACTCTTATATGAGTTAAGCATTCTTATATCCAAGGTCGTTTATAAAAAAAGACTTGCCACGGAAGGAGAGATGCTGGCATAATATATTTACAGATAATGAGCTTTTAAGAGAGTGTATGTCAACAAAATTACCTATCTATAGATAATTTAAGTCCTCCAAAAAGGAGGGCCCTCTTTTTTTCTTTCCATTATGTTGATTACCATTGCCGAATTTGCACAGTATCGTTTTACTGTGCAATAAATCAATCTGTGAAGTGCTTGGATTTGCGTCTGAAATTTGCACGAAAAAAAAGACGCAATCATTTACTGCGATCGCGCCAATTGTTTAATAACTTCGAAACATACAGTATTATTTAAGTAGATATTTATATTTAATAATTATAATTTTGATTGTTTTCCATAATAAATATTTCAGTAACTACTATTTCAACTTTCCGCCAAATACCGGCATTACACTTGCCTCACCGTAATCTTTGATGGTTTCCACATTTTTCAAGAATTCCATATCCTCTTCTGAAATAATGAAATCCATTTCTGCATTATTTTTCATATGTTCCGGATTTGCAGTTTTAGGCAACGGAAGAAGACCAAGCTGTAAATCATAACGAATACTTAATTGAGGTACAGAAACTCCGTATTTTTCTGCGATGTTTACAACTTTTTGATTTTTAAACAATTCCCCGTGGGCAATCGGTGAATAAGCTTCCACAAGAATGCCTTGTTCTTGAGTATATTCAATCAACTCTTTCGTTGTATTACTTATATGAACCAAAATCTGATTTACCATTGGTTTGACTTTACAGCTACTCAAAATGTTATCTACATCTTCTTGTTGGAAATTAGACAAACCTATAGCACGAAGTTTTCCTGCTTCGTATGCCTCCTCAAGCGCTCTCCATGCTTCACGGTTTCCTTCAAAGAAACGATCTTCTTCACCGAAATCCATCCAGGGTTGTGGACTGTGAATAATCATCATATCAATATAATCAAGTCCCATCGCCTCTAGTGATTGATCAATAGCTGAAACGGCTTCTTCATATGACTTTACTTCCGCAGCAAGTTTTGTAGTGATAAACAGCTCCTCTCTGTTCACACCACAAGCTCTAATTCCCTCACCAACACCACTTTCATTAGCATACGCCTGCGCGGTATCTATATGACGATAGCCAATTTTCACAGCATCGACCACTGCCTGCGCGACATCTGCATTTTCTATCATCCATGTTCCAAGACCTAATTTTGGTATTTCAATTCCGTTTGATAGCGTATAATTTTCTTTTAAAATCATAGATAACATCTCCTTTTTATAATTTATTATAGGTTTCATCATCGACAGGTTCTAACCACTCCGGTGTACCTGCAGTGATTGCAATATGTTCAAACCAGCTGTCTTTTGCAGCACCATGCCAGTGTTTTACACCATCATGAGTTACAATAACATCACCCGCTTTCAAGAATTGAGCAGACTTTCCTTCTTCCTGATACCAGCCTTCCCCACCAGTTACCAGTAATATTTGATAGCCATCATGATGGATATGCCAGTTATTTCTGCATCCTGGTTCAAAGGTTACATTGCCCACACCAACATTCACAGCTGGATCGGAAACCAGACCTTTAAGATAACTTTGTCCAACAAAATATTGTGCAAATGCTTCATTTTTTTCTCCCGCTGGAAAAATAACACCATCTTTTACTTCTTCATGTTTTACCATTCTAGCTCCTCCAATATAATTTATTTTCTCATTAAATTACTTGCACTGGCGGACTACAATCCTGAGTCAAGCCGTTTATCTATATTTTTTCAGATATCTTCATCGTTCCTTTTCTTCTGTACAAATGTTTCATATAAGTCTGCCGCTTTGTTTTTCTCTAAATTGCTTTGGTAAAAATCAATTTTTGTATTAACTAACTCGAGGTTCTTTTTATAAGTTTCAAGCTTTTCCATTACTTTAGCACGGTGGTTAATAAGAATTTCCAGAAGTTCAGTAATACCAGCTTCACCTAATTCCCATGACGTCGTATATCTTTTTAAATCTTCCAAAGACATACCCGTTTCTTTCATATGCAGGATAAATTCTGCCCACAACTTGTGTTCTTCTGTATAATATCGAATATTGTTACCACTTCGCTCTGGTACAACCAATCCTTCTTTTTCGTAATATCTCAACGTATGCTCACTAATACCTATCGCTTTAGATAACTCACCAATACGGTACTTCATCGTATATCACCTCACTTTAAAGACAATGTATTGATAGATAAATCATATTACTTAGAGTTAACTCTAAGTCAATACATTATTTACTTTTTTTATACTTAAACAAATCGTCATACCTATTTGGCCATTCTGCTGCAACGAAAAGAATTAGATCTCTTATTTATCGATAAAAAAGCGACTTTTCAGAAGTTTTACCAACTAATGAAAAATCGCTTTTATGTTTTACCATATCAGGTTTAAAGAGTTATCACATTACACTTTAAAAAGGAGAGTGTAATATTAGAATAGGAAGCAAACAGTCTCTATATCAATGTTTTGCTGATTTTTTATGTAACATCTTGAACGTGGAGAAATCACCGTATTATTCCTCTGAACAAGGGCGCTTTTAATTTTGTCTTTCTTTAATATTTTTTCAAAATCAGTTAAAGACTTCATTTGCCAGGGCATCTCCCTTATTCATTAATCCAAAATATCTTTTCTTTTTTAACTTTCAATCCAATATATGTATAATTTTACCACGGATTCCTGACCTGTTGTTGTATAAAATGATAGCTTCATAATAATAATTACTAGTTATTCTCCGCAGTTAATAGTGCAGCTGGTTTCAGCAAGGGTTAAAGCGTGAGAGGTTGGAATTAAATAGAGTTTGTTCATCAATTAGGTAGTTCCGGAGAGCAAGATTGAAGTTTAAACAGGTTTTATTTTTCAATCAGTAAATGGGCTAAAATGACTCGTCAACGTGCCAGGATAGTGCAAAAGCAAACAACACATATATTGTATATGAAAAAAACGGTAAACTCGTAAAAGAATTCCCTAATGGTGATATTGTTCCTCTAAAAAAGATGGTGAATCTTAATACAAAACCACAAACCTATATTTTTCGTGTTTGCGGGTAATAACGGAGTGGTAAAAGCACATTGCGGAGCCTTATAATTGGTAAGATCGATTTTGATATCAATATTGATCCAGATGCTATATCATTTAAATCATTAGAAGGTTAATAAAAGGTAACGTTCATTCCCATTAACGGTATACTCTCTCTATCAGAAAAACAAAGTTATTTCTTAATAACTTTCATAATTAAGCTGACTATAACTGAAAGAATCGTATGGGATGACGACAATGTACATTTATATTTAAGTTCAAACACTATTGTGACCGTCAAGTAAAATGATACAGTTATTGCTCAAATAAATGACAATGACACATTTAATTGGAAATTTGATTAAAACCTACCGTGATCTATATGACGAATAATTCATACACGCAGTATTAAAAAATAATAAAAAGAGCCTATACAACAAGTAATGTATAAAAACTTGCATAATTCCAGCTCTTTCTTTTATTTCTTTGTTTAAGTAAAGCACCCGTTACTTTAAGTACACTAATTCACAATCCAAATTATAATTTTAACATAAATTGCCAATACCTTAGCTATTTATCAGAGGAATTAGCTAAGGTATTAGGGAGTTGTTCTGCTAAATAATGAAGTTGGCACAAATTTATGTCATCTTGGTAAAATAAGTGCCAAATAAGGAGCCATTTTTCTTTCTTTTTTGTAGATAAACATTGTTAAACCAACAAAAATTAGCAATCCATTTTATATGCTAATTGGATTGCTAAAAGGTTTGTTATTTTATGTTTTGTACTATTAAACTTAACCCGTTAGATGATGGCACGCTACTCTGCTTATATTTATTCAGTATGAAGTAACAATTGATCTAAATCCATTATTTTAATTTTCTTTTTCGGTAACTGTTTAATCAATCCAAGTTCATCTAGAGTAGTAAATTTACGGCTGATTGTTTCTGGTGTGGTACCAAGATACGAGGCTAAATCCTTTTTGGACATTGGTAAGATAATCGTTGGACTATTGCCACTTCCCTTTTCAACATTCTCAGCTAAAAAGGATATAATGCGGGTTTCTACATTTTCAATCGCTACTTGTGTGGTTTGTTTTTCAGAATCCTTCAAACGCATCGTTACTTCTGACAGTATTTTTAATGAGATCTGCGGATATTCCACCAAATACTTCTGTAAATCCTCTCGTTTAATTAAACAAATGGATGTATTTTGTAGTGCTTCCGCATAATTCTCATGAATACTTCCAGGTTGGAAAATGGCGACTTCACCTGTAAAATCACCAGGATTTAAAATGCGAACAAGTTGTTCTTTTCCAGAATCCGATAAGCGGTAAATCCGAGCCTTACCTGAATTGATAATATATAAGGTATCATCTTCCTCATCTGCACGGAATAACATTTCCCCTTTTTGCAGATGAAGTGTCTTGGCAGATTCCGCAATCAAATCCATTTGTGAGTCTTCCAGATGGTTGAAAATGGGAACGATACGAATACATTCTGCATGTCCATGTTGGTGATGACAACATTGGTTTTGTTCCAAAATAACCTCTCCCTTTTATAAAAAGCCTAAGAGGGCATCTTAGGCTTCCTTTCTATTCACTCGATTAAGCAGGTTTTACCTTTGATTTGACAACAGGATATCCTAAGTCTTCAATTGCCTTTTCGATATCGTTAATAGCGACTGCTTCTGAATCAAAATCTACTTTTACTTTACTAGCATTTAACATTACTTTCAAGCTATCTTGATTCACACCGTTTATTCCTTTCACCGCATTTTCAATCTTTTGGAGACAAGATGGGCAAGATAAGGTTTCTAATTGAATCGTTGCTTTTTGCATAAATCATTTCCCCCTTCATTTTTTAACGACCGTAAACCAATTTATTCTTTTGTTTTTGAGTTACTTTAAGCCTGATATGCTTTATCTACTTCTGATAACATCTCGAATGTGCCTGCATACGTTTCACATACATCTCCAGGAATGGTGTAGTTGTCTGTGATTTTTCGTAATTGAGCAAATTCAGCATCTAAGTCAGGTTTGTTCGTACCTGCGTCTTTTACTTTTCCACTAATTGTTTCAAACAATTCACGTACTTCAAAGGCTTCTGGGTGATTCTTACCATGGGCCCGTGTAATTGCAGTGGTGTATAAATCCAGTTTTTCAAAATGGTTGTTTACTACTTCGTTAAATGTTTGTTCAGACATTATTCGTTCCCTCTTTCTTGTGATTTTTTGGTCTTAGGCAGATTTTACTTTTGATTTGACGACTGGATATCCTAAGTCTTCAATGGCTTTTTCGATATCGTTAATGGTGATCGTTTCTGAATCAAAATCTACTTTTACTTTACTGGCATTAAATAATACTTTTAAGCTATCTTGATTAACCCCGTTTAATCCTTTCACCGCATTTTCAATCTTTTGCATACAAGATGGACAAGATAATGTTTCTAATTGAATAACTGCTTTTTGCATGAATTATTTCTCCTTTCATCTTATCTTTGATTTTTTTGTTTTCCCTCTTCTTCTTTACAATTTAAGTATAGTTCAGGTTCAACGAAATGAAATTGATGCAAATCAAGTTTTAAGAAAAAGTAGGGGAGTATTTTGTTCTTCCTACCTGAATACTTCCCCTTTATCATTCATCAAGACTGGTTTCTATTAAAATTATTCTCTCAAACGGTATCGAAGCAATCTCATACCATTCAAGATGACTACTAAGATACTTGCTTCGTGAACCAACATCCCGATTGACATATTCATCCATTCACTAAATAGTAGGCTGGCAAGTAAGACTAATACCACACCAACTGCTATGGTAATGTTCTGTTTCATGTTTCTTGAAGTTGATTTTGTTAAGCCTAATGCGTGTGGTAAACGACTAAAGTCAGAATTCATTAAAACAACATCTGATGTTTCAATTGCAACATCTGTTCCACTTCCCATGGCGATTCCGATATCTGCTAAGGCTAGTGAAGGACTATCATTCACTCCGTCACCGACAAAGGCAATGATCCCGCCTTCTGCTTGCATTTTTTCGATATAAGCAGATTTTCCTTCCGGTAGCATATGACCATGTGCTTCTGTTAACCCAAGTTCTCGAGCAACTAAATCTACGGTTCCTTGGTTGTCCCCAGAAAGAACGACAAGGTTTTTGACCCCTAGTTTTTTCAGTTTTTGAAGATCTTTTTTAACACCTGGACGGATTTGATCCCGAATACCCATCAGAACGTTTAATTCTCCGTCGACCGCAGTTAACACAAGAGAATTCCCATTTTTCTCAAAGCGTTCGACGTCTTTTTTAGCTTTTTCGCTTAATTTCACATTTTCCTTTTCCATTAAAGCTACGTTACCAACGGCTATACGATGAACACCTATTTTTGCTACAATTCCGCCACCTTTAACGACTTCGGTTTCTTCAACAGTAGAGAAAGTTGTCTCGCCAATATCCTGTAGGACAGCTTTCGCTAGTGGGTGGTCCGATTCACGCTCCACACTTGCTAAATATCCTAGAACCTCTTCAGTATTTTTTCCGTAAAATTCTTTTTCGGCAACTTCAGGGTTTCCTACTGTCAATGTTCCTGTTTTATCAAAAACGATAGTATCTAATCTGCTAAAGTCATTGATAACTTCACTACCTTTTAGGAGGACACCATTACGTGCACCGTTTCCGATACCGGCAACGTTGGATACAGGTACCCCGATAACTAATGCACCTGGACATCCTAAAACAAGAATCGTGATAGCTAGTTCAATATCTTTTGAGAAAAACCAAACAATAAAACCAAGGACTAACACAGCTGGTGTATAGTATTTTGAGAATCGGTCAATGAAACGTTCTGCTTCTGATTTGGAATCCTGTGCCTCTTCCACTAATTCGATAATTCTACCAAATGTTGTATCTTCTCCAACACGATCAGCTCGAATTTGGATCGTTCCATTTTCTAAGATAGATCCTGCAAATACTTCAGAATCAACCTTTTTACTTACAGGTAGAGATTCTCCAGTAATACTTGCTTCATTAATGTGACCTTCACCAATTAACACTGTTCCATCTACCGGAACTTTTGCACCCGTTTTAACTAATAAAATATCACCTTCGTCTACATCATCGACATCTACTTCTTCAAATTCTCCGTTTTCCATTTGCTTTAAAGCACTTTCTGGTGCCAGCTCTGTTAATTCTTTAATGGCAGAACGTGTTTTGTTCAAGGTACGTTGCTCCAAGTAAGAACCAAATAAGAATAAGAAAGTAACGATGGCTGATTCCTCATAATTTTGAATCAATACTGCCCCAATAACTGCAATGGTAACTAAAACATCAATACTGACAACTTTTACTTTTAATGCCTGATAGGCTTGGATTGCAATTGGTGCTACACCAAGAATGGATGCAATGATGAGCGACCAATTGAAAATGGCCATGTTGTCTAAGGAAAATCGTCCGAAGAATGCAAGTGCAATCAAAATTGCACTGATCAGTGTAATGGAATTCTTTTTACTTAATATATATCTTTGCATGTTGATTCCCTCCAATTTCATTTTCATTTGTATTCCTTGTTGATGACTCTAGTATAGGATGTTTCTATGAAATAAAAATTGATTCGAATCAAGTTCTATTGTAAAAGTGAAAAATTATAAAAGAACAGCATAACAAAACCAACTGTTTTACGGAATAACTCTTATATATTATCGAACATACAATCACAAAAATTCATTATATTGTACATTCTTTATTCAGCAGGCTTTAGAAAAGCATTATAAACAGCAAACTAAAACGCTCGGAAAATATTCTGAGCGTTTTTATCTTAATATTTAATTTTTCTTCCTCAACTAAACTGCCCGATTTGTGAACAAAAGCTATCTTATTCTTCGATATTTATTAATTCCGCTTTAACTATTTGATATTTCGTTAATTCAACCGTTTGACCATCTTCATTTTCTACAGGAATAAAATCCGTTGTAATACCTGAGTATCTACTGCTAATTGACCCTTCGATTCTTACATTTTTAAACTGCTCTCCAGTTGATACTGTAATGTTGTATACGTGTATCTTTTTCGCCATAATATCCTCTCCTCGTTTTAAAGTCTTTTGCCCCTTAATCTAATTTAGATTTAGTATCAACTCCTCCACAATCTGGCCCGTTTGCTGAACAAAGTTCAATATGGACTCTTCCACTAAACTGCCACGTTAGTGCAACAAGTAAAACTCCGTTAACGTGTATAATTATTAGTGTATATACACTTTTTCTGAGCATCGCTAATGCAAAAACGAATATTGGTTTAATTATCGTTAAGACCATCATACACGCTTTATCTTAAAAAATGGAAGTCTAAATTGGAAAAAAGTGTTTCATCTTAACAAACAAAAACTGTGTCAACTCTTTCAAGCGGTCACAACTATAGGATTAAAACTAGAAGTGTAACTTATAGAAAGAAAAATATGCATTTAAATGAATACTCAATATATATTTCAGCTCTTTTAAATAAGAAAAAGCAATATTGGTTATATGGATGAAATCGACGAAAAACTGCTTGAATATTATTAATTCAACAGGCTAACAAGGATAAGCTTTTAACAGATTGATTTGTTTCCTCAAATAATTCTCTTACAGCACATTCCCTAGGTGTTTCTCCTGAATCAATAATACCTCCAGCCAAGTTTCCCTCCAGCTCTTAGTTTTACATTATTAATCCACCTGGACATTATCCAAAAATAGGAATGTACATCTTTGATAGTAAAATCATCAACAAACACGATACTATCTGTAAAAAACTTGTTTTGTATGGCCTCATCATTCTACTCACCTAATTTAAAAACTAAAATCAGTTGTCCATTTGAATAACAAATTCAAAGCCTGATGTTTTTTTGAGTGGTATTATGTATTCTTTGAATATTAGTTTTATATTGGAAAGATCGTCAGGTAAGGCTGGTGAAACTGTGAAAGTAAATGACTGGTGCCCCACTGATCCCCCGCCAAAATTATTTCGACAGTCATATTCAACAGCACCTTCACCTTCCACAGAAAGATAAAACAAACTAGGTCTTTTCTTCCTTATGTCCATTTCGCCATCAAAATCCTCTTGATCAATTGTAAAATGAACCACACTTGCATTTTCAAATTGACGTACAAAAGTGACCGAATAAAAAACACTATCCTTTTCGAAGGATTTTAATACTGGTACATTCTTTTGAAATCCTTTTGGTTCGACAACAGGTTTATACATTTCTTCATCCAATAAATGGGAGAATACACTTTTTACAAAGTCTTCATAAAGGTTATATTTTGTTGCCCAACGGGACATCAGTTCCTTTGTTGGAAAACCAGGGTTGTTGTCTGATAGTTCCTTCCGCTGCTTTATTAATTTACATATTTGTTCATCTATTGATTCCAATTGTTCTTCATAGTGATCGACAGGTGGTTCGAATGGCATTTGGTTCATATTTTTCCCTCCAGTATATAGTCAATTTGACTATCCTTTTAAAAGAATTTCTTTACACACAGGATGATATTCATTAAGAAATTCATCGTTTGTAAATTTTTCTAAAAAGCTAACAGTTACTTCTATTGGAAAATATTGTTCTTCTTCTTCAGAAAGAGACAATTCGCTAATTACAGACTGATGAAACTCCAAAAGAGTCGGAAATTTACCCGTTTTTCTATAATTTATCTCCGTCCTACTAACTAACAAGGGAACTTTATGATACTTTAATGCATCAATATCTAATTTTATAAAGATATAATCTATATCATATCTATTTACACCTTTGTCACCTTCTACAATATCAACTAATAATTTCATTACTCTACTTAGTTTTTCAGTCAATTTATACGTCTCTCTATCTAATCTGTCAATCTGTTTCATTTCATGTTCTATGTTATCAAGCCTTTCTTCTATTGCTTTTTTATTATTCATACATCTTTTCTTCCTCTCTAAACTATTCAGTATTATGTGATTATTATTACGCACCTAATTATTGGTTTAACCTGTACTGTTAGTTCAATAGGAATTAGCAATTATTATCATTCTAAACAGTTGTTATTTCAGCTATTTTTATACCAGTTCAATGCTTTTATTTCTATTTCTCTAACAAGGCTATCCTTACCATTTATGTATGATTCCATATCATAAGGAAACTGTAGTGCCAACCTCTCTTTTAACTCACCATAACTCGTCTTAACATCCGGATGACTTCGCAAGTATCTCGAAAAGCCAGATGTCGTATTTTTTCATTACTTCCAACCTGATATATATGAATATGATGAGAGCGATTGTCACCTCCCTTTTGAAAGTATCTTCGCCCAGGTATCCCGTTCTCACCTTTGGGTTCATACTCCATTTCTTGCATCTCCTGATTATATTTATCAACATAGTTAATGTCTTTAACAACAGGCATTATATCTATTATTGGTTTAGCTTTTAGCCCTGGTATTGATGTACTACCAATATGATGAATATCTATAATTTCATTCCCGTAAATGTGTTTAAGTTTTTTAACTTCTTCTAAAAACATTGCAGGCCATTTTTCACTATATGAACACACTTCAACCTTTCTCAATGTTCACCCTCCTTTCTCTAACCATAATAAGAAATAAGTGCTAGTATTATCGAAGTTTCTCACGCCCGGATCCCTGTAATAAGTATCACAAGTTATCAATCATTGTTAATGCCTCATCTCATAGATTTTTCTTAGAGTATTGATGTGAAGCATTTTTTCATCATCCGCTGCATCCATATACCACTCCACAAGTCTGTACCCGAACATTAATAAAATCATCTCGTAAACACAGTTATCTGTTATGTGTGTTGTATCCGCAGATTCTGAAAAACCCTTGTAATACGCAGGGACACATCTATTGTAGTAGTCAACCATATGTTCCATATCTGCTTCGTCCGCGATAAGGCTTGCCAAATCTTCACCTAAATAGCCCCAGCCAGCGGTATCCCAGTCGATGAGAATGGTTTTACCGTCCGAATGGATTATGTTTTCCACCCAAAAATCCCTGTGGCACAATACGATGGGCAGCTTTTCGATACGATTGATTATTTCTTCTGCACTTTCATCAATATCAATTAGCATTTTACAAATGTGTTTCGGAATTTCGCAATCGTCGGAGCGTATAAAATCGTACACTCTTTTCCAAGAACGATAATGGAAATAAAAGTTCTTCATATAATCCACATTGCTTAGGTTGGTCAATTCCTGTAAAAAAGCTGGTTGTGCGGCAAATAACTTACCTTGGAACCGACCTAATTCTTCGGCTGCACGTTCATACATATCACCAGTCAAGTCTGCCCCCGATAAGCCGTTGATATATTCCATCCATATCTGCGTTTCGTTTTCTTCTTCGTTCATTTCGATGTGATAACATTCAGGCCAATGGAATGTTTCAGAAAACAGGGCTCCAATATTGGATTTATAAAAATCATATTCCCTGCGCCATGAGTGAGGATCGTTGTGGCGTTCCCATTTCTTCTGCGTTTTTAAAACAATTTTATAGGGTATTTTCACGCCCTTAGCGTTCTGGGCATTTCCCGTTACAAGGGATACATCACCCACTGTACCACCATGTAACTGTTTGGAATGGAAATCTGCGGAGATTATTTCTGCACCTAGCATTTTGCTTAAAGCCTGTGTCAGGGTTTCGGTTTTTATATGGCTCATTATAAATTCCTCCAATTAGCATTGAATCTATCCAGATATTTTTTGTAAATCGGTTTCATTTGCCAGCAATCCCTTATATATCAATCCAAAATCTCTTTTCCTCTTTTTCAATTTCAAAACCAATAGATTGATATAGTTTTAATGCTGATTCATTTTTCGTTTCAACGAGAAGCTGCACTTGTTTCAGATTGCAGTCTTGTAAATGGCGAATCCCTTCTATTATTAAATGACTTGCAAGGCCACGCTTTCTCCAATCAGGCTTAACAAAGACATTTTCTATAGTGCCAATACTCTCATCTGTCTCCTTCCAAGCCATCACACTGCCGATGATTTCCTCGTTATGGAAAGCTGTAATGGAAGTCCAGTATGGCTTACTCTTATATTCACGCAGTCTCTCCAACCCCGTAGGATTTTCTGGCCAGATTTCATTTTCCGCCTGCAAATATTTTATTTCCTCTTCGCAAGTGTCTATGTCCCAATGTTTTATATCTACACTGGTTAGCTTAAAGTTTGATGAGGGCAAGCTTTTATCCGCTTCCATATGCATCCAGTAAAGACTCTCAAAATGTTTAAATCCTTTTGATTCGAAATAAGCATTTTCTTTTATTTCAGTTGCGTAATTACCCACACATAATTTTGCAGGATACTGTGGTGGCAGTTTACTCTTAAGCAATTTAGCCCTTTGCAGTAAACGTTCGTAAAGGATATCCCTAACCTCTTTATCATTTTCCCAATCAGGATCCACTTTGATATTTAAATAGATTAAATGGTTGGCATCTCCTTGATAATCTTCTGAAATCATATTAATCACTTGCACTTGACCTTTTGCAATCATGGATTTGTTGTTAAAAAGGCAGTGTACATCCTCCCAGGTGTGTTCTGGGCCGGGCCACCAATAGATCACATCTTCTTCGTTTTTGATCAATTTTTTATATAATTGTACGACTGAATCCCAGTCCTGTTCATTGTAGCTTCTAACGGAAAAATCTACATCTGCAGTCATTGTATCCCCCCTATTTTCTTTCATAGTAGGCGCCTTTACTAATCTATCTTATTGAACCAAACTGCAACTTTAGCAAAATAAGAGCTGCCGCATGAAAACTCCTTGATTTACAATCCACAAGATTCTTCAAAGAAGCCCATAATTTCAAGATAATTTCCCTTCTCCTAACATATCCCTGAAGTATTGCAATACAAATCTTTTGTAAACTTCTTTCAACATATCATCAAGTCGCGAGCCATATGGGAGCGTTTCCCAAGCAACATCTAATGCTTCATCTAAAGCTTTCTTCATAGCTAACAATACTTCTTTTTCAAATGGTAAATCCTCTATTGTTGGATGAGACAATGCAACTGTAATGAAATTATAAACCCTATCATCTCTATGCTCTTCGTCAAGAAGATTAACCACTTCACATCCTAATGCTACTAATGAACCTTGTTTTACGACTTCCAATTGTTTTTGATAAATATCCATCTCTGCATCAGTATCAGCAAAGAGGAATCTCTCATATTCAATATGCTCAAAATCAATATTATGACCGAATCCACCATAACTTGTAATCATATCATCGTACATCCAAAAGACCTTGCCAAACGCAATTTGAAACTCACTAAAATTATCAGCCTGTAGAATAAAATAACTTTGCTTCATCGAATACATCTCCTAAAACAACAGTCCTGCACTAAACTGTCCAATTGCCCTCACTGTGCAGAAAAACAAATCACTTTCCACACAAATAATTAAGGATTAATTCCGCACATTCCTCAGGCGAGTTTAAATGTGTATTAACAGTAAAATTGTATGATATGTCTTTTGCCATGATCTTATCTTGCCACTCTGATTGATCTTCTGCTCTATTCCCACGCTTAATATT
The DNA here is from genome assembly GCF_009498735.1 of Gracilibacillus oryzae. Lineage (GTDB taxonomy): Bacteria > Bacillota > Bacilli > Bacillales > Amphibacillaceae > Gracilibacillus > Gracilibacillus oryzae. Next base: position 122,879 of record NZ_ML762431.1, read on the forward strand.
TCTTTCACGGCAAATATCCAGTGGGCAAAACACTTCAACAATATGCAAGGGATAGCCAGCAAAAATGTCCTTCACTTTTTCATAGTGTGGTTCTAATTCAGGTCTTTCTACTATTATGCCGTCAATAAGTACATTTTTACCATGATCAGAAAATAGTTTGGCAGTATGATACATCAAAATAATAGCTTCACTTAAGTACTTCCAGTAATCTTCACGAAGATAATGATCTCCTATCATCTCTTCAAAAAGATCATTTGCAACAACGTAGAAAAACTCATCCGAATGTAATTGAATAGCGTCTACTATAGATGTTTTTCCTGAACTTGTTAAACCATTTAAAAATACGATTTTACCTTTGTTCATCATATACCTCACATCTCCCACAGCAATTTCGCCAGTTTTTGCTAAAGTAACCTGGCACGTTAAACATCTTCTTTACAATAATAACATAATATTCCATTTATTATATTCAAAAAAGACAAACAATTATTCATATCTTTATAAACTCTTTCACTCCGCTTGTTTAAGTATATTTCGCAAAATCATATTCTTTATTTTAAAGTACCTAAGAATCAACACGACAAACAATTGCGATTCTATATATTTGTTGATTCTGATCAACTAATATTCTTTTAAACTTCAAATAGTAATAGAACTATTCTATGGTATAATTATCCAAATCCATTGTTATACATTAATAGATTAATGAAATTTTAAGGAGGCATTACTGCGTGGAGGTTAGTGTAACGAAGAATAAAAAGGAAAAAAAACACCCCTTATTATAACCTTTTTACTAATCGTCCATTAATGTGGTTATGGGGAGGGCAGTCAAGGACCGGTAGTAGCTTGCCAAAAAAACAATGTGGCCTCATGGATTTTCAGCAACAAATAATTTTCCGTTTTTATTCACATCTGCTCACATCCTATGCTATAATAATCGTAAGAAAAACACATACTAAATAACCCGCAGCGGTCACTGCGGGCTTTGGATAAGCGGTTCCCCCTGAGGGATCGGCTATCATTGGTGATAGACCTCTCCTAATTACTTGTGGGCAAATAGGGAGGTCTATTTGCGTTTGATTAATGAAACAATCAAAGCGAGTAATGCAATCAAGAAAGTGCCGAACGAAAACAGCACCATAAAACTCTCATACATACTCATGGCATCACCCCCTTTCTATAGAGGGGATTAGCCGACCTGACCCTAAAAGAACATTATCCAATTCAATTATATCACACCTAAACAGAACATGCATTCCCATCACTGATGTTTATTCTCTTTTATTGTCTACTAAAAAAAAAACAATTTCCCTTCCCATTTTCTTTGCTAAGACTCGATATTGTATGTTCAGTAGATTGAACGCATAAGCTGAACAAACAGGAAAAGACTATATAAAAAAAGGAGTCAAAGGAATGTAAATAAGAGACTAACGCATGTCCTATTATGAAAATGCGTCTTTTAATGGAATAGGGTTATGAAAGCAATCAATACTTGCCGTCTTATTCAACTAGCCTTTTAATATTTTGTATATCTTTCTCGCTCAATTGAGAAAGTAAGCTATCATTAATCATCATTTGCATCTCATCAATAACTTGTTCTCCCTTTTTCAGGAGAAAGATATCAACAGATCGTTTATCATTTGGATCTGTTTGACGCTCAACCAGCGATCCAACTCGATATTGTTCCAGTCTTGTAACTAAACGTGACAGCGCACTATGACTAAGCCCCACTTTTGGAACTAAATCTGATAACCTCATCTTTTTTTCTTCTGATTGTGCCAGGTAATACATAAGATAAAATTCCTTAATTCCTAATTTAAATTTATCTTTCAGTGTATAATCCATTGCCTTCAACAAACGATCGTGAAATTTCGTCAAGCTCACCCAAGCACTGAATAACTCATTATGATTCATAATAAATAATCCTTTCCAGCTTTTTTATTGACATTATTATATCATAAATTATATTATATGCATGTGCATACAAATAAAAGTAAAGGAGTTTTCTATCATGAGTGGTTTATTCAGTTCATATACAATTAAAAATCTAACTTTGAAAAATCGGATTGTTATGTCACCAATGTGTCAGTATTCTGTCACTAAACAAGATGGTATTCCAAACGATTGGCACTTTGTTCATTATGTCTCAAGAGCGGTCGGCGGAACAGGTCTCATTATTATGGAGATGACCAGTGTTACCCCAGAGGGGCGCATTACAAATGGCGACCTTGGTCTTTGGTCAGATGAACAAGTACCACATTACCAACGACTGGTTAATGAAATCAAAAAGTACGACACCAAGGTTGGAATTCAAATTGCTCATGCAGGCAGAAAAGCAGAAGATGCCGATCAACCTGTAGGAGCTTCCAATATACCTGTAGAAGTATTGCCAGAGGAAACAATGAATGGGGAACTTAAACCCCCAAGAGCATTAACAAACCAAGAAGTGAAAGAAACCGTTCAGCAATTTAAACAAGCTGCTGATAGAGCAGTAAAAGCGGGTTTTGATACAATCGAATTACACGGCGCTCATGGGTATCTCTTGCATCAGTTTATGTCACCAAGCATCAATAATCGTACAGATGAGTATGGAGAAGACCTAGCACTGTTTGGGGAAGAAGTTATAAAGGCGGTCAAAAGTGTCATGCCAGCAGATATGCCGCTAATAATGAGAGTGTCTGCCATTGAGTATATAGATGGGGGCTATGACTTATCACACTCTATTGAGATGGCAAAACGTTTTAAAAAAGCTGGTGTAGATATTTTTCACGTTTCAAGTGGCGGGGAAGGACCTCCCGGAGAACGCAAACCTCAAAACACACCAGGTTATCAGGTACCATTTGCACGCGAGTTTAAAGAACAATTAGATCTTCCCGTTATCGCTGTTGGTAAATTAAGCAGCCCAGAGCTGGCAGAAGCAACCATTTCAAATGGAGATGCAGAACTTGTAGCCATTGCAAGAGGTATGCTTAACGATCCTTATTGGAGTTTACACGCAGAGAAGAGATTAACTCATAAAGTAAACCCACCTTTTCAATATGCAAGAGGAATAAGATAAGAAATAAAAAGGTTCCTTATACGGAGCCTTTTTATTCTTCTTCATTTTTCCACTTCCATATATTTTCAATTAATAAAAAACAACCCCTCTAAAAGAAGGATTGCTCTGAGCTAAAAATTATTAATCAGCTTCGGGTGAGTACTCTGGTTTGGATGGGAAGTCATTGGCAACAACATCCCTTCCTCTATCACCTCCGCCGCGCCCAAAGAGAAAACATTGAATCTTTGCAAAAAAGGAAGGCCATCATTTTTGATAATCGCCTTCTGTAACTCTTGCCCGTTTACTTTCAGTGTATTAATTACAATATAGCATTATTTCTTCAAAAAAAACGCTTGGATTACTTTTAACACCCAAGCAGTGTTATTCCTATGATTGTTTTAACAAATCATTAATTTTTTCTTTTAACGGTGGTATTTCTTTATCTATAACGTTCCAAACGATCCCATTATCTACACCAAAGTAATCGTGAACTAACACATCCCTAAGTCCAGCCATTTCTCGCCATGGTACATTCAAATGTTGTTCTCTATATTCTTTAGATATTCGCTTTGTTGCTTCTCCAATAATCTCAAGATTACGAATTACTGCATCCTGGATTAATTTTGAGCTAAAAAAATCCTCTTCCCCATTTGGAAGGTACGACTCAATGTTAATAATACATTCCATAATATGCGTCAAATAGAGCTTATCATTTTTCATAACTGAATGGCTCCATTTAAAACTTCTTCTTTCAAACTCCAATGAATTGAGCTTTCTGTCACGACATCAACTCTAGTATTTATTAAGTCTTCAACTTCTTGTTTAAACCGTATCAAATCAAACAAACTTCTTCCTTTCTCGAAATCCACTAGTAAATCTAGATCACTTAATGGTCCGTCTTCTAACCTTGAAACTGAGCCAAAAACACGTACATTTTGAATACCGTGTTGAGCAGCTAAATTTAATATTATTTCACGCTTTTCCTGAAGAACATCATTAATCACAATACATCCCTCACATTCTTAAATGCTTTATTAAATACATTATATCATTTTCTGAAATTAGTTTATAGGGAATCACTGGGACGGTTCTAATGATTCATTCAGCATTGTCTCGGAGAAACATATTAGAAGCCTCGTAGAGCAGTTTCAACAAATTACAATATAAATGAATTCAATCAAAACAGGGACAAAGCGCCTGTACCCCTGTCCCTTTAGAACACAATGTGTGGTTCTGCATGTTTTAGTCTCTTACTGCTTTTTGGATAGAGTGTCTAGCATAATTCTGTATTCAAGAGAAATAATATGATTGTATTTTCCATTATTAAAGCAGGAGGTTAGACAAATGGATAAAGAATTTCATCCGAAAGAATCGGGAAAGTTAATGAAAGAACAATTCGGTACTAAAAAAGATAAGAACAGCGAAGAAGCAGTTCCTCCGAATGTTAGACAACCAATTGTAAACTTAAAGAAATAATTATCGATGTAAGGCGAGCATTAATTTTTGCTCGCCCTTTGTAAAAAGATAAAGATGAGCTTCGATTATTTACATGTGATCTTTTTTTATTGGACTTTCAGTAAGTTAACCTTTCAACCTTATTAATTGTTTACCTGAGGAGAGTCTGGATGCAATTGCATAAATTCAATTCGGTTTCCATCAGGGTCCTTTACCCAACATTGGTAATTCATATCTAACCCTTGCTTCGGTTCCACATCTAACGTTAGTCCTTTTGCTTTTAAATGGTTGGCAATTTCATTGATATCGTTTACTTCCAGGCATAAATGTTGATATCCAATGGTACTCGCGGCAATTTCATTTTTCTTCTTACCACCGTAAAATAGTTCAATGAATTGACCTTCACACACCTTTACGTATACAATCCAAGGCTCATTATTTTGATTGTGCAATTCAAACAATTTTTGGAAACCTAATTTATCACAATAAAACTCCAGCGACTTCTCCATATTTTCTACAGTAAATGCTGTATGTCCGATTCTTTTAATCATTTGTTTTTTCCTCCTGCTTTTTATCAATTTTTCTATCGTCACTCCTAATGGCTTTTCCTTGTTGAAATAGGCATATCACTGATGCTGTATTAACAGCAGGGGGCCAGATAACATTTCGGTCAAGCATTACTTAAAGTCCTTTTTAGACAGCGAATTTAATAATTCTGAAGTTGACATACCATGTCCATTTTTATATTGCTCCTGACTTTCTTTTATCATTTGTTCAAGTTCAGGATTTTCATCAGCTTCAGACTGTATAGATTTTTCATCATCTTCTTCTTGTAAAGCAAGTGTGAATTTTCCTTTTCCAGGAATTGAAAACTGGAATACAGAGTTATCACTATTCATATTTTTAATATATTTCATAAGCTCTTCTGAAGATTGAATTTTTTCCATACTAATTATTCACCACCGATACCCTTTATCTTATAGTTTCATGAATCAGAAATACACTTCTCTTGTTTCAAAATTTAACAAGCGTGTTCGGACATCATTTGCCGATATGAAAACAACCAATCCATCTTTATCGATACAGTAAGCTATTGGAATGGAAATACCTGTATCTCCAAATGAACCATCTGCATGGCTTGTCCCAATAATCATTGTATTAGATTGAGTTGCTATCTTTGTTGCTTCTGTTATCCACTCCTCAAACTGTGCTTCGCTAAACATTCCTACACCAATTGGATGAATAATTAAGTCTGCATCATAGAAGTCTTCGCTCTTAATATTATGTACTATTAACTCATCACAAAGAATATGACCAGTTTTCAAGCCTTCTATTGTGTGTAAAGTGGTGTTGCCATACTTAACTCTGTCAAAAACTACTTCTCCCATTCGATTAATTATTAGAAATCTGTCTTTTGGGTTTTCTTTGAGCCTTCTATATCCGCCGATTAAAACTGTATTAAATTTTTTTGCCAAATCACAGGCTTTTTCCACATTCTCATTTAGATACCCCTCTGGAAAAATGACGATGTCAACAGCCGGGTTATTTACTAATTCAGCTTCAAGTTGGTCCACCTGTTTTTCAAGTTTAGGTTGAATTATTAATATTTTTATCTCTACACACCTTCTTTCTTAATAGCCCTATCTAATATTTCTGCATTTGTAATCGTTTTCCTGCCAGGTTTGAATAATTGTGTTCTACGTATAAGATCCATTTTCATTCTATAAATACTATGGACAACTGTATTATCAGTAGATGTTAAGGTAATAGACTGGAAATTATTCCATTACTTGATAAGTAATCATTAGGAAAAGTCATACCTGTAAACGGATATTTAAAATTTTGTCTAAATTTGCTGAATAATATAGTTACAGGCTATAATCTATCTTAGGGGGAAATAAGGAATAAGATCTACAGCTGACGGATCGCCCCCGCATGGTGAAGGCCGTTATAAGACTGAGATATAGATAATGTATAAGACGAGAATAGCGATCCGCCACTACCAATAATTTTGAGAAATAAAAAAGGGCATGGATGTATTATAATTTTGGGTACTCTCTGATAGTTAACGGTGAAGTATTTATGAAAAAAATTTATTTAACCAAAGTCAAGCAGTAATTAAAATAATTTAAACCTCGCCTTTTTGGTGGGGTTTTTTCACAATTCAGAAAAATTTGCTGCTATCGATTTGTTGTTAATCTTCGTTTTATCGAGAATCTTCTGCTGTGCTGCAGTATATTTGTTGCTATTCTAACAGCAAATCCTCTGTTCCTTGGTAATCTCCAGAAAAATGGACATGAAAAAAGGGGGACAAAGTGCCTGTCCCCCTGTCCCAAAATCACATCTTAAATGCAAATGCCTCATACGGTTTTAAGTTTAGTTGATTGAAGTCAATTGATGTTCTTTCATAGTTACTAATAATGACATCTTCAATTTTGCCTAGGTTTGGCAGCTGTAGTGAGATATCCTTTTCACTAAAGTTAGCTACAACACCCCAAGTTTGATCTTCATAGTGTCGATAATACATAAAAATTTGTTCAGGAACATCATGAACTAGTGTGTAATCTCCCCAAACGACAATTGGATGTTCCTTTCTTAATTGAATTAACTTTTGATAACAGTGAAAGATTGATTTTGAATCTTCAAGATTTGCTTTTACATTGATCTCTGGATAATTCGGATTCACATGTAACCAAGGTTTACCTGTTGTAAATCCGGCATTCTTTGTATCATCCCATTGCAGTGGTGTTCGGGCATTGTCACGGCCCTTTGCGTTAATAGAAGCAATAATTTCTTCCTTTTTATATCCCTTTTCTAACCGTTCTCGATACATGTTGATACTTTCAATATCTTCCGCCTCGTTTATATCAGTGATTGGATAGTTGGTCATCCCAATTTCCTCGCCTTGATAAATATACGGTGTTCCCTTCATTAGGTGCAGCAGGATAGCGAACATCTTAGCACTTTCCACTCGGTAGGTTGTGTCATTACCCCAACGAGATACAATTCTTGGCAGATCATGATTATTCCAAAACAAGCTGTTCCATCCTTCATTGCCTAATGCGGTTTGCCATTTACTAAGAACTTGTTTTAATTCAGTAACCTCTAACGGTTTTGTGTCCCACTTCTCTTTACCTGGCTGCTGATCTAAACCAATATGTTCAAATTGGAAGACCATGGATAATTCATTTCGTTTAGGGTCTGAATATAATTTTGCTATTTCAGGTGTTGCTCCCCAAGTTTCGCCAACTGTCAGAACATCATAGTTACCAAAGGTTTCTCGATTCATTTCTTGCAGGTATTCGTGCAACTTTGGCCCATTGCCTGTAATCTCTTCATCTGGAATCTTGCCTACTAAATCAATGACATCCATCCGGAATCCGCCAACACCTTTTTCTAACCAGAAATTCATCATATCCCATACTTCTTTTCTAACTCTTTCATTTTCCCAATTTAAATCCGGTTGTTTTTTACTAAAAAGATGCAGATAGTATTGGCCACTCTCTTCATCAAACTCCCAAGCCGAACCACTAAAGGTAGACCTTAATGAATTGGGCGACCCACCATTTACAGGGTTACGCCATACATAATAGTCCCGATATGGATTGTCTTTACCTTTCCGAGATTCAACAAACCACTTGTGTTCATCAGATGTGTGATTCACTACTAAGTCCATTATAATTTTTATATTTCGTTGGTCGGCCTGTTTAATTAGTTCATCCATATCATCCATCGTTCCGAATTCATCCATTATATCTTGATAGTCACTTATGTCATAACCATTGTCGTCGTTTGGAGATTTATAGACAGGGCTCAGCCAAATAGCAGTGATACCGAGCTTTTCCAAATAATCAAGTCTTTGAATAATGCCGCCTAAATCACCAATTCCATCACCATCACTATCTTGAAAACTGCGCGGATAAACCTGATAAATCACTGCAGTTTGCCACCATTTTGTTTTCATATCATCCACTCCTATTTTTTATTTTGCTGAATTCAGTGCATCAAGTAGCGTATATTTTTAATCTTCGTATTTTTCGTATAAATTTCGAATGATAAATGAGTTTAAGTAGGCAACAAAAGAAAAGCCTAAAAATAAATTTATATATAACATCAAGACAAAGAAAAACGGTGAAGAGAACATGAGAATAACAGGCCCAATCACAAAAATTAACACAAGGAATATTGGGTAAGGATTTGCAATAGCCATTTTTATGACGTTTTTAAATGCATCCTTTGTCGTATTTTTAAACCTGGCGATATAGGGAAAAATCATTGTCCCAATTAACAAATAAAAAAAAGAGAAAAAGAATAGACTTAGAATAATTAACAATGAAAAATTACCATTATAGAATCCTAAAAGGGTATAGTTCATGAATAAAACAATACCAGCAACTAATAAAAGACTCCAAATAGCTGTACTTTGTCTGAAGTTTTGCTTAAATGCTTGAAGAAACTCTCTATATATTCCACTATCCTCTTTTCTGACCATTTTCAATGTAACTGAATATAGTGCTGTAATGGATGTCCCCATTGTAATAATGGGGATACTGCACACAATAAACAATAAATTTAATAAAGTTAATTCTACGGCTCTAGTCAAAAAATGATAAACTGGACCTTCCATTTTTAAAATATGCTCCATGTAAACACCTCAAAAAATTAGACATTTTCCAGGTACAAAATGCATGTAGATTCATGTAGAGAAAGACAGTCAACTAACTTTCACCGAAGTTAGTTTTCATTATTCTTTTACTGACCCAACAACGATACCTGTAACAAAATACTTTTGCAGAAAAGGATAAATCAGTAATAAAGGTATAGTAGATATTACAATTTTTGCTGCATTTAAATTTCGATTCGACACTTCCGAAATATTTTGTAAATCATTGGAATTCCCTGAGTTTATCATTTCTGCTATATCAATAGTTAGAGACTGGATATAGGTCATCAGTGGATAATTACTAACTTTTGTCATATAAATCAACCCTTGGAAAAAGTCATTCCAATTTGCGACAATACTGAACAAGGCAACGGTTGCTAAAGCTGGCAGTGAGATAGGAATATAAACTTTCAGCAATACTTGTATCGGGCTTGCCCCATCAATGATTGCTGCCTCTTCTAAAGATTTAGGAACACCAATAAAGAAATTCATGATCAAAATGATACTGAAAACCTGCACTGCACCAGGTAATACTAACGCCCATATCGTGTTAATTAAATCTAAGTTTTTAACTACTAAATAGGTAGGAATTAACCCTCCATTAAACAACATTGCAAATATTAATAGATTCATATAGATACTTCTAGCTTTAAAGTGTCTTTTCGTCTTAGAAAGGGGATAGGCCATTAAGATAATAATAACCAGGTTAATAATTAACGAAAGAATCACTCTTTGTACAGATATAGAAAAGGAACGCCAAAATTGAGCATCATCCATAATCATTTCATAAGCTTTCGTTGTAAAGTTAACCGGTTTAAGCCCAACAGCATTTGCAACAACTGCCTCATTACTGCTAAAGGAGATTGCCACAATATTCCACAGAGGAAGTAAACAAACCAATCCTAAAAAAATCACAGTAGCATATATGATAAATCTTCCCGCTCGCTCAGAAAAACGTTTACTTTTTACCATCATTTCCTTCCCCCTTAAAACAACTTTCTATCCGTATATTTCTTAGCCATGTTATTTGCCGATAATATTAAAATCATACCGATTACTGATTTAAATAAACCAACGGCAGTACCGAAACTATACTCACGTCCGATCAGGCCAATTCGATACACATACGTATCAAGTATATCCCCTGTTTCGTATACCATTGGGGAATAAAGATTGTAGACTTGATCAAACCCACCGTCTAATACACTTGGAAGGCTAAGGATAGCCAAAAGAAGGATGATTGGTAACATTCCTGGAAGGGTAATATGCCAAACTCTCTTCCACCAGCTGGCTCCGTCAATGCTTGCTGCTTCATGAAGCCCTGGGTCAATTGCCGTTATTGCTGCCAGATAAACTACTGAGTTAAATCCAAACTCTTTCCAAACATCTGTGCTGATAATTAAAGGTTGAAAGAGCGTGTTACTGCCAAGAAAATTCATCTTTTCGAACCCGAAAAAGGTTAAAATTTGATTTACTGTTCCATCAAGGTTAAACATATTTACAACGACAGTCGCTAATACAACCCATGATAGAAAGTGGGGCAGATAAACAATGGTTTGAACCGACTTTTTTAAAAATTTTAAGCGAATTTCATTTAATAAGATAGAGAATACAATAGCTAGTAAGGAACCAAATATTATCTTACCCAAGGCTATTACAATGGTATTTCGAAACACTTGGGCAATATCTGGCAACGAAAACATATAGCGAAAGTGTTCTAATCCAACAAAAGCCGAGCCAAATATTCCTTTGGACGGAACAAAGTCTTGGAATGCCATCAAGATGCCAAACATTGGCGTAAAATTAAATATCAAGAGGAATATTACGCCTGGAATCATCATCCAGTGATAGGTTGCTTCACTGCTTCTCCATTTGTTGTTTTTTTTCTTTAATTCAAAACTGTCTGCATTGTCCAACTTCATAGTAACCCCCCTTAGTTTGATAAGGGCTGAAAAGCAGCCCTTATCTATTCTTTCCTATTCTTATTTTTCAATTTCTTCTTCTATTTCAGTAAGAATTTCATTCCCGCCCTGGCTTTTCCAGTTTTCAACAAAGGTATCAAAGTAACCTAAAGATTCTGAACCTGTGATTATTTTAATAAAATCCTCTTCTTCCAGTTTTAATAGGTTTGCACCTTTCTTTTCCATTGTTTCTGTCGTGCCAACATAGAAAGGGGTGGTCCAATTAAATTTATTGTCTTTTGTCAATTCGTCTATTAAGCCTAAGCCAAACATTCGAGAATGATATTTTGACCAGCTGGAAGTTTCTGCATTTTCAGGATTATCGATATAATCTATAATCGATTGTGCATCTGCTTTTATTGATGGCTTCACAATTTCCTCCATCGGAATTTCCCCATTAACAACAGACTCCACTTTTCTAAAGTCGTCCAATTGACTAGTAGAGCTATATACTTCAATATTAAATGGTCTAGTAGAACCATCCACACCAAGCTCATTATATTTGGCTATTTCCGGATATTCTGATTCAATATTCTTTTCATTTGCTAAATCATCATAGAATAAATTTAAAATTTTTACAGCAAGTTCAGGATGCTCATATCCTTTTCTGACAACGATGAATTGTCCAACAGGATTTTCTTGGAAAACGTTTACTTTATCGTTTTCACCTTTCAATGTGTAGGCTGCAAATTTTGCTTCTTTATCCATATCCTTTACTGCTGATAAGCCCCAATCAGGCAGGTGCCAAGGACCTGTAACGATACCTGTTTGCCCATTTGTCAGGAGTGCCGTAATATCATCCCATGTTCTCGTTCCGAACTGTGGATCAATAATTCCCTTGTCAAACCATTCTTTCATTACTCCTAGTGCTTTTTTTGTTTCTTCCGATGTGGAACCATAAATGATCTCCCCATTTTCATTTTCATAATAGTGACGGGGATGGGCATCAAAAACAGATGCAATGGATGTCATAGCGAATGCTGAACCACCGTAATCACCCGCATTTAACCAATATACAAAAGGGATGCCTACTGGATTTCCAGACCCTCCTGGATCATTCTCAATAAAAGTGCTCGCCGTTTTCTCCAGTTCTTCTAATGTAATGAGTTTGTCTCCATCGCTATCTAGTTCTATGCCCAATTTATCAATCCAATCCTTTCTTATCCAGACAATATTCGGGGCATTTCCTCCAATGGTTGCTGGAATAGCCATTAAACGTCCATCAAATGTTGCTTCATTTAATGGCCGATTATCGTAAGATTCATATATACTCTTAATGTGATCGCTTGCATTTTCATCATACACATCCGTTAAATCTGCGACTAAGTCATTTTCCACTAATTCCTTTAATTCATCTAAAGAATTGACACGCATCATATCTGGCAAATCTCCGGATGAAATAGCAAGTGCTACCTGTCTATCGTAATCTTCTCCTTCCGCTTCGAAGGCATCTCTAATATCCACATTTAACTCTTTCTCAACAAGGCGTGTGTATGCATTATCTTCATAAGTATCCCCTTCTGGCAATTTTGGATTGGCTGCTGTAACACGCCCCAGTGTAATAACTGTTTCTCCATCTTCAGTTGTAGATGCAGTCTCTTCTGGATCCTTTTCCACACATGCTGCTAAAAAAGCTGCCAGCAATATTAAAATAAATAGCTTTGAAAAATTGCGAACCATACAAATGAACCTCCCCATATTTCTTTACTTTGTTTCTCTTTACACTAATTTTTGGCCAATCATTAGTTATAATTCAATTCTAATGGATGCTTGATTAATCGAAAATATAAAATAATCCGTTTTCATATAATATTTTCCGGTTATTTTCCTGTCATTTCTCCTTTTGCTCCTTCGGAAAAAACCTCCAAACAAAAAAGCTAGCCAAACTCCTAGCCAGCTTTTGCTTTTTCGTTTTTATTGATATTCAATTATTTTTATTGTTTTCTGCCTCTTTTGGGATAATTAGGGTTACTGTTGTTCCTTCGTTTAATTTACTTTCAAATACTAACCCATACCCAGTACCATAATAAAGCTGAACACGGTTGTGTACATTTCTTACCCCATAGCCTTTTGTTTCTGTTGTTAAAATGGTATCAAGGATTTCTTGCTTTATTCCGCAGCCATTATCCATCACTTTAAATATTAGTTCATTATCTTGTTCTGCTGCGATTAATGTCACTTTCCCTTTTCCCGGATTCTCCTTATGATCGATTCCGTGATTGATTGCATTTTCTACTAATGGCTGTAACAGCAGATTTAGCATATTGTAATGATAGATGCCGTCATCAATTTCGTAGTGAACATCAAAGGAATTGGAATGCATCATCCGTTGAATTTCAATATAGGAAGTTGTGTTTTCTAATTCTCCCTTCACTGAAATGATATTATCCCCTTTATTTAATGTGGTCCGGTAAAATTTGGATAATAATTGTGCCATTTGACTAATATCATCCTGGCCCGACATAATCGCCTTACTATTTATCAGGGAAAGGCTGTTATAGAAAAAGTGAGGATTAATCTGGGCTTGCAATGCTTTCATTTCATATTCCTGCTGTGCTATTTTGCTTTTATATACTTGATTAATCATATCCTTTAGCTTTACGACCATAATACCAAATTGCCGAATTAAGTTACCTATTTCATCTGTTCCCGAGTTAAAGACAGTGACAGACAAATCTCCTTTTTCTATTTGTTCCATATTTCTGGCTAACTTTTCTAATGGTCGAACAACGACGCGCGCCAGTAAAAAAATAGCTAGTATTAAGATGGAAATACATAGGATGACGACACCAATGACAGTCATTCTTAGTTGAGAAGTGGAAGCAGAAATGATACCTTTCGGACGATATAAATAGGCTGTCCATTTAGAAGAGGCTAGCGATGCTTGATCATAGACATAATCTTGGTCGAGTAAGCCCTCTTCGATTTTGTTTATCAAATGATTGGCTGATAACGTTTCAACATCGCCAGGAAGATCTTGATAAAAGTAAACAGGCTTCTTGTTTTCATCTAGAATAATCAGCCCAAAGTTATCCTCAAACAGGCTGGACATTGTATCAAACACATGATTGTAGCTTACATCCATGTGAACGATATTGGTCTTACTGTAGTCCCGGTCAAATATCTGACAAAGCACATGAAACGTTCGATCTTCAGCCGATACAATTAACGTTGGACTATGAGTGTTTACAATCGTATCGAACCAGGCTTGCTCCTTCACATCAGATAATGGAAGCAGGAACTTGCCATGTGGATTCATTTGATTATCACTATATACACTAATTGTATTAATGTCAATTTGTAAAGATAGCGAAGTTCTTAATTGGGGGACTAGAGTTTCCTGATAGAACTGATACATTTCAAAATTGTTGATATACTCTGCTGTTACCCCCTTTTTTATCTCATCGTTCCATACAATTTGATTAATAATGTTAAAATAATTATTTACTTTATAATCTAAATTAGAAATTGCTTGATTGAGTGTTTCGGACAAATTTTCATTTTCCCGTTTCATTAATGAATCTTGTATCTGATAATACCAAAAACTAGCTAATGCGATAATAGGAAATAGACTTGCAATTATGCAGATGAATAATATTTTCCTTCTAAACTTTAAGTTAATAAACCATAATTTCATTCTATTCATAAACATTACTTTCCTATTGTCTTTGATTTTTCTCTATATTTTTTTGGACTGGTGCCAAAATGTTCACGAAAGCTTTTACAGAAATAGGAAACGTTAGTATAGCCAACCGTTTGACCTATATTATTAACTTTCATATTCGTATGGTAAAGAAGTTCCTTTCCCTTCTCCATCCTTACATATTTGATATATTTATTAATTCCCCATCCAGTCTCTTTTCTAAATTTCTCACTTAAATATCCTGGAGTCAGATATACTTTTTCAGCTAATGAATCCAAGCTTAAATCTTCACTTAAATTCTCATGTATATATTGTTTCACTACATCTATAACATGTCTTGACGAGTTTTCCTTTTCCGCTAACTTCTTCATCACTTCCTCTAACACATTGGCCAGGACATCTTTAATTTCTGAGAAATGTTTACATGAGTAGATAGCTTCAATATGATTGTTGATAGAATTCCTGTCATACTCTGGCAATACCTGACAAAGACTTTGCAGCAATCTTGAAAACAAAAAGCGAACATAAACGTGAGATGTGTCTAAGTTCTTGTCATAATGCTGGATGAGGCTGTTAACACTTTCCCTTATTTTCACAATATCCACTTGCTCAATTGCTGTTTGGATTTCTTGTAAAAGATGCTCATTTTGTTCCTGATATTCCTCATGTTCTTTTAAAGGAGAATCAATTGGATAAATATAAGATTCAGAATAGAAAAAACGACCATTTAGATGTTTTTCTAATTCCTCATAAACGATGGGAATCTGACTCGAATGGGAAAGTTCATTACTCACGGACAAAAAACAATTCACTCCATATTGAGCGTAAATATGCTTTTGTATTTGGGACGCTAACTGTTTATATGATATTAATTTATTTGTATTATTTTTAAATAACAATATTATTTGATAAGGATTTAAGTTGATCAAGTCAAATTGATTGTTCGGAATAGCTTCTATAATCTGCTTATAAAAGAATAAACTGTCCGTTTCCGATAAACTATCAAAAAAGGACTCATCCGAATGTAAAAGGATCATGTGACTATACTCATCCAGAAATGACATATCAATGGAAGCATACTCATTCCGCAAGACTTCCATCGGCGTTTTATTTAACATACGATAAAGAATATGGTTCTTCAGAAACTCTCTATTCACTGCATCTTGTTTATTTACAGCCTCTTTATTTCTTATGTTTTCCAATGCTGTTTGGATCGTATGTTGAAATTCATCTGGGTTTATCGGCTTTAAAATATAATTGTCGGCCTTTAGCGACAGGGCTTTTTTGATGAAGTCAAAATCATCGTGACCACTAAAGAAAATAATTTCAATATTGGGATATAAACTCCTAACTTCAGTTGCCAACTCTATTCCATCTAGAAAAGGCATTTTTACATCTGTAAACAAAATATCTACAGGTTGTTCTTGTAACTGAGCCAGTGCAGCCCTTCCATTAGCAGCTTCTACTATCTCAAGCTCAAAATTGAATCTATTTAGGAGATAACGAATCACATTTCGTTCCTCTTTTTCATCATCCGCTATCAGAATACGATACATTGTTGAGCCTCCTTTCATCCAATAAGCCTAGTCAATTTATAGCTGGTAAAAGCGCTTGCATATCTTACATAGGTATACTAAACTATTCTTGAGTATGCGTCAAACCAATCCGTGGATAAGACTGAGATATAGATAAAGTATAAGACGAGAATAGCTAATTACAAGTAACGCCCATTAGCGACTTTGCTTTAAATGATATTCAACCTAATCATCCTTATGCCATCTTCACTTTGAGTCCGGCAACAGAAGCAACTAATGTTTCAGTTCTGCAATCTACAGATGGAGGGATTACTTGGAATCCTTCCGAGATAACATGGGCAGATAATGATGGTCTTAATGGTACGATAAATGATACTACTAGAATGGTTCAGATTGGAAGTCTAGCTCATGGACAACATCTAATGTTAAAGTAGTTGTTAGTGGAGGCTTAAGAGCTGGGGATTCAAATACTGGATTTTTTCCGAGGAAAACGGAATTTAATTAATTTGAGATCAAACATTTGAATATTAAGCACAAAAAATTTCTATTCAGAGATCACAATTGTTGGTCTCTTTTTTTACATACATCCTTATAACCTCTGTATATTAGAAAGCTATGAAACCCAAAAAAGGACCTCAAGAGTCCTTTTTCAAATAAACTTATTTAGTTACTAAAAACTGGGACAATTCCTCTACCTCAACTCCCCACCATCTGCCTATGCAACATCCTCCGAAATACCCCATTAATATTAGACAGCTGCTTATACTTCCCTTGCTGAATAATCCTTCCGTCTTCCAAAACAACTACCTGATCTGCATCACGGATAGTAGACAATCTATGAGCAATCACAATAATCGTCATTTTCCCTTTCAATAGTTCAATAGCTTCCTGGATATTGCTTTCATTTTCTGTATCCAAGGCACTTGTCGCCTCATCCAATACAAGCACAGATGGTTTCCTTAGAATCGCCCTTGCTAACACAATTCGTTGACGCTCACCGCCTGATAACTTAATCCCTCTGTCTCCAATCACGGTATCAAGCCCGTCTGGAAGCTGGCTGACGAAGTCATAGGCTGATGCAAATCGTAATGCCTCGACGATTTCTTCCTCAATGGCATCTGGCTTGACCATTAACAGGTTGTCTCTGATCGTTGTATTGAATAAAAATGGATCCTGTGACACATAGCTTAGCGAACGGCGCAGTGATTGAATTCGACTGGATGTCAGGATTCTGCCGTCAACAAGGACATCTCCTGCATCCGGCGTGTTCAGTCCCATCAGCAAATCGATTAAGGTACTTTTTCCAGCACCGGATTTCCCGACAATTGCTGTAATCTTGTTCGCTGGTACAAACAAATTGATGTCCTTTAAAGCATATACCTCTTTTTGTTTATCATAACGAAAGGATGCATTGGTACATTGGATGCCATGCTCGACCTGCAGTGGTTCCACATATCGATCGAAACTTTGATCGAATTCTGTATTGTCACTTGTTTCCTTTTGCAATCCTCTTACTACCTGCAAGGAAGGAAGTGCCATTGCAATCTGCTCCATCGAGTTTTGAATTCCGGAAACTCTTGGCCACAAGCGGGAAAAGATAACGATAATTAATGTTAACTGTGCGGCTTGTGCGGCAAACAGCTGGATTGCCACGAAAATAAATATCGCGATAAAAACTGCTGATGCAATTTTATAAAAAGCTTGTGATGTTGTCTTTACACGGGCGAATTCGATATGTCTGTCCTGAATCTGTTTGGTAATAGAGCCATACCATTCCATTCTGCGCTCTTCTAATGAATTACTTTTAATATCCTTCATTCCATTGATTTGATCGGTAATTCCTGCGAGAAAACTTTTGCCTAACTCGACATTCTGTTTTCCCAGATCCAGTGATTGTTTCAGAAATTTGCGGTTGATGAAAATAAGGAATAACCCGCATACTAATACGAATGACGTGATCGATGGGGATAGATAGAATGCCAGCCCCACTTGTAATAAGGTGATAATAAATGATGCGATTAATTTCAGAAATGATTGCGTTCCTGTGTTTGTTCGTGAGATTTCGGCTGTTAAGATATGAATCAGGTCAGATCTGCGGTGCTGGATAAAAAATCCCCAGTTTGTTCTTAATAATGATTGATAGGTTTCAATCTGCAAATAGCGCAGGAAACTGTGCTGGATCCTGGCATTGCGAATCGTGATATTTCGCTGCAGGAGTACCTGGCCTACTGCAATCATGATATAAATGATCAGGATGATAATTAACCCTAACATCGGGGAAAAAGATTGATATAGCTGAACGAAACCCATAAACGGCAGTTCTTCTGCATTCATATCGATAATGCCACTCATACTGATCATCGGAATAAGCAGTAATACTGCCAATCCATCCAGCAAGCCGATTCCCGTCATTGCCAGCATATTAATATATAAAACAGCCCCTGTATGGTTATGAATTTGTTTTAGAAAATAGAAAACATGTTTCATCATTACACCCTCAAACCCTTTGATTATTTTGCCTCTACCAAGCCTTCATCGATTAATTGACGAAGAAATGTCATTGTCTGCTCTTCACATTGCTCTGGTTCTACCTCATATTTTTCTAATAAAAGGCTGATCAGATCTTCTATCACCACAGGTTCCTTGATCTGGTCCCAGATTTCCCCACCAAGTGAGCCTAAGTTATAGTACTTGCCATTTTTCACACTTAGCATCACTTTTTCTCCATTCATATCACTGACAATGTTGCCTTCCATCTGTTTGACTGTCTGCTTTAGGGATAATTGCTCTACTTTACTCATGAACCAATTCCTCCTTTTGAATTGTTGTTAAGATTACGTCCATTAATTCCTCTGCCGTAAACCGGCTGATTGGCCGTTGAATTTGAAAAATATCAATTTTATTCGAAATCTTTGTCACTGTTTGAAAATGCCAGTCCATCAGTCCAGCACGCTGAATCAGAAAATGCCGGTATGTATGCTTATAAAGCAGGTAAAATTGCGCCAGCTGGACAACTGGATGAATCATGATCTGATCCTCCTCTGTTTTGCTGAGCTCAAACACGCCTGCCAGCGGTAATGGATCCTGACTGAACTTATCTGTAACTGGTACAGCGAATTTCATTTCCCGGAAAATAATTGGCTTCAGCTTGCTTCTGTCTGTGCCAAAATGATCCAGTGTCTCTAGCCACAGCTTCTGATGCGGGTAGGATGGAACCACAATTGGCTGGTTGTCATGGGAAAAGGTAATCGGCACAATATCATCACTTAACAGCCGATAGCCTTTTTCCATAAAAGCACTAGCAAGTGTCGACTTCCCTGCACCGGAATCCCCAACAATCGCATATGCCTTGCCATCTATTTCAATTGCACTGCCATGTAATGGAATCGTCCTGCGCTGCATCAACAGAACACCCATACAGCTGCCAAGCAAGTAAAGCCGAATGCTGTCTTGTTTGGTTTCATCCAGTGGGGAGATCGTAATCTTTCTCCCATTTTCGATCAGGTATATTGCCGTATCTGGTACATGAAACAATGTTCTCTGCTCTTTCACAACAAAATGACTCTTTGTCTCTCCGAATTCATTCCATACATCCATCTCTTTTACTTCAATCGAGACATCTATTCGATCAACAGGACCCTGCACTACCGACAACTCCGGCAAATCAACATCACTCTCTATGTATAAGCCGAATGCATGGTAGAACCTTTTTCCAGCTCTTTCATTCATCATGACACCCCTATCTGAGAAAACTTAATGCTGTACTTTCTTGTCCAAAATCTTCGCGAACATTCCAACAACAGTAAAACTGTTCATTCCTTTGGCACCTGTCACATAATACGGACCACTTCTTAACCAGGCATGTGCCACCATGTTCTGTTTCTCATCTTTGGCAGTACCGAGATAAATCGTGCTTTCAATCCCTCTGCGCTCGAGCATCTTCATTGCAGCAATTGCCTGTACCAGACAGGCACTTTCCCATATGGTGTGTTTGCTCATAATCCGAATAGCTGTTGCGACATCTTTGATTGCTGTAGGATTTGTGTTTGAATCTGCTGCTGTCTCAATTGCCTGTACTCCCAGTCCTTTCGCCACTTTATGAAAAGGCATGGATTTTAATATTCTGGCTCGTGCCAAATTGAGATATGCTTCGGTATATAAGAGCTTTCTATTGAATGGCAATGAAAGAAATCTGACTGCTTTTTTCACTATTTTTTCTCACCCTTGTCGAATAGGATCTTCTTCATCTAATAAAAATTGATTGTTTTGTTCTTGTTAGAGGTATTTTTATTCCTGTTTTGTTCATTATAAAGAACATAATTACAAACTTAGTATAACAAGTAAAGGCACACAAAGGAATAGGATATTCTGTCGTTCTTTGTCGTATTAGTGGTTTTTTATTCTTTATAAAGAACAAAACCCTCTGACAATCTTGCCAAAAGGGTTTTTAAATAAGGATGTCTATTATTCATCTTTAGCTTTCATGAAGTTCAATTGTTTCATTTTCATCTGAGAAAGTAAAATCTACAACGCTCATTCCTGGACCCAACATTGTTTGCTTTACGTCAAGTACTTCTAATTGTGGTGCTTGCCATTCCTGCTTCATTTATATCACCACCATTCCACTTAAGAATTCTATGAATAATTCCCGTAAAATATCCCTGATTCAGCATCATATGTTTTTCTATCTGTTTATCAAAATCCTGATTCTTAGCTGTCATGTAGTTCTACAGTTTCGTCATGATCTACAAATGTTAAATCAACAACATCAGATCCTGGCCCCATCATTGTTTGCTTTACATCAAGCACTTCCAATTGTGGTACTTTCCATTCTTGTTTCATTCTTATCACCTCCTTTTGTTAGCATTCTTTTTAAGAAGCGGTACACAATTAATGCCCGCATCATGACTCGGTATTCCGGGTCAAATGCCTTTTCCACTTGCGGACCTGTTTCCATTTTGATTAATATTTCATTTAATATGTCTATATTTAAATAAGCAGAACAAATCGGATCATTGACTAATTGTTTTAACTCTTCCAGATAAATACTCCAAACCGGCTTCATCCGGTAAAGCCAATCTGCTGCCTGGATTCCACGGACTTTTTGATTCAGCCTGACTTTATCAGGCAAATATCCTTTCGTTCCTTTTCGGATCAAGGCACGATCCAAACCATCACTAACAAACTGATCATCAGGTAAAGACAGACAAAATTGAATGACACGTAAATCACTTGTTGGATCGCGGTCCCACATGCCATAATGTAATGACATCTTAGAAGCTGATGTACCTGTTACATTCCATATATACGCTTGTCTAAAATGCTTCTCTCTAATCTCGGTAGCACTCAATCCTTCTGAGTTCAAATCACTGATTCTTTCAAAAGCATTTGTCTTTGCAGCAAAAGTGTCGTTGATGAGCTGTGGAAAGATATATGGACCCTTCGTAGGTCCTAAAAATGGAAACGCCCTTTTGCTAAGCACAGACAATACTCGTTTCTGACTCACTGATTGATGGCTGCTGTATAACTTTACTTCTTTAAAAAGTTTCAGCCATTTAAACTGGCGCATTAATTTGCTGTAATAGTCCAATGCTTTCCCCCCTGATATGGTGAAGTTACCTCTTGCGCCGTTTAATAATACCTTTACTCCATCATTTGCGGCTTGCTCATGGATTCCCTTCACCCAAAAAGAGTTTTCAAAAAACTTATACGGCATTTCCATAATGTCTAACCAATCATCAATTTCCGATAAAGGGTTTTTTCCATCAAACGAATAGTAATTCGCTTTTATGCCACCAATATAATCCACCGTACTTTTGATATACTCACTTTCATTTGCCAGCATATGGGCTGGTGTCCAATCTTCAAATTGCTCGTCAGGTATGTAACTGTATGTATTAAATTCTCTGTTTTGTTGTCTAAGTGTTTTGCTGGCAAAGCCCACAACGGAACCTGAATCTAAGCCACCACTTAATTGGGAGCCTACTGGTCCTATGGAACGTAATCGTACATCCACTGCTTTCTGGAACACTTCCTGAAATGCTTCAACATACTCTTCATCTTTCTTAAATCTTATTTGCTTGTCATGTTGTAGTGGATAATAACGTTTGACTGTTGTATGATCACGAGTAACTGTGATGCTGTGTGATGGTGGAATTTGCTTGATGCTCTCTATTACTGTTAAATTGGGGTCAACTACGTCTATAATCTCTGGGATAGCTAAATATTCAGCCAGCCATGTTTCATTCAGGGTATTTTTAACATATGGTAATTGTAATAATGGTTTGATCGTGGTGCAGAATGCAAAGTGCTCTGTATCGTTATAATAATAGAGTGTTCTCATTCCGGAGAAATCTCTTGCTCCGAAAATTTTTTGCTGTCTTTCGTCCCAGATTATGAAGGCGAAATCGCCAATAAGGTAATTTGGGGTTGAATCGCCCCATTTGCAGTAGGCTAGCAGGATTAATTGGCTGTCTGTTATGGTTTTTCTATTGATTTTTTTGATCTGTAAGTGATCAAATAATTCTTGACGATTGTCTAGGATTGCGTCAGCTGTGATTGCTATTTGGCGTTCGCTATCATAAAAAGGTAATATCTCATTTACTGATTCAGGTGTAATCCAACGAGCTGAACAGCCAAGACAAATAGTATCATCATACCATACAGAAGTCTTATCTGCTGATGGATGATTAAAGTGGTTTATCATCATGTTACAGTGATCAATATTTATAGGCTGCTGATTATAATTTATGATTCCCGCAATTTCACTCATGTGATCCCTCATTAATTGAATATTTTCTATCTATTAAGCTATTGGCTCCTACTCACTCTTAATCGCCGATATGCCCAGATGAAAGGGCGTAATGGAAAGTATAGGAAATGCAAAGGTTTTGGTAATGGTAATACTTGAGCATCAACAGAAGTAGGATAAAATCGTTTCAGTACCGCTAAAAACTTATATTTTCTAGTTCTTAACATACTTCTATATCTTTTAAAGAGTTTAATATGATATGTAGAGCTTTCTTTTGTATATGGCAATATACCCTGATTAATAAAATATACAGCCTTTTGAGCTAATTTGATTTGATGTTTATTATCAATAATTATTTCGTTCATTTTACTATTGAGTTTAGTTTCAAAGAAAAATTCACATAGATTGACAGCTTGCCCAGCAGATGAGCATGCTTTATACTTATTTAATATTTTTGATAAATGTAAATAATTTAAATCTTTCTTTACATATTTTTCGATATCTACTAACCACTTTAATCTAGTCCATCCATGTCTAGCACCATGAGTTACTAGATGAAAGAATAGATCTTCATTTCCAAGAAAGTAAACAGGTGTACCAGCAATATAACTTGTGTTTTTACGTTTCCATAAATCTTTAAATTTCGGTTCTGGTCCAGTTTTAAGATTAAAGTATAAATGTACTTCCACTTGGATATTCCTTTCTGGATGGAGGAAAGAAAGATGTTGAACTACATGTTTCCAAATATTAAAGAATCTAAGAAAATCATTCTCTAATTGATAACCTAAACTATAAAAAACCTCTTCTACTTTTTCTATTTCATTACTCGGTACTAATATATCTAAATCCTTAGACGTACGTTTGGAGATATCTCCATATAGGAAGTCTGCCAGTACTGGACCTTTTAGGACGAGAGATTGGATATTATTATGTGCTAGAGTTTGACAGACTGTTCCCATTTCTGCTGTTAACTCCAACATCTTCATCGTATTCTTCATACCGAGTTCTTTAAGAGTATCTATTACAAAGTCAGGAACTTCCTTAATGCCTCTATTGATGATATTTTCATAGATTATAGGAAAGACGCGATGATGCTTTGCTAAGTTTATAAACTCGTTCCAATCAACATCAACTAATAATCCATTATTTTCGGCTAAATAATTTGGTGTATTGTCAAGTTTTAAAATTCCTATTAACAGTCTCAGCTCTTTGGAAAACGAATTAAGTTGAGGTTCATTATTCAGCATCCATCTTCACTCCTTCTTATAGCATAAAATAGTCCCTGCATGTTAACTTGCAATAATCACTATAGCTTCCAAGTTTCGTTTTTTATAATTTACAAATAGTTCTTTAAAAAGAACACGAAGATCTAATTATACCATGCCTAAATAGAAGCATGGCTTTTTATTTTTTCATTTAACTTAATCAAGAGTTTATAAAGGTCTTAAGGAATTTGAATTTATTTATAAGATTATAATATCAAAAAATACCAATAATAACAACTAAATCAGGAGATTAGAATTAATATAGTTTTTGGAATTTTCGACCCATTAATTCACAACCCACACTGCAGTTGGTGTTCATTTTAATGTCATCCTATGACAATAAATGTATGAAACATAAAGTGAATAAACGTTTAACTGTTGATCAAGCAATTGGACTCCATATTAGACATCGCAGAGAAGACTTAGGGTATACACGAGAAAAAGTTGCGGACAAAACCGGGCTGAGTATTAATGGTATTGATAAGATTGAAAAAGGAAAGGTAAATCCTTTAAATTCCAGTATTATAAAAATATGCAACGCGTTAGACATGGAGGCAAATGAAATCCAGCAAATTTTCACCGCTTATACCAACATTGATACTGAGCCCAACAAAAAGTAATGAAAAGGGATTGCTATGTACCGAATAACGAAAAAGACATTAGCTATTACACCTTATTATGACCTTCACTTTCAATCAAAAGTAGTAGAAACAGAAAAAGAGGTGCTTTCAACCGATGCACCTCTACAAATCATCCAGGAAAACTGCCTCCACTATGGGGCAAGCTATGAAGGACGTAAACAATCTGTTCGCCATCATTTGCCTTTCTTCCAAAAAACCCCTATCCCTATTCATCCTGCTCACAACATTTATTGTTTTCCAACTAAATCACCGAGAAGTTATGATTGCTATTGGCTTTTTTATGCTCATATTTACAAAATTAATGCTGGTGATTATGATAGTTCTGTTATCCATTTCACTAATGGCCTGCAACTTATCCTTGCAGAGTCTTTTCATTCTTTACAAAATCAATATGATAGAACTAGTATTTGTAAAGTGGTGTTTCAATCACTAGAGTGAGGTTGCGAGATCTGCATCAATTCAAAGCTCCCCCGCAGGTAGCCAGATTTAGCTTTATTAAATCTGGCTACCCATAGGAGAGCATATCATAGGTCCAGCGGGTAATTGTATTTACTCTTTCAGCTTATAATAATCTACATACCAATCTGCAAATTTCTGCAGACCTTCTTCAATCGTAGTTTCCGGTTTAAAGCCCACTACTTTTTGCAATTGCTCTGTCGAAGCATAAGTAGCTGGTACATCACCTGGCTTAATAGGTTCAAAGATTTTTTCAAATTGTATTTCTTTTTCTAGAGCTTTACTTAAGGCCTTTTCCAATGTTTCAATAAACACCATCAACTTTTCTGGGCTATTGTTTCCGATGTTAAATACCTTGTGTTGAACATCCCCTTCAGGTGGATTATTTAATAATCGTTCAATTCCCTCCACGATATCATCAATATAAGTAAAATCCCGATAAAGGTCATTCTCAAAATCACCATTATTAAATATCTTAATTGGCTCACCAGCAAAGTACTTATTTGCAAATCCAAAATAGGCCATATCTGGTCGCCCCATTGGACCGTAAACCGTAAAGAACCGAAGCCCTGTTGCTGGAATTTTATAAAGATGGCTATACGTATGAGCCATCAATTCATTTGATTTCTTAGTAGACGCATATAGTGATACTGGATTGTCTACAAAATCTGTTTCTTCAAATGGAACCTTTTTATTGGCACCGTAAACTGAACTAGATGAAGCATATACAAGATGATCCACTGGATGATATCTGCAAGCCTCAAGGATATTATAAAAGCCAATGATATTACTTTGAATATAGACATCCGGGTTCTCTATTGAATACCTTACTCCTGCTTGAGCAGCTAGGTTTACTACTACATTAGGCTTGTACTCTTCAAAGGCCTTCATAACTAAATCCTTATCTGATATGTCACCTTTAATAAAAGTAAACTTCTCATAAGGCTCCAAATTCCCTAAACGAGAATGTTTAAGGTTCACATCATAGTAATCATTAACGTTATCAATGCCAATCACGTGGCAACCCTGTTCCAGTAGTTTTCTTGATAGGTAGTATCCAATAAAACCAGCTGCTCCAGTGATTAGGTAGGTATCTCTAGGATCAAGAGTTTTGTAATTCAATATTCTTCGACTCCTTAACAGCTTCTTTAATTGCAGGTCTTCTTCCGATTGAATGATACTCTACTCCTGCTTCTTGCATTTCTTCAACACGATAAATATTTCTCCCATCATATACTAGAGGAGTTCTCATTAATTCCCTATATGTTTCAGGTAATAATGTTTTTACTTCTCCCCATTCAGTAAAAATAAAACAGACATTAGCATCTTCCAAAGCATGCTCGATATTGGAAACATAAGTAATGCTACCTTTGCCATTCTTACCTTCCGGATGGACTTTAGCAAAATTCTCTGCTCCAACAGGATCAAATGCGTAAATGTCTGCACCTTGTCCTAATAATAAAGGAACATTTTCAAGAGATGCAGCTTCTCTCAAATCATCTGTTCCTGGTTTAAATGTTAGTCCAAGCACAGCTACTTTAAGACCATTAAAGGTAATAAGCCTTTTACTAGCTTTCTTATATAGCATTGTTTTCTGTTCTTTGTTTACATCAATGGCAGCCTTAACCGTTTTAAGTTCATAACCATTTTGTCTTGCAATATATTCTAGCGCTTTTGTATCCTTAGGGAAACACGAACCACCAAAACCAATTCCAGCATTTAAAAATTTGCTTCCAATTCGCTCATCAAAGCTCATACCTTTTGCAACGTCTTGTATGTCCGCACCGACTAGTTCACATAGATTCGCAATATCATTCATATAAGAGATTTTAAGAGCAAGAAAGTCATTTGATGCATATTTAATCATTTCTGCTGATCTTCTATTCACTGATACAATGGGTATATGAAAAGGCTCATAGATTTTCGTAAGCAAGTCTTCAGCCCATTTACTCTCTGTACCTATAATAATTCTTTCTGCATGTAGTGTATCATGAACAGCAGAACCTTGAGCCAAAAACTCTGGATTAGATGCCACTTCTACTTTTACATCTTTAACTAAGAAGTCCTGAATAAACTGTTCTACTTTATCATTGGTTCCGACTGGAACTGTAGACTTAACTACGACTAGACAATCATTTTCTACAGATTCAGCAATTTGTCTGGCAACTGTTGCGATGTATGATAGGTTAGCAGATCCATCGGGCTGTTCTGGAGTACCCACACCGATAAAAATAGCATTAGCATTTTTGTAAGCTGAATGATAATCAGTTGTATAATTAATTCTTCCCGCAGTATAATTCCTCTGCATTAAATTTTCTAGGCCAGATTCATAGATAGGAGAAACTCCAGACTTCATTAAGTTTACTTTCTCTTCATCAATATCAACACAGGTTACTTCGTGCCCCATTTCGGCAAAGCATACCCCGGCTACTAAGCCAACGTATCCTGTTCCTGCAACTGCAATTTTATACATACCAAACATCTCCCAGATTTAAAATAAAATTTGTTTCTTTATTACAATACTATTGAACACTAAATAACTAGCAAGCTTTCTTGTATGCTGGTTCTAAGTCTATATTCATATTGTGAAACATGCATACGAAACAAGGTTATTTCAGGCGTTGAAAGACACTTAGAATAGTTTTTATTATAAGGATAGTTCATTATGAAGCTTCGGAACCGTCCCCATGCTTACCCGTTCTTTAAACCAATAAATTCTGTTTCGACCCAGTGAGTGTAAGAACAAATTCATCCTTTGTGATATTTAAGTGGTTTACTTCTGCTAAGGTCATCAAATAGGCTGTTGTAATGGCAGCTGAAAAGTTTAACCCTCCTATTGGGAGCTATCCGCTAATTACAGTTTCAAAGCCATACTGTAACTTTTGATTCTGCTGTAAAGAAAGGAACCGCACCACGAAGATAATTCCCCATATGCCGGTAACATCTCTGGTACGCGATCAATATTGAAGCATTCTTCATCTAGGAAATCCAGACTTCTAATCCGAATATATCCGTCCTAAGAAGATGCGAAGACCATCCCTACATTGGCATTTAATGCCATGCCAGTAACAATACCCTTGATGATTAATATGTGCACCTAATGGACAAGCAATTTAGTTATATATTAATTTTCAGTTTGTAAAGGCATAAAATAAACCCAAGTTATTGGGAGATATCGTTTAATTTTCTTTTAGGTATATCAAGTAAATTTTAATGATAAAATATGCTTTAAGGTTTTACTCAAGAATTCTAAACTAATTTCCATTCTAACTCAAGTTCGATTCCGAAATTTTCCTTAACTTGCTCAGTGGCTAAATTGATAATATATAATATATCTTGTGGTTTGGCGTCATCATAATTTATAATAAACCCAGGATGTTTCTCAGAAATCATAGCCCCATTCTTACGATATCCTCTTAATCCTAATTCATCAAACAGTTTCCATATAAAGTAGTCCTTACCATTTAAATTAGGCCGTTTGAAGACACTTCCAGCATTCGGAAAATCTCGAGGTTGTTTATTGTATCTATTCTTTTTAATTGCAAATAAATCCTCTAATAAATCTTGATAATCTTCTACGATGTACTCCTCTTTTGCTCTTAGTTTTACAGACAGAATAATTGAATTAATATCTGCCCACTTTGATTCTCTTCTTCCAAAATCACTTTTATCTACATTCTCTGTAATAATTTCATCTTTATCTATATTATAATGAGTTACTTCCTCAATCAATTGCCCTATATTATCCTCATAAGTACCCGCATTCATTATTACTGCTCCACCCAGACTACCCGGAATATCTTCTAAAAATTCATACCCTTTAATTCTATTCTCTAATGCATACCAACTAAGGCTAGACAGAGATACCCCTGCATCACATACGATTTGATTATTTACTAATCCTATAAAGTCCATTAATTTAAAGGATATGAATAAATAATTATTATCATAATACTCTTTAGTAAAAAGTATATTGGAACCATTTCCGATTATAATAATGTTTTTTTCCCTATATTCATGAAATATGTCTTGTACACCATTATAATTTAAAGGATATATGATAAGCTCAGCAACCGAATTAATCCTCAACGTATTAAGATTTTTCAATGAATTGTTTTTAACCTTTACATAATTCATTCTTTTTCACCTTTCTGTGTTCTTTTAGTTACCAATATTAAAGTTTAAAGGTATTAATACTTATATCCAGACAAATACTTATAAACAAATTAATTAAGAGTATTAATCAGACTATAAAAACTATGTAAAACTATATATAACTTTGATTAATATTGGATCAATTAAATTTAACAGAACTAGAATAACGATGATAAATTTATTGTTTAATAACTTAGTTTTTTTACAACTTTTGCCGGAATACCTGCAACCACACTGTTAGCAGGAACATCATTAATTACTACGCTATTAGCACCAACTATAGAATTTGCCCCAACTGTTATATTGCCAATAATCTTAGCTCCTGCAAATATAGTTACTCCATCTTCTATTGAAGGGTAATTACCTTTCTGAAAATCACCCAAATTTTTACCACCTAATGTAACCTGTTGATAAATTACTACATTATTTGCTATTGTGACCCCATCACCAATCACTATTCCATTGATATGTCTAAAGTCCAAGTTACGTCCGATATTTGCATTTAAGCTAATAAAACTCCCATAATTAACCACTAGTTTATTTGTCAAAAATATGGGGATATGTTTGTAGTTCTTATCATGCATTTTTTTTGCCCATCTATATATTATGATGGCCTTTTTGGAAGGTTTTTTCCATATGTTGTATATGCATTTTAATAAGCCTACATTACCAGTGGGATCCATTTCAGCCCGAATTATTTTAACTAAGCTCACATTTTTAACCTCACTCTTTTATTTTCTAAATATTTTCTTTAAAAATGAAATAATTAGATGTTTATCGTTATTATCTAATATAAATAGTTGCAATAATTTTAAGGAACTATGTTTTATATAAGCAAATGTAAAGAGAATTGCCCCAATAGTATAACTAATCGAAGAAGATATAGCTGCTCCATTGATTCCTATTACAGGGATTAATATCAAATTCAAAATCACATTTATGACTAATACTAATAGATATACTTTTAAGGCAAATATGGGAAATCCTCTACCTGCCAAATCGGCGTTTAATAACTTAAAAAGAACCATGGCAACTATCCCAGGAAGTAACAATCTAATTATACTTGTTGCTTCACTAAAAGCAGCACCAAATAATAAATTTATAATAAAAGGTGATAGCCACCAAAATAACATTGAACATACTATTATAGGAATCCATGACATTCTTAACAATCTTGTTGATCTACTAACTGCTTCAGCATTCGTTTTACTATTAGCACTTTTTGAGAATAAAACCATTCCCATCGCAGATGGAATTTGCCATATTAATTCTGACAAAGTCACACCAACTGAATATACTCCAATATCATTAGAGGAAACAAAGTACTCCAAAAATACAATATCAATCTTATAATTAAGGTTTAATATGAACAGAGCTAGAGCATAAAGTATTCCTTTTGTATATAAATCTTTAGTTATTTTCAAATCGACTGAAGAGAATATTTTAATAACACTTTTCAGCACTATAAATGAAAATATAACAGCAAATATACCGGCTAGCAAACTGCTTAATGCCGCACCATAAACATCCAAATTGAAAACTAATAGAAGTAATATTACAGCTGAAATTTGGGTCATTAAGTTAATAATTTGTTTAACATTAATTGCTAAGATTTTTTGTAATCCCAACATTACCCCTTCATTATATTTGTTCAATAATAATATTGGTATAGCCCCCAAAGGAATAGCTAACAATAACCAATCATATTTTGGTACCATGAAGAAATAATAATAAATGACAGTGAATCCTACCGCTAATACTGAAGTTAATGTCCAAAGAGTAAATATCGATGAGTATATTTTCTTAGGTTCATATATTTTTTTTCCAATAAAGTAAGCTGTTGATTGTCTTATCCCTAAATCTGCTAAGGAAACTAACAAATTAGGTATTACAAATATAGAAGTAACTACCCCTTTTCCCTCTGGACCTAATACTCTTGCTGTTATTATAGAAACTACTAAACTACCAAATAAAACAACAAATTTAGTACCAACAGAAGATATCATTTGTACTAAAGTATTATTTCTATTCATCACTACACCTCTAACTCTACTCTTCAATATGTCTATTCTACTATTTTTATATCTGCTCCTAATAGAGAGAGTTTCTCTTGTATACTCTCATAACCTCTATTTATTTGTTCAACACTATTAATTACGGTTTCTCCCTCACTAAATAAACCAGTTAAAATACACGCTGCTCCTCCACGTAAGTCAGTAGCTCGTACCTCAGTACCCTTTAATTTATTTCCACCATTTATAATAGCTGTATTGCCGAAAGATTTTATATCTGCTCCAAACTTAATAAGTTCATTAACATATTGAAAACGATCAGTAAATCTTAAATCTGCTATAGTACTTGTACCTTTTGCGGTAAGTGCAAGAGATGCAAAGATAGGCTGCATATCTGAATTTATCCCTGGATAAGGTGCTGTAAATAAATCAAAAGTACTTTTTTCATTTTTACCTGAAACATATAATGCAGATCCCCACTCAAATACTTCCACATTAGCAATTTTTAAATATCTGATATCCTCTTTTATAAAAGATGTATTAAAATTCGGGATATATATCTCTCCACCAGTAACTCCGGCTGCAACTGCATAAGTAATTGCTTCGTCCCAGCCAGGCATTACAGATATTTCTACTCCTCCAGCCAAAGAAGATTGACCTTCTACTGTCACTACACGATTGTTGCAAGTTACTTTAGCTCCCATCGCACAGAGTAACTCACCTAGTTGAATTATTTCAGGGCGAGTATTAGCATTTAAAAGCGTAGTTTTACCTTCAGAAATCGCTGCTGCAATCATCACATTTTCTGTACCTGAAGTAGTTGGTAAATAAAATTCTATATTACTTCCTATTAAGCCAGAGGATGAAAGATAAAGCCCTTGGTCATTCTCAACCACAGTTGCCCCTAGTTTCTGCATTCCAAGAATATGTAAATCGTATTTTCTATCACCAATCTTACACCCGCCTGGTAATGGAAGTTCAATTTCCTGATTTAAAGCAGCGGTAAGACCTAATAATAGTAGAGAATATCTAATAGTACTAGCCTTCGATGGAGCTATTCTGTTATTCGGAAAGTCACCTCTTTTACATAATACAGTTGACCCATCAACTTCAATTTCAGCACCTAGTTCCTTTAAGATATCAATAAGGATTTTAACGTCTCTTAAACCAATTGGTACATTTCTTAATTTTGTAAAATCTTCACCCAAACAAGCTGCAACTATCATAGGCAATGCTGCATTTTTTGCGCCTGAAAGAGATACTTCACCAAAAAGTTTGTTTCCTCCCTTTAATACTAGCTTACTACCATTTTCATAACTATTCATTTAACTTACCTCCACTTTGCTTAGTTATTAAGATCTTGGACTTGCTTTTAAATTTGTTCATATAAGAATATACTTATGATTATTTCTATATTATGTAAGCGTATTGGCCCCTAAATTATATGACAATACCAGTAGTAATCTAGCTAATATTAATATTACACATTTTTTCTTGATTCCATTCCACTCATGGCTTATTATAATGCCGTGGTAATAACGAAAATAAGGAAAGGGATTTAGAACTAAGTAGCTTCTTAATATACCTCTATCACATTATTCGAAACTCAAAAATCTAAAGAAATAATTAGTGAATGTTTGAATAAAACTACATTTAGTATTTAAAAGATCTAAATAATTAATTATTCCTCCTAGGAGTAACCATATTTCTCAAACTTAAAACTTTTTAGAAAACCATCTATCCATATGGCCATAAACTGATAGATATTGCATAAAATTCCTCAGTTGTCCAAAAAATGAGTGTGACTCAGTGTTATAAGTAGAATATTTTATACTCTCCTTATAATCTGATTGAAATTAGTGAAGCTTTTCATAAACTAGAACCAGCAAATACTTTTCCTAGATATAATTTAATTTTTCCACAACCTAAGCTTCTTTTTAAGAGATAGTAATTTGATAACTTTTCCATAAAAAAAGTCATTTGCACTAGCTAGATTAATCAATAGTAATAAACCTATATTAAATATATTCTTTTTAATTTCAATACTCATTAGGGTAATACTTTTAGCATTATTGAAATTCTTATTATGAATTTCGAGTATAGCTAATCTTAATAATCTTTTAGCTAAATTTTGGTCCTTCTTTAAAAAGAATGCCGCGTGCTCTCCGTGCAAATCTATATGATCAACTCCTTGCTTTAAGCGCATTTGCAGACACTGTATAGCAAATTGACTATAATACGATTGCATCAATTGTTTCTCTGTGGAGCCACTTACTCCGTCTTTAAATGTATATCTCTTATATAGCACTTCTTTAACAACACCAAACTTGGTTATCAAACTCATTCTCAACCATAAATCTCTATCTTGCGCAAAGATAAAAAAATGCCTGTATTTACCTGCTTTATAATAAACTTCCTTACGAAACATTACTTCTCCATGTGTAAAACAGTTTTTGTTTATTAAACTCTTGGTAGCATTATCAATTGAATTTATATTCGGCTTATTAATATTTATAGATTCATTATAAATATTATAATTTTCTACATAACAGCCAACTACACCAATTTCATGATTTGATAATAAAATTTCTAATTGTCTCTTTATTCGTTCAGGATATGAGTAATCTCCTGAGCCATGGACTGCAATTATTTCAGCATTTGCACTATCAATAGCTTTTATAATTGATTTAGTAAACCCACAGTTTTCATGTGTTATTACCTTTAATCTTGGGTTTTTAATAGATTTTAATTCTTTTAAAGTATTATCAGTTGAACCATCATCAACAGCAATAATTTCTATATTTTGATATGTTTGATTCAATAAGCTATTAACAGAGTTAAGAATCCTACCTTCCCTATTATAGAATACTGTAACTATTGAAACTAACATTATTCTTACTCCCCCTCTCCTTATAATTTTACTAATACCTGCAAAATAATTAACTTTATTTAACAATTAAAAACCAAATGAAAATTATCCATCCCTAACATATTCATCAATATATCCCTTCCTCGTATAAAAAACTCCAACACCTATTATTAACCACTGTAGTAAAGCAAGAGCTAAATTATTTTGAGTGAATGAAACTTCAAATAACTGATAAATTAATATTCCTATGAACAAAGAGGATACAATTCTAATCTCCTTCTGATTCTTAGCAATGTAAAAGTAATTCCAAATAACTAAAAGAAAGATTAAAAATACTGTAGATCCTACTAATCCTACTTGTAATGTCATTTGTATATAGTAATTGTGCGCAGAATGCGAAACAGCAATAAAATCAGTTACTCTTGCAGATGCTCCATAACCCAACAAAGGTCTTTCTTGAATTGTATTAATCATCTCAGACCATACTATTTGTCTGCCTGAAAAGAAGTTCTTCCCTGTATACTCCCAAGATAATTGATTCAATCTGTAGCCAAGAGGATGATTTAATAATTTTGGGTATATAACTGTGATTATAAATATTAATCCTACAAAGATAAGATAGTAACAACAAAAAAACCATTTTCTTTTTGTAATAATAGGCCATAATAGGTAGGTGAAAATAGCTGATACTATAACAAGGAAAGTAACTCTTGCACTTGAAGCATAGATAAGTGATAATCCCATTATAACAGTGATAATAAATAAACCTTTCGATTTACTTACTATACTATTATTCAATATCCAAAATACTCCTAATAGAAATACTATAAATGCACCAAATGGATTTGGATTTGACAGTAATCCTTTAAATGGGATGATTAGGCCTTCCACTACCCACCATATGAAGTTTATTGTTATAAAAAAAATTATAGAATTATATATTAGCTTTTTATTAAGGTTATCGAAAGAAAGGTATGTATTACCCCAAAAAAAGAAAATAACCATAATAATTTGAAAAAAGCTTCTAATAGAATCCATACTCAACTCATTTAACACACCAATAAAATAAATTAAAATAAACAAGCTTGAAAAAATATGTATCCATTTTTCCCTTTTTAAAATGTATTTTTGCTTTGTTATATTAATATAAAAGGTAAAAAACGATACGACTAATAGAATCCCAATAGCAAGAAAGCCAATTAGAGATAAGACCCCACTAGAATTGTTTAAACCTCCCATAAGAAATAAGAGTATAAACAAAAAAGATAACAATAAAACTATATTAATATTATGTTGAATCTTATGGGTTTTTAATTGCATAATTAACACTCTTTCAATAAAATTTTTGCTCAAGAGAATTGTTTTAGCCCAAGAATAACAGAAATACCTATAATTTGAATAAATCTTAATGGATTTCCAGGTGTTTAATTATTTTATCTGCCCAATTAAAAGATAAATCCTCTCTTCTTTGAGCTTGCAGAATTTTTAGTTCATTTCTTTTTTCCTCGCTGATATAATACTTAATCCGCTTACTTAAAGAGTCTATATTTAAATCAAACATTGAAATTTCATGCATGAGCATTTCAGGAATCCCACCGGATCGTGCTCCTATTACTGGTATATAATTATAAAGTGCCTCCATTATAGTGTTAGGACATGAATCTGCGAGTGAAGGTACGACCATCAAGTCCAGTTTTTTCACAACTGTAATAGGGTTATCTAGTCTACCTGTAAATTTAATATCTGGATAAGTAGAACATTCATTTATATATGTTGTTAGTTTTTCCCCGTCGCCTATCAGAATAACTTCTATACTAATTCCTTCATCTATCAGTTCCTTGACTGCATCCACTAAAATCCTATGTCCTTTTCTTTCATTGCTGAAATCACCAATGAATCCAACTAATAGTTTATCTTCTTTTCCCTTCTTCAAGTTGCTATCCGCTTTGTTATTATTTTCAAGTGATTTATTTATTACCCATGAGGGGTTCACATTGTTAATTTGAATAATTGATTTTTTCTTTATAATACTCTTTATAAGACTATGCCTTTTTATTAGGGCATGGTAATCATACTTACATTGAATTATTATTTTTGCCGCTTTGATAAAACAAATAAATTCACATAATTTCATTATTAACAGATAAAAATTTATCAATAATTTGTTATTAGTCCTCTCACTAATTGATATCCTTTTATATTTAATCAAATCTTGACGAATAAAGAGTTGAATATTCTTAAATCCTGAAAGGCACAACCCTATAGCAGTGGGAACGTCAAAAACTATTATTAAATCATATTCCCTCTTTTTAATAGTTTTTAAATATTTGTAGTTTTTTATGAATATTTTTAATTCCGTGGGAAGCAAAATGCTCTTGCTTACATTTTCACTTTCAAGAGAATTTGCTGATACTTTTTTTTCCTTTAATACTTCTTGAGAATCAGCACTATACAAATCAACTTCGATTCCTTTATCCCTAAAGGCATAATACAATTCTAAAAATCTTTTTAAGCCACCCGTAACCCTTTTTCCAAATAGCTGACTTGTTGAGTACATTAAAACTTTACTCATTTAAATTCACCTTATTCTAAATATTAATTTAAGATTATCTGTACTTTCAGACAGAACTCTTTTCTATCAAATTCATGTATATATCTTCCATTTTTTTGACATTTTCCGACCAGTTATACTCTTCAATTACGCGTTTTCTTTGTATTTCACCAATTTTCACTCTCAATTCTGGATGTTCTATTAATTTTAAGATTTCTTCTCCCATCATCTTAAAATCTTTTCGATTCACCATAACACCAGACTTTCCACCATCAACTACTTCTTTAAAACCATCTACGTCTGTAACTACTACTGGAACTTCGCAAGCCATTGCTTCAACAATAGCAACTCCAAAACTCTCACTATCCAAAACACTAGTGCCAAGAAAAATATCCATTTCGTTTAATGCCATATGAACAGCATTGTTAGGAATTCTGCCTTTAAACTCAACAACTCCTTGTAAATCATGCTTTTCCACGAGTTCTATTAATTCAGGTTTTTGTTCACCTTCACCATAAATATGGTATTTAATATTCAAGTCTCGGCCTTTTTCTGCAAGAAGGTTATTTATAAGATAGTTAATTGCTAGTATTCCATATTGTATTCCATATTTTGGTGATAATTTTTTTATGCTCCCTATAATAATATTGTTGCTCTCTTTCTTTACTTGTTTCCTTGAAAATCTTTCTATATCTACCCCGAAAGGTGTTATATGAATATCAGAAACTGGATAATTTATTAATTTTGATGTTTGGCAAGCCATAGCAAAGCTAGTCGAAGCTATAGAATCAGCGGAATTTAAATTTTTCTTAATAATTTCCATATTGCTTCTTCTCTTATATGGGAAATCATATACATCACTTCCATAAACGGAAATTAAATAGGGAGAAAAACCCGCTAACCTTCCAAGTGTTCCATAACCGCTTGAATAATGTGCATTAATAATATCTGGCTTAACTAACTTAATAATTTTCTTTAGTTGAAAGACATTTATATAATAGCCATATGGTGCTGGTATTCTCAGTTCATGCAATATTACTTTATCACTAAATTTATCTGCGGAAGGTTTCTGATTTGACACATAACATAAATGTACTTCACTTCCATTTTCACTCAATTGATTAGCCCACCTAACACTATGAATATCATTTCCTGCTGCTAATAATACCACTTTCACTGCATCTCACCTCTCTCGATTTTTTGACATATTGGAAATCCACAATGCATTACAGCCTCCAATAACTATAACCAATCTCCTTGATGTCACTTCTATCAAAAATACTTTTAATATCAACAATAATCTTTTCTTTGTTAGGAACATCTCGAAACATGTTATCTACATGATCCAACTTCATATCTTTAAATATGTCGTGGGCAACAGCAAACACGAGACAGTCTGCATCATTTACCATATCAAGAGGAACCAAATCGACACCATACTCATTTTTAGCATCTACTGGGTCTGCATAAGGATCAACTATTATCGGATCTATTTCATATTCATTAAGACGCTTGATTATATCTTCTACCTTTGAATTACGTGTATCAGGACAATTCTCTTTGAATGTTATACCTAATATAACAACTTTTGCCTTTTTAACTATTTTATTAGTTAATATCAATTTTTTAATAACCGAGTCAGCAACAAATGATCCCATCCCATCATTAATCTTTCTTCCCGATAGAATTATTTGTGAATGATAACCGAGTTTTTCTGCTTCATATATAAAATAGTATGGATCAACACCGATACAATGACCTCCAACTAACCCAGGAGAAAACTGGAGAGCATTCCACTTCGTAGCCATAGCTTCAATCACTTCCTGTGTATCAATACCCATACGGTCGAAAACCATAGCAAGCTCATTCATAAATGCAATGTTTATATCACGTTGGCTATTTTCTACCACTTTTGCAGCTTCAGCTACCTTGATAGACCCCGCTCGATGTACACCGACTTCAACTACAAGTTCATATACTTTAGCAATTTCTTCTAAAGATTCCTTATCCAATCCTGAAACAATCTTAGTGATATTTTCCAATTTGTGCACTTTGTCACCAGGATTTATTCGTTCTGGTGAATAACCAACTTTAAAATCTACTCCACACCTAAGGCCTGACTCACACTCAAGAATAGGGATACAAATATCCTCAGTAACCCCAGGATATACCGTAGATTCGTAAACTACTATTGACCCTTTCGTAAGATTTCTCCCAATAGTTTTACTTACTTCTTCTATTGGACTTAAATCAGGAGTCTTATCCGCATTAACTGGTGTAGGGACTGCCACTACGTGGAACTTTGCTAGTTGTAGCTTAGCTGCATCTGAAGTAAAATCTACTGTGGTTTTCTTTATAGCATCATCACCTACTTCATTTGTAGGGTCTATCCCGTTCTTATAGTCTTCGATTTTATGACTATTTAGGTCAAAACCTATAACACTTAACTTCTTAGCGAATGCAACTGCTATAGGCATGCCGACATATCCAAGTCCAATCACTGCTAATTTTTCTTCTTTGTTAACTAGTCTTTCGAATAATCTCATCTAATGCTTCCTCTCTTTTATCAATACTTTCAATAATATTAATCAGTTTCTCTGTTAATCTATTAAAATCAAATTGATAGGCGGCTTGCCGTGCATTTTGCCCCATCCAGTTATTATTTCCTTCATCACTGCTTGCTGTAATTATTGCTTTAGAGATCTCTTCCGCATTTTGTTGAGAAGCACTAATTCCACAATTATATTTTTCACAAATATTATACCCACTCTTATATGTTTGCACGATACATTTTCCAGCTGCCAAATATTCATACAATTTATTCTGACTTTGGCCATATTTATCAAGTGATGTACTTGAATTGTGAAGTATATTAATATAAGACTTTTTAAGAATAGAAGGTACATACTTTTTCTCTACTCGTCCTTTAAATGTGACATTATCAATACCTTCCTCTATACAGCGTTTTTGAAGCGGCTCTTTCTCATCACCGGAACCATATATTAGGAATCTGATGTCTTTCTTACCTTGATTTTGAATTATTTTTGCAGCATCCAACAGCAATCCAAGGTTATTTACTTTCCTGATAGAACCTGCATATACAACATTTTTATAGTCTTTATTATCTAAATCTATATCTTTTATCCTATGTTCTTCGCTGTTCTTATCAAATGTTTCAATTAGTACCCCATTGCTTATATGCTTTACTTTGTTTAAGTCTATTTGGTTATCCCATTTTTGATCCATAATATATTCTCTGCCTCCCTCCCATGTCATAATGATAGAGTCGGCATTTTTATAAATCCATTTTTCACCTTGGTATAATGCTTTGGCAATTATACTATTTCTTTTTAATGCACCATAAGCCACAATACTTTCCGGCCAAAGATCTCTTACTTCACAAATACATGGCACCCCTAACCTTTTTGCTATTTTTATTCCTGCAACTAAGGTAAGAGGGTGCACACTTGAAGCTAATATCACATCCGGCTTACCATATTTTTCAGCATAAGCCTTAGATACAGAAAAAAGATTCTTATAAAATGAAACCATGTTTTTGATCCGCTCTCTTCCATTCCCTGTATAATTAGGAGTTTTTACAATAACAAAGGAGATTCCATTAGTCGCATCTGAGGTATACATGTTAGTATCAGTATCTATATTTTCGTTTGTATTATGTACTGTAGATGCACAAAAAATAGTCGGGTTATAACCTTGTTTCACTAAATTTTCTGCAAACCAATAATGTCTACCCGCTTGGTCTTTATACATGTTTGTAGCATAATGATTCCAAATCCAAATATTCTTTTTCATAACTTATACTCTCCTAACTGGAACACCAACATAAACTCCGGGTTCTGCTATGTCTTTAATCACCACCGAACCAGCACCTATTTTACATTTGTTAATAATAGTTATATTGTTACTAACTACACAGCCAATACCTAACCATGATCCTTTGCCAATCTTTACCGTACCTGCTAAATGAACACCAGGTGAAATATGCACAAAATCGTCAATACAGTTATCGTGGTCAATTGTAGAGCCGGTATTAACAATGCAACTTTTTCCTAATTTAGTACAACAGTTAACCACTGTTCCTGCCATTACAGCTGTTCCATTCCCTATTTCCACTTGATTCCCGATTACTGCATTAGGGTGAATTAATACGGGAATACTAGCACCAAGTGTTTCTAGCATCTCATGAATCTTTTGCCTCGTAGCATTATTACCAATCCCAACAAATATATCGTACTCCTTTATATACATAAAGATATCATCTAAGTTGCCAATGACTTCAAAGCC
>NZ_ML762431.1:164205-167748 GCF_009498735.1 Gracilibacillus oryzae
GTGTTCATTTTCATTGCAATATCCGCAACGACTTTCCCATGCCCACTGGCACCTATAATAAGAAGTTTATTTTTCATAACTCTATTCTTCTTTCCTCTTTAGTTCCCATAAAAGGCTCCATAGTATCAGCAGTATTTGAATTAATACCTTCTCTGACAAAGACTTTCTTAATTGTTGTTAAAATAATCTTCCAATCCTCAATAAAACTTACTTTATTTACATATTCAACATCGAGATCGAACTTATCTTCCCATGTGATCGCATTCCTCCCGCTAACCTGTGCCAATCCGGATAAACCTGGTCTTACTTCATGACGCTGTTTTTGATGTTCATTATACAAAGGGAGATATTGCACTAAAAGTGGCCTTGGTCCAATAATGGACATATCCCCTTTCAAGATATTAAAGAGCTCCGGCAGTTCATCAAGAGACGTTGATCGTAACAGTCTGCCAAACTTTGTTAGTCTAACACTATCAGGAAGCAGATTTCCATTTTTGTCTGTTTCATCTGTCATTGTCCTAAACTTATACATCATAAAAATTTCTTCATTCAATCCCGGTCGTTTCTGCTTAAACAGCACAGGACTGCCTAATTTTGTTCTAACAAGTAATGCAACAATTAGAAAAACGGGACTAAGAATAATAATTGCTAATAAAGAAAGGATGAAATCCATCGGTCTTTTTACAAACCTCCTATAAAAACCACCTCTGGAATGATTCATCATGTTAACCACAACCCTTTGATAGTCTCAACAACTCTTTGTAAGTCTTCATCTGTCATCTTTGTATCAGAAGGTAAACATAACCCATTTTCAAACAAATTCTCTGATACACCTGTACCCACAAAGGCATAATTCTCGAAGAAAGGCTGCAAGTGCATTGGCTTCCAAATAGGTCTGGATTCAATATTCTCTTTTTCAAGAGCTTCCATCACATCAATTGGCCTTACATTACTTCTTAGTGTTAAGGAACTCAGCCAATAGTTAGGCTCATCCCACTCATTAACTGGCATAAATTCAACGCCACCTAGTTCACAGAGTTCTCTTTTGTAATATTCAAAAATATATTTCTTCTTCTCCACTCTCTTATCCAACACTTTAAGCTGTCCTCTTCCGATACCAGCAACAACATTACTCATCCGGTAATTAAATCCTAATTCACTGTGTTGATAGTGCCTAGCCTGATCTCTTGACTGGGTAGCCCAGAATCTCACTTTTGCAACTTTCTCTTCATTATTGGAAACGAGCATTCCTCCTCCAGAAGTAGTTATGATTTTATTGCCATTAAAAGAGTAGATACCATAATCGCCAAAGGTTCCTGTGTGTTGCCCTTTGTAATAACCACCTAATGACTCTGCTGCATCTTCAATAACTACAACATCATGTTCTCTACAGATTTCCATGATTTTATCCATATCTGCGGAAAGACCGTAAAGGTGAACAACGATGACTGCCTTAACTTCAGGAAACTTTTCAAAAGCTTCTTCCAAAGCTTGCGGGCACATATTCCAAGTTTCATAATTACTATCAATAAATACGGGAACAGCATGTTGATAGATAATAGGGTTGGCTGTTGCAGAGAAGGTAAGCGTAGGACAGAAAACAATATCTCCCTCACCAACACCAGCTGCCCTTAACGCTAGATGAATTGCCCCGGTGCCAGAAGATAAAGCAGCAGCCGACTTAGAACCAACTTTCGCAGCTAGCTCTCTTTCAAATTCATTAACATTTTCACCTAAAGGAGCGATCCAGTTTGTATCAAAAGCTTCTTGCACATATTGCATTTCATAGCCTTCTTCACTCATATGGGGTGAAGAGAGGAATATTCTTTCTTTGACTTTTGTCGAATCCATTCCTTGAATCTCCCTTCTCTCTATAATATTATATATTTTTAGTAGATTAAGACTTCATTGGTATCCTATCTTCATACTTTTCCAATCAACTACTAACCTACTAAAGTAAATCTAATTATGAAAAATAATCTAATTATATTAATTAAACAGGGCATCCAACCCCACCTCACATCACACTATCGACAACAAGTGTCTAAGGCTTTTCACCCA
The DNA here is from genome assembly GCF_009498735.1 of Gracilibacillus oryzae. Lineage (GTDB taxonomy): Bacteria > Bacillota > Bacilli > Bacillales > Amphibacillaceae > Gracilibacillus > Gracilibacillus oryzae. The sequence continues at coordinate 166,267 of NZ_ML762431.1, forward strand.
CAGCATGACCGAGTGCCTCCATTGATAAAGGTAAAGGAGACATTACCTTACAATCTTCTCAATTCATAAAATCAATCACCATTAACGAACAAAACTATCATGGTTATTTCATAGCTCGTTAATGGCTTTCATCTCACAAATTTCTATCCTTTTACTAACTCTAATTTGTTCTCCTCATAAACAATATCCATCAATTGTTCTTTCAATCCCTCTTTAGAAAAGCGGTTAAAAGACTCCAGTAAAACTAATAAGCTATCTTTATTAACCTCAACTGTCTTCCCAACATAAATCTTCTCATAAACCGCTTCTGGATGTACTTCATTCTCTCCAAGCAATTCTTCATACATCTTTTCACCAGGTCTAATCCCACTAAATTCAATCGGAATCTCATCCTCTGAATAACCTGATAACTTGATCAAATTCTTTGCTAGATCCACTATCTTCACAGGCTCACCCATATCAAGGACAAAGATCTCTCCCCCCTGAGCCAATGTTCCAGCTTGAATAACCAATCTGGATGCTTCTGGAATCGTCATAAAATATCTTGTCATATCAGGGTGTGTCACAGTAACTGGTCCGCCTTGCTCGATTTGCTTTTTAAATAACGGAATTACACTACCACGGCTCCCAAGGACATTCCCGAATCTTACTGCAACAAATTTTGTCTGACTTCTTGTTGCTAAATCTTGTACAACCATTTCAGCCACACGCTTTGTCGCGCCCATCACATTCGTAGGGTTTACTGCTTTATCTGTAGATACCAATACAAAGGTATGGATCCCAAAAGCATCAGCAGCTTCTGCCACATTTTTTGTTCCGATAATATTGTTCTTCACTGCTTCATGCGGGTTATATTCCATTAATGGCACATGTTTGTGTGCTGCCGCATGGTAGATGATTTCTGGATTGAATTCATTGACAATACTGAAAATACGTTTACGGTCTTGAACGTCAGCTATAATAGGAATAATTTCAATTTCTGTCTGACCATATTTTTGTCGCAGTTCCATATCTATTGAATAAATACTGAATTCACCATGACCGACAAGTACAATCCTTCTTGGAGTAAAGCGCATTAATTGCCGGCAAATCTCGGAACCTATCGAACCACCAGCACCTGTAACCATTACCGTTCTGTTTGTCACATATTCAGTGATTGAATTGATATCCAATTCAACAGGCTGCCGGCCAAGAACATCCTCAACATCAACGTTTCTCAGAGTATTAACTGAAACTTTTCCGGAAACTATATCTTCAATCTTTGGCACCATCTGCACCCTTGCCTGTGTGCTGTTACAGATTGACACAACTTCCGTTAATGCTCCATTTGTCAGGGAAGGAATCGCAATAATAATATGTTCAATTTCCAGACTTTTGACTAGATCTGGAATATCCTTCGAGCTTCCTGTTACAGGCAAATCATATAAATGCATCTTATGTTTGGTGATATCATCATCAACGAATGCCACTGGACATAAATCA
>NZ_ML762431.1:167758-186285 GCF_009498735.1 Gracilibacillus oryzae
GTCTTGCAATCATTGCTCCTGCTGCACCGGCACCGACAATCAGTGTCCGTTTCTTGTTTCCAACATCTTTGATGTAATTATCTCGATAGATACGCCAAATAAAACGTGATCCGCCGATAAAAATAATATGCAATAACCATGTGACAATAAGTGCCCGTCGATAAATGGAAAAGTCATTAACCATAAACTGAACAACGGCTGTCGAAGCAATAGAAAACGTAATTGCTTTCACAATGGCTGTCAGTTCCCCAATACTGGCATATGCCCATACTTTATTGTAGAGCTTATACTTAAAGGCAAACACATGGTGAAAAGCCAATAGAGCAACGGCACTTATCCATAATGGATGAAGAGAAAAAATATTCTCAGCAGGATAAACAATCCATGAAGCAATAAATATTGCTGTACTCACAATAATGGAATCCATTAATATTAATAATAATATCCTGAGTCTGTACCCCATCTGGGACCCAACCTCTCTGTTATAAATTCATAAGAATATTTCTACACACACTTGCAATTTTCTTACTGCTTAACCATTCGTGCTGCTAATTCTTCAATCATTTCCTCCACTTCTGCACCGATCTCTTCGTTTTGCAAAGCAAATTCTAAAGTTGTCCTTACAAAGCCTAACTTCTCCCCGACATCATACCTTTTCCCTTCAAAATCATAAGCAAACACACTTTGTGATTCATTTAACTGCTGAATCGCATCTGTTAACTGGATTTCTCCGCCAGCACCTAACTGCTTTTGATCAAGATAGTGGAAAATCTTCGGTGATAAAATATATCGGCCCATAATGGCTAAGTTTGATGGAGCAGTTCCTTTTTCAGGCTTTTCTACAAAACGCCTTACAGAATATGTTCTGTCATTTTGCTGATTTGGATCCACAATTCCATAACGATGTGTTTCATTTTCCGGCACTTGCTGCACACCAATAATTGAACCGCCAGTCTCCTCATATTGATCAATCAACTGCTTCAAACAAGGCGTTTCTGCTTGTACAATATCATCACCTAGCAGGACAGCGAATGGCTCATCACCAATGAATTTTCGGGCACACCAAACAGCATGACCTAGGCCAAGTGGTTCTTTTTGTCTTATGTAATGGATTTCTACAGATGCTGGCTGCTTTGCTTTTTCCAGTAATTCGAACTTGCCTTTTTTCAATAAATTGTCTTCTAATTCAAAGTTATTATCGAAATGGTCTTCTATGGCACGCTTGCCTTTTCCTGTGACGATAATAATATCTTCAATCCCTGATGCAATTGCTTCTTCTACTATATATTGGATTGTAGGTTTGTCGACTATCGGTAACATTTCTTTTGGCAGTGCTTTTGTTGCCGGTAAGAATCTTGTTCCTAATCCCGCTGCCGGGATAATTGCTTTTTTTACTTTTCTCATAATCTGTCAGCCTCCAAGGATAGATTTTACCTATTAAATAAGTATAATAATTCAATAGAATACGCAGTTAAACACACCTAGAAAAGACCCAAGAATTTTCTTTTCTTAATTCTTTCAGGTAATTGCCCTGCCACTAGTTGGTCATTCACAACACACAAAGCATTGTCCATATACCAGTCAACTAGAGATGATCCAAATTCACTCTCCAGCACCTGATAGGCATCATTCATCGCAAACCCTCTTGTTGTTACATTATGGGCGTCTGATGCAATAAAATGGGTTAAGTTCGACTCAACCAGCTGCAAACTGAATTTTTTTATTTTCTTGCCGAATTTACCGGCAACACTTGCTGCGGTGACTTGTGTTAGAGCGCCATCACGGACAAGTTCATATAATAGATCTGGATTTTCGATTATTTCTGTATTTCTTTCAGGGTGAACGATGACAGGTTTGATTCCATTAACCTGCAGATCAAATAAGAGTTGTTTCGTATAGCGTGGAACATTGTTCGATGGCAATTCTACAAACAAATAGCCGCTTGCTTCATTTAATGGCAACAGATGCCCATTGTCTAAGTCTGCAATCATTTCTCCATTTATTCGTGTTTCTTGCCCCGGCAGAATGGTGAGGGGGATATCGGATTTGGTTAATATATCATTAAATTGCTGTACTGCTTCAACTATCTCAATTTTGTAGTTATCATATTTCCCATTCAGATGATGTGGTGTCGCAATAATCGTGTCAATACCTTGAGAAACGGCAGCATTCGCCATTTGAATACTTTCATCTACGTTCTTCGCACCGTCATCTAATCCTGGGAGTATGTGGCAATGAATGTCTATCATGATACTTCAGCACCTTTTCTAGTAGATAGTGATAGTATAGCAATTTTTTCAATATATTGATATAGTCTTCCACAAAAAATCCAATTAATCTATCATTTCCCTCTCTTTTCCTGTCTAGTTAAAAATATTCAACAATTTCCGCTTCTTGATGCGTATTGGCTCTTCACTCGTCAAGTTGTAATCCTGATCAATGGCATCCGTATTTTCCTGGAAAACGTGAAATGTCTCGGTACCGAAGTCTCTTGACAGCTTCTTCCAGACATCCTTGATCTGGTATTCTTTCTCCGTTGATGCATCTGAACTGATCAGATGGGTCAGATGATGGGAAACCAGTGTCTTGGCGGCGCTCTGCTGTTTCTTGCCTCTTTTGCCTAACAGGGATCTTCCGCTTAATACGGTGATCGTGCCATTTTTGACAAAGTGGTATAACAGATTGGAATCTTCTTGAAATCTTTTGACTTTCTCCGGATGAAAAATAACAGGGCGGTAACCTTCCAGCTGCATATCGTAAATTACCTGTGAAGTATATGTAGGGATCTGGGCTGATGGCAATTCGATAAAAACATACTTCTCTTCTCCCAGTGTTAAGAGGTCTTCATTCTTCAGATCCTCCACCATATCACCATATAGTGGAACAAGGTGGCATGCTTTTATTTTTATTTGAAGGTTCTCGGCTTTTATCTTTTCTTCAAGGTGTGCGATCTTGGTATTGACTCTGTCTTTTGTCCAGTCATTCATTTCCGGCATGTAGCGCTGAAGAACAACCATTGTATGGACTCCTTGAGAAGCCGCTTTTTTCAGAATAGCGATACTCTCTTCCATATTACGAACAGCGCCATCCTTTGATATCATTAGGTATTGATTGAAATCGAGCAACTATATCATCCTTTCGGGTGGAAGATCGTTCTATATAAAGAATACCATGAGAAAGTTCTTTTGAAAAGAAGAAAATAGTTAATTTTGTTTATTTTTTGTAAAGGACGGGAATAATAGTAGATTTGGCGGGGAAAAATTGTTACAAATAATCAGATGGGCGTAGAGCCTTTATGTACGCGCTTACCAAGCTTATTTTATTAGTTATTATACGGAAAAATGCCTATCCCTCATCATGAGGGATAGGCATATCTTAGTTTGTTCCGTAATAGTAATATTGGGAATCACGCTTGACTTCTTTATCATTTAATACAACACCCAGTAATTTGGCATTTCCTACTTTTAACAGTTCTTTCGCCTTTTGGGCTGCTTCATATTCTGTCTGTTTACTGCGAACGACCATTACAACACCATGGCACAGATTGCCAAGGATCTGGGCATCCGTAACGGCAAGCACTGGCGGTGTATCGAAAATCACCAGATCATATTGCTTATATGCTTCTTCCACTAATTGTTCCATCTTTTTTGAACCTAGCAGCTCAGACGGGTTTGGAGGAATCGGACCGCACGGAAGCAAGTCAAGACCTGGAACATCACTATTTCGAACAGATCCTTCCAGTGTTCCTCCGCCTACAAGCACAGAACTTAATCCCTGCAGGTTATCGAGACGGAAAGTATAATGCAATGTCGGCTTGCGCATATCGGCATCAATTAGTAAAACTTTTTTCCCTTGCTGGGCGAATACAACCGCTAAATTAGCCGTAACGGTTGATTTCCCTTCTGCAGGGCCTGATGAGGTGATCAGCATTGACTTCAAATCACCGTCCACTGCCGCAAACTGAAGATTGGTCCGGACGGTTTTGTATTGTTCTGATACAGGGGAACGCGGATTTAACTTTGTGATCAAATGGCGGATATTGCCCATTTTTTTAGACAGTTTTTTTCGTCTGGCCATTTACGCTCCCCCTCTCTCTTCTTGTATTCGTCTGAACCGCACGTGATTGGGTTGATTCCTCATCGGTTACATGGGAGATCACACCAAGGATTGGCAACTCTAATTTATCTTCAATATCTTGCTCATTTTTGATCGTATTATCGAAATATTCCAGTAAGAAAGCAAGTCCCACACCAGCCATTAATCCAACAACCATTGCAATCGCAATATTTAATGTTGGCTTTGGATTGACAGGAGATGGATTGGCACTGATTGTTGCAGGTGTCAGGACACTGACATTGTTGACATCCAGTAATTCCGGCAACGTATTCTGGAAAACCGCTACTGTTGTGTTGGCGATTTCCACTGCTCGCTCAGGATCTGTATCCGTTACTCTTAGTGTCACGACCTGGGAATTTTCCCCGCTTGATACCGATACTTTGCTGCCTAACTGACCGGCAGACATCGATAATCCAAGCTCATCCACTACCTGACTTAAGATCCGGTTACTGTTGATAATATCATTGTATGTATTGATAATTTCTACGTTTGTTCGGATTTGATTAATATCTACGGTGTTTGTTTCATTTGTATCCTGGTTAACGATAAACTGGGTGCTAGTCTGATAGGTTGGTGTCAACATAAAATAACTTATAAATGCGCTGACTAACATTGCCCCGACAGTTAAACCAATAATGAGTAAGATGCGCTTTCTGATTACTTGAAAGATCTCTTTCAGTGAAATGGTTTCCTCCATTGATTTGCTACCTCCAGATAGATTCTTTGATTGCAGATTGATAAAGTGAGACTTATCAGGGTGCTTAACGCGTGTTGTTCACCACTTAATTTGAGTGTGGGATTACTGACGTTTAGCGCCGTGATAAAGAAGTATTGCGTCGATAGAATTATAACACAGCATATTCACATGGATTATATCATAATTTTTGGGAGTGTGATATAAGAAATTGGAAAAAGGGACCTTTTCTGTCCCTTTGTTCTCCATTAGCGCATTTTTTCTGGTAAGGCAACGATGGATTCGATTAATGTATTTAATTTGGTTTCGACGCGGTGTAACAGATAGAATGTTACAGCGACGGGGAAACCTAAATCTGTTATTAATGCAATCCAGGTTTGTTCCATGTTGGGGTGCTCCTTTCTGGATTATTAAGATTTTGTAAACATAAAGCCTTAATATGTGAAGACCATCAGGCATTCCGATATTTGAGACTCAGGCAAGGTCGATTTCCGCTGCGAGTAGTCGCTTTCCGCGGGCACGGCCTCAGCCTCCTCGACAAGCAAAGTTCGCTTGTCTGCGGGGTCTTCGGCTCGCGCTGTTCCCGCAGGAGTCGACTACTCTCCGCTGCAATCAATGTGGGCGGAGTTTTTTGTGATCATCTATTACATTGGTGTAGATGAGATTGGTTTCCTCAAGCCATCACTTATCGTTCTACTATTTATCTGTGTCATTATTTTTCTCTTCAGAGATGACTAATCGCTTAATTGGTAATAACACCTCTGGCTCCTCTAGCAATTCATCCACTCCATTTTCCAATATTATTCGTAATCTGGTATCAAGTTTTTTTGCTTCTTCTATTATAATCACCTTCCTTTTCTTCTCATTTTCTGCTATTCAAGAAAAAGAGCTGCGCTGGGACGCAACTCTTTTTCTTTTATCATTAAAGTGTGATATCTGTTACATTTCGTTCAACGATGCGTGCGCTTTTCTTTGCGACTAGGTTGCCGCCGCTTGAGAAGATCGCGTTTTGGGCAATGATGGTGTCCATTGCTGTGTTGACAAGCTGTGGATCTACTGGTTCTACCGGGTTATCTAATGAAAGAGTTACCGTTTTGCCTTCCTCGTTCTCGAATTTCAACTCGATTTTTTTCAACTGGTTCGCCTCCTTTCTCTTCAATTAGGATGTGTGTTACTCTGCAGTGATGATCGATTTGTCGTCACGGTTTACTTCAGATAACACTAACTGCTGAAGCGGGACTAACACATCTGTGATTGCTAACAGCTGATCTGCTGTCGCATCAATTTTTACATTGTTGAATGATTTTGATTTGTACTGCATCTCACCACTGACTGGGTCTATACCGTTTTCGAACACGAACTGCAATCTGGAATCAACTTTTGTTGCAACTGCCATTTGATCACCTCCCTTCACTTCTATAATCAATCTGAAGCAGCCAAAAGTAGCATCTTTTTATAATTTTTTTTGGAACAAAGGCGCAAGTGCCCGTTTAGAGACGTAGCGAGTGGAGCGAATCAACTGAGATAAAGGAATCACGGTGAGGTAACGAACCGATGATGACTTATCGTAGGGCGATTTCGCGAAGTCGCCTAGTCTCTGGGCGCTGGAGCCGGACGTGGCCGTTTCTGTCAGCGAACATCATATGACCAAATTTTATAATTTTTATATGTTCTTAAAAGTTGAATAAGCCCTTATGCATATAGGCAAAGAAACCCTTCATATACTAGGGAGAACGGCATCTGCTAAACTGCAAATCTGAAATTCCACCAATTTTCCATCAAATTTTAATAGAATCGTCATGTAAAGGTTGGTGACAGTTTTTTCATTTCATAGTAAAATGTAATTTGATGCTAAAATTTGTTTAAGGAGCATAGTATATGTCACAATCGAGAAATGAATTGAAGAAAATAGCGAAGAAGCGAAAAAGAAGACGCAGAGTCGCCTTCGCATTAGTGATCCTCCTTTTTCTAGTTGGAGGAGTCGGAGTTTATGCAACGAATCTATTAAATAAAGCAGAAGAAGTTGTGAAAGATTCCTACGAAGATGATGGCAGAGAGCAAGGCTCAGAGTTAAGAGAAGAAGAAGTAAACCCGCAGCAGGATAATATCTCCATTCTTTTTATTGGTATTGATGATAGTGAAAAACGGTCGGAAAGCAATCAATCCAACCAATTATCTGATGCACTGTTATTAGCGACATTAAACAGTGAAGACCATAGCGTGAATTTATTAAGCATACCTCGAGACACCTACACCTATGTTCCAGAACGAGACAGATATACTAAAATTAATCATGCTCATGCTTATGGCGGACCAAAAGCAACGATAGAAACAGTCGAGCAATTCCTTCAGGTCCCTGTTGATTATTATGTCCGCGTGAATTTCAATGCATTTATGGATGTTGTTGATACATTAGGCGGCATTCAGGTTGATGTTCCTGTCGAAGTCTATGAACAGAACAGCCAGGATGTAGCAAACGCGATTCATTTAACACCAGGCGTTCAGCAGTTAGATGGCGAGGAAGCGTTGGCACTTGCCAGAACGAGAAAGATCGACAATGATATCGAACGTGGAAAACGTCAGCAGGAAATTTTAAAAGCAATTGTCAACCGTGCATTATCCGTTGATTCTGTACTGAAGTATGATGACCTTCTGGAAGCGGTCGGCAACAATATGAAAACAAACATGACATTCGATGAAATGCAAAGCTTAATTGCTTATGCCAAAACAGGAAGTCTAAATATTGACACCTTTACACTGGAAGGCCAGGATTCTTATATTGATAACGTCTATTATTACCAGGTAGATGATACGAGTCTTGCGAATATGTCCAACACATTAAACTCACACCTGGCAATGGAGCAGGCAACAGAAGAACAGACTGACGATCAGTCATCAGACTCACTGGCAGCAAAGGAAAGCTTAGAATAAGGAAGTGATGGTTCTCATTACCAAGAGAGAACCATCACTTTTTTTCATCAGTAGATATTAAATGAGAAATATTCATGTTATACTAATTTAGTAGTTATTTGTAAATGTTACAAGGAGCGTTTATACAATGAATTTAATAGCAAAATGGAAAGAATCACAGCAATATAAAGTATATAAAAAATACCGCAAGACAGTGGAAGAAATAAATCAGCTAGAGAATATATACGCCGAGTTGTCTGACAGTCAGCTTAAAAATAAAACAATCGAATTCAAAAAATACTTAGAAGGCGGCGGCTCTGTTGAACAGATCACAGTCGAAGCATTTGCGACAGTCCGTGAAGCATCGAAAAGAGTTCTAGGCTTGCGTCATTATGATGTGCAGCTTATCGGCGGATTGGTTTTATTAGAAGGAAATATTGCCGAAATGCCTACAGGGGAAGGGAAAACGCTCGTAGCCTCTCTTCCAAGTTATTTGCGTGCACTTGAAGGAAAAGGTGTTCACGTTATCACGGTAAATGATTACCTGGCGAGACGTGACCGCGACTTAATCGGCCAAATTCATTCCTTTTTAGGATTAACGGTCGGTATTAATGTGCCGGGAATGGATGCGAATCAGAAAGTGAAAGCATATCAGGCGGACATCACGTATGGTATCGGAACAGAATTCGGTTTTGATTTTCTTCGCGATAATATGACCTATTCTGCCGCACAAAAAGTACAGCGCCCTTATCACTATGCGATCATTGATGAAGTGGACAGTGTGTTAATTGATGAAGCAAAAACACCGCTGATCGTTGCAGGGAAAGCAAGATTAAGTGAAAATCTGCATTCTGTCTGTGCCAAAGTTGTGAAGACATTAAAAGAAGGCAAAGACTTTCAATATGATCTGGAACTGAAGACAGTAAGTTTCAAAGAAGACGGCATCAATAAAATCGAGAAAATTTTTGCGATCGATAACTTCTATGATCTGGAGCACCGCGCGCTTAACCATTATATGAATCAGGCACTGAGAGCGAAAGTTCTGTTCGAGCGTGATGTGGATTATATCGTGGAAGACGGGATCATCAAGCTTGTTGATATGAATACAGGCCGGATTATGGAAGGCCGCAGCTTGAGTGAGGGACTTCACCAGGCCATCGAAGCAAAAGAAGGATTAAAAGTAACCGAAGAAAATAAAGCACAGGCATCCATCACGATCCAGAACTATTATCACATGTACCCTATCGTCGGCGGGATGACAGGTACAGCTAAAACGGAAGAAAAAGAATTCCAGAAAGTATACAACATGGATGTTATTCAAATCCCGACAAACAAACCAATTGCCCGTGAAGACATGGAGGATCTGATTTTCCAGACAAAAGAGCAGAAGTATGATTATTTGGTGAAAGAAGTTGTGGAGCGTCATGCAAAAGGCCAGCCGATTTTAATCGGAACAACATCGATTATCCAGTCCGAAACAGTTGCACAGTACTTGAACAAGCAAAAGCTTGATTATCAATTATTAAATGCGAAAAGTGTGGAAAGAGAAGTTCACCTTATTTCACTCGCAGGGCAAAAATCACAAATCACGATCGCAACAAACATGGCAGGACGCGGAACAGATATTATGCTTGGTGAAGGTGTTGCCGAATTAGGCGGTCTCCACGTTATCGGTACAGAACGCCATGAAAGCCGAAGAATTGATAACCAGTTAAAAGGACGCTCCGGACGTCAAGGCGATCCAGGTTCTTCGCAGTTTATCATTTCATTGGAAGATGAACTAGTGAAACGCTTCGGTCATGATCTGTTGGAACGTGTGGAAGGAAAAGTTACAACAGATGAAAAAGGCCAAGTAACCAACAAGCAAGTGAATGAGTGGATTGATACGGTTCAAAAAATCAGTGAAGGCCAGCACTTCCAGTTCCGTGAATTCAACTTCCAGCTGGAGCAAGTAGTCAACGACCAGCGTAAAGTTATCTATCAGTTACGTGATAAAATGCTGACAACAGAAAAAGTAGTCGAACTGATCAGTGGATATGCAGAAGATGTTGTGAGGAAGCTTGTGGATCGATTGATCAATCCTAATTTACTGCCAGATCAGTGGGAACAGGAAAAACTGCTTTCAAGCTTGAATGAAATTTTGTTCGTGGAAGTACCACAAGATACACGCTTTAGCGAGTACGAAGAAATCGAGCCATTTGTTCAGGACTTGTTAGAAAAGCATTTTGAGATTTTTAACAAATTGAATTATGATACAGTGGCAGAAGAACATGTTCGTAAAGGTGCGCTTTCTGTGATTGACCGCAACTGGACAACCCACCTTGAGGAGATGGGACGCCTGAGAGATGGTATTGGCATGCGCTCCTACGAGCAGGAAGACCCGATTCAGATTTATACAAAAGAAGGTTACCAGATTTTCGAATGGATGTACCAAATGACAGAAGGCCAAATCCACCAATTCTTTGTTAGTTCATTCAAAGCGATTATGTTCAAATTATTGAAGGAAGAGGAGAAGTGATTGCAGCATGGGGATGTTTCCTTTTTTAGACAAACGAAGAAAAAGCAAAGCAAACGATGAGCAGGAGATCAATGCAGCTGATGTACTAGGAGAAGATGTTGGTACAGAAACTGGCGATGAAGAGATCGAAACAACCTTATCGATCCATCCAAGCTGGAACTTACCTGAAGAAGAAAAATATGTGTTTGCTTTTCATAACAGTGACGCCAAACCATTAAAGCCAAACCAAATCTCCATCACAACTGTTGATTTGGAAGAACGCAAGCACGAATTTCAATTTATTACATTAATCCGACACAGTGTAAACAAAGCGATTAATTTACGAACAGCCAACATAGTTTTACTGGACGATGAAAAACGCACGATTATCAAAAAATCATTTGATTTATCATCTGTCGGCAAACTTCCGGCAAAAAGCAGCCGTCCATGGAAATTCACTTTTTCCAAAAAAGAATTGGCAAAAATAAACGCCGAACCAAACAGCAACTGGACAATCGCATTCGAATTAAAGAAAAAGCACCAGTTAGACCTGGAAGATTCATGGAAAGAATCACTGGCACAAGACAGCATCGAACAGCTCGAGAAAATCGTAGAATCCGCGAAGCCATTAAAAGCCGGCGAAGTGAATTTTATGGGAATCGAAGCAAAATTAATGGAAGACAACCAGCTGTCTGTGACCATCTTAATCAGAAACGGCGCCGAACGCGACCTTAATATCGAGAAGTTGCCACTAATGGTGACAGACGCATCAGGTGAAGTCATCGCAAAAGGCGGCTTCCAGTTCGAAACACTGACAATCAAAGCAAACACAAGCAAGCCATGGCGCTTCCTCTTCCCAGCTTCATTATTGTTGAAAGATGCGGCAGAGATTGATTTGAGCAAGTGGCAGGCTGAAGTTATACAGAATAATAAATAGATTGTTGTTTGACCACATTCACTTAATTGGGGATGTGGTTTTTTTGTGGGGTGTGGGTGGATGGGATTTGTTCTTCAATCAGGTTCCTTTCCTTTTGTGGGTTGATGTTTAAAAGGGGCTTGTTCTTCAATCAGGCTCCTTTCCTTTTGTGGGTTGATGTTTAAAAGAGGTTTGTTCTTCAATCAGGTTTTTTCCTTTTGTGGGTTGATGTTTAAGAGGGGCTTGTTCTTCAATCAGGTTCCTTTCCTTTTGTCCTTTGATGTTTAAAAGGGGTTTATTCTTCAATCAGGTTTTTTTCTTTTGTGGGTTGATGTTTAAGAGGGGCTTGTTCTTCAATCAGGTTCCTTTCCTTTTGTGGGTTGATGTTTAAAAGAGGTTTGTTCTTCAATCAGGTTTTTTTCTTTTGTCCTTTGATGTTTAAAAGCAGTTTATTCTTCAATCAGGTTTTTTTCTTTTGTCCTTTGATGTTTAAAAGCAGTTTATTCTTCAATCAGGTTTTTTCCTTTTGTCCTTTGATGTTTTAAAGCAGTTTATTCTTCAATTCAGTGCTTCTGTTCGGTTATTTGATGAAAAAAACTTTCCAAATGCTTTGGCGCTTGCTTTTTGTTCCTCTCAAAGCATTCAGATTACTTCTGAATACCTTCGCTTCTCCTCCCTGAGCTCCTCATGGCATTCACACTCCTTCTGAATGCTTTCACTATCCTGCCTCGCTTCCCTCATGGCATTCAGACTCCTTCTGAATGCCTTCACTTCTCCTCCCTGCTCCCCTCATGACATTCAGACTCCTTCTGAATGCTTTCACTTCTCCTCCCCGCTTCCCTCTTGGCATTCAGACTCCTCCGAATGCCTTCATGCCCGCTCCCCAGTCCCCTCAAAGCATCCAGCCACCTTCTGAATGCCTTCACTATTCCTTCCCGCTCCCCTCATGGCATTCAGACTCCTCCTGAATGCTTTCACTATCCTACCTTGCTCCCCTCATGGCATCCATCCACCTCCCAAATGTTTTGGCGTTTTTTTGTTCCTCTATGGTTAGCGGAAATTATACAGCAGAACCAGTTATAATAGTAAAAATCCTCACAACAGCCAATTATCATATCAGCTCTGCAAGGATTTTTTCACGCATACAAACATAAAACACATTAACCTGACGCTAACACTGTCTCCATCTCCACTGCTTCTTCACCCTCAGATAAGTTCCGCCAGCTTTTTAAATGGGTGATATCTTCTGCACCTTGTTTGGCGTAATCTTCACAAATAAATCCAGGTACTTCGCTGCCGTCTTGCAATTCTATTTTTCCTATGCCTAGTGGTGACGGGATGCTTGTGACAAAAGTTCCAAATCCAACTGACGGCATTTCCCATAGTTCAATATTTATCGAACCTCCGCCTGTTTTCTGTTTGATTAACCCAGGCTTTGCTGGATTTGTTGGCAGTTTAATGAATTGATATTTGGCTGCTGTTTGGTCTTCACGAATGAACTTAGCACCTAGTTCCTTCATCTGTTTTTCTAAAGCGAATCCGCGCATATGTAATCCACATACAGCGACTAGTGTAGTATCTTTAGAAGCAGCTTCTGTCTGTTTCCCTTCATTTACTAACAAGTCAGCCATACCGCATACCAAGCTCTCTTTATCAGCCGTTGCGAAAATCGTAATGCCAAATGGTAAATTTTCTCCTGCTTCAAAGGATGGAATCGCAATCGCGCATAAATCTAGTAAATTACAGTGGTTGGTAAAGCGCCCCATGTCACTGTTTGTACCGATTGGATTGATGCGCACTTGTTCTCGCGTCCATGTTCCGGCGTTTGTTGGAGTGATCAGGACAGCATTTTCTAACAGCTTCCATGCTTCCAATTTATACTGCTGCAATGTATGGATTGCTTTGAACAAGGCAGCTGCATCGTATTCGTCTGCTGAACCTGATCGTAAAATCTGCTCTGTTACCGGGAAAGATGCTCCTGGATGCTGGGTAATAAAATCGCCCAGTGCTTCCCAGCGTTCTGCCACCCATGGACCGCCATACAGGATTTGAGCAGTGGCAGCGAACAATTCATAATCGACATAGGTAATTGGGATAGGCAGCTGCTCCAATTGTTTAAGAGTCTTTTCCCATGCTTTTCGGTATTCTTCAGCAAAAGGGCCGAAGAAATCAATTGGTTCTTTAGGCAAAATGATTTTCCCCGGAAGTTCTTTTCCTGGTTTGGCATACGCTTTGGACCATGGATCCTTTTCGTCTACACCGCGGACAGCTTCATCTACTTCTAAAGCTGTTTCCATGCTATCTGCAAAAACGGTCACACAATCGATGCTTTCACATGCCGGTACAACACCTTTTTTCGGCCATGCACCGACACTTGATTTAAATCCAACCAGATTATTTAAGCTGGCTGGTACTCTTCCTGAGCCTGCAGTGTCTGTTCCAAGCGCAAAGGCAGCTTGACCGACCGCGACAGAGACAGCAGAACCTGAGCTGGATCCCCCGCTGATCAGATCTTTTCTTAACGCATTTTTTGTTTCGCCATAAGGGCTTCTTGTGCCAACAAGACCTGTGGCAAATTGATCTAAATTGGTTTTGCCAACAGGAATGGCACCTGCTGTGATTAGTCTTTCCACAACTGTCGCATGTTCCGCTGGTGTATAAGCATATTCCGCACACCCTGCCGTTGTAGGGATTCCTTTTAGATCAATATTATCTTTTATAGCAAAAGGGATTCCCCAAAGCGGTGCATCAGCTGGATTGATTGTTTCCAGACCATCCAAATAAGGCTGTATCCTTTCCATTGAAGGAGGTGTTATCCAAATACTCATATCCTCATCTTCTTCTGCTCGGCGAATAATTTCCTGGATAACCATTACAGGTGTAAGCTCTTCTGTTTGATACATTTCCCTTAACCATTCAACCGAAAGAATTCTGGGGAACGTGATCATACTCATAGTAACAACTCCATTTCTGTCTCTATTTTGCGTACTGTACATATCCGTTTATACGGTTTATTCTTGATCAACTAAAACGGTATTAAAAAAGGAATTCGCCGGATGATTCTCGTCCACTGGCAAAAATACACTGATTTGTTCACTAGGTTTTGTATCATCATTGGCTACAGAATGCACCACACCTGCTGGTACTTGGAATGTGTCGCCAGCTTTGTAAGACTTCCATTCTCCGTTGCATAGTAATTTTACTTTTCCGACAGTAATATGAATAATTTCTGCTACATCATGATAATGTGGTAACACTTGGCCGTCTTTATCAATTTTTTCCCAGAGAATGCTGCTTGCTTTTACCTGAAGATAATCCGCTTGCTCTGCACTCAATATTTCCCTGTGATACAGTTCGCGGTGGTCCGGCATCAGGCTCCACTCCATTCGCTCGCCAACTAATACTTTTGTTTGTTTATTTTCACTCATCATTATCTTCCTCCCTCGAAGCATTTTTTACTTATGCACAACTTCATCTTCCCAAGGCAATCTATATTTCTCTTCAACCAAATCTTTCATATACGTATACGGACAGTCATTCGCACCGCCTTCTACTGCTACATACCCTCTATGGCCAAGTTGATAGATATTGTTTTCTACACCCCAGTACTTTCTCGCTTCTTCCACTAATTTCGGCTTCAATTCACTTGTAATAATCTCGTCTGGGCGGTTGCTTCCTTTCACCATTGGAACGCCATCAAAATTAACAAATGTTCCTTCTCCCATCGAGTCAAAGGTGCCATCTGATCCACAAAGACAAACAGAAGCGGTGTACATTAGATTGCAGAATGCATTAGTCTGGTTGGTAATATTCCAGGAGTGTTTAATTGGTGCGGTATAACCTGCTGTTCGAATCATAATATCCGCACCTTTGTATGCACATTCGCGAGCCATTTCCGGAAACATTCCATCATGACAGATGATCAATGCCAATGTACTGCCATTCGGCCCCTCACAAACCGGAATCCCTAAATCCCCTGGTGCCCATGGCTCGACAGGTACCCATGGATGAAGTTTGCGGTAATTTAATTTGATTTCGCCTTTATTATCAATGATTAATCCTGTGTTATAGGGATTTCCTTCAGGGTTATATTCCATGATTGAAAAACATCCCCAAATGTCGTTGTCGATACAGGCTTGTTGAAATGCCTGCACTTCTGGTCCATCAATATGACACATTATTTCCGGGTTTGTATCCATGGAAAGTCCGTGCAGACAATACTCTGGAAAAACGACTAAATCCATCGTCGGTTGATTGCGACGTGCTTTACCTATCAATTCACATACTTTTTCTGTCTGCTTTTTTAAATCTGCTGGTGTTTTTACATTAGGGTTTTCCAGCTGCACCAACCCTATCCCGACACCATCTGGAGACTTATTTAACCCGCCTAATCCTGTCATACTAATCCTCCCGTACTTTTTTTGATATTGTCTAAGTTTACTAGCTTCAATGCTAAATAAAGCTGAAGTTGAATATCAGAATCATCCAAATCGTTTTGCAGTATTGTTTTAATCCGTTCCATTCGGTAAACAACTGTATTATAATGCGCAAAAAGCGCCTTTGCTGTCAGTTTCATATTTCGGTTTTGCCGGAAGTACATATCAAGTGTTTCTACTAGATTCGTTTGATTATCATGGTCATAATCCAGTAATGGACCTAATAAGTGTTCGACATAATGATCGATTTCTTTGTTGTCGGGTAGAAAGTATAATAACCGGTAAACGCCCAAATCCCCGATTGATAAAACAGCTTGTTGAAAACCGTAAAAATCACTTATTTCCTTTACGCTTTGAGCTTTTTCATAGCTTTTGCACAGTTTTTCCGGTGAAGTTACGGCACCACCACGACAAATTGATATATTGTTCTCAGCCAGTTCTGGCATGGAGGTGATTGCAGTATACGTTCTGCTGATGTTCGTGTCTAGATCTTCCAATTCCTCTCCATGAATGATCAGAACAATCTGGCCATCTACTAAACTTACTAATGAATTAGGCTCAATGGAAGTTTTTAATCGTTTCATCACATTCACTAATTGGAGCGAATGTGCTTGTTCACCTAGCCATCGAATAGTTAATGCTTCATAATATCCTTGATAAGACAATGTATAGCCACAGGATTCGGCACGTATATGAATGTCTGGCAAAGCTTTCACACGGCCCTGTAACCAGTCACTGATAAATTGATCAAGGTGTTGTGTTTCTACCATTTTTCTTGCTTCATTATTGACTAATTCCAGTGCGATTAACGAACTGACCCGATCGACTGTCAGAACATCGATAGAAGCGGTAGTGGTTTCCCATTCTAGTAAAATCAGCCAGGAATTGTTGGTGTATTTGGCAGGGACTGGAGACATATAAACAGAGATTATCTCCCCTCCAATTTCTATCATTCCAGACCTGTCTTCAGATTGGCCCGCTAATTCCTGCCAGTCAATTTGTTCAAACAATTCTTTATAAGCAGCTGATGCCATCTGCACATGGGCAGATTCTTCGGACAGATCCACTAATGCGATCGGATTGCTTAAGATTTTTTCCAGTTCGGCTAATGTATGTTCTAACTTCTTATTTTCCAGGAGAAGCTTGGTGATGAGTTGCAGTCGTTCCTGCAAAACATTTAGATGCTCAGACTCTTTATAAAAAACTTGCTCCATCACCGTACGCACAATATCGGAAAATGTTGTGTCAGGCTGCAGTTCAATCAGCGGAAAATTGTATTGCTGTGCAATCTCTATAACAGTTGGCGGAATTTCTTCTAAGAATCGTTTTGTCTTTATCCCTAATCCAGCAACACCTTTTTCCGCTAACTTCGGAATCAGCTGACCAAAGTCCTCAGGGGTGTCCCGATATGGATAACCTGTTGTCATTAAGAATTCACCCGGACGCACCCAGTTTTCCACATCTGGTACTTCCATGACATTCACTCGCTTAATTAAGTTCGTTAAGTTGGCTGCACCCGCTGCGACGTGAGCTTCTTTGAACTGCGGCATTGCGAGCAACTCTTGAATGCTCAACCCTCGATCCTTGAGTTCCATATCATTCTTCTCTCCCTTATTTGAGCTGTTCTAACAATTTGGCAGAATGACTTACCCAACCAAAAATAGCACCTTGCTGATGAAACATTCTTATTGCAGCTTGTTGATCATCTTCATCAAATGCGGCCGTGCCGTCTTCCAATACTAAACAATCAAAGCCCCGATCATTTGCTTCTCGAACTGTTGAATGAACACAGACATGGGTGGTGACACCTGTTACAATTAATGATTCAATCCCACGCGCGTTTAATTCTTCCAATAAGTTCGTTTGGTAAAAAGCGCCTTTTCCTGGTTTATCAATTACGATTTCGCCAGGCTCAGGAGTTAATTCCTCGACAATCGCATGGCCTTTTTCTCCTTTAATCAATATCCGGCCCATACTGCCTGAATCGCCAATCCCCGCTCCTTGACGCTTGCTTCGCTTTAACTTACTTTCAGGGCAATCAGATAAATCCGGTTCATGCCCCTCTCTTGTGTGGACAACCGTTAAATTGTGAGCACGGAATTGGTCCAGTACTTGCTTTATTGTAGGAATAATCGATTTCGTGTTTGTAATGTCGTTCCCAAGCATTTCGCCAAAACCGCCATTTGCGCAAAAATCATTTTGCATGTCAATGATCACAAGCGCTGTTTTATTCAGATCACAGGCAAAATCGTAAGGCTGACTTGGAATTGTCACTGTTGTTTGGTTTGTTATCATTTCTATCACCCTTTAATCGTTTCTTTCTCAACCACCAATGTTTCTAAAAGCTGCAGAACTTTTTCCGAAGAGGAGACACTTCCGAAGACGCCGCCTTGCATTTTCACCATTTCAAGAGCTGCTTTATGATTGTTCATGTCAGTCGCTCCTGTACAATCTTCTAGAATCAGACACTCAAATCCGCGGTCATTCGCTTCTCTCATTGTTGTATGGACACATACATCTGTTGTGATCCCTGTCAAAATTAAATTCTCAATCCCTTTATTGCGGAGGACTAACTCTAAATCAGTCGCATAGAAGCTGCCTTTTCCTGGTTTATCAATGATATATTCGCCATCAACCGGTTTTAATTCATCAATAATATCCCAGCCCGCTTCTCCTCTGATCAAAATTCGGCCAGCTGGTCCCGCACTTCCGATCTCTGCACCGATTTGTGCACTTCTCCACCGCTTGTTTTCCGGTAAATCAGATAAATCCGGTTTGTGTCCCTCACGGGTATGAATCACTGTGAAGTCAGGAATTTCTCTTACTTTATTCAATAAACGCTTAATTGGTTTGATCGCTCTTGCGGTTAACGATAAATCATACCCCATCGCATCAACATAGCCACCCTCGCCACAAAAGTCTGTCTGCATGTCAATGATAACCAATGCTGTTTTCTTC
>NZ_ML762431.1:186295-192221 GCF_009498735.1 Gracilibacillus oryzae
AATGATAAGGAGTTGCTTCGATAAACATGTGTTTCACCTCTTCATTATTTTTAAAAGGAGGAGAAAGAAACTCCCCTCCAGTTACTGTATTATTCTGAGATATTCCCAATAACACCTTCTACAAAGTAATCAACTGCTTCTAATTCATCTGTTGTAGGTGTTACCCCTTCTTCAATCTTCACATCACCATTTTGACTTTTAATCGGACCTGCAAATGGATGGAATTCTCCACTTTCGATTGCTGCTTTTTCCTCTTCGACTAAAGTTTTCACATCGTCAGGAACTTGATTACCGAATGGTGCAAGCTCTACCACACCTTCTGACAATCCACCACGGTAAATACCATCATATTCGCTTCCTTTAAAATTCCCTTCAATTGCTGTTGTTGTCATATCAACAAAAAGGTCGCCCCAGTTCCAGATCGCACCTGTAACCCAAGTTTCCGGTGCAAGTGTGGAAGCATCTGCATGATATCCTACTGATTTGATATCAAGACGGTCAGCTGTTTCAATCACTGTTTTTGTACAGTCCTGGTGCTGGGAAATCACATCAACACCTTGTTCAGCTAGACTGTTTACAGAACTAGCCTGCTGTCCTGGATCACACCAGCTGCCAGTAAACGCAACAGTCGTAGTTGCATCAGGGTTCACTGATTGTGCACCTAATGTAAAAGCATTCACATTTAACAATACTTGCGGAATCGGGAATGACACAACATACCCAAGATTGCCACTTTCTGAAACACTGCCTGCTGCTACACCTGATAAGTATGCAGCTTGCCAAATATTACCGAAATACGTTCCTAAGTTTTCAGCATTCTTTAAACCACCTTGGTGGAAAAATGCCACATCTGGATGTCTTTCTGCTACATTCATCGCTGGTTCTAAGTGACCATAAGATGTTGGGAAAATAACTTTTGCACCATTACGAATCATTTCTTCCATTACACGTTCTGCTTCCGCTGTTTCCGGAACATTCTCACTTCTCAAAATTTCCATATCAGGAAAGGCTTCCTCAACCGCTACACTGCCATCATAAGCTGCCTGGTTGTATCCATAATCATCTTTTGTACCAACAAAGATAAACCCTACTTTTTCTGAACCTTCGCCTGGAGCTGCGGATTCACCTGATGAGTCCGAACTTTCTGTTGCTGACCCTTCATTACTGCAAGCTGACAGAACTAGCATAATTGCTGCAATTACCATTGCTAAATATAGTTTTTTCATTTGTTTATCCCCCTGTTTATTTACTATCAATTTTTTTGCTGGACGAAGATCTAGTTGCCACCTCCTTCAAATACATCCTTCAGACCCAGTGGCATCATATTTCTTTGTTTCCTTTCCACAATAAACATTGCGACTAATGTTAATACATATGGAAGCATAAATAGTAAGAACTGCGATATATCTACACCTCGCCCCTGAAGTGCTAATTGGAGCGCGTAAGCACCACCGAACAAGTAAGCTCCAAGCATGGCACGGAACGGCAGCCATGAAGCAAAAATAACTAATGCAACCGCGATAATTCCTCTTCCCTGTGTCATGCCTTCAATCCAAGTATGTGTAAAGGCCGTTGAAAGCTGGGCACCACCTACACCTGCTAACAACCCTCCTGCCATTACAGCTAAGTAGCGAACTAGCTTAGGTGATTTCCCATAAGCGTAAACCACTTGTTCATTTTCACCTGCACCGCGAAGGATGATCCCCCACTTTGTCCGGAATAAGAAAAACCAGACAGCTGGAACCAATAAATAAGATAAGTATGTCAGCACATCATGTGTGAAAAGAATCCTCCCCACAAACGGGATCTGTGATAATAAAGGAATATCAATGGATTCAAAACCATTAATCTGTTTATCTACAAGTGATCTGCCGAAAAATGCCGACAGCCCGAGTCCGAAAAACATAATCGTTAACCCTGTTGCCAGTTGGTTCGCTTTCCGGTCAATAACCAAAAACGCATGAATCAAAGAAATTAATAAACCTGCTATCGCCCCAAAGGCCAAACCTATCCATGGACTCCCGGACCAGGCGGTTGCAGCGAATGCTGCCATCGCCCCTGACACCATCGATCCTTCTGTTCCAAGGTTAATAACACCTGCTCTTTCTGATATCAACTCACCTGTTGTTGCATAAAGTACGGATGTACCTGCAATAATTGCCCCTGTTAAAACTTCTATTATCATGATTTACTCTTCCTCCCCATCGCTAAAATTCCGAAGAGCACTAGTGCCATCAGGATATGAACAACTGATGCTGGTAATCCTGCAGTCATTTCCATCGAATTCCCAGATACACTAATCATTCCGATGATCAAAGCGGTAAAGATTATTCCAATCGGATGATTTCTAGCCATCCAGGCTGCAAGAAAGCCAAGATAACCATAATCTACACCTGTCGTTTGCCTTAATCTTCCTTCAATCCCTGTTACTTCGATCATTCCAGCCAAACCAGCAATCGCACCGCCCATGACCAGTGCCCAGAACTGCAGCTTATTCACTTTAAACCCTGACTGAAATGCAGCGATTGGATTTCCACCGACAATTTTCAAATAAAAACCCCAGCGTGTTTTCTTAAATAAGAAGTACATCCCTACCGCAATGACTATTGCGATCACAATTCCGATATGGATTCGACTGCCAGGAATTGTTGGCAGACGCAACGAGTCACTTAATTCCGGTGAGTGCGGCCAATTAAAGGAAGTGGGATCTTTTAACGGACCATGAACGAAAAATGCTAACGTATAAAAAGCAATATAATTTAATAAAAGGGTTGTGATCGTCTCATTCATGCCGCTTTTTGCTTTTAATACGGCGGCAATACCTGCCCAGATCATTCCGCCTAATGCACCAAATATCATAAGTAATGGCAATCCAATCCACATTGGCCATCCATCAATAAGAAAAACTGCTGCAATGGTAGACGTTAAGGCACCTATCGCTAACTGTCCCTCTCCACCAACATTCACTAATCCTGCTCTGGCTGGTATCACCGTTGCCAAGGCGGTTAATATAAATGGTGTTGTCATAATAATAACTTCACCGAATCCATAAAAATCGCCGAATACAGAGCTGATCATGTTACCAAATGTTGCTATCGGGTTCACACCTTGTAATAACAGGAATAAAGCGAATAATAGAATCGGCAAAACATATCCTACAATCCATTGAGAACCCGGAAATCTCATCTTTTCTTGTAAAAAACTCATGAAGCTTCACCTTCTAACATTACTTTTCCAATCTCATACGAAGTTGTATCGTTTGGAGAATATGGGCCATAAAGATTCGTTTGTCCAAGGACAACAATTTGATCGGAAATCTCAAAAACTTCTGTCAAGTCTTCCGAGATTACGAGAATTCCCACACCTTCTTCTTTCAACTTCCGAAACATGTTATGAATACTGTTCACTGTCGCAATATCCAACCCTCTGCTTGGATAACTTACCAGTACAATATCAGGCTCAGACAACAATGCTCTAGCCAACACCATTCGCTGCACATTCCCACCCGATAATGTATCTGCAATGCGATTGCCTTCTGCCACCCTTAATTCTTTCACCACTTCTGATTGGTCAAATTTCGCTTTCACTTTGTCCCAATCAATCCCGACATTTTTCTTCTCGACCGGCATTCCTGAGAGAACCATATGATCATAAATGGAAAGGCCAGGAACAATTTGATCATGTAATGGATCTTCCGGAATATAAGAGATACCTGCATCTAAAAAGGCTTTGGCAGACTTGCCGGTAAAGTCTTCCTCTTTCACGATTATCTTGCCTGCCTTTACTTTTCTAACCCCAAACAGTGCTTCCACAATTTCTTTCTGTCCATTACCTGAGACACCAGCCACCCCAATGATTTCGCCTGCCTTCAGGGACAAATTAATTTGCGAAAGAATTTCCTGTCCTCTATCGTCTTCTACAGTCATTCCTTCTACACGCAAGAGTTCTTTCTGAATTCCCTTATACTTTTGAGATTGATTTGCTTGCGGAATGTCTGTTGATCCGATCATCTCCGAAACTAGTTCTTCCTCTGTTGTTTGTTCATTAATCGAACGAGAATAAACCACTTTTCCTTCTCTCAGGATCGTAACTTTGTTGGAACATGCTAACACTTCTCTAATTTTGTGTGTGATCAAGATAATGCCGTATCCATCTTCCCGCAGCATTTTCAGCATTTTCAGAAATGCATCAACTTCTGATGGTGTCAGTACACTGGTCGGTTCATCAAAAATAATAATCTTTGTCATATCTTCTACCAACACTTTGATAATCTCTACACGTTGCCGTTCTCCCAGATCCAGTTCCCAAACATAACTATCTGGATTGATTGATAAGTTATATCTTTTGGTTACTGTTTCGATTTTTTCGCGCAACTTTTTCTTCTTTAAAAAGAAACCTTTTTCTGAATATGCCAGCGCTATATTTTCAAGAACTGTCAGTGAAGGAATAATCCTGAAATCCTGGAACACCATACTAATTCCATGCGTACGAGCTTTCGCCGGTGGATGCAATTCCTCCCTATGCCCATTGATCAACACTTCACCTTCTTCAGGAGCATGAACACCATATAAGGATTTCATTAACGTACTTTTTCCTGCCCCATTTTCACCAAGAATGCTATGTATCTCTCCAGCATTTACACTAAAATCTATTTTGTCATTGGCGATAAAGCTGCCAAACTTCTTAGTTAAACCCTTTGTTTCTAATAAAGGAATATTATTCGTTTCATCTGTCTTTACCAACCAGTCCATCCCCTTTCACTTTATGTAATATTAAGTAACATATTACGTTAAATAAATTATACATTCGTTTTGTGGCTTTTGTCTTTGGCACTCAATTACAAACGTAACTCGTCTTTGTTATGAACTAATTACAACATGATCATGATTTTTCGTCATTGTTTATGTTAGTAAATCTTACATAGGAATTTTTTATTGGTATAGTTTAAGTGGCTTTGCAGATGAAGAAGGGGGCTGTTTGGATTGGGTGGTTGATTTTTTTCCATTGTTCATGATTTACTTTTCTAATTAAAAAGACTCGGTTCCCTTTCCTTTTGCGGTTTGATGTTTAAATGGGGTTTGTTCTTCAATCGGGTTCCTTTCCTTTTGTGGATTGATGTTTAAAATGGGGTTTGTTCTTCAATCGGGTTCCTTTCCTTTTGTGGATTGATGTTTAAAATGGGGTTTGTTCTTCAATTCGGTGCTTCTGTTCTGGATATTTGATGAAAAAAACTTCCCGAATGCTTTGGCGTTTGCTATTTGTTCCTCTCAAAGCATTCAGACTCCTTCCGAATACCTTCACCTCTCCTTCCTGAGCTCCTCATGGCATTCAGACTCCTTTTGAATGCTTTCACTATTCCTTCCCATTCCCCTCATGGCATTCAAACTCCTCCTGAATACCTTCACCTCTCCTTCCTGAGCTCCTCATGGCATTCAGACTCCTTTTGAATGCTTTCACTATTCCTTCCCGTTCCCCTCATGGCATTCAAACTCCTCCTGAATACCTTCACCCCTCCTTCCTGAGCTCCTCATGGCATTCAGACACCTTTTGAATGCTTTCACTATTCCTTCCCGCTCCCCTCATGGCATTCAGACTCCTTCTGAATACCTTCACTTATCCTTCCCGTTCCCCTCATGGCATTCAGACTCCTTCTGAATGCCTTCACCTCTCCTCCCTGCTCCTCTCATGGCATTCAGACTCCTCCTGAATGCCTTCACTATCCTGACTCACAGTCAAGTCCTTTTTTATGTGTAAATATAGATACAATGTTAACAACCTAATTCACATAATACATATTTGTTCTTTTAAAAATTAGGTAGTTTTCTCAATTTGTTCACTGATTCACATAGAATCCTCCCATCCAGCCACAGCTTTGCTGCTGGTCCTTGACTGTCGGTGCCCCTTCTTGGTGATCAGTAGTTGGGTG
>NZ_ML762432.1:0-4992 GCF_009498735.1 Gracilibacillus oryzae
CATAATTACAGGACATTTGAAGAGCTTTCTAAAGCAATAAATCAATACATTTATTTTTATAATCATAATCGATACCAGGAACGATTAAACGGCCTCAGTCCGATGGAATACAGGACAAAGGCCGCCTAGATCATTTTTATTATTTCCACTGTCTACTTGACAGGGGGCAGTTCATCAAGTTCGGGTTTTTGTTCATGTGAAAAGTTGGTTCATATGACGCTCTGTCATAATACTCTGAATAAGTAGGAAATTTGCCGCTGAAACAAATAATAACAACAAATCGTGGAGGTTACTCCTGAGATTTGTTGATTAAATCCTTTTTATCGACAAATCGGCCGCTGTGCCCTTGAGATTTGTTGATTAAATCCTTTTTATCGACAAATCTATCGCTGTTACTCCTGAGATTTGTTGATTAAATCCTTTTTATCGACAAATCTATCGCTGTTGCTCCTAAGATTTGTTGATTAAATCCTTTTAATCAACAAATCTTTGAGGCTGCTCTTGAGATTTGTTGATTATCGGCAAACCTTTAGCATCACAGCATGAATCTGTTGATAAGAACCAATATATATACCAACAATCTATAATTGCAAAAAGAGAATTCCCTTTCTCAGTGACCTCAGCTCAAGCTGTTCCCGCAAGTGTCTTCGCACTTTGATTTTGCTTAGTCTGTGCGTTCAGTTCTTCAATATAGTATTATTCTTGTTTTTGGTCGGACTTTTTAGCTTTACACCTTTTCTCTCAAATATGCCATCCAGTAGAAGCAGCCGACAAAAATTGCTCCTCCCACTGCATTTCCAAGAAATACAGCTGCAAAGTTGTAAAGATATTCCCACCAGCTAAAATAACCGGCAAAGATGGCAGCAGGAATAACAAACATGTTGGCTACAACGTGTTGAAAGCCAATCGCAACGAATGCCATGATCGGAAACCATATACCTAGAATTTTACCTGCCACATCATCCGCACTGTAGCATAGCCAAACAGCCAGACATACAAGCCAGTTTGCACCAACACCAGAAACAAAGGCTTCAAGAAAAGAGGCCTCGATTTTATGTGCGGCAATCGAGACAGTGGCATCTAAATATGGTCCAGTTTCCGTTAATCCCAGAAAATGTCCAAAAAAGTAGGCTACAAAGATGGAACCGACAAAATTACTCACGGTGATAATGGACCAGTTTTTAATAACATGTATTGTTTTAATTTTTCCGGCAAATCTGGCGGTTGCTACTGCCATCATATTCCCTGTCAAGAGCTCACCACCGGCAATTAAGACAAAGACGAGTCCGACTGGGAATACTGCACCGCCAATAAAGGCAGACATAGATCCCCAGATTGCTTCTGGTAAATTACCAGTGATTCTTATATCCAATAAGAATCCAAACGAGATATAAGCTCCTGCTAAAAAACCAAGAATAATCGTAGTTGTAATAGGAAGGTGAACTTTTTTCTCACCATTTTCCATGGCTATCTGTGCAGTTTTTTTGGGAGCATGGAAGGCCATTTTTTCACCAGCTTTCTTTTTAGTCTTTGATAATACGTTCAGGATGTGTATAAATATTTAAACGTTCATTTCGGATAAAGCCAACGGTTGTAATGCCTAGATCATCTGCAAGTTTCAATGCCAAGGACGTAGGAGCAGATTTTGACAAAAGCAGACCTGCACCGATTTTTGCCACCTTTAATACAATCTCTGATGATATTCTGCCACTGAAGACGATTACCTTATCAGACAATGTGATGCGTTTTTCAAGACAATGTCCATAGATCTTGTCTAAAGCATTGTGTCTCCCAATATCGGTACGAGAAAGAAGTAATTTATCTGTTGTTCCAAGTGCGGCATTATGAAAACCTCCAGTTAAGCGGAACAAAGAGGATTGGTTCTGTAATTCATCCATTAAGTTCAAGCATTGTTGAACGGATAGTTGGAGGTGATGACCAATTGTCTTTGCTGTAAGGACATCATTTTGAAAATAAAATTGTCTGCTTTTTCCGCAGCATGAGCCAATAAACCGTTTGGACACAGTATGTTTGTTCCTTATTTTTTTGTTTTTCAATTCCACATAAGCAAAGCCTTGATCTTGATCGATATTCAATGATTCAATTTGGGATATAGAACGGATAATTCCTTCTGAAGCTAAGAATCCTAACACAAGTTCCTTTAAGTAGTCCGGAGAACATACCATTGTTGCAAATTCTTCTCCATCTAACTGGATGGTTAAAGGGAACTCTACTGCGGCATTATCCTCTGTTTCATCTAAATGAGTACCATCAAATTTAACTACCGATATTTTTTCCACATTCACCATAACCACATCTCCATGACTAGCTGGTATTTTTAACAGGGGAGCATCTGAATAATTAGTAAAACATAGGCAAAGACATATCTCTGCTTCTATGGCTAACACTTGATTATTATTAACTTTGCCAAAAACAAAGATAATTATTGGTAGTACATTAAAATTTCATAAAAAAAAGGCGTTTACCAGCCGATTGCCGGTAAATGCCTTCTTTTCATGCTAGAAACAGTCTTAGCACCCTTTTGTTACTGCATCTTTATAGTTTTGAGACATAAATTCTTTTTCTCTATCAATAATCTTATCTACTTTTCGTTTTGAACCTTCTGCCCATTGAGCGTTTACATAAGCACTTACTACTTTTTTCGCAACTTCAGGTCCAACAATTTGTGCTCCCATTGTAAGGATTTGAGCATTGTTACTTAATTGAGCGCGTTCAGCAGAATACTCGTCATGAGCTAAAGCTGCACGAATGCCAGGATATTTATTCGCTGCAACACAAACACCGATTCCTGTACCACATAATAAAATTCCACGATCTACATCTTCTTTGCTTACTGCTTCAGCAACTTCGAAAGCAACGTCCGGATAATCCACCGCATCTTCTGAGTGACAACCGAAATCTTTTACTTCGATTCCTAAATCCTCTAAATGTTCTTTTATAATTGTTTTTAATTTAAATGCATTATTATCGCTACCTAAACCAATTTTCATTTTATATAGCCTCCCTAGTAATCACAAATATTTAACAACTCTTATATTATTATATTTTTTCGTTTTTATCAACAATTAATTTCATTTATTTTCGTTTTTATTAAAAATATGAAAAAGATTCAAAATAGAAACCTGTATTGGCAAGCATCTGGCTTATGTGAAAAAATCTTTGCTGCAGAAGGGATTGTTTTCATTTTTGGAGGGAATATAAGAAGGGAAACGCATAAAGTAGTGATAATTTTAATTAAAAACGAAAGTAAAGAAAAGAAATTGACAATTAATAAAAAAGAATGTATGCTTATGTTAATTCAAGAAATAAACAATGATTAGTGAGGAGCGAGTAAGTTGACTGAAATTAAAAAACCTATCGTAGCAATAACAATTGGTGATCCAGCAGGAATTGGTCCTGAAATAACTGCAGATACTGTAATGGAAAAAAGAGTGTATGATGAATGTAACCCATTTCTTATTGGGTCAGTTGATATAGTACAAAGAGCTTTAGATGTGAAAAACAGCAATTTTAAAATTAACAAAATTACAAAACCGTCAGAAGGAAAGTTCGAATACGGTACAATCGATGTTTTAGAAACAAAAGAATATGACACTTCAAGCATTGAGTATGGAAAAGTGCAAAAACTAGCTGGTGAAATGTCTTATGATTATGTTCTTAAATCTATTGAATTAGGATTAAGTGGTGAGATTGATATTGTTTCAACAGCACCTATTCATAAAGAAGCGATTAAACTTGCTGGTTGTAAGCATGAAGGTCATACAGAAGTGTATGGTGCAGAAACAAACTCTGATTATGCTTTAACAATGTTTAACTGTCATAATATGAAAGTATTCTTCGTTTCAAGACACAAATCATTGGTAGATGCATGTCGTTACGCTACAAAAGAACGCGTATTGGATACGCTTCGTCAAATTGATACAGAATTAAAAGGAATTGGTTATACAAATCCAGAAATTACTTTAGCTGCACTAAACCCGCATGCGTCAGATAATGGATTATTTGGAACAGAAGAGCAGGAACATTTAATTCCTGCAGTAGAAGCTGCAAAAGCGGAAGGTATGAACGTTGTTGGTCCAGTACCTGCTGATTCTGTGTTCCATTTAGGATTACAAGGAAGATATGATGCGATTCTTTCTCTATATCATGATCAAGGACATATCGCTTGTAAAACATATGATTTTGAAAAATCGATTACAATTACATGGGGCTTGCCATTTATGAGAAGTTCTGTTGACCATGGTACTGCTTTTGATATTGCTGGTAAGAATATTGCAGGTTCTGTAAGTATGATTGAATCTACATTGGTTCCAGTTTCTTATTGGAAAATGCAGCAAGAGGCTAAACAAGAACAAGCATAAGTGCTTACGATAAGACAGGAGCGGTGACAGCCTTTCCTGTCTTATCTATTCCTATTGATTGTTAGAAGATTACAGTCTCTTTCAATCAATATGAAAGAGGTTCACGATTGTAATCGTTTGCCAAGATGGCTGCAAGGATGTGTGCATAAGGAGGATATCATGAAAAAATTTGGAATTGTAGCAGATGACTTAACTGGTGCAACAACAGTAGGGGTATTGCTGGCTAAGGCAGGTGTCCAGACAGCTGCTTTCTTTTCTGAAGAGGATTTAGCTGACAGCAGCAATCAGGATGCTTATATTCTGAGTACAGACAGCAGAGCACTAGCAGAAACTGATGCTGCAGCCAGAGTTAGAAGTGCTGTACAACACTTAAAAAAACAAGGGGTTACCAATTACACGAAACGGATTGACACAACACTACGAGGAAATATTGGAGCAGAAGTCGATGCGATGTTAGAGGAATTGGATAATGATACCATTGCTGTTATGGTGCCATCCATGCCTCAGTCGAACCGTATACTAGTCGGCGGATATTCGCTCATAAATGGGGTTCCTTTATCATTAACACCAGTGGCAAATGATGTAAGGACACCAGTAACAGAAACTCATT
>NZ_ML762432.1:5010-9418 GCF_009498735.1 Gracilibacillus oryzae
CGGAACAGTCTCATTGGATATTCTTTTGTCAGGAAAAGAAGCGGTAAAAAAAGCATTAGAAGTGGAGAAAGAAAAAGGTGCAGAAATAATTATCGCAGATGCAGTTTCATTGGAAGACGTATCTCTTCTTGCTGAAGCTGTATATTCATTAGACTGGAACGTTTTAGCGATTGATCCTGGTCCGTTTACTGCAAAACTGGCCGAATGGAATGGATGTGCGACACAAGATAGGAAGTCAGCGGAAGATCAGTCCATGGCAGATTTGAATGGAAAAGTATTAGTGGTCGCTGGAAGTGCTACACCAGTAACAAAAGTCCAAATGGAGACCCTTTTGCAAAACGAATGGGCTGTTTCTGTTCCCGTTTCAGCAGATAAGTTGATTCCACAAAATGCTGCTTCTGTAGAAGAAGTTCACAGAGCGATGGATAAAGCGTTGGAAAAAATGAAAACCGATGATGTCCATGTTCTCGTATTAGAAACATGCTTAACTGGAGAAAGAATTAATTTGACAGAACGTGAGAAAGAATTAAATTTATACCACGGAGAAGCTGCAGATAATATTAACAGAGGGCTGGGAGATATTACGAAAGGAATTCTTAGTCAAACGGATGATGTGCAAGGTATCTATATGACCGGTGGAGATACAATGGTTCATACATTAAAACAGTTAGGCACAAAAGGGATCCAGCTGTTAGATTATGTAATTCCTCAAGCGGATCTTGGTACAATTCTTGGTGGTGAGCATGAAGGATTAGTAATTGTCGGTAAAGGTGGCTTAACTGGTGAACAAAACACTGCCATAAAGATAGTGGAAAGAATTTTTGCAGAAGCGAATAAGCAGGAAGTATTAAATGAAGCTTAGGAAAACTCGCATTCGCTCGGTCTTTTTAGCGAAAGTGTCAGGTGTTCTTATACTTGGAACTTGGAGACTCACCGTTAAAAATGGTGAGTCTTTTGTTTGATAATAAAAAAGAATGGAGCAGCTGTTTGTACTCCATTCTATCTCCACAATATTAATCAGTATGTTTAGCACTTTGCAGGAATTTTGTAACTTCCATTACAGCTTCTTCTGCATCATCTCCTACAGCACGCACGGTAATCTCTGTTCCGTTTTTCAGCTGCAGTGTCGCTAGTCCAAGAATACTTTTTGGATTAATTTCTTGCACATGGTTTTTACTTACATTCAAAATAAAAATTTCTGAGTCGTATTTTTGTAATAAATAACTTAATTCTACAATTGTCTGTGATTCTGTGATATCCACTACAACCTGTTTCTTAAAATCTTTCATATCCATTCCTCCCAAGCAAGGTGTTCCTGCTGAAACATCCTTTTTTGATAGTATACGAAAAAAAATACAAAAAATCCACAAATATATAATAATTAAAATAAGATTTTATTTGTTACCTTTTGGGCAAATAGCCATTATTTAGAGCTTATTCTCACCTTTATTTGTCATAATTCTTCGTTTATAAATTAAACTAACTAATCAAATTGAAGTTATATAAGCTTATGAGCAAGTGAATAGCATACGAAAGTAAAATTTATCAAAACGAAAATAAAAAAAAGAAATTGACAAAAATGTTGTAATCATTTATTATCGTAATAGATACATTCAATAATTTAGTGAAAGATTAGTAAGCAGTTACAACTTACTGATAATAAAGGATGGTATTAAGATGAAGAAGCAAAAAATTTTTATAGGAACCAACTGGAAAATGACAAAGAACCTGAAGGAAGGGAGAGAATATGTTCAACAGTTACTGGAAGTTAAGAAAGCGTTGACTTCAAAACTGGAATTGTTTATTATCCCGTCATTTCCTCATCTTACAACAATTAAACAAGATCTTGAAGGCTCAGGGGTGAAATTAGGTGCCCAAACAATGCATTGCTTAAAGAACTGAACTTAGACTTAGTGGAATTAGGTCACTCTGAAAGAAGACAATATTACAACGAAAATGATATTGATATCAATAAAAAAGTATTAGCAGCGGTAAGACACCGATTAACGCCACTTATTTGTGTGGGGGAAGATCATTCAGATAAAGATAATCAGGTTGGCAAAGAAAGAATCAGAGAACAAATAAAGATAGCGTTAAAAGGTGTCCAAAAGCAAGATTTAGACAATATTATGATTGCTTACGAGCCGGTATGGGCGATAGGGGAAAAGGGAGTTCCAGCAGAACCGGAATATGTAGCAAAGCAACATGATAATATCCGTGAGTTATTAATCGAACTGTATGAAGAGCAAGGAAACGAGATCCCTGTTTTATATGGTGGAAGTGTCAACTTAAGTAATTATGAAGATTATCTGAGAATAGAAAATGTAAACGGATTATTTATCGGCAGGGCTGCATGGGATATGGCCTCTTTCAAAGAAATCCTGTTGACAATAGAGAAAAATTACTAGGGGAAATGGAATGTTGGGAGGAAGTAATATGAAAAAAATAGTACAGTTATTCTTAGCAGGATTACTCTTTTCACTTCTGGCAGCTTGCAGTACTCACACTGGGGCTGCAAGTGGTGAACTGCAGATAAACTTTGGTCACGGATCGGCCGAAACGAATGTAAGGCACGAAGCGGCCATGAAGTTTAAAGAACTTGTAGAAGAGAAATCAAACGGGGATATTACAGTTAATGTTTTTGCAAACGAAACCATTGGTACTGAAGCCGAAATGCTTGAAAACGTTTCCTTGAATAATCTGGAAATTGTGTTGGCAGGTACAGATATTTATACACAATATGATCCTTTAATGGGAGCTACGAATCTTCCGTATTTATTTGACAGTTATGAGCATGCATGGGAAGTGCTTGATGGCAAGGTGGGAGATATGGTTTCAGAACCATTATTAGAACATAATATTCGTATATTAGCTTTCTATGAAAATGGAATGAGGCATATTACCAATAGCAGCCGCCCAATTGAAACGCCAGAAGATTTGAATGGCTTAATCATACGAACACCAGAGGCGGAGGTATCCCTTGATACATTGAATGCACTTGGTGCGAATGCAACGCCAATGGCTTTTGGTGAACTGTATCTTGCATTGCAGCAAGGAACAGTTGACGGTCAGGAAAATCCGATTGCCAATATTCATGCAAGTAAGTTTAATGAAGTGCAGAATTACATTTCTATGACGGGGCACCAATATACAGCGCTTCCAATGGCGGTTAGTGATGATTTCTGGCAATCACTTTCAGAAGAACAGCAGGTAATCATCCAGGAAGCTGCTACTGAAGCAGCCCAGTTCCACCGTGACTCGATTAAAAACAATGATGACAAGTTATTGCAGGAATTAGTGGATGCAGGCATGGAAGTGAATGAACCAGATAAAGAACCATTCCGAGAAGCGGTAGCTGATGTAGTGGAGGGCTACGCTGAAGTAGCTGGTCAGGAATTTATGGATGAATTCCTGGCAGAAATAGAAGCAGCAAAAACAAATGAAGAATAATTTAATTATTCCATAAGAAAGATTAACTCTTAAATGAAGGTAAGGGACTGCATATGAAGAAAGTATTAAAATATTTAGATCGCCATTTCGAAGAGTATGTACTAATTATTTTGACAACAGTATTAGTTGCTACATTATTTTTGCAAGTTGTGATGAGAAATGTAACAGGGATAACGTTTTCGTGGACAGAGGAACTAGCGAGATATGTATTTATCTGGAGTGTATTTATCGGAGTTAGTTATGCGGTAAAGAAAAATAAACATATTAAAATAGACTCCTTAGGCTTACTTTTCAGGAGAAATGGTAAGTTTATTATCAGCACTTTCTCTAATCTTGTTTTCCTGGTTTTTGCCATTATGGCTGTTTACTATGGATCTACAACTGTATTTGAGATCTCCAGGATGACACCGGGTTTAGGTATATCCTATGGGTGGGTGTATGCATCGACATTAATTGGCTTTAGTCTTACATTGATTAGACTCATCCAGAGCCAGTGGAATATGATTATCAGATGGAGAAACAATGAGGAGGTGGATGTATGATATCCCTGATTTTATTCGGTACTTTAATTCTATTGTTAATTTTAACAGTACCAGTTGGAATTGCTCTGGGGATTGCCACAGTATTATCAATGGCTTTCATCCCGGCGATTCCTTCTGAAGGTGTGTTCCGGGATTTGGTAACATCATTAGATACATTCCCTCTTCTTGCTGTTCCATTATTTATCCTTGCTGGTGAATTAATGAGTGGTGGAGGAATTTCAGAAAGATTAATGAATTTCGGTAAGGTAATTGTCGGAAATATAACAGGTGGTTTAGCAGTTGTTGCCGTATTAACCTCTATGTTTTTTGCGGCTATATCAGGATCCGGTCCGGCAACCGTAGCAGCAGTAGGCGGAATGATGATACCTGCCATGATAAAAGAAGGTTATGATAAAAAATTCGCCACAGCTGTCATT
>NZ_ML762432.1:9428-33420 GCF_009498735.1 Gracilibacillus oryzae
ATCAGCAGGTTCATTGGGGATTATTATTCCACCAAGTATCCCGATGATTATGTATGGTGTCTCCTCACAAACGTCGGTAGGTGACATGTTTTTAGGCGGGATATTGCCAGGTATCTTAATTGGAATTGGTATGATAATTTGGGTATGTATTTATAGTAAGAAGAAAGGCTTTGGTACACAAACAGAGAAATTTACTTTTAAACGGTTCTTTGTGCAGCTGAACCATGCGAAATGGGCTTTGCTTACTCCGATTATTATTCTGGGCGGTATTTACAGCGGAATGTTTACACCAACAGAAGCGGCTGTTATTTCAGTAGTTTACGCCATTCTTATCAGTTTGTTTGTCTATAAAGAAATAAGTGTAAAGGACTTGCCTAGAATTGTTTCTCGTGCATCCCTTACAAGTGCTTCTGTGTTAATTATTATTTCTGCAGCAACCGCGTTT
Source organism: Gracilibacillus oryzae (assembly GCF_009498735.1). Taxonomy (GTDB): domain Bacteria; phylum Bacillota; class Bacilli; order Bacillales; family Amphibacillaceae; genus Gracilibacillus; species Gracilibacillus oryzae. The sequence continues at coordinate 9,874 of NZ_ML762432.1, forward strand.
GGTAAAGTGTTGACTCTGGAACAGATACCAAATCAGGTTGCTGGTGCACTAACGACAATTTCTGACAGCAGTTTTGTTATTATCTTATTAATTATGATAATGCTTTTGGTTGTTGGAATGTTTATGGATACAACAGCAGCCGTTGTAATTTTAACACCGATTTTATTCCCGGTTGCAGTGGAACTTGGTATCCATCCTGTTCACTTCGGTGTAATGATGATTGCGAATCTGGCAATTGGTTTTATCACACCACCGCTGGGAGTAAACTTATTTGTTGGATCAGGGATATCAGGTGTTGGCATACCAACTCTATCAAGAGCGGTAACTCCATTTTTAATTTCAATGATTATCACATTAATCTTTATTGTGGTATTCCCGTTCTTGTCTCTTGTACTACTCTAGTTAAATAAAATGATTGTTTGAAAATTTGCAGATTGATAGGGTTAGAAGGTGATTGAGGTGTAAGCTTCAATCACCTTTTTTTAATGCTTGGTATGATGAGAGTTAGTTTTTATAGAGGAAATAGAAAAGTAGAGGAGAAAAGTGTGGATTTCATTTCCATAGTATTCTATATAATAAACGCCTCAATCAAAAAACTCGAGAAGAAGTTAAGCTTTCTCTCGAGTTTCATTAATTCACAGCGCTAAGCATCCAGATAAGTTTCGCTAATGATCAGTGGGGAACTAAAAACCCCACTGTTCAAAGTCTTACTTTATTTTGCAATATGAAAAGTAATGTTATTTTGTGTGAAAACTTCTTTTAATTGATCATCCACATCTTCATCTGTAATAAATTCATCAATATCATGAATTGTTGCGAAAGAGGCAATTGAATTGTCACCGATTTTTGAGTGGTCAATAATGGCTACAACTTTTTCCACCTTGCTTACAAGGGACTTTTTCAGTTCAACCTCATACACACTGAAATCAGTCAGCCCTTCGTCTACTGTAAACCCTCTTGCTGATGTGAACATAATATCGACATGTATCTGATTTAAGACAGGAACCCCAAACGGCCCTTCCAAAGCCATTGATCCATTGCGAAGCATTCCACCTAATAAAATAACATTAATTGCGGGGTTGTCCCTTAATTCGATTGCAGCTGTTATTCCATTTGTCAGGACGGTTAGTTGAATATTGTTCTCTTTTAATAGCCTTGCAATTTCCAAAGCTGTGGTACTGGCGTCTAACAGGATACAGTCTTTATCGTTTATTAATTCAATCGCTTTCTTGGCGATAGTGCTCTTACTTTCCACATTCCGTTTTGCTCGCTCTGAAAATGTATTTTCAGATGGGATGGCATTATCCAAAACAGCACCGCCATGTGTTCTTGTTAAAAGCCGCTGCTTTTCCATATAAGTTAAGTCAGTTCGTAATGTTGCTTCAGAAACATTTAAGATTTTTGATAAATCTTTAACGGTTACTCGTTTTTTTTCGTTTAATATTTCTAATATGACATTTCTTCTCTCGGTAGCAAACATCTTCTTCAAAAAATCACCCTCATTTAATAATTAATCCGCTATCATTCTTTTAATATACATCATTGTACCATATTGTGAAAGTAAACGATAATAAATTATTACATATTTATTGATTAAAAAATGATAAATGGGACCAAAGTTTTAAAAGAGGCAATGGAGATTCACTCTAAAAAAGCGTTATAATAGCAGTTTTTATGAATTAAACACCTCCAATTAAAGAATTAATTTGTAAATTTTAATAATAAACGAAAATAAACGTTGAAAATAGAAAATAAAAATGATAAAATGAAAACAAAGAAAGGGAAACGAAAGGAGGCGCTAAACCAAAACCATTAATCCATTTAAAATTAAGGGGAAGAATGGAGCAAATCCCAGGTCAGTCTCAAAGATGTGTCTTCATTGTTTCCAGGTAATTCATACAAGTTGAAGGGGGAAATTTCCATGAAAGATTTAACTTTCGATTTTTTAAAAGTAACTGAACAGGCAGCTTTAGCGTCATTTCCGTGGATTGGCAGTGGAGATAAGATAAAGGCAGACGGGGCAGCAACAAATGCAATGCGTGATTGCTTGAACGGTATTGAATTCGATGGCCGAATCGTCATAGGTGAAGGGGAATTGGACCATGCGCCAATGCTCTTCATTGGCGAAAATGTCGGAACTGGATCAGGGCAAAAAGTAGATATAGCGGTAGATCCGATCGAAGGAACCAATTCGATTGTGAATGGGCAAGACAATGCCTTTGCTGTTATCGCGGCAGCTCCTCAAGGCACTTTATTGCATGCGCCAGATATGTATATGGAAAAGTTGGTAGCAGGTCCACAGGCGGCTGGAAAAATTGACCTTGATGCTTCATTAACAGAAAATGTGTACAGTGTGGCAAAGGCAAATAATAAAAATGTGAAAGACATGAAAATATTGATCCAAAATCGAAAAAGACATGAAAAAGCAATAGCGGAAATTCGGAACCTTGGAGCAAAAGTGCATTTGTTTAATGATGGAGATATTACCTATGCAATCGCAACTTGTATGAAAAATCAGGACTTTGATCTATTTTATGGTATTGGAGGCGCTCCTGAAGGGGTAGTGGCAGCAGTAGCAGTGAAATGTCTTGGAGGCGAAATGCAGGCAAGATTATTACCTCAAAATGACCAGGAAGGCAAAAGGTGTCTGGAGATGGGGATAAAAGATCCGGAAAAGACATTAAGACATGAAGATCTAGTTAACTCTGATCAATGCGTATTTTCTGCGACAGGAATTACAGGAAATATATTATTAGATGAGATTAAGCTCGATGAAGAAATGCAATCTGTCACTCACTCTCTTCTATTAACAGGAGAAAACCGGCAAGTGCGTTTTATAACAAGTAAACATGTTAATAAAGATATGGTGTTAAGCTAATACATTAAACAAATGGAGGGATTAGGTATGAAATTTTTCTTGGATACGGCAAATATTGATGAGATTAAAAGAGTGAATGAACTGGGGCTTGTTGATGGGATTACGACAAATCCGTCGATCATTGCTAAAGAAGGACGGAATTTTAAAGAAGTGATTCAGGAAATCTGCGGGATTATTGATGGTCCGGTAAGTGCCGAAGTGGTTGGTTTAGAGACAGACGAAATGTTGGCTGAAGCACGAGATATTGCGAAATGGGCACCAAATGTAATCGTCAAAATTCCTATGACAGAAAACGGTCTTCGTGCAGTAAATATTCTATCCAAGGAGGGAATTAAAACAAATGTAACACTAGTATTCTCTGTTGCTCAAGGTTTAATGGCAGCAAAAGCGGGAGCTTCTTACATCAGTCCATTTGTTGGTAGAGTGGATGATATTGGAACAGAAGGTATGACACTTGTCCGGAATTTAAAGCGTGTGCTGGAAGAATATCAATATGAAACAGAAATTATTACAGCAAGTGTACGAACAATTACTCACCTGCAGGATGCGGCGGTTGCTGGAGCGGATATTGCTACAATCCCTGGCTCGCTGTTCCCTAAATTATGGAGCCATCCGTTAACAGATATCGGTATTGAACAATTTTTAGCAGACTGGGAAAAGGTCCCAAAATAAAGAGAGGATGACACTTTATGATGAAAACTCTTACGAAAACAGAAATTAATACATTAGCTGTCCATACAATCCGAATGCTGTCGATTGATATGATAGAAAAAGCAAACTCCGGCCACCCAGGATTACCAATGGGTGCTGCTCCAATGGCACATGTGTTATGGGCAGACAATATGAATCACAATCCTGCCAATCCTGATTGGTTTAACCGCGACCGGTTTGTTTTATCCGCAGGCCATGGTTCTGCCTTATTATATAGTCTCTTACATTTAACAGGTTATGATCTTAGCATGGATGAGCTGAAAAATTTCAGACAATGGGGAAGCAAGACGCCAGGACATCCTGAATATGGACATACACCAGGTGTTGATGCAACAACAGGCCCACTAGGCCAAGGACTGGCAATGGCTACTGGTATGGCGATGGCAGAGCGTTTTCTTGCAGCGAAGTATAATCGTCAAGGCTACCCTGTTATTGATCACTTTACTTATAGCCTCTGCGGTGATGGGGATTTAATGGAAGGGGTATCACAGGAGGCTGCTTCATTAGCTGGACATCTGAAACTAGGAAAATTAATTGTATTATATGATTCCAATGATATCTCACTTGATGGGGATCTGGACATGGCTTTTTCAGAAAATGTGATGGACCGCTATAAAGCAAATGGCTGGCAAGTATTACGCGTAGAAGATGGCACTAATCTGGAAGAGATCCAGAATGCGATTAATTTAGCAAAACAAAACCGCAGAAAACCTACGTTAATTGAAGTGAAAACAACGATTGGTTTCGGCTCACCGAATAAAGCGGGTACTTCATCCGTCCATGGGGCACCATTAGGAGAAGCGGAAATTTCATTAGTGAAAGCAAATTACAAATGGGAATATGATCAGCCATTTACTGTTCCGGAAGAAGTAAAAGAGTTTTTCGAGGAAAAGAAACAAACAGGCCAGCAAAAAGAAGCAAAATGGCAGCAGATGCTGGAAACTTATAAAGAAGCTTATCCTGAACTAGCAGAAGAGCTGGAGGATGCCATCGCTGGAAAGTTACCAGAAAATTGGCTTGATAATCTTACAGACTACCAGGAAGCAGATGCTGTTTCAACACGAGATGCTTCTGGAAAGGTACTCAATCAGATTGCGGAAAATGTACCATTCTTACTCGGAGGATCTGCTGATTTATCAGGTTCCAATAAAACAAATCTAGCCAATGAACGCGATTTTTCGGCAACTAGTTATGATGGAAGAAATATCTGGTTTGGTGTGAGAGAGTTTGCTATGGGCTGTGCTTTAAACGGAATGGCATTACATGGCGGTGTGAAAGTTTTTGGTGGAACATTCTTTGTATTCTCTGATTACTTGCGTTCTGCGATCCGGTCATCTGCCTTAATGAAAGTGCCGGCAACATATGTCCTCACACATGACAGTATTGCGGTTGGAGAAGATGGTCCGACACATGAGCCTGTGGAACATTTGGCTTCCTTTAGAGCGATGCCTAACCTTTCCGTTATTAGACCAGCTGATGGCAATGAAACAGCAGCAGCGTGGCGTTTAGCTTTAGAAAGTGAAACAACACCACATGCTCTTGTTTTAACACGACAAGCATTACCGACTGTTACTGCTTCCTTAGAGGATGCTTATCAAGGGGTACAAAAAGGTGCCTATATTCTCTCAGAAGCAGGAGGAGAGCAAGATGGCATCATACTGGCAACAGGATCAGAAGTACAGCTTGCATTAGAAGCGCAAAAGCAATTAGAAGCTGAAGGAATTTATGTATCTGTTGTCAGCATGCCTTCATGGGATTTGTTTGATAAGCAGCCGAAAGAATATCAACGCAAAGTATTGCCAAAGCATGTAACAAAACGCCTTGCAGTGGAAATGGGTGCATCCCTGGGCTGGCACAAATATGTTGGTTCAGAAGGAGAATTACTGACAATAGATGAGTTCGGTGCATCAGGAAATGGCAATTACCTGATGGAGAAATACGGATTCACAGCAGAGAATATTGTGTTAAAATATAAAGAAATAGAGTTGTCATGAGTTAAGAAGGACAGCTGAAGAGAGGAGTATTTTATGAGTAGTTTCACACTTGAATTGGGACAGAAAGCACCTGATTTCGAACTTCCAGCAACAGATGGAAAAACATACAGATTGTCAGATTTTGCGGATGCAAAAGTATTGGTTATTTTCTTTACATGTAACCATTGCCCATATGTAGTTGGCTCAAATGAATCGACTAGAGCAACTGCAGAGAAATTTGCAGATCAAGGTGTACAATTTATCGGCATTAACTCCAATAGTACCAACACAAAACCGCTTGATGCTTTGGAAGGTATGACAGAAGAGATGGAAAAACAACAATTTCCATGGATTTATGTAAAAGATCAATCACAAGACGTTGCGGTAGCATATGGGGCTATGCGCACACCACACTTTTACGTATTTAACCAGGATCGTGAATTGATTTATACAGGACGTGCACTTGATAATCCTAAAGATACAGAAAAAGCAACAGTGAATGACTTAGAAAATGCGCTTGCTGAGCATTTAGCGGGTAAGGAAATTACCACACCATTAACCAATCCGCTCGGCTGTAATGTTAAATGGGAAGGTAAAGAAAAATATTGGATGCCTCCTGAAGCATGTGATCTTGTTTAAGCTTTTCAATCTTAAAAATTAAAAGAAAGTGGCCTGCACATTACTTAACGTGTGGGCCACTTTCTTTATGTCAATTCAAATTTAACCGATAGAGTACTCATTTAAAAACTTATCAAGAAAACTTTTTTATTTTGGACTATTACTCGGAAAGCAGCTGTAGCTATTCTGTTCAAAGGATCAGTTATCGTTTAAAAATACGTCCTCATTACTATATCCTGGATAGAAACCATTACTCCTGGTGATTCAGCATAATTAATTACTTCTACGCCGTTTTTCTTCAACTTTGCATATTGAACAGATTCTTTAAAGTAATGCTAAAGACAATGTATCTAGGTGTGATCAATGTCACACCACAAAGTGCCTTTGCTGGAATATAATATAAGCATATAAAACAAAATGTGAAATATTGAACAAACTTACGTTTAATACAGTAAACATCCTGATAAGTTTCATTCATGCTCAGTAGGTACCATAAGCAACGGCTGAGCAATGTCTCACTTAATAAATGATTTGGGGGTTACAACAGTGGAAAAGAAAAAACTTGTGCTAATTGGAAATGGGATGGCTGGAATCAGGGCAATTGAAGAGATTTTAAAGTTGTTACAAGACTATTTCGATATTACTGTATTCGGAAAAGAACCGTATCCGAATTACAACAGAATTCAATTGTCCAAAGTACTACAAGGAGATACTGAACTAAAAGATATTATCCTCAATGAGTGGCAATGGTACGAGGACAATAATATTTTATTATATCCAGGGGAAACCGTTGTGAAAATTGATAAACAATCAAAAATAATCTATACCGACAAAGGAAAAGAAGCTAAGTATGATTGTTTAATAATGGCTACAGGTTCTAATCCATTTATTTTGCCAATCCCAGGTGCAGATAAAGCAGGTGTCACAGGGTTTCGTGATATAGCTGATTGTGAAGAAATGATCAAATCGGCAGATCATTATAAACATGCAGCAGTTATTGGCGGCGGCTTATTAGGGTTAGAGGCAGCAAGAGGATTATTGAATTTGGGAATGGAAGTAAACGTGATCGAGTTAGCAGAACATTTAATGGAATGCCAATTAGACCAGACAGCTGCGCAATTATTACAAAAAGAACTGGAAGCCCAGGGGATGAATTTTCTGCTCAAAAAGCAAACAATGGAAATTACCGGTGATGACAGAGTTGCAGGACTGAAATTCAAAGATGGAGATACAGTAAAAGCCGATTTAGTCATAATGGCAGTTGGAATCAGACCAAATGTGAAACTGGCAGAACAGACAGGGCTAGAAGTGAACCGAGGAATTGTGGTCACTGATTATATGCAGACAAGTGAACCAAATATATATGCAGTAGGAGAATGTGCCGAACATAATGGAATGACATATGGCCTTGTTGCCCCATTATATGAACAAGGTCAAGCTTTAGCAAAACACATCTGCGGCATGAATCACCAGGGATATAAAGGCTCTGTCGTTTCTACTCAGTTAAAGGTATCTGGTGTAGACGTATTTTCTGCAGGGATTATTCAGGAATCTGCTGCAACGAAAGCAATCAAATTATTTGATGAATGGCAGAACACTTACAAAAAGGTTGTCATTAAAGATGGCAAATTAGCAGGGGCTGTTCTTTTCGGAAATACGAAAGAAGGAACACAGCTTTTCAGTCATATTAAAAAAGGGACATGTGTACATGAATATATGGAAACACAGCAAAATGCTGATCAATCAGAGAGTATTGTTGCTTCAATGAGTGATGACGAAATTGTTTGCGGCTGTAATGGTATTTCTAAAGGTGATATCGTAACTGCCATAAAGGAAAAAGGACTTACAACATTAGAAGAAGTGAAAAATACAACAAATGCTTCCCGTTCCTGCGGTCAATGTAAGGGAATGGTACAAGACATACTGGAATTAACATTAGGTGATGAATATCAGGAAGAAACAAAAGAAACGATCTGCAGTTGTACAGATTTATCACGTGAAGAAGTCATTGCAGAAATTCGCGCGAAAGGACTGTCACATACAAGAGAAGTGATGAATGTCTTAGGCTGGAAAACAGAGGAAGGCTGCTCCAAATGCCGGCCAGCATTAAATTATTATTTAGGAATGGTTAATCCAAAAGAGTATGAAGATGAACGAGAATCCCGTTTTGTCAATGAACGACTTCATGCCAATATCCAGAAAGATGGAACCTATTCTGTAGTGCCTCGAATGTACGGAGGTGTAACCAATGTAACAGATTTACGTAAAATTGCCGATGTTGCGGAAAAATATGAGGTTGGCATGATTAAACTGACAGGCGGCCAGCGGATTGACTTATTAGGTATCAAAAAAGAAGACCTGCCAGAAGTGTGGAAAGAGTTGGGAATGCCATCAGGTTATGCTTACGGGAAATCTGTTCGAACAGTAAAAACATGTGTCGGTTCTCAATTTTGCCGTTTCGGAACCCAGGATTCAACTGGTATGGGTATCCAGTTAGAAAAGAAATTTGAAGGATTAAACACACCACACAAAGTGAAAATGGGTGTATCTGCCTGTCCAAGAAATTGTGCAGAAGGCAGTATAAAAGATGTTGGTATTGTGGGATTAGATGGTGTCTGGGAAATCTATGTTGGTGGTAACGGCGGCTCTGAATTAAGAGAAGCAGACATCCTTGCTAGAGTGAAAACAGAAGAGGAAGTTTTAGAATATACTTCCGCATTTCTGCAATATTATCGTGAAAATGCCAGCTACCTTGAGCGCAGCAGCAAATTTGTTGAACGTGTTGGTATAGAACATGTTCGTGAAGTGGTATTAGATGAAGCGTTGCGCAGTGAATTAAATAGAAGAATGGATGAAGCTCTATCTGTTTATAAAGAGCCATGGAATGAAGCGATCGAAAGTGAAACCATATTGAAAGATCTTTACCAGAAAGTTATTGCAAAATAGGGGAGGCGAAACTGATGGAACACACCATACAGAAAGTTTTAATCGGAAATTATGAAGATTTTCCTATTAGCTTAGGCAAAGCCGTAGTGATCGGGAACAGAGAACTGGCAGTCTTCCGGTTATCTGATGGCCAAATAAAAGCAATTGAAAATAAGTGTCCACATCGCGGAGGAGTTTTATCAGAAGGAATGGTAAGCGGAAAATATGTCTTCTGCCCATTGCATGATTGGAAAATCAATATAGAGGATGGCATGGTGCAAGCGCCTGATGAGGGATGTGTACAAACATTTAAAACGATCGTGGAAGAACAGCAGGTTTATGTGGAAGTACCGATTAACTAATGGCAAAGGGGAGTTATTCGAAGTTCGGTGAATTTAGTGGGAATAACTCCGTCCGGCCGTTTTCATCACAAGGAGGAGAACTGATGGGAAAAGTATATCTTATTGGTGCAGGCCCTGGAGATCCGGAATTAATCACAGTCAAAGCATTAAAAGCCATTCAGCAAGCTGACGTTATCTTATATGACCGCCTTGTTAACCCATTATTATTACAAGAAGCAAAGGAAGGAACAGATCTTATTTTTTGTGGGAAACTTCCTTCCTTGCACATCATGAAACAAGAAACAATCAATCACTTGTTAGTCAAATACGGCAAAGAAAATAAGAATGTCGTCCGGCTAAAAGGTGGCGATCCCTTCGTGTTTGGCAGGGGAGCAGAAGAAGCATTAGCTTTAGCGAAAAGCGGAATTGAATATGAAGTCATACCAGGGATCACTTCAGGCATTGCTGCACCTGCATCTGCAGATATTCCTGTTACACACCGGGAACTTGGCAGAACATTTGCAATCGTAACAGGCCATTGTAAAGCTGGAGACGATGCTAAGATAGACTGGGATGCATTAGCAAAAGCTGTTGATACACTTGCTATTTATATGGGAATAGGCCATCTGCCATCTATTGTTGGTAACTTGATTAGAGGAGGCAAGTCACCCCGAATGCCTGTTGCGATTATTCAAGAAGGTACAACAGCAAATCAAAAAGTAGTAACAGGGACATTGCAGACAATTGTCAAACTGGCTGAACAAGATCAAATTCAGAATCCAGCTATGGTAATAGTAGGTGAAGTAGTCAAAGTGGGTGAAGAGTTAGCTTATTGGAAAAACTATTATCAGCAACTGCAAAGTGTCCCGCTAGTGGAAGCGAATTGAATTATGTAAGGATGGTTTTTTATAATTTTCTATCATTTTTAGATAAGCCAAAGTTTGGTCTCACTTTTTTTATTTCTTTGTAATGTTTTTTTAAGTAGAGATAGCGTTGGATATATGTCGTATTGAATGATGTAAAAACAGATAGTGCAGTAATGCATGTAATCAATATAATGAATAAAATCGATTCTGCTGCAATTAGTGAGATTACAAACTGTCCAACGATATAACCTGAACAAGAAGCTAGTATAATAGGGTGTCCATTCATATTTGTCCCTTTTTCCATATATGCTGCATACTTCCCTGAATGAAGCATTTTAAGATGAAAGATTTGAAAGAAGACGATTAGTGATAAAAATAATAATAGACTAATAACAAAAAATATCGGACCAGTTACCTCAATGTGCAGATACAAGAATTTTTGAATAACCAAAAAATATGTAATAGTATTTACTAAACCAAGAATCCCTGCAAACAAATAATACGATAATTCGAACTTATATGGGTCAATAAAATAAAGTACACTCCAAAAATGCAAAAGAATTACCGGTATCAGGATAGGGAGTATATATTCAGGTGAGAATGGTTCACTTACAAGAAATAACATTCCCGTTAGGTCTAAAAAAACAAACAAGAGGGAAAATGTCCGTAGTCTATGTTCAGAAGCTGGCTGTATTAAGAAATGTAAAGATTTTTGCTCGTACTTATTTTTCAAAGGAACACCTCGGCAACAATGGTTTATTATTCTAGTAATATTTAAATATGGTTATATAGCTTTTCTATCTTTTTTCGCTAAGCCAAACCAGGGGTAAAGTTCTCTTACTGTTTTCATGTTTTTCCTTATAAATAGATACTTATGTAAATGCAATGATAAAAAAGCAGTAATAATGGACATAATAGAAAACAAAAAAATAAGTATGATTATTTGAGTCATGCCGCCAGAAAACACTGATAGAACCAACTGTGAGAAAGCATAACCAATTCCGCTAGCTGCTAAAACAGGGGAGAAATTAACTTTAACCTCATTTTTATGTAATTTGGAATAGGTTCCTGAATGTAATAATTTCAGGTTTGCTATTTGATAAACAATTAGAAGTGTAACTAATAAAACTATTCCTGTCATAAAAACAATCGGTGTATTTATCCCAATATAAATATAGAGAAATTTTTGAATAACCATAAAAAACACGTATGTATTTATTATCCCATATACTCCCATAAATAAATAATAAGACAGTTCAAACTTGTAAGGTGCGAAAATATACAAAAGGGCCCATAAATGAATGAAAATGATTGGGAAAATGGTAGGCCAGAAAAAGACCGGGGAAAAGGGTTCGGATATAATAGGAATAATCCCCATTATATCCAAAAATACAAATAAAAATATAACGATATTTCCTCTGTGATCTTTTGGAGACTGTAATTTTAGATATGATTGAGTTATTTTATGCATTCTAATCCCGCCAATCTTTATTTCTGCTAAACATGGGACCATTTTTAACAATAAGAGCATCTCTCCAACGATTGAGAAAAAGTATGATCTCTCTTCTAGATTAGATGCCTTTTTTATTTTTGTATATACCTTTTTCCCTTTACGATAAAGATATTATTTTATTACAAACGTCCACAGTTGTCGGCCAAAACCCTACCAATCCATCCTTCATATGATGTTTTAGCCTATTTCTTTTACTGTAATAGCCTGTGTCAGCTTTTGCATTTTGCAATCTTTGAAATCTTCGCCTTTTACTAACTCGATTTTTATTGCTGCTTCTAATTTTTCAGTATCAGGTTTCTTCACAAGAAAATCGGTTAAATTGAGTTGTTCCAGTTTTTTTACTGTTTCTTCTTCGTCATATTGAATAGTGGAACGAATGACACGCTGCACTTTATAATTTCCTCGTTTTACTTCCCCTTTTTGTTCTTTTCCAAACAATTCATCTAAGTAAAAATGGATTTGCTTTTTTAGCAGATTTAATTCCTGCTCCACCGTTTTTTTCTGTTTATTTAAGTCATCGTATTTCTTTAAGATATCCTCTGAAAGCTCAAAAGGTTCTCCTGTCATCATCTTCCCTCCCAGTCTATTTTCATCAGTTCATTTATATGAAACTTGAAGGGAATTATGCTGTGAGAAAATGGCGGGAAGCAGGAATAGTCATATACGGCTCACTAAAAGGGGTAAATATATTTTATCATTCACTCACTTCATAGGCAGTCGCTTCCAAGCGAAGATTTTGTTTCAAAATAAATACCTGTCTTTCCAGGCGAGAAAAAAGACAAGAGAAATCCCTTGTCCGAATTCTAAAAACCTTTTGCCATCTTTAATTCAAATGATATTATTGTTTCAAGCGGTTTTGGTTCCGCTAGTAAGAAGCCCTGCACAATTGATACGCCAATCGATTTAGCCATCTCTAAGTCTTCAGGGATCTCAATTCCTTCTAAAACAAATTTCGTCTCTGTGTTGAAACAATACGTCACAATAGAGCGAACCATTTCCTGTTTGCGGTTGCTTTTTGCCAACTGATTAGCAAAATAGCGATCCATTTTGACATAGTCAGGCTGTAATTCTACAATTGCCTGTAGGGAGGATACCCCTTTGCCTACATCATCAATTCCAATCAAGAATCCTTTTTTTCTCAGTAAATTAACATTTTGTGATAAAGCAGACACATTTGTCATGGCATCTGATTCGTTTATTTCAAAAATAACTTGCTCTGGTTTGAAACGCCTGCCGGCAATAAACTGCTCGATATAAGAAACGAAATGATCGTTCATTAAATTTGATGGAAAAACATTTAATAATAAACTTTTCTCATCTGTTGTCTCACATAATTCATCAAAAGCACGGAACGCTTTTCTAATCGATTGGATTTCCAGATCAAAAAAACGATCGGTTTGGCTTGCCTGTTCAAACAATATTTCCGGATTTTTAAACAGGTTTGTTCGCAAAAGTGCTTCATATCCCATGATGGATAATGTTTCTAAATCATAAAGTGCCTGAAAGTGATGTTCAAATTTTCCATTGTCAATTAAATCATAAAGTTTTGCTTTAGACATGATGACCTCCTAAAAGGAAAGCATAATGAAGAATAATCCAATTTTACAAGATTATATTTATATTTTCTAGAATTTTAATTAATGGATGGAGTATCATTTTACAAAAATCGTCCAAACAAAAAAAGCACTGGATTGCCTCCGTGCTTTTTCTATAATTATTAATGTCGTTTACTCAACCATAATACTCCGGATTTCGCTAAACGTGGTAACAGGCCGGTAACTGGTTTCTGATACATACTGCCAAATCCGTCTGACTTACCAAGAGATCCTAATTGTCCTTTTAATTTAATTCCTTTAGGCATTTTCGGATCTTCTCCGCGCAGAATATCTGCTAAAATTCTTCCGATATGTTCTCCTTGAATTCCAGCCAGTTGAGCACTGGGGGAATAAGTCGAGGAGGCACAATCACCAACAACAAAGATATTTTGCTGGGCCGGGACCTGGTAGAAGTCATTAACAATAATTTTTTCCTGACGGTCTTTTTCAAAAGGGAGACTTCTTACTAAATAATGAGGTCTGACACCTGCTGTCCAAATGATTACATCACTTAAGATACCTTCTCCATTATTATAAAAAATACCTTCAGCTACTAGCTCTACATTGGAATGATGGAGTATCTTCACATCATTACGTTGAAACCAGTCTTCGACATATGATTGCACCTTCTCATCAAAAGCAGAAAGTACAGACGCTCCGCGGTCCAATAATCGTATATTTAAGTCGGGCCGGCTTTCTCTAATTTCAGAAGCAACTTCAATTCCGCTAAGACCGGCTCCAACAACAGAAACTTGGCTGTAGGCAGGTAAATTATTGACTTTGATACTTGCCTGCCGGGACTTAGAAATTGTCTGAACACTTTCGGTATATTCCATTGCACCTTGGATCCCATGATAATTATCTTCACAGCCCAGTCCGATAATTAAGTAGTCAAAGGAGATCGCATCTTCTTTATTTTTCACGCGTATACGTTCATTCTCTGTATCAATTTCAATTATCTCGCCAAATATGTAATGAATCTGATCATGCTCAGGAAATTCAATTCGTACTTCTTTATCCGATTTTGTTCCTGCTGTAATGGCATAGAACTCTGTTTTTAATGAATGGTATGGATTCCGATCGATAACAATAATCTCCACATCTTTTGGCAGATAATTGTCGATTAGCTGATGTAATGCATTCATTCCACCATAGCCACCACCAATTATGACAACTCTTTTCATTTTTCAAAACCCCTGTCTATCTGTAATTTCAGGTTATTTCCCATAAATTATCCCTTATACCTATAATTATGTGTTCAAAAAGGAGGATAAAAAGGACCGAAGAGCTCAAGGCGGCGCATGTATTAGCAGCGGAGAACCAAGCCAACGAAGAAATACGATGTGTCATTTTTACCGGACTTTTTGAACAACCTCTATAAATAGCCTACCAAAAACAGTTCGAGAAAACTATATAAAACACATAAAATTAAAATGTTTTATTATTCTGAAAATAATGTGCCCACCAATTTTGATCATATTCTAATTATTAGCAAAAGTATATTATTTTGCCTAAAAGTTACCATTCATGTTATAAAAGAGGTATAATGATGAAAGCGCACACAAATCGGAAGGGGAGTTTTATGATGGAGTTAATGAATGTTCAAAATGCAGCCAGAAAATTGAAACAAAATGTTAATCAAGTAGTTGTTGGGCAGGAAAAAACAATTGATTTGCTGTTAGTTGCTATGGTTTCTTCTGGACATGTACTGTTAGAGGATGTACCAGGAACGGGGAAAACATTGATGGCAAAATCCTTGGCGAAATCGCTGGCAGGAACATTCAAGCGAATCCAGTTTACTCCGGATTTATTACCATCAGATATAACAGGAATTCACTTTTACAGCCAGCAAAAAGGGGAATTTGAATTCCGGGAGGGGCCAATTTTCACCAATATCTTATTAGCTGACGAAATAAACCGGGCAACACCAAGAACACAATCCAGCCTGCTGGAGAGTATGGAAGAACGTCAAGTGACAATTGACGGGGAAACACATCAACTTGCAGAGCCTTTCCTGGTTATCGCTACACAAAATCCAATCGAAAGTCAGGGAACATTTCCACTGCCAGAAGCTCAACTGGACCGTTTTCTGTTGAAAATTAAAATGGGCTATCCTTCAAAAGAAGAAGGAATCAAAATATTGAAACGGTTTAAACAAACGAATCCTCTGGAAAATCTGAAATCTGTTATGGATGTAGAGACAATGATCAGCATGCAAAGAGTTTACAGTGAAGTGGAAGTAAGTGATGATGTGCTGAATTACTTAATGGAAGTGATCGAAAGGACGAGAAATCATGACAACATCCTGTTAGGTGTGAGTCCACGTGGCAGTCAGGCATTGCTGAAATGTGTGCAGGTTTATGCATTATTACAAGGAAGAACCTATGTCATACCAGATGATATTAAACAAATGGCAGTACCAGTTTTAGGTCATCGGCTTGTCTTAATGAAGAAAATCGGTGTGAAAGGAAACCAGGTAGAAGCAGTTATAAATGAGATATTACAAGATGTTCCTGTTCCGACAGAGTCTGAAAAGGATTTGGTCAGAGGATGAATATAGCATGGATAATATTCGTTTTATTAATCATTATCTTATTACAAGGAATGATATACAATAAATGGGGTTTAAAAGGCATTACTTATAAAAGAGAGTTTAAACAGAAGACTGTATTTGAAGGAGAGACCATCGAAATGGTTGATCAGATTGTCAATCGAAAGCTTCTTCCCATTCCATGGATTCGGCTGGAGTCGAAGATCAGCCAGCATCTTGTTACGGAAGCTCTGGAAAATAAAGCTGGAGGAGAGGAAGTATTCCACCGGTCCTTATTCAGTCTTTTGCCATATCAGAAAATTACCAGAACGCATCATCTGACTGCAATGAAGCGGGGGTATTATCCGCTTGATACAGTATCTGTTACGACGGGAGATGCGATTGGGTTTGGCGAGTCATTTGACTCCATTGAAGCAAGTACGGCAGTTACTGTGTATCCTAAGATTGTCGCTATTGATGAGATACCGCTCCCCTCACATAGCTGGTTAGGGGACATATCAGTGAAACGATGGATTATCGAAGATCCATTTTTGCATGCAGGTGTGCGTGTGTACAGGGCAGGTGATCCGCTTAATACAATTAATTGGAAAGCAACAGCACGCTCGCAAAAAATGCAAGTTAACAAAAAAGATTATACAGCTGATCATCATCTGATGATTTATGTTAATTTTGATACGAACGAAGATATACGTTTACCAATTGAAAATCCGGAACGATTGGAAGAAGCACTTTCTTATGCTGCTTCCCTTGCTGCTTATACAATTGAACAAGGGATTGCCACAGGTTTTGGCTGTAATGGCTACTTTGTTGAACCATTTACCAATACTCTCGAACGAATCAAACCGTCGATTAGAGTGGGTCCATCTAGCAGTGGCAGCCAATTGGATTATATTCTCGACACAATAGCAAAGGTGAAAATGGACAGGAGCAGAAATTTTCGAGCTTTTTTAGAAGAAGATATCGAACAAGAGTTATCAGATACAGATATAATCTTATTTACCCGCCAAGTCTCCGAAAAGGTTGAACAGAAAATAGCTCAATTAGAACAGCTTGGCAATGCAGTGGAAGTTGTATTATTAGATCAATTTACAGAGAAAGCTGGTGAAGAATATGCAAGCTAGGCGTTCTTTATTCACCACCTTTATCCAAGGTCTTACCGAAATGCTCGCCTTCTTTCCAGTTCTTTTACTGTTAGCCATATTAACCGTTAACGAAAATGTGTATTTTTGGCTAACTGGATTATTTGTGCTGCTTTGTTTATTAGTAATGATCAGGTCAAAGATGAAGAAACGGCCAATTGTATTAATAATAGCAGGAATAATGGCAATAGGGTTTTCCCTGTTGATTGGTCAAGACATATTAGCTTACCTTTCTTCTGCCGTTATTGGTTTTATTGCGGCATACCGGGGAGTTCAATATGCGGAAACTCACAGGGAGCAACTGTTGCCATCTCGTTTACTGTGGACATTTGGTGTTCCGGGCTATTTCTTTGGCTACATGCTATTTTCCTATTTTGACAGTTTAGTTCCTTATCGGGGACTCTTAAGTGGAATAGGGATTCTGTTCATCATCATCATGTTGTTTGTCACAAACAGGGATCTTTTACAGAAGGAATCATTATCCAAAGATCAGAAACACCGTACAAGTCGAGAAATGAAAAAAATGAATTATTCCTATCTTATCCTAACATTCCTTTTAGTATTAATCCTGACCAATTTTCAAGTGATCCAGTCTTTTCTCTATCATACTGTGCGTTCGATTATGCAGGCATTCATCTCATTTGTTGAACTTTTTTCAAATGATGAGCCACCGATGGAAGAACAACCGGTACAAAACAGTCAGCAGATGCTGCCAGGGATGGAAACAGGTGAACCTTCGAAATTCGCCCAAGTCATGGAGCAAATTGGAATTGTTGTTGGGATCATTCTAATTATTGTGGCAGTGCTATTCATGCTGTCATTACTCTTTAAAAAAGTTCGTCGTATGGTAAAAAAAGCATTTCTGTTTATATGGGATGCCCTAAAGCAAGTATTTACAAGTAATCGATTTGAACAGTCTGACTCTGAATATACCGATGAGAAAGAGAATTTATTTGACTGGAAGAATTGGCGCAAAGAGAAGCAGGAGGAGATAAAGGATCGACTGCAGGGTGTTTTTGGCCGGAAAACGAATTATGATAAATTGGCATCTGAAGAAAAAGTGCGATTCTTATATCGTGAAATTTCAAGAGAATTAAGACAACAGGATAAATGGCAGCAATCAATGACAGCACATGAAGTGTTAGCTATATCAGAGAAAGAATGGGATAATCTGCAAAGAATGTATGATCAAGTTCGGTATGGTCAAGATTCATTAGGTGTGTCATCAGAATCTGAATTACAGTCTATTTGGAATAAGTTGCGAAATAAGTGAAATTAATTCGATAGTTCTATTTAAATATGACCTTATTAGTCCGATAATATAGATAAGAATGACTAAAATAAGGGCGTGATCAAAATGAGTACGATGCGTATTTCAGGTTTTGCCAGTGGTATGGATATCGATTCAATGGTTAGAGATTTAATGAAAGCTGAAAGTATACCACTTCAAAATATGCAAAAAGAAAAGCAGGAATTAGAGTGGAAACGTGATGATTATCGAAGTATTAATACACTGTTACTCGATTTCAAAGATTCATTGTTGAATATGCGTATGACGACAGCTTATCGATCAAGACAGGTGACTTCTAGTAATGAGGATTTTATTACAGCAATTGCATCAAGTGCTGCGAATCAGACATCATACACGATTTCGAAGGTAGGGCAATTGGCTACAGCATCTACCAAAGTTAACAATGGTTCTATATCTGATCCTAATAAGGAAGTTGATACATCAAAAGGACTTTATGGTCAAACAGGTAACTTTGCGGATAATCCATTACAAGAAAACGTATGGAAACAAGGTATAATTGAGAAGAAGGATTTAACTGCAGATAGTTTAAATCAAGATCTTTCTTTGAATACTGGATTAAAAGTAGAAGAGGACATGAAAGCAATTAGTATTAAAGTAAACGGAAAAGGTTTCGAGGTTTTGACTGAAAAACCTGCTGAAGGAGTAAAATTAGCTGATAATCAAGTTGTGGTGGACAAAAGTTCAGGTGACCTTACATTTGCTGAAGGTGTAATTCAAAAAGGTACTAAAATATCTGCTGAATATATTGTTGAAAGCAAAACAGAATCTCGAACTGTTCCGGAAGGTGGGAAAACTCTCCAATTATCAGCAGGTTCTATTGCTGTGAATGATTCATTCAATTTAATTATTGATGAGAAAAATTATAAAATAAGTGATTCAACAGGGAACGAAAACGAATATAATCTTAAGAATTCAGAAAATGGTGATGTAATTGGCGTTATTAACACAGAAACCGGAAAAATAACATTTAATGACGCAGTAGAAAAAGAGACGAATGTTCAGGCAACCTATCAACAAAACTACACCCACTTTTCTCTAAACGCCCATACTGAAGATGGAAAACAATTTGGCGATTTTATCGTAGCTGGAAATGAATCTATCAACCAAGTGGTAAGTGAAGTAAATAAAGCAAATATTGGTGTGTCCATGTTGTATGATTCCTTTAAAGATCAATTCACACTTAGAACAACAGAAACAGGTAATTTTGTTGGTAATAAAGAAGGTGAGCCTAGGAAAGATCAAATAGAAACAAATGGAACATTAATCAATGAATTATTTAGATTTGGAGGCGTTGAAGAAACGGGCGGACAAAATGCGACCTTTACAATTAACGGTTTAGATACAGAACGCTATTCCAATACATTTGACATAGAAGGCGTCACTTTCACATTAAAACAAACATTTGATTCTACATCTGATACTGATGCTGACCAACCTGTTTCTCTCAATATCTCTAACAATTCTGAAGAAGTATTCGATAACATCAAAGAATTTGTCGAAACTTATAATACGTTAATTGACGCAATCAACGATAAAGTAACAGAAACATTTTACCGGGATTATGATCCATTAACAGATGACCAGAGAGAAGGTTTAACCGATAAGCAGCAAGAGGATTGGGAAGAGCGGGCAAAAAGTGGTCTTTTACGAAATGATGCCATTCTAAGAGATGTGTTATCAAGTATGCGTACGGGCTTTTATTCACCAGTGAATAATGATCAATCATCATCCGGATCTTTTAATCAACTTGCAGCCATAGGAATAACTACAACAAAAGATTATATGTCTGGTGGAAAATTAGAAATTAATGAAGCAAAATTAAAAGAAGCAATTGAACAAGATCCTGATGCAGTTGAAAATCTCTTTAGAGGCGGCTCTGACAGTGATACGTATGGAGAAAAAGGAATAGCTCGCCGATTAACAGATACAGTGGATGCTGCTATGAATAAGATATATGAACGGGCAGGAAGAGCTTCTTATTCTAACCATCAATTTACACTCGGTCGAAATCTGGATGATATGGATAAGCAGATTGAGAGATTTGAAGATCGGCTGACACAGATTGAAGATAGATACTGGAAACAATTTACGGCAATGGAACAAGCTATTGCAAAATATAACAATCAAGCAAGCTATATGATGCAGCAGTTTGGCGGAATGCAATAATTAGGAGGGTTAACATGGATATTGCTGCAATGTCAGTTATAATGAATCAAACGCAAGTGAAACAGCAAGCTAGTGTCGAGATTATGGACAAAGCCTTAGATCAAGCAGAAGCACAATCTAGTGATATGATAAAAATGCTAGAGAGATCTGTTCAGCCACATATAGGAAGCTCGATAGATATAAAAGCCTAGTCAGTAGATCCGGAGAAGTTTTCTCCGGATTTTTCAATTTATACTAAAGTTTTATTAATATTAGCCGATATAAAAAGTAAACAAAATAGAGGAGATGGCTTTTGACATGGAAGTTGGCAAATTGATCACTGGATCTCCAATTCTGCAAATCACAGACAGCAAAGAGCAATCCATATCAGCAGTAGAAAGATCCAATAACCATGTAAAAGAATCAAGTGGTAGTCATACTGATGAGGAATCAGCAGAACTGCCAAAAGAAAGTACGAAAAGAATGGTAGATGGTTTAAATTCTTTTCTTGAACCAACAAATACCAGTATTCGATACGAGTATCATGAAAAATTAGATAGATACTATGTAACTGTCGTTAACTCAGAAACAGACGAAGTAATCAAAGAGATCCCGCCAAAGAAATTATTAGATGTTTATGCTGGAATGGCAGAGTTGATGGGATTTATTGTGGATGAAAGAATATAAGTAATTTTTAAAGAGGAGCGTTATACCAATGGCTTATCAGCAATACCAGGCATACCAGAATAATTCAGTAAACACAGCAACACCAGGAGAACTTACATTAATGCTGTATAATGGCAGTCTAAAGTTTATCAAGCAAGCCAGAAAAGCTATCGAACAACAAGACTATCAAAACAAAAATGTAATGATTCAAAAAACACAAAACATTGTACGTGAATTAATGGTGACATTAGACCAGGATGCAGCAATTACAAAACAAATGATGCCTTTATATGAGTTTGCCTATCACTGTTTAACACAAGCAAATGTTAATAATGATTCAGAAAAATTAACAGAGGCTGAGGAAATACTCACCCAGTTCCGCGATACTTGGAAAGAATTAATAAGACAAGAAAGAATTCGAAAACATGGACAAGGTGTTAAGTCATAATGAAACCACTTCAGGAATATATAGTAATTACCAACAAACTGCTTCAAGTAGTAGATCAGCCGGTTAATAGTGATGAATCTCGTGAGGAAATAATTAAAAATATTGATATTCTGCTTGAAAAGCGACAAGAATTAATTCCTTTTATTAAGTCACCATTCGAGGAAGAAGAAATAAGCTTAGGGAAAGACTGTCTTGCCTTAGATCAAAAGTTAGAGCCCAAACTACAGAAATTACTTGGAAACATAAAAACAAAAATGCGAGTTAATAAAAAACAAACACGCTCAACAAAACAATATTTGAATCCTTATCAGCAACTTTCCACACATGATGGAATGTTTCTTGATTCAAGAAAATAGATGCCCTCATTGGTCATCTGTTTTTTTTTTATAGAAATAAAAACTTTTTAAAAGTTATGGTCTAAATATGTTAAGATTTCGTAAAAAACTTTCAGAATATATTGACTTTTCACTCGTTTATCCTGTCGCAAGTGTGGTATAATAGATATATAGCTTATTAAAGCTTTATAGTTTGAAAGGAGGACACTTTTTATGAAATATAACATTCGTGGCGAAAATGTAGAAGTGACTGGAGCAATCAAGGAATATGTTGAAAGAAAGATAGGGAAATTAGAAAGATATTTTGATACTCCTCCCACTTCAGATGTAAATGTAAATATAAGTGTCTATAATGAAGAGCAGCAAATTGAGGTTACAATTCCTATGACCAACCTTATGCTTCGGGCTGAGGTACACCACATAGATTTGTATGCTGCTATCGATCTTGTTGTTGACAAACTAGAAAGGCAAATCCGTAAGCATAAAACAAAAGTTAACCGGAAATTCCGTCAGCAAGGCGCACCAAAGCATGTATTTGCTGAGTTAGAAAAAGAAGCCGCTGAAATTAGAGGAGAAGATATCTTTGATGATGAGGATATTGAAATTGTAAGAACTAAGCGATTTGATTTAAAACCAATGGATTCAGAAGAAGCAGTATTACAAATGGACATGTTAGGACATGCGTTCTTCGTTTTTGAGAATTCGATTACTGGAAACACAAATGTTGTATATAAACGTCGTGACGGCCGCTACGGCTTGATCGAACCTAGCTAAATACAAGAAGGTGGTTTGCATTTGCAAACCACCTTTTTCTGATTGTTGCTAAACTTGTTTAATTGTTGTTCTGATTCACCTAAATCGTATTTATTCTACAGAAAAACTGCGGAATATAGTAAGACCATGTTCTTAAATAACAGATTTCCTGATTTATCAACTTTCATTTCCTGTGTTATAAATAGAGTATCCCCTCACCGAGAAGGTTTCACTTCCTCTCAACCAACCTTCTCTTTTAAGAAGCAGTCGAGCACAATCGGCTGCTTCTTCCCTCATTTCCTTCCCTTTTAGCCGATTGTTGTAAATTTCCTGAGACAAATGTTATGATAGAAAGTGATGAATACAATATACTAACACATAGTAAGCGTAATTGGCCTTGCCAAGTATGGAAAAGAGGAGCGTCTAATATGCGTGCATTATTACAAAAAGTTTTTGGTTCGGGCAATCAAAGACAATTAAAGAATTTAGATAAAACAGCATCAGAAATTGAAGCATTAGAACCTTCAATGCAGCAGCTTTCTGATCATCAATTACAAAATAAAACAGCAGAGTTAAAACAAAGATATCAAAATGGAGAAACATTGGATGATTTACTAGTCGAAGCATATGCAGTCGTCAGGGAAGCATCCACTAGAGTATTAGGATTGCATCCGTATAATGTTCAGTTACTTGGTGCAATTGCCATGCATCATGGTGATATAGCAGAAATGAAAACAGGTGAAGGGAAAACACTGGCATCCACAATGCCTGTTTATTT
>NZ_ML762432.1:33430-74945 GCF_009498735.1 Gracilibacillus oryzae
ATGACTATCTGGCAGATCGTGATGCCGGAGAAATGGGAAAATTGTATGACTTTTTAGGCTTGACAGTTGGACTTAATAAGAACGGGATGTCCAAAGATGAGAAACGCGAAGCATATCTTGCCGACATCACTTATGGTACAAATAATGAATTCGGTTTTGATTATTTACGTGACAATATGGTGTTATATAAAGATCAAATGGTACAGAGACCATTGCATTTTGCCATAATTGATGAGGTTGACTCCATTTTAATCGATGAAGCCAGAACTCCATTGATTATCTCCGGTACTGCTAGAAAATCTGCAACGCTGTACGAACAGGCAAATAGTTTTGTCCGTACATTGCAAAATGAAGATGACTATTCGTATGATGAAAAGTCAAAAGGTGTGCAGTTAACAGAAGAAGGAATGAACAAAGCAGAACGTTTCTTCCAGGTTGACAACTTGTTTGATCTGAATAATGTGACATTGACTCATCACATCAATCAAGCTTTAAAAGCACATATTTCCATGCACAAAGATACAGATTATGTTGTAGAAGAAGACCAGGTAGTGATCGTTGACCAGTTTACCGGCCGTCTTATGAAAGGCCGTCGTTACAGTGATGGATTGCATCAGGCTATAGAAGCAAAAGAAGGGCTTCCGATTCAAAATGAGAGCATGACATTAGCTTCCATCACCTTCCAGAACTATTTCCGTATGTACGAGAAATTAGCAGGTATGACTGGTACAGCAAAAACGGAAGAAGAAGAATTTCGTAATATCTATAACATGGACGTAATTGCGATTCCTACAAATAAACCAATTATCAGGGATGATAAAGCTGATCTGATTTTCAAGTCAATGGAAGGAAAATTCAGAGCTGTGGTAGAGGAAATTAAAGAACGAAACCAGGCCGGCCAGCCTGTTTTGGTTGGTACAGTGGCTGTTGAAACTTCGGAATTAATATCAAAATACCTCTCCAGAGCTGGTGTCAAACATAATGTATTAAATGCGAAAAACCATTATCGTGAAGCAGAGATTATCGAAAATGCAGGCCAAAGAGGAGCTGTTACGATTGCTACAAATATGGCTGGGCGTGGAACGGATATCAAACTTGGCGATGGTATAAAGGAACTTGGGGGATTAGCGGTAATCGGTACAGAGCGACATGAATCACGCCGGATCGATAATCAGCTGCGTGGTCGTTCCGGCCGTCAGGGTGATCCAGGTGTGACTCAATTCTATCTGTCAATGGAAGATGAATTAATGCGCCGCTTTGGATCGGATAATATGAAAGCAATGATGGAACGCTTTGGTATGGATGATTCTCAGCCAATTGAAAGTAAATTAGTTTCCAGAACGGTTGAATCTGCTCAAAAACGGGTGGAAGGAAACAACTTTGATGCTCGTAAAACAATTCTTTCCTATGATGATGTACTAAGACAGCAACGTGAAATTATTTACAAGCAAAGATATGAAGTAATTGATTCTGACAACTTACGTGAAATCATTGAACAAATGATTGAGACAACGGTTGATGCAGCGATTGACACATATATGGCTGAGGACGTACCAGAGGAATGGAATATTACAGGTTTAACGGAGTATTTACATGCAACATTAATCGAACAAGAATGGATTACAGAAGATGAGCTGAAAGGCAAAGAAAAAGATGAAGCAAGAGCATTGATTCTTGAAAAAGTTAAAGCGAAATATGATCAGAAAGAAGAAGAGCTTACACCAGAACAAATGCGTGAATTTGAGAAAGTTATCCTTTTACGGACAGTTGATACGAAATGGATGGATCATATCGATCAAATGGATCAACTCCGCCAAGGTATCCATTTACGTGCATATGGACAAAATGATCCGCTAAGAGAATATCAAATGGAAAGTTTTGCAATGTTTGAAGAGATGGTTGCATCGATTAATGAAGAAGTAGCCAAATATGTTATGAAAGCTCAAATTCGTGAAAATCTAAAGCGAGAAGCGGTCGTAAAAGAAACGCAAACCGTATCAGGTGGAGAACAGGCAAAGAAAAAAGTGAAAAAACCATATGTAAAAGCGCAGGCTGTGGGCAGAAATGATGCATGTCCATGTGGCAGTGGCAAAAAGTATAAAAACTGCCATGGAAAAGCTTAAGCGCAAGAATTTTTCATAGAGAGAACTTAATGAGGTGGAAAGATGGAATTAGTAGAAATTAAACAAGAACTTGACAAAATGGCTAAGCGATTAGCGGACTTCAGGGGGTCTCTTTGACTTAGAGACGAAACGGGCGCGTATCGCTGAATTAGAAGAGATAATGTCTGATCCGACATTTTGGGATGATCAGCAGGCAGCACAGAAAGTAATTAATGAGGCTAACGGATTAAAAGAATTAGTCCAGGCATTTGATCAGAATGAAGAAAGTCTGGAAAATGCTGAAGTTTCTTATGAGTTAGTAAAAGAAGAAAGTGATGAGGAACTTCACCAGGATTTAGAAGAAGAAGTGACCCAATTAACCGAAGCACTCAATCGATTCGAATTATTTATTTTACTGAGTGAACCATATGATAAGAATAATGCGATTCTTGAACTGCACCCTGGTGCAGGAGGAACAGAATCTCAAGACTGGGCAAGTATGCTTTTACGAATGTACACGAGGTGGGCAGAAGCAAAAGGATTCAAAGTGGAGACACTGGATTATCTCCCTGGAGAAGAAGCTGGTGTCAAGAGTGTAACATTACTAATTAAAGGCCATAACGCTTATGGTTATTTAAAGGCAGAAAAAGGTGTACACCGTCTTGTGAGAATCTCTCCGTTTGACTCATCAGGCAGACGTCATACTTCATTTGTTTCGTGTGATGTAATGCCAGAACTTGATGATGATATTGATCTGGATGTAAAAACAGAAGATCTAAAAATAGACACATACCGATCAAGTGGAGCGGGAGGACAGCATGTTAATACAACAGATTCTGCTGTTCGTATTACGCACCTCCCAACAAATACTGTCGTAACATGTCAATCAGAACGTTCGCAGATTAAAAACAGAGAACAAGCGATGAAAATGCTGAAAGCAAAATTATATCAATTAGAGATAGAAAAACAACAGCAGGAATTAAATGAAATTCGTGGTGAACAGAAAGAAATCGGATGGGGAAGTCAGATCCGTTCCTATGTATTCCATCCATACTCAATGGTAAAAGACCATCGAACTGATCATGAAACAGGAAATACTCAGGCTGTTATGGACGGAGAACTTGATAAATTTATCGATGCCTATCTTCGTTCTTTGATGAATTAATTAAAAAAATGAGGCAGAGGTACAGAAACAAAGACATATTCCGGCGGGATGTTCAGCTTATGCTGTTCCTGCTGGAGTCTTTGTATTTTGATACCGTTCATCAATCAATTTTTACAATGGTATTTTATCGGTTGGCTTCTATTCCTTGTTTTACTGATGTCCCAGCCCCTATTTGATTTACTACTCCAATAAGGCTCTCCTCCTATTTTTATAACTGCACTCCTTCTTAAATTTCAAGATTCAAACCTGCAGATAACTTTGTCGTATTCAATACTCTGCTTTTTCCTTTAATTCAGTCAATATTCACAAAGTTTTGTCAAAAATTGTCATTCTTAATTAAAATATATCTAACTCTATGTAAAGAAAATTAGTGCTTATTTATCATAAATATAGCTTAATATCGCTAATCCTATTGTTGCTTTTTATGATAGATGGTATTATATGTTATGAGAATAATTGCTTATTTTTACCACTGCAGAGGGACTTGTCAGTAATAATTTTTTTAAATTAAGCAGTGTAATCAGCAAAGGAAACCGTAACATTTTTATAAAAAAGGATTCAAAAGAACTAGGTAAAAAGTAACTATAAACGAAATGAAATTGTAATAAAAATTTAGCCGAAAAATAGCTGTATTTTTGTTATAATGAAAATTGTGAGACGAAAATTGTTGTTTTTATGCAGGAAATGAAAATATATGACTAAAATTAGATAAAAGGTGAGAATGATATGATAGAAATGCAAGATGTATTTATGACATATCCCAATGGTGTCGTTGCACTGAATGGAATTAGTGTGAAGATCGAACAAGGAGAATTTGTATACATAGTAGGACACAGTGGGGCAGGTAAATCTACTTTTACTAAACTGATGTTTCGTGAAGAGGTACCGATGAAAGGTACAATCACCGTTAACAATAAAGATGTAAGCAAATTAAAATGGAAAGATGTCCCTTACTTTAGAAGAAGTATTGGTGTAGTTTATCAGGACTTCCGTCTTCTGCCGAAACTGACAGTCTATGAAAATATTGCATTTGCTCTTGAAGTAATAGAGGAAAGTCCCAAAAATATCAGAGCACGGGTAATGAAGGTTCTAGACCAGGTAGGACTAAAGAATAAAGCAAGATTTATACCGGACGAGCTTTCAGGCGGGGAACAGCAACGGGTCGCTATCGCTCGTGCCATTGTAAACAGGCCAAGCATATTAATAGCTGATGAACCTACAGGTAACCTGGATCCAGATACCTCATGGGAAATTATGCGGATTCTTGAAGAAATTAATGCCAGTGGAACAACGATCATAATGGCTACACACAGCAAAGAGATCGTTGATACTGTAAGAAAAAGAGTAATTGCTATGGAAGATGGCACAATTGTACGTGATGAACATAGGGGAGAATATGGTTATGAAGTTTAGTACGTTAAAAAGACACTTAAAAGAAGGTACGCGCAATACATGGCGAAATAGCTGGATGACAATAGCTTCCATTGGGGCTGTGACAACTACATTAATTCTTGTCGGTGTGTTTCTTGTTGTTATCCTGAATTTAAATCATATAGCTAATAAGTTGGAAGATGATGTACAAATAAAAGCCTTGATCGAATTAACGGCTGAAGAAGCTGATGTCAATCAGCTTGAAGCAGATATTAAAGCTATTCCCGAAGTAGATACCGTCCAGTTTATAACAAAAGAAGAGGAATTGGATAATCTGATAGAAAGTATGGGGGAACAAGGACAGGCCTGGACATTGTATGAGCAAGACAATCCTTTGAATGATGCCTTTATTGTTCAGACAACAGATCCTCTTGATACAGAATTAGTAGCCAATAAGATTCAGCAAATGAATAATGTCAACAGTGTTAACTTCGGTCAGGATTATGTTGATAAATTGTTTACTTTTAACGAATATGCAAGGAATGTGGGGCTAGTTTTAATATTTGCTTTATTATTTACAGCGATTTTCCTTATCTCTAATACTATTAAAATCACCATCCTTGCCAGGAAAAAGGAAATCGGAATTATGAAGCTAGTTGGAGCAACAAACAATTTTATTCGTTGGCCATTTTTTGTCGAAGGGATGATTCTTGGGATTTTAGGCAGTATTATTCCTATTCTCATCATTATGATTGGATATTATTATTTAGCAAACAGTGGCATAACGATCCAGCAATTTAACTTTATTCAATTATTACCGTTTAATCCATTTGCCTTCCAAATTGCCGGGATTATCTTAGGAATTGGTGTATGTATTGGTGTCTGGGGAAGTTTAATGAGCGTTCGTAAATTCTTAAAGGTATAGCAGAAAGAAGAAAACCAGGAAGAGGAGTAATCAAATGAAAAAAAATCTCTACTTAATTGTTTCTGTCATTGCTGCATTTACTGTTTTTACTACTTCAGTCTCTGCAGAAACTATTAATGAACTACAAGATAAAGTGAATGAATTACAAAAGGATCAGCAATCGATTCAGAATAAAGCCGGAGATGTTAAAAATCAAGTAGAGGAAACAGAAGCAGAAATAGCAGCAAATCAGGAAAAACAAGCTCAAACAAATAATGAAATTGCTTCTATTGACAGTAAACTGACAGATACTCAGAATAAATTAACGACAAAGAGAAATGAAATTGAAGCAACAAACAGTGAAATTGCAGTTACTGAAAGTGAGATTAATAAGACAGAAGAGGAAATTTCAAAATTAAAAGAAGAAATCGAAGCATTACAAGCGGAAATAAAAGAACTGCAGAAGAAAATTGCAGAGAGAGAAGATTTGCTTAAAAACAGACTAAGATCAATTCAACAAAATGGCGGGAATATAAATTATCTAGAAGTTATCCTTGGAGCTCAGAGTTTTGGAGATTTTATCAATCGCGCGACTGCTGTTAACACCATAATGGATTCAGATAAGGAAATCATGGACCAGCAGCAAGCAGATAAAGAGAAATTGGAACAAAATAAGATCGAGGTTGAAGAAAATAAAAAAGAAGTAGAAGCAAAACAAGCATCATTAAAGGCTAGTAAAAGTAAATTAGAAAGCAAAAAGGCAGGCCTTGAGTCTCAAAAAGCGGAATTAGATGAAATCAAAGCAACCCTTGATCAGCAAATGAATAAAAAACAAGAATTGATGGCTAATTTAGAACAAAAGGAAGATGAACTACATAGTCACCAAATGTCATTAGCCGAACAACAGGAAACATTGAATAATCAAGCTGCCATCATAGCAAAAGCGAAAAAGGATGCACAGCAGAAAATTAATCAAAAAAGACAAGAACAACAACAGCAGCAAAATTCTTCAGGAGGAAATTCTGGTTCAACTGGAGGCAGCTTATCTGCCGGGGGAAATGGAAGTTTAATTTGGCCAACAACGGGCAGACAAAGCTCAGGCTATGGGTACCGTTCATTTAATGGCGGTGGTTTCCATTACGGTCTGGATATAGCAAACAGTGTTGGAACACCAGTACATGCTGCAGCCTCTGGTGTTGTTACAAGAGCAAATTATTCACCAAGTTACGGTAATGTTATCTATATTTATCATGTTGATTTGAATTTAACAACTGTTTATGCACATTTAAGCAGTATTGGTGTCTCATTAGGACAGTCTGTTTCCCAGGGGCAACAGATTGGAGGAATGGGTAATACAGGACAGTCTTTCGGCAGTCACTTACACTTTGAAGTTCATAATGGAAGCTGGAGTTATCATAGTGGGGTAAATCCGATTAATTATCTGCCTTAATATCAGTGGGTTATCTTCACTCCTGACAATCATTAGCGATACTTGTTCGAATATTTAACGCTGTGATAAAAAAGAAATATAAAAAGACATCACAAAATACTTGTGATGTCTTTTTTAAACGTTCATAATATATTATTAAGAAATACATTTTTACATAGAATGTATTAAAGAATGCAACAGTTTGGGGTGGAATAATGAATATAAAGAAAAGGTATATTGCTTTAATAGCGATTATTGCTGTTGTCATTGGTGCTGCAGGTACGTTTACTATAGGTATACTATTCTTCGGAAATACAAGTGGCAGTGACAGTTTAGCAAGTACTGATCGAGACTTATTATTACAGTTGGCAGATCAGCAGGAAGTGTTGGAAGAAAATATGGGTGAGATGTCAAAAGTAGTGAATGCCTTCACAGTCATTAAAGAAAACTATGTGGAGGAAGTTGATGATAGTCAACTGATTGAAGGTGCTATTCAAGGGATGCTGCAGTCATTAGACGATCCTTATAGTGTCTATATGGATGCGGAAACAATGAAGCAGTTCAATGAACAAATAGAATCATCTTTTGAAGGAATAGGTGCAGAAGTTTCCTTGGTAAATGGGAATGTAACAATTGTTGCACCAATAAAGGATTCTCCAGCTGAAAAAGCAGGTTTAAAGCCCAATGACCAAATCTGAACAGTAGATGGAGAAAGTCTCGAAGGAATGGATTTATATGAAGCGGTAAACCAAATCCGCGGCGAAAAGGGCTCTAATGTGACGTTGGAAGTCAGGAGACCAGGTGTAGAAGAGATTATTAATGTAGACATTAAGAGAGATGCTATTCCATTACAAACAGTCTATGTCGAAGAAAAAGAAGTGGATGGCAAATTGATCGGTATAATTGAGTTAACATCATTCTCTGAAAAAACAGCAGCAGATTTTGTTTCAGCGCTAGACAAGCTGGAAGGTAAGGGAATGGATGGATTAGTTATTGATGTGAGGGGGAACCCTGGTGGTTTGCTGCCATCAGTTGAGCAGATTCTGAAGTTGTTTGTAACGAAAGATACACCATATCTGCAAATTGAAGATCCAACCGGCAAAAAGTCCA
Organism: Gracilibacillus oryzae; assembly: GCF_009498735.1. Lineage (GTDB taxonomy): Bacteria > Bacillota > Bacilli > Bacillales > Amphibacillaceae > Gracilibacillus > Gracilibacillus oryzae. The sequence continues at coordinate 41,512 of NZ_ML762432.1, forward strand.
GATATTTTTCTGATTTAGAGACAGGCAAGGATTATCCTGTAGTAACATTAATTAATGAGGGCAGTGCATCAGCTTCTGAGATTCTTGCTGTTTAATTGAAGGAAGCAATGAATTACGATGTGATTGGAACAACCTCTTTTGGTAAAGGTACTGTTCAGCAAACTGTATCGATGGGTGATAACAGTACAATTAAAATTACACGTTTTAAATGGTTATCGCCAGAAGGAAACTGGATACATGAAAAGGGTGTGGAACCGACTATTAAACAGGAAATGCCTGACTATTACTATGCCAACCCTGTTCAAGTAGAAGATGATCCATTTGCATATAATGAAAGTGATCCTGGCATTGAAGACATTCAGTTAATGTTAGAAGGACTTGATTACAACCCTGGACGATTAGACGGATATTTCGATGAAGGAACAAAGCAAGCAGTTGAAGCTTTCCAGGCCGATAATAATTTAGAAGTTACCGGTGAAGTTGACAAACAAACAGCAGAAGTCCTGCAGACAGTTTTGACTGAGAAAGTCCGTAGTGGTGCAGATGATGCTCAGTTAGAAAAAGCGATTGAAGTCTTAACTAAATAAACCACAACATCAGTACCCTATGGTATTAATATAGCTATAGGGTACTGTTTCTTTTTACACTTCCGTATAGTATAAATTTTCTGCAAGGAAGTGTTGGTCAATGTAGTAGAAATTTTGAAGTTTCAAGTATAAGAAAAACTAACCTATTCGCTAAAGGATGAGCGAATGCGAGTATTTCTAACAGTAGATATATTCACAGTGGAGAAATCTATCCGACTCCTAAGTGCTTTTAAATCTAAATTTGTCGTAATTAGGGAGACTGTGATAGATTTCAAAATAGGGGTAGCCAAAACTAGTATTTTTAAGCATAATATAGATTATAAATGTAAGTTCGCTGGTAGAGAGGGGTATGGAAGAATGGAGTACTTATTGGAAATACTTTACGGAATTTTACGCATGTTTGCCCAACCATCACTTTATTTGTTTCTTGTTTTACTGCTTGTAAGCGGATATTACAGGGTGAAACGGGATCGGGAGTCATTTGGGATCAAGGTATATCCTTATTTTGATGAACAAAAACAAACATGGGCTATTTCTTTCATAACGGGAATAATCTTGTCAATCCTTTCCATTAGTATAGGTTTTGTGTTTACATGGCCATTATTAGGTATACTTTCCTTATTTATTGTCGTTTTCTCAATGTTGAGACGATTCTTTTTCCTGTCCGCAAGCTATATTTTAGGTTTTGGCTATATCACAGCTTTATGCTTAATGCAAGCCAACTTCACCTTTTTACCTGCTGACTGGATTAATAGCTTTGAAGAAGTTAATTTTATTTACATACCATTTCTGATTGCTCTGTTGTTAGTAGTAGAGGGAATGCTCTTATTGAGGACGAACAGGATGAATTCTTATCCTGAAATAACGAAAAGCTTAAGAGGAAAATTTCTAGGTCGTCACCGAATCAAAAGATTAGCAATTATCCCATTCTTTGGGTTGCTTCCGGCAGGCCTTATTGAACCGTTTGCTCCATGGTTTCCATTCCTGGAAATTAATGGTGAATCTTTTGGATTCATTCTCATCCCGTATGTTATTGGGTTTGAACATGCCATCAGAAATTCAATTCCTAAGCATGCAGCAAAATGGATTGCGACTAAAGTCTTTTTCTTAGCAGGATTATTACTTGTACTATCCATGGCAAGTTATTTTTACGAGATATTTATCCTCATTGGCAGTGCTGCCGCTATTCTTGGTCGTTTGGCCATTCAGTATTGGTTCAGAAGCTATGACCAGAATCAGCATCCGGTCTTTCAACTGGGAGGGGAAGGTATTTTTGTGTTAGGAGTGCTTCCGAATTCAACTGCGGATCATTTACAGTTGGAACCTGGTGAAAGGATTGTGAAGGTTAATGGAATGAATGTTTCAAATGAGCATGAATTTTATCATGCGATTCAGTTAAATCGTGCCTTTTGTAAATTGGTGATTAAAGACCTTAATGGGGAGATTCGTTTTAGCCAAAGTCCTCTTTTTGAAGATGATCATCATGAGTTAGGGGTTATTTTAGTAAAAGATAATGATCCAATCGACTGGAGTACAGAACAGGCATATAGCAAACCCTGAGCAAAGCTGCTCAGGGTTTTTTGGTCAGTCAAGAAAGTATAAACGGAGATGTCTAGCTCCAAGCGCCTGCCCCTCGAGGTCTTAAGCGATCCTGCTATGTGGCAAAGATCGCCACGTCGCAGTTTCGCTTAAGCTTGTCGGGGCAGAACGGGCGCTTTGCGCTTTTCTTATATAATAATCGGTTTAATGGAACTGAAGTAATTCGCGTAGTTCTGTTTCGGATAATTTTGATAATAACGTTTCACCAGGCTGAATTATCTGTTCAACAAGTTCCCGTTTTTTATGCTGTAATTGATATATTTTTTCCTCAATTGTTCCTTCTGTAATGAAACGGATAACTTGCACGACATTTTTCTGCCCGATTCGGTGTGCACGTCCAGCTGCTTGTTCTTCGACGGCAGGGTTCCACCATAGATCAAACAGAATGACTGTATCCGCGCCTGTTAGATTAAGCCCTGTTCCACCAGCTTTTAATGAAATTAAGAAAAAGTCCTTTTCTCCATCATTAAAAGCTTCTGTCATTTCCATTCTTTTATCAGATGATGTGGAACCATCCAAATAGAATGGCTGATGTCCGTTTTGGTCTAATGTTTCAGCAATCAATTTTAACATACTGGAAAATTGGGAGAAAATTAAAGCACGCTTTCCTTTTGCGTGTAGTTCTTTGATCAGTTCTATAAGCTGTTCCAGTTTCCCTGAATTCCCCTGGTAATTTTCAAGAAATAAACTGGGGTGACAGCATATTTGTCGAAGACGAGTGATTCCTGCTAATATTTCCAGTTTCCCTCTTTCAAAGCTGCCTTCTTGAATCGATTTATCCAGGTTTTGCTGAATTCTTTCTAAATAAGCCAAATATACTTCTTTTTGTGATTGAGTTAATTCAGAATATTGAACAGACTCAATCTTTTCAGGCAGTTCTTCTAATACATCTTTTTTCACTCTTCGTAAAATAAATGGCCTCGTGATCTTCGCTATATATTTTGGATCCAGTTGATTAAATGTTTTCTTATTGCCAAAAAGTCCTGGCGATATTGTATGAAAAATGGACCATAATTCATCGAGGGAATTTTCAATCGGTGTACCGCTTAATGCGAAAAATTGTTTTCCATTTAGACTTCTGATAGCTTTTGCCGTTTGTGTCAGATGATTTTTGATCGCTTGGGCCTCATCTAAAACAATACAATCTAACACTTTTCCTTCATACAAATCTAAATCCTGTCGTAAAGTTGGATAAGAAGTAATGAGGACATTAGTATCCTGCTTATTATTAACAGTAAATTTCCGCTGTTCTTTAGAACCTGCGATGACTTCACAAGTTAAGCTTGGTGCAAACTTTTCCACTTCTTTTTTCCAGTTGTATAACAATGAGGCTGGTGCAACAACTAATGCCTGGTAACTTGATGATGCATCTTCTGTTTCTGATAATAGGTAACTGATCGTTTGAATGGTTTTCCCTAACCCCATATCATCCGCCAGAATGCCTCCTAAGTGATAGTGTGCCAATGTTTTCATCCATTGAAATCCCGTGATTTGATATTCACGCATTTCTGCTTGTAATGATTGTGGCACTTCAAAAGCCAATGTTGCAGGGTTTTTTAGCTGATCCAGCATGTTCTGGAAGTTCTCACTAAATCTATGTTTGCTTTTTTCGAACATTTCTTCGACTTGAAAACTTCTGGCGGCTGGAATGGAAACACTGCCTTGCTGCAGTTGTTTTTTGGTCAGCTGGAAATTATCCTGCATCTGATGAAATGGTTCAAACTCTTCAGAATCCAGTCGAATTAAGGCGCCGTTCGGTATCCTGTAATATCTTTTTTTCTCTACTAATGCTTGCAGGATATTAGATATATTCTCACCAGAGATTCCTTCTATATCGAATGAAATATCCAGCATTCCTTCAGAGAGGCGATAGTCAACAGATGTTTGTAAGGAATAATGTTCGGTAAGCAGCATGTTCTTTACTTGTTGTGTCAAAAAGACGGAGGCAAATTGCTCTAATTCCGCTAATTTATCATGAAGAAAATAATAGATAGAATCTTCATGGAATAAAAACAATGCCTGATTTATTTCCATAAAGCCAAGTTCTCTCAGCATTTGAAGTAAGTGCTGTTCTTTTAATGTTTCTCGTTTGATGATATCTTTGGTTTCCTGTATTTCGTTCATTGGATAGATTGTAGTTTGCCCATACTGAAAGGCTATATCTATTTTTATTGCTCCATCTTGCTCGTCTATCCATATCGCACTTTCCAGTGGTGCAGTGTTTAATTGTTCCTTCATTCTGTCTGTCATATCTAATTTGCCAACCTGTTCGAATTGAGGCATCACATTTCGAACAAATACCTCCATCTCTGTAGGCGATATTTGCTGCTTCTTTTTGTCATGCAATGGCAGAATACGGAATAATTTTTCTAAAACTAATTTCTGTTTATAATCCACTTTGTAAATATGATTATCCTTAATCAAATAGCGATAGCTGTTAAGAAAATAATAGGAAGTTAAATCAGATAGTTCCAATGAATAAGTCTCAGATTGCAGATAGTCGAGTTTGAATTGAAGCTGATCTGTCATCATACTAAACTCCACTGATGCAAACTCCTTGTTATCAGCTTGCCTGAAAAGATAATTTGTTTGCTGCAGTTTTTCGATAAACTGGTCACTGACACTTGGTGGCAGGTAAATACTTCGTGGCTGTTCCATCTTCAGTGTATAACTGTTTCCGAATAACTTTTCTTGCTCATAACAGGAAACCATCAGTTCCAGCATTTCCTGATCTGAAGAATGAAAAAAATGCTCAGCTGGTTCAAAAGTGAATGTGTGGTTTACCTTATAAGCTTCTCCATTGATCCATGCTTTAAAAAAGGCTCGAAGATCGCGAACAACGTATGGACGTTTATCTCCGATTTTTAATTCAACTGCCATGGCATATTGGGTATTTTTATTTGCTTTTGTAAGTAGTAATTGAAATTCTGTCTGGATTGTTTCCACTGGCTTCTGCTGTTCACGGAAAGTATGCATTAACTGTTTTGCAAATAAGTCTGTCTGCTGTTTATTGGCAGTAGTGTTTGTATGCTGATCAACAGCAAATTTTCTTCTGTTAGATTGTGCATCTTGTGTAATCGCAAGTAAGACGGCAGCCACATGTTTACACGAACCGTGGGCTTCAAATGCCTTACAATTACAAGTTGTATCAATATTATCTCCGCCATCGTAATAAATCCTGATTGTATAAACCTTCGTTCCTTTCACTAATCCCCGCCATGAATTAGTGCTGGGGTTATATGATAGACCATAAACTTTGCCATCTATATAATATTGAAATCCTCTTTGGTAAAAACGATCACCTGTAAGCTTTCGGATCGATTGTTCATTAAGTGGAATCTGTTGCATAGATATATCCCTTCCTTGTCCGATCTTAGATTTTCGTTTAGAAATATCAATGATAATAATTGTATTTTTTCAAACCATCATTATATTATAACAGAAAGACGAGCTGTTTCCATCCTGATTGACATTTTGTAAAGAAACTGCTATTTTATCAAAGTCTAAAAAAGTGTACAATAGAAAGAACGACTGCTATGGAAAGTAGGGAATGGAATGGGTTTACAAGAAGAAGTGCAAAAAAGAAAGACGTTTGCCATCATCTCCCACCCGGATGCCGGGAAAACAACGATGACGGAAAAACTTTTATTACAGGGGAATTTAATTCGTTCTGCCGGGACGGTAAAAGGGAAAAAATCAGGGAAATTCGCTACATCTGACTGGATGGAAATAGAAAAACAACGTGGGATTTCCGTTACATCAAGTGTAATGAACTTCGAATATGAAGGATTTAAGGTCAATATTCTGGATACCCCAGGACATGAGGATTTTAGTGAGGATACGTACCGTACATTAACAGCTGTTGACAGTGTTGTCATGATTATTGATGCAACCAAAGGGATCGAAGCACAAACAATTAAATTATTTAAAGTTTGTAAAATGCGCGGCATTCCGATTTTTACTTTTATAAATAAATTAGACCGTGAAAGCAGGGAGCCATTAGACTTACTTGATCAAATTGAAGATGTGTTAAATATTGAAACATATCCAATGAATTGGCCTGTTGGTATGGGTAAAGGGTTCTTAGGAATATTGGACAGATATCATGAACAATTTATTCGGTTTAATGGTAATGAAGAGGAAACGTATATTGATTTAAAGGATATGAATCTTCCTGAACACAAAGCAATTGCAGAGAATCCGACATATCAGGAAACTGTGGAAGAATTGGAACTGTTAAATGAAGCAGGAGATCAATTTTCTTTAGAACGAGTGCTTGACGGAGAACAGACACCTGTCTTTTTCGGAAGTGCACTCGCACCATTTGGTGTGGAAGTATTTTTTGATACCTTTGTTAAATTGGCTCCAGCACCAGGACCAAGAAGAACGAAGGAAGAAGTAATTCATCCGGATTATCCAGATTTCTCTGGTTTTATTTTTAAAATCCAGGCAAATATGAATCCGCAGCATCGGGACCGAATTGCATTTTTAAGAGTTTGTTCCGGTCGCTTTGAACGTGGCATGAATGTTCAATTGGCGAGAACTGGAAAGACGATCCGTTTAGGACAGACACAGCAATTTGTTGCCTCTTCCCGTGATACGGTAGAAGAAGCTTATCCAGGTGATATCATTGGAATTTATGATCCAGGTTCCTATCGGATTGGTGATACATTGCTTGATGGCAAAAAGGCTTTTGAGTACGATGAACTGCCATCATTCCCGCCGGAAATGTTCCAGCGAGTAACAGCGAAAAACGTTATGAAAGCAAAACAGTTTCGAAAAGGAATGGAACAGCTTGTACAGGAAGGAGCTATCCAATTATTCCGCGGATATCCAACGGATGCTTATATAATTGGAGCTGTCGGACAGCTGCAGTATGAAGTTTTCCAGCACAGAATGAAAAATGAGTACAATGTAGAAGTCATGCTGGAGTCAATAGGTGACCGTATTCCGCGTTGGCTCAAAAAAGAACAAGTTGATCCCAGGTTATTTGATGAGAGAAACTTACTAGTCAAGGACCGGGATGATGAATTTCTTGTTCTATTTAAAAATGATTTCGCATTAAGATGGTTTGTTGACAAAAATGAAGATATAGAATTGATTGATTTGTTTGAAGTAAACCAGTATGACCAGTCATCATGATTTAATAAATGATGTAACAAAAACAGTTTGCCTTTACTGTAATCCGAACAATCCATGAATTGGATTGTTCGGATTATTTGCTTTAATGAAAACTGGTTCCTGCTTTGAGGTTGGGACATAACAACAATAGTTAATCTAAAAACCGAAGCAAGCATTCTTATGAAAAAAACATCCAGGCTATCTTTTTAATGATCTAACAGGAATTATCGGTTTTAAGTTATAAAAACAGGTGAAAATGAAGAATAATGAATTTCCTTATCTAACTAATAATTCATTTCTCTTTTAACACCTTCCAATGTTTGGGTATAATGAAAATGGATGAAAAATGAAAACGAATATTTGTTCGCTTTTTACAGCGGATTGATGTATAATAGAATTATTGAGAAACGGGGGTAAAAGGATGGAGCAAAATACTTTTTCGTTGGAGGCGCCATATCAGCCACAAGGTGACCAGCCAAAAGCTATCAAAGAGTTGGTGAAAGGTGTCAATGAAAATAAACGTGCCCAGACATTACTTGGCGCAACAGGTACTGGTAAAACTTTCACCATTTCAAATGTGGTAACAGAAATAAATCGGCCAACATTAGTGATTGCACATAACAAAACACTGGCAGGGCAATTGTATAGTGAATTCAAAGAATTTTTCCCGAATAATGCGGTTGAATATTTTGTCAGCTATTATGATTACTACCAGCCAGAAGCTTATGTTCCATCAACAGATACCTTTATTGAAAAAGATGCGAGCATAAATGATGAGATAGATAAATTAAGACACTCTGCAACATCTGCATTGTTTGAGCGTAAAGATGTGCTGATCGTAGCAAGTGTTTCCTGTATATATGGTTTAGGTTCCCCAGAAGAATACCGCAATCAAGTGCTTTCATTGAGAGTAGGGATGACTAAAGAACGTGATGATCTATTACGTGAGCTAGTTAATATTCAATATGCAAGAAATGATATTGATTTTCAACGTGGTACTTTCCGGGTGCGCGGGGATTCCGTAGAAATTATCCCTGCATCAAGAGAAGAACATTGTGTTCGTGTCGAATTTTTCGGTGATGAAATTGATCGAATCCGTGAAGTCGATGCATTAACTGGTGAAATCGTTGGCGACAGAGAGCATATTGCTATTTTCCCTGCATCCCACTTCGTAACAGGTGAAGAAAAGTTGAAAATAGCGATGGAAAACATTAAGCAAGAATTAAAGGAACAGCTGGCGAAACTCCGTGAAGAAGACAAACTGCTGGAAGCACAAAGAATAGAACAGCGAACAAATTATGATCTGGAAATGATGGCAGAAATGGGCTTTTGTTCGGGAATTGAAAACTACTCCAGACACCTGACATTAAGAGAAGCAGGTTCAACACCATATACTTTACTGGATTATTTCCCTGAAGACTCTTTAATTGTTATTGACGAGTCCCATGTTACATTACCGCAGATTCGTGGTATGTATAATGGAGACCAGGCACGTAAAAAAGTATTGGTTGATCACGGATTCCGGCTTCCATCAGCTATGGATAACCGGCCATTAACGTTTGATGAATTTGAGAAAAAAGCTAACCAGTTTATTTTTGTTTCCGCAACCCCAGGTCCATATGAATTGGAGCACACTCCAACAATGACAGAACAGATTATTCGCCCAACAGGCTTGTTGGATCCAGAAGTGGAAGTAAGGCCGATTGAGGGACAGATCGATGACTTAATTGGTGAAATAAATCAGCGGATAACAAGAAATGAACGAGTGCTAGTAACAACCTTAACAAAAAAAATGTCAGAGGATCTGACCGATTATCTGAAGGAAATTGGAATGAAAGTTGCATACTTACATTCCGAGATTAAAACGTTAGAGCGAATAGAGATCATTCGTGATTTAAGGGTAGGTAAATATGATGTGCTCATCGGGATTAACTTGTTAAGAGAAGGTTTAGATATCCCGGAAGTTTCCTTAGTAACCATACTGGATGCGGATAAAGAAGGATTTTTACGATCAGAACGTTCTCTGATCCAGACAATGGGCCGTGCTGCACGAAATGAAAATGGAAAAGTTATCATGTATGCTGACAAAATGACGGATTCAATGCAAAAAGCAATTGATGAGACATACCGTCGTCGAGAAAAGCAGGAAGCATATAACATTGAACATGGCATCACACCGATGACAATTAAGAAAGAAGTACGAGATGTAATTAGAGCGACAATGGCTGCAGAGACTGAAGCGGCTTATGGTGAAGAAACACCAAAACTAAAAGATATGACAAAGAAAGAGAAAGACAAGTTAGTCGAACAAATGGAAAAAGAGATGAAGCAGGCGGCAAAGGAATTAAACTTCGAACGTGCTGCAGAGCTTCGTGATTTAGTTTTAGAACTGAGAGCAGAAGGGTGATCAATAATGGCAAAGAAAACCATTTCGATTAAAGGTGCACGCGCACATAATTTAAAAGACATTTCGATCGATATTCCGAAAGATAAATTGGTTGTGTTAACAGGATTATCGGGTTCTGGCAAGTCTTCCCTGGCATTTGACACGATTTATGCTGAAGGTCAAAGACGTTATGTTGAATCATTGTCAGCCTACGCTCGCCAATTTTTAGGTCAAATGGATAAGCCTGATGTTGATTCAATTGAAGGCTTATCACCTGCCATTTCGATTGATCAGAAAACAACGAGTCGAAACCCGCGTTCAACTGTTGGTACGGTAACAGAAATTTATGACTATATGCGACTGTTATTTGCACGGATCGGGCACCCATACTGTCCTATACATGGTGTGGAGATCACCTCACAAACAGTCGAACAAATGGTTGATCGTATTTTGGAATATGAAGAAAGAACAAAGCTGCAGATATTAGCCCCTGTCGTATCTGGCAGAAAAGGAACACATGTAAAAACACTAGAAGACTTACAAAAAGAGGGGTATGTCCGTTTACGTGTGGATGGTGAAATGCGGGAGATTAGTGATGATATCCAGCTGGATAAAAACAAGAAACATTCGATTGAAGTGGTAATTGACCGAATTGTTGTTAAAGATGGAATTCAATCAAGACTGTCTGATTCCCTCGAATCGGCATTACGGTTAGGTGATGGAAAAGTAATCGTTGATGTGATCGGACAAGAGGAACTGCTTTTTAGTGAAAAACATTCTTGTCCCATATGTGGTTTTTCAATTAATGAATTAGAACCGCGAATTTTTTCATTTAACAGCCCTTTTGGTGCCTGCCCAACTTGTGATGGACTGGGGTCACAATTGGAAGTGGATGTTGATCTGGTTATTCCTAATCGGGATTTATCTTTAAACGAAGGTGCAATCATGGCATGGGAACCAACCAGTTCACAGTATTATCCGCAGCTTTTAAAAAGTGTTTGTGATCATTACGGAATTGATATGGATGTTCCAGTCCATAAATTGCCGAAAGGCCAACTAGACAAGATTTTATATGGAAGCGGCAAGGAGAAAATATACTTCCGCTATGAGAATGATTATGGAATGACAAGGGAAAATGATATATATTTTGAAGGTGTGTTAAATAATATTGCACGCCGTTATAAAGAAACATCTTCTGATTTTATCAGGGAGCAAATGGAAAAATATATGACAAATAAAGCTTGTCCAACGTGTGAAGGTTACCGTTTAAATCAGGAAGCTTTATCTGTGAAAGTCCATGATCAACACATTGGACAAGTAACTGCAATGTCTGTAACAGAAGCTCATCAGTTTTTCACAACATTACAGATCTCTGAGAAAGAACAGCAGATTTCTGCCATGATTATTCGTGAATTAGATGACCGTTTGTCTTTCTTAACAAATGTCGGGCTTGACTATTTAACACTCTCCCGTTCAGCAGGCTCCTTGTCAGGTGGAGAGGCACAACGGATTCGATTGGCTACACAAATTGGTTCTGCTTTAACAGGTGTACTATATGTTCTTGATGAGCCGTCAATCGGACTGCATCAGCGTGATAATGATCGTCTTATACAGACATTGGAACGCATGCGAGATTTAGGAAACACCTTAATCGTTGTAGAACATGATGAAGATACGATGCTGGCAGCTGACTATTTAATCGATATTGGACCAGGTGCCGGTGAGCATGGCGGACAGATTGTTGCACAGGGTACGCCAAAGCAAGTAATGAACAAGAAAAGCTCATTGACAGGTCAATATTTAAGTGGAGCTAAATTTATCCCGCTTCCGAAACAAAGGCAACAGGCAGGCGACCGCTTTATTGAGATTATCGGGGCAGAAGAAAATAATCTGAAAGATGTAAATGCCGAAATTCCGATTGGTCTCTTTACAGCAGTAACAGGCGTGTCAGGGTCAGGAAAGAGTACATTAATAAATGAAATTTTACTTAAATCCTTGTCAGCAAGATTACACCGGGCAAAACAAAAACCCGGCAAGCATAAGGAAATTAAAGGAATAGACTATCTGGATAAGGTAATTAATATTGATCAGTCACCAATTGGCCGTACACCACGTTCAAATCCGGCAACATACACAGGTGTTTTTGATGACATTCGAGATGTATTTGCGCAGACAAATGAAGCAAAAGTCCGTGGCTATAAAAAAGGCCGTTTTAGTTTCAATGTAAAAGGCGGACGTTGCGAAGCATGCCGTGGAGATGGGATCATTAAGATTGAAATGCATTTCCTGCCAGATGTTTATGTCCCTTGTGAGGTTTGTGAAGGAAAAAGATATAACAGGGAGACATTAGAAGTAAAATATAAAGGGAAAAGAATTGCAGATGTATTAGACATGACGATTGAAGAAGCATTAACATTCTTCGAAAATATACCGAAAATTAAGCGGAAACTGGAAACTGTTTTTGATGTTGGATTAGGATATGTTCGTCTGGGCCAACCTGCTACGACGTTGTCTGGCGGGGAAGCACAGCGTGTTAAGCTTGCCAGTGAGTTACATCGTCGATCCAATGGAAAGTCATTATATATACTAGATGAACCAACAACAGGCTTGCATGTTGATGATATTTCCAGATTACTAGTTGTGATTCAGCGGTTAGTGGAAAATGGAGATACCGTTGTAGTAATAGAACACAACCTTGATGTTATAAAGGCAGCTGATTATATTGTTGATTTAGGCCCAGAAGGCGGCGATGGAGGAGGAACAATCGTTGCTGCTGGAACACCGGAGGAAATAGTAAAAGTAGAAGCATCCCATACCGGCCGCTATTTAAAACCAATTCTGGATCGTGACCGTGAAAGAATGGGAGAAAAAGTGACAAACTAAAGGCTGCCCCAGTGGCAGTCTTTTTATTATAGGAAAAAAATTTTACATTACCCACCTGCTAAACGAAATCCTGTCAAAAATAAGGCCAAACACCATCCAAGCTAATCCCTGAATACTGTGATAAAATATTATAGGTAAATGTTAAAAAGGAGGTTGAAACAATGGAACCAATTGATATAAATTTGTTGCAGCAAGAAATAGATGAACGAGCAAACAAACAAGTCTACGTTCATTTAGAAACGACTAATGGTGCATATGCCAGTCACTTTAATAAAGATTCTTATAATGTCGGTGCATTTATACGAAATGCAAAAGTACAGTATGAACGCGGGAAAGTTGTTGGTGCTGAGTCTACATATAGAGTAGGATTAAAGCTGGAAATTGGCTGGATATATGCTGAAGGTGTTAACAAGTACGAAATAAATGAAAATGGAAGCTTATTGATGGCAGGGCATGATCGGGAAGGCCGCTTAATGGTGGCACTGCAAATAAGTGAAACACCATTCCACTATTAGAAAGGAGCAAAAATAATGAGTGAACACGTTGTCGTTATTTATCCACACCCAGATGACGAAGCATTTGGAGCATCAGGTACAATTACAACATTCAGAGAGAAAGACATTCCTGTTACTTATTTATGTGGAACATTGGGAGAGATGGGAAGAAACATGGGGAATCCGACATTTGCAACAAGAGAGACTTTGCCGGAAATCCGTAAACAAGAGCTGATTAAAGCTTGTGAAGTTTTAGATGTGAAATTAGAAATGTTAGGCTATCGCGATAAAACATTGGAATTTGAATCAAGGGAAGAAGTTGCTAAGCATCTGAATTCCTACTTGCAAGAAATTAAACCATCGCTTGTGATCACCCATTATCCAGGTTATGCGGTGCATCCAGACCATGATGCGTTTGGAGCTGCAGCTATTCGGGCAGTGGAGATGATGCCAGAGGAAGAACGACCAGCCGTTTGGGCACAGGCAATCAGCAATGATCATTTAGAAGTACTTGGCCAGCCGCAGGTTCAGAATGATGTAACATCAGTCTTCCGCAAGAAATTTGCAAGTATTCTCGCACATAAATCACAGGCTGACGGGATGCTCTCCAAAGTGAGAAATGAAGAAGAAGATATTGAACTTGCAGCCCAAACATGGCTTGGAAGGGAATCCTTTTATATCTGGGATTTTGAATAAATATCCTATTTTCTCTTTGAATAAAAATTCGTTTGCATAAATGATGGAGTGGAATATTAATAATAAGAAACACATACATTGCAAACGACAGATTGTTTTTAAGGAGGAAAAAATGAACACTAAAATAGATCATTTATTTGCTATCCAAATAGTTGAGAGGGGGGGAATAAGATGAGGTGGTTGCTTTCCCTAATATTAAATGCACTAGCATTAATGTTAATCGATTATTTGTTTGACGGAATTACGATAGATGGCTTTTTAGCTGCTGTTATTGCCAGCATTATTTTAGCTGTATTGAACGCGATCGTGAAACCAATCTTAGTCATATTAACGTTACCTATTACGATTGTAACACTAGGATTATTTTTGCTAGTCATTAATGCTGTCACCCTTATGTTAACACAGGCATTCATGGGAGATAATTTTATTATTAACGGGTTCGGAACAGCTGTTATAGCAGCAATTTTATTCTCCATTCTCAATATTTTTATTAATAAACTTGTAAAGGATTAAATCGTGCGGTTCGTTTCCGCTCGATTTTTTGTTTATTACACGCTTGCCTTCTGTAATAATCTCCACTGTTCAAATTCTCGCTTTTATTCACAAAGTCCATATCCAGACAGAAGAAGAACTGCTGGACTCGGGAGAAAAACAGCGAATGGGAGTTTTTCTTAAAGAAACCTAACGAATTTTCCGAAAAAGTGCTACAATAGAAACGGTTGTTATAATTTTTAATAGAACGAAAATAATAACAGGATTCCTAATGATAAAAGATGTTTCGACTGGGGGCTAAAGAAAGATGGCAAAAGTTCGTACTCAAGATCTATTAGAACGTTTTAACATTGAATTAATTGCAGGAAAAGAAGGCGTGCACCGGGAAATATTTATGAGTGAGGTTTCTCGGCCGGGGATTGAGTTGACAGGATATTTCAAGTACTATCCAAAGGACCGGTTACAACTATTAGGCAAAACAGAGCTATCCTATTTTGCGGAATTAACAAAAGACGAGAAAAAAGATCGTTCTTATAAATTGTGTACAGATATCACACCAGGTATTGTAATTACTCGTGATATGGAAGTTCCTGAAGAATTAGTGGAAGCGTGTGAAGCATCTGGTGTCCCATTAATGCGTTCACCGTATAAAACGACACGGGTGATCAGCAGGATAACGAATTTCCTTGAAGCGAAATTCGCACCATTTACTGCAGTTCACGGTGTATTAGTTGATATCTACGGGATTGGTGTGTTAATTACTGGTCAAAGCGGTGTCGGGAAAAGTGAAACAGCGCTTGAACTGGTGAAAAGAGGTCACCGATTAGTAGCAGATGATAGTGTGGAAATAAGACAGGAAGACTATGATAGGCTGATTGGGTCTTCACCACCGCTAATCGAACATTTATTAGAAATTAGAGGTTTAGGGATCATCAATGTGATGACATTGTTTGGTGCAGGATCTGTACGTTCCCACAAAAGAATCTCTTTAGTAATTAATCTGGAAACATGGGACCAGAAGAAACAATATGATCGCTTAGGTCTGGAAGAAGAGACAATGCCAATTATTGATATAAATATTCCTAAAATAACACTTCCTGTTCGACCTGGACGTAACCTTGCTGTTATTATTGAAGTGGCAGCAATGAATTTCCGCTTAAAACGGATGGGTGTCAATGCAGCGGAAGAGTTTTCTCAAAGATTATCAAAGATGATCCAGCATGGTGAGCGGGAAGAAGAGGAATTTGATTTAGATTAAATTTTTTCTTTGCACGTTAGGAAAGTATAAAATTACTGCAAGGAAGTGTTGAACGACGTAGTAGTAATTTTGAAGTTCAAAGTATAAGTAAAACTCACACATTCGCTTTCATGACGAGCGAATGCGAGTTTTTCTAAGAGAACGGAGGAGATCAAATTTGGCATGTGAAGCACCCGCGCTGGACCCCGTATTTTTGTGGATCGGTTCATTACCGATCTATTGGTATGGTGTGATCATTGCTACAGGCGCATTTTTAGGTTTATGGGTTGCAACAAGGGAAGCAGACCGCTTAGGTGTGAAAAAAGATTATATTGTAGACTTAATTGTGTTTGCTATACCTATCGCAATTTTATCAGCTAGAATCTATTATGTTGCTTTTGAATGGGATAGATATGCAGGAGGGCCCTGGTGGAAGGTATTCGCTGTTTGGGAAGGCGGAATTGCGATCCATGGTGCGCTAATTGGTTCAGTCATCACCGCTATTATTTATACAAGGGTTCGTAAATTGTCATTCTGGCAAATTGCGGATATTGTCGCACCAAGTCTTATCCTGGGACAGGCAATTGGCCGCTGGGGCAACTTTATGAACCAGGAAGCACACGGTGGTCCTATCTCGGAAACTACATATAATAACTTCCATCAATATTTGCCTGATTTTATAATGAATCAGATGTGCATAGAAGGAACGATGTATCATCCGACATTTTTATATGAATCAGTTTGGAATATTATCGGTTTTATCGTATTGCTTATATTAAGAAGATATCCATTGCGTCGTGGAGAAATGTTCTTAACTTATGTTATTTACTATTCTATTGGCCGCTACTTTATCGAAGGGATGCGTACTGACAGCTTATATATTGTTGGACCATTAAGAACAGCACAAGTTCTTTCCATTCTTCTTGTTGTGGCTGCAATAATTATCCTTATCTACAGAAGAAAAAAAGGTTTAGCCGATAAGACGTATCAAGGCAAGAAAATAGTGAAAAAATAAACAGAAATGGAGGCTTTTGCGTATTAGCAAAGGCCCGTTTCACTTTTGAGAAATTTAACTAGACGATACTGACTTAAGTAAGTCCTATCACATTCTGGAGGAAATGAAAATGAAGATAGAAACAATTTTATTTGATTTAGATGGTACATTAATCGATACAAATGAGCTAATTATTGCATCATTCACACATACTGTCGGAAAATTTGGCGACAGACCATATGCAAGAGAAGAAATAATCGAGTTCATAGGTCCACCACTTGTCGACAGTTTACAAAAAGTAAATCCAGAGAAAGTGGAAGATATGATGAAAACATACCGTGAACATAATTACGCCAATCACGAAAACTATGTAAAAGCATACCCGACCGTTGTAGATACGATTAAAAAACTGAAGGAAGCTGGTTATCAATTAGGGATTGTCACAACAAAGCTCTCTGATACAGCGAGATTAGGTCTTGAGATAACAGGGATGGGTGATATGTTCGAAGTGTTAATCGGTTTAGATGATGTGGAGAATGCCAAGCCCCATCCTGAGCCCATCTTAAAAGCAATTGACAAACTGAAGGCAAATCCGATGACTACACTAATGGTTGGTGATAATTATCATGACATTGAAGCAGGTCATAATGCAGGTGTTCAGACTGCCGGTGTTGCCTGGACCATCAAAGGACGGGAGTTTTTATCGACATATGATCCGCATTATATGTTAGAGCAGATGAGTGATCTTCTGGAAATTGTCGGAGCAGAATAAAATGCGAAAAACAAAACGGTTTAAGGTAGAAGGTGCTAATTCGCTGTGGCATATATATAAAACAGTGCCATTCTTAAAAGTTGTAAAAAATTTTATTGTGATTCAACTCGCTAGATACACGCCGTTTTTAAAGATAAAGAATTGGTTATATCGAGTATTCCTGCGCATGGAGGTTGGAAATCAAACCGCTTTTGCTTTAATGGTTATGCTGGATGTAATGTTTCCAGAAAAAATCCATGTTGGCAGAAATAGTGTGATTGGCTATAATACAACCATTTTGGCGCATGAGTATTTAATAAAAGAATACCGGTTAGGTGATGTATATATCGGTAATGAAGTAATGATCGGTGCCAACAGTACCATACTGCCTGGCGTGAAGATAGGAGATGGGGCGGTCGTTGCTGCTGGAACGGTTATCCATAAAGACGTAGAGGCAGGCACATTTGTTGGCGGGAATCCAATGAAAGTTATTTATACGAATGAACAAATGCAAAAACGACTGGCAGAAGATCCTTTCTTTAAACAATAAAACTGGTGATGGGGAAGTTCCGTCACCAGTTTTTTGCTTTTATTAAACCATAAAGTGTTTGTAGGTAAGGTGCCTCTACATGAGAGCTTTTTGCTAATTCCATTGCATAGCCATGTAAGTGCTCCAGTTCAATGGTTAACCCCTTCCGCATATCCTGGTGCATGGAAGATGTTGCTTCAGGGTGTAAGTTCCTCATTGTTTCCATCGCCCGCTTGATATGTTTATTTTCCAATCCGCCAGATTCAGTTTCTGCAATTCTCTGCATTTCTTTTAATATGCCTTCTGCTATATCCATTGTAGCCTTATGCGCTCTTATCCTGCCAATGGGTAAATCTGCTGCTGTTGTAATTCCGGAAAATGCTGTAATAAACATATATTTGTACCATAAATCTGTTTTTATTTTTTCACTGTGTACTGCTACCATGTTTGATTTCTCTGAGATAGCTGCTAATCTTTTACATATTTCTTTTTGTCCTTCTTCCAGTGGTCCGAAGCGAATTTCGTGCAGTTTACTCGTATGTTCCACATGGCCTTGATCATTTAATGTGGCAATAATATTCGCAAGTCCGCCAAGTACTTTTTCTTTACCGAATTGACGAACAAGTGGGGCATAATGAGCCAGGCCATTTAAAACAGGCAGGATATAAGAATTTTCACTAAGTGAAGCTTTTATTACTGGCAGCACATTCTCTAAGTGATAACCCTTGACTGCGACAATAACAATATCAATATTGTTCAATTCTGAAGGGTCTGTTACAATTTGCGGTGCATTGATTGAGGTGTCCCCACATATGCTTTTTACATATAACCCATTCTCTTCAATCTGCTTTTTTCTTTTTTCTCTAACGATGAAAGTAACATTGGCACCAGCTTCTATCCATCTTGCCCCAAAATATGTACCTAATGCCCCTGCACCGATTATCGCGATATTCATCATTTTCATCCCCCTTTCAGCCATTTTATCACAAGATGAGATTTCTATCAGACTAGCACTAATGCGTGTTATGTGATTGATTTTATGAAAGAAAATTGCTACAATGCTAAATTAGAGCTAATTTTGTAAACTGTTATGTGTTATAATGCATTTGGCGAACGTTACAGATAAATATATTTTAAAAGTTAGAGTCTAATTTATATATATAATACTTTTAGAAAAAGAAAGGATGGGTAATTACAGCGTGCCAAAACCAAATCAATCAGACAAAAATGTTATCCCCTTTATACCTGATGGGGAATTTTACTTTACAAAAGGTGTGGAAGCATACCAGAAACAAAAATTCGAACTTTCACTTAAATGGTTTCGGAAAGCTCTATCAGAAAAGCCTGATCATCCTTTATATCAATGTCAAATGTCAATTGTATATACTGAAATCGGTTCATACCATAAAGCCAACCAATTGTTAACCAGAGTTCTAACTGCTTATGGGGAAGAGTATATTGATTGTTATTACCTTATTGCAAACAATTATGCACACCTTGGATTGTTGCAGGATGCCATCAAATATGCAGAATTATATTTAGATAAAGATCCTGAAGGTGATTTTGCGGAAGAAGCGATCGAATTAATAACAGTTTTAGACTTTGAAGAAGATGAAGAAGATGATGACTGGGCGCTTGACGAAGAAGATGAAGTGCTTATCTATCAGGAGACCGTATTTTATCATTTGGAAAGAGAAGAATGGCAGGAAGCTATCGCATTATTAGAAGAAATGATTGCACTTTTTCCAGATTTCCCGCAAGCCAGACATGAATATCATTACGCATTGTTTTTTGCAGGCGAAACAGTGGAAGCAATTGATTTAGAAGAAAAATATGTTCAGGACCACCCGGAAACATTAAACAGCTATATGAATTTGGCCATTTTTTATTACCACACAAATAAAAAAGCGAAATTCGATCAGATTGTAACAATGCTGCAGAATATTTATCCAGTCCATGAACAGCAGAAATTGAGAATGGCAACAACTTTTACCCAAATTGGCTTTTATGAAGAGGCATTACTGAGATTCAAGCTGTTGCATAAATCAAGATTAAAGGGTCATCCTTCTTATTATAGATGGTTTAGTACATGTTATTATTTTGTTGGAAATGAAGAAAAAGCAGAAGCGATTTGGTTAGAAGGTTGTAAAGAGCATACTATATTGACAAAACAGCTGAGACCATGGAAACGTGATAAGCTAATCTAATATTTGAGCAGAATATTAGACCTTTTTCTCGAAGCGTAAGATAATGATTATACTATCATAGGGAGGATGAATATCATGACAGAAGAAAGAATTTATGACGTAATTATTGCTGGCGCAGGCCCTGCGGGGATGACGGCAGCTGTTTATACATCACGTGCGAATTTGGATACGTTAATGCTTGAGAGAGGGATTCCGGGCGGGCAAATGGCTAACACTGAGGATGTCGAAAATTATCCAGGTTATGATCATATCTTAGGACCGGACCTGTCCAATAAAATGTTCGACCATTCCAAAAGATTTGGTGCGGAATATGCATACGGGGACATTAAAGAAGTCATTGATGGTAAAGAATATAAAACAGTTGTAGCAGGATCAAAAGAATACAAAACACGCTCATTAATTATCACGACAGGTGCACAATATAAGAAATTAGGTGTTCCAGGTGAAGAAGAGCTTGGTGGACGCGGTGTTTCTTATTGTGCAGTATGTGATGGAGCATTCTTTAAAGAGAAAGAACTAATTGTTGTCGGTGGTGGTGACTCAGCAGTGGAAGAAGGCGTTTATCTTACGAGATTCGCCAGCAAAGTAACCATTGTTCACCGTCGTGATGAATTACGTGCCCAAAAAATTCTTCAAGATCGTGCCTTTAAAAATGAAAAAATTGATTTTGTCTGGGATACGATTGTCAAATCAATCAATGGAGAAAATGGAAAAGTAGCAAGTGCCACTTTATTAAATAAAAAAACTGGCGAAGAATATGAGCATAAAACAGATGGTGCATTTATTTACATCGGAATGGTCCCATTAAGTGATCCTTTTAAATCATTGGGAATCACAAATGAAGAAGGGTACATTCCAACAAATGAAAACATGGAAACAAGCGTAAAAGGTGTGTTTGCTGCTGGTGATATTCGTGACAAAGAGTTACGTCAAATTGTTACAGCAACAGGTGATGGAGCAATTGCTGCACAAGCTGCCCAGGCGTTTGTTGAAAACTTGCATGAAGCTGTTGAAGCAGCTAAATAGTTTTGTCATCATTTAGAAATCTTACCGTAAAATGAAATTAATGCCACTGTAACACGGATGAAACATTAATTAGATATAATGTAATTAACTAATTGACCCCCTTTTTTAATAAATAGAACTTGACGGCATAGGTTTTCTAACCTATGCCAATTTTTTTACTTTGTCCTACATAAATTCTCCGTGTATAATAGATAGTTGAGCCATACAAAGTGTTATATACAATTATTTCATCATACAATTAAATAATATAGGAAGATATCGAGGGAGGTAAACATGGTTATGGGCAAACCTTCAGAAGAAACAAAACTAGTCATTATTACAGGTATGTCTGGTGCAGGGAAAACAGTTGCTGTCCAAAGCTTTGAAGATTTAGGTTACTATTGTGTGGATAATCTTCCGCCAGCATTGTTGTCGAAATTTCTGGAATTAATGCGAGATGCAACGAATAATATTCAAAAGGTAGCGTTAGTAATGGATTTAAGAGGGCGAGAGTTCTTTGATTCATTATTTGATGCTTTAAATCAATTAGGACAGGAAAACTGGTTAGAGGAGCATATACTGTTCTTAGATGCGAGTGATCAAGTATTAGTTTCCCGTTATAAAGAAACGAGACGATCCCATCCACTTGCACAAAATGGTCTGCCATTAGAAGGAATACATTCGGAAAGAGCCATTCTGGATGAATTAAGAGGACGAGCACAACACTTTATCGATACATCAAATTTAAAGCCGAAAGAGTTAAGGGAAGAAATTGTACAAAGATACAGTGAGAAAGAACAGGAAATCTTTTCTATTCACACCCTTTCCTTTGGATTCAAATATGGTCTGCCAATAGATGCTGACCTTGTATTTGATGTCCGCTTCTTACCAAATCCGCACTATGTTGATCATATGCGGCCACTTACAGGGTTAAATAAAGAAGTATCCTCCTATGTATTCAAATGGTCTGATACAAAAGTATTTTTAGAGAAGACAATTGATTTGTTACAATTCATGTTACCTCAGTACAAAAGAGAAGGAAAAAGCCAACTTGTGATTGCAATTGGATGTACTGGCGGACAGCACCGTTCTGTAGCGATTGCTGAATATTTAGCCAAACATTTTCAAAAAAACTATGTCACCCATGTCAGTCATCGTGATATGGACAAGCGAAAGGGTTAAACTTTATGGTACAGTCAGATTTAAAAAAAGTGGTAGTAATTGGCGGGGGCACGGGAATGCCAGTACTGCTGCGCGGCTTAAAGGAGCATAAAGTCGACTTATCAGCAATTGTAACGGTTGCTGATGATGGCGGCAGCTCAGGAAGACTTCGTACAGAGATGGAAATCCCGGCTCCGGGTGATATCAGAAATGTAATTGCAGCATTATCTGATATGGAGCCGATGTTAATGAACTTGTTTCAACATCGTTTCTCAAAAGGGAACGAATTATCAGGTCATTCCATGGGAAATTTACTGCTGGCTGCAATGACCTCAGTAACGGGCGACTTCTATACAGGGATTAAAGAAATCTCCCGTGTGTTGAATGTAAAAGGCAATATTTATCCGATTGCCAATCAAAGCATGTTTTTACATGCAGAATATGAAGATGGAACAGTAGTTGTCGGAGAATCGAATATTCCGAAAGAAAAGAAGAAGATAAAGCGTGTGTTTATAAAGCCGGATCCTGTCTTGCCATTACCGGAGGCTGTCGATGCTATTCATCATGCGGATATTGTAGTGATTGCTCCAGGCAGTCTTTATACAAGTATTTTGCCAAATTTGATCGTGCCGCAAATAGGTAATGCCTTAAAGGAGACAAAAGCAAAAGTTGTCTATGTCTGTAATGTAATGACCCAGGTCGGTGAAACAAATAATTATACGGTAGCTGATCATGTCCAGGCAATTTTAGACCATATTGGTCATGGCTGTATTCAATCAGTAATCGTCCATAATAAAGAAATAGATCCTAATATGAAATTAGTCTATGCAGAAGAAAAAGCAGAGCCTGTTAAATATGATTTAGAGCGACTAAAATGCTTGGGATTAGAAATTATTGAAGAAGATATTGTGAAAGTAAAGAACAATTCATTAAGGCATGATACAGAAAAAATTGCCAATCTTCTCGTTTCTTTATTGTAGGGGCAAATAAGGGGGGAGAAAATTGTCGTTTGCATCGGAAATTAAAAAAGAGCTGACTAAAATAGAAAACGATACTTGCTGTAATCGAGCGGAATTGGCGGCATTAATTCGCATGAATGGTGCTGTGTCATTCTCACGGTTACACTATTCATTGGATGTACAAACAGAGAATGCAGCGATTGCCAGGCGCATCTATACTTTGATTAAGAATTTATACGGCTTCCCTGTGGAACTGCTTGTGAGAAAGAAGATGAAGCTGAAGAAAAACAATGTGTATATTGTTCGAATGAATGATCGTGTGAAGGAAATGTTACTGGATATGGAACTGTTAATTGAACCATATCAATTCGTACGGACAATATCCAACACATATAAGGAGAAAGAATGCTGCCGCAGAGCATATTTACGTGGAGCTTTCCTGGCTGGCGGATCTGTCAATAATCCGGAAACATCGTCTTATCATCTGGAAATATATAATTTTTATGAAGAACATAATCAGGCATTATGCGACTTGCTAAATGACTATAATCTTCATGCACGGATTCTGGAGCGAAAAAAGGGCTTTATCACGTATATAAAAGAAGCTGAGAAAATTACGGAACTATTAAATTATATTGGGGCACACCAGGCATTATTTAAATTTGAGGATGTTCGAATTGTTCGTGATATGCGGAATTCAGTGAATCGTCTGGTAAACTGTGAGACTGCTAACTTAAATAAGACAATAGGTGCTGCATTTCGGCAGGTTGAGAATATTCGCTATATCTCAAATACGGTCGGTTTAGAGGCATTACCTGATAAATTGCGTGAGATTGCTGAGTTACGAATGGAACATCAAGATGTTTCGCTTAAGGAATTGGGAGAAATGGTATCAGGAAGTAAAATAAGCAAGTCTGGTATTAACCATCGTCTCAAAAAAATTGATCAGTTTGCTGAACAATTACGCAAAGATAATATTACAATAAACAATTAAAGATAGGTTGGCTTAGACAAAATATATTTTATCACATCGCCCACCGTCTGTAACATGAAGAAAGTAAGTGGGGGATACAAATTCTCACTTTATCTATAGAATCCGAACTGATTTTTTAAACAATAATCAGTTCGGATTTTTGTTTGCTTAGGAAAGGTCGAAAGATGACGTTCTGAGAGCATCATAAAACCAGATCCATCAAAGCATCCCGCAAAGAGAAAGCGAAAGCGAAAGCTAATTATTTTCATGGTAATTATTCATTTAAGTGGTAATAAAAATGGAAATAGTATAGTATTATAATTAATGACAACGCTTTCAAATACTAAGAGAGGGGCTTTTCATATGGTAGAGAAAAATGTGGTGATTGGTGTGGATCCAGGTTTGCAGGCAAGACCTGCAGCCCAATTTGTTCAAAAAGCAAACAGTTATTCTTCAGAGATATTTATTGAGAAAGATCAAAAAAGAATCAATGCGAAAAGTATCATGGGTTTAATGAGTCTGGCATTAACAAAAGGAAATGAAATAAGATTAATTATAGATGGACCTGATGATCAAGAGGCGCTGGATGATCTCGCAAACTTTGTTGAAGGAAGAGAATAACTAGTTAAAAAACCCGGCGAAGGCCGGGTTCTTTAAATCAAAGATTAATTTAAGTCAGCTGGTTTTTGTTCCATTACTTTATCAATTAATCCATATTCTTTTGCACGCTCTGCTGTCATAAAGTTATCACGATCTGTGTCTCTTTCGATTACTTCAAGTGGTTGACCAGTACGATCAGCTAAGATTTCGTTTAATTTTTTACGCATTTCAATAATACGGTTCGCATGAATCTGAATATCTGATGCTTGACCTTGTGTTCCGCCTAGTGGCTGGTGAATCATTACTTCACTGTTTGGCAGTGCATAACGTTTACCAGGTGCACCAGCAGCTAACAGGAATGCACCCATAGATGCAGCCATACCGATACAAATAGTGGAAACATTCGGTTTAATGAATTGCATTGTATCATAAATTGCCATACCAGCTGTAATTGAACCGCCTGGTGAATTGATGTATAATGAAATATCCTTTTCAGAATCTTCTGCTGTTAAGAAAAGCAGCTGTGCAACAATACTGTTGGCAACATTATCATCAATCGCACTTCCTAACATAATAATTCTGTCTTTTAAAAGGCGAGAATA
This sequence comes from Gracilibacillus oryzae, assembly GCF_009498735.1. Taxonomy (GTDB): domain Bacteria; phylum Bacillota; class Bacilli; order Bacillales; family Amphibacillaceae; genus Gracilibacillus; species Gracilibacillus oryzae. Next base: position 66,788 of record NZ_ML762432.1, read on the forward strand.
AATGTCATATGCTCGCTCACCACGGTTTGTTTGTTCAATAACTGTAGGGATTAAATTCATAAAAAAATTCCTCCTTATTGTTGCTTTTTCATTTTAATAATTACTGGACTATTCTCATGATAACTTAATGGTCAAATAAGGTCAAAAGATTTGATCTGCTTTTGAAATCACGTATGTATTTTATCACCATCATTCCCTTTTCAGGAATATTTAAACCATAAGTCTTGAATAGTTTATGTAGACAGTTTAACAAAAAGAAGAAAATTTATCATTGAAATTTATAAATGCTTTCTGTATAATAAAAAATGTCGCTATTAAAGTCATGCGCCCGTAGCTCAGGGGATAGAGCAATGGTTTCCGGTACCATGTGTCGGGGGTTCGAATCCCTCCGGGCGCGTACACCAAATAATGTTCAGTAATATTAGCTTAACAGCAGTCAAAGAGTCCTCATTCATTAAACAAAGTTTAGTGAATGAGGACTTTTTGTATATATATGACTTTCTGCTCGCAGTGAAATGTATTGCTCAATATTTCACAATATCGTCATATCTCTCCCTTTTATCTCAAAGAAAAATAGGATATAGTAAAGGTATAACCACAATATTTATAATTTTGGTGAGGGGTGATTTGATGGCTGGTAAAAAAACGAAGTTAAGAAAAGTTGTCATAATTGGAACTGGGTTTGTCGGAACAAGTTATGCCTATGCTTTATTAAATCAAGGAGTAGTGAATGAATTAGTATTAATTGATTTAGACAAAGAAAAAGCAGAAGGTGAAGCTAGAGACTTAAACCATGGTATGGCATTTGGTAATCCGATGAGAATCAAAGCTGGAGATTATGAAGAATGCCATAATGCTGACTTGGTAGTAATTACAGCTGGTGCTAATCAACGCCCTGGTGAAACAAGATTAGACTTAGTGTCAAAGAATGCAAAGATTTTTAAAGGAATAATCAATAAAGTTATGGATGTTGATTTCCAGGGTATCTTTCTTGTTGCAACAAATCCGGTAGATATTCTTACACAATTGACAAGAGAGATTTCCGGTTTACCGAAAGAGCGTGTTATTGGATCTGGGACCATCTTAGATACTGCAAGATTCCGTTATTTACTCGGCGAACACTTTGAAGTGGATCCAAGAAATGTGCATGCTTATATCATGGGAGAACATGGTGATTCAGAATTACCAGTTTGGAGCCATGTCCAAATCGGCGGCGTGCCATTAAGCAAGTATGCAGGGATTCAAGATGTTTATCAACACGATGAAATGAATGCCATATTTGAAAATGTACGTGATGCTGCCTATCATATTATAAAACGTAAAGGGGCTACGTATTACGGGATTGGCCTGGGATTAGTTCGTTTGACGAGAGCTATACTAAATAATGAGAATGCAATCGTAACAGTTTCTGCCTATCTTGAAGGGCAATACGGATTAGACGACATTTATATAGGAGTTCCAGCCATACTGAATGAAAACGGTGTAAGAGAGATTATTGAATTAAACTTGACAGATACAGAACAAGAACAATTAGGTAATTCTGCTAAAGTATTAAAAGAGATGGTCGACGTAGGTAAGAAAGCAATCCAATAAAGTGAGACTCTGATCAGTGGGGGTTTTTCTATCCCCCGCTGAAAATTAGCGAAACTTATGAAAGAAGGTCATTAGTTTGCAAGTGAATGTATACATAAAAGAGAATTGCTCATTGTGCGATGACGCCAAAACAATATTAGAGCTGTTACAAACAGAATTTTCTTTTTCTATTGAAGAAATTGATATTTACAAGAATGACTCTTTATTAGAAAAATATCATCTCCTAATTCCAGTGATAGAAATCGATCATACCATTGTCGATTCAGGAATAATTGACTATGAAAATATAGCGAATTTTCTGAAAAATAAAAAATAGTGGCTAAAATAGTTGAGAAATTTTGAACACTTTGTTAGAATCATCTATGGAAGTTGATTTTTTTTAGTCTCTGTGGGACGATTTTTGACTAGGAGGGACAAATATTTCCCGGTATCGAAAAAAGGAGCGTTTCCGATTGAAGGATTTATTGAATATTCAAGAAAAATTGTTCCCTGATATATTAGATGTCATGCAAAAAAGATACAAAATATTGCAATACATACAACGAATGCAGCCTATTGGACGAAGAAGTCTTTCCGATAATATTCAAATAAAGGAACGAGTCATCCGATCTGAAACAGAATTTTTGAATCGGCATGGGTTTATTGCAGTGACATCAAAAGGGATGCAAGTTACAGAAGAAGGAAATGCGATTATTGAGAAATTGGCAGAGTTCATGAATGGAATTTCTGAATTTCGTGTTTTAGAATCACAAATTAAGGATAAATTACAATTGGAGTATGTCATCATCGTTGCGGGAAATAGTGATGAGCGTTATTCGGTAAAAGAAGAGCTGGGAAAAGCTTGTGTCCAGTTCCTTAACTCTATATTAACTTCCAAGCAAACGATAGCTGTCACTGGTGGTACCAGTATGGCAGAAGTTGCAAATCAAATGAAGCCACTCTTGCATGCACCGAATTGTACGTTTGTTCCGGCTCGCGGCGGTTTGGGTGAACAAGTAGAGAACCAGGCAAATACTATTTGTGCACAGATGGCAAAGAAAGCAAATGGGAATTACCGTATGCTTTATGTTCCGGATCCTTTAAGTGAAGAATCCTATCAATCCATTATTAATGAACCAACGATCAAAGACATTCTGGAGATGGTTCATGATGCGAAAGTTGTCCTTCATAGTATAGGAGATGCCTTTACTATGGCTAACCGACGGAAAGCATCAGACAATGTAATGGAAAAACTGAGAGCTGGTAATGCTGTAGGTGAAGCTTTTGGCTATTATCTGGACGAACAAGGCAAAGTTGTTTATAAGGTTCGTACAGTTGGTATGCAAATTGAAGAATTGAAACAGGCACAGCATGTCATAGCTGTTGCTGGTGGAAAATCAAAGGCAAAAGCGATCCAGTCATATTTTAAGCAGGGAAAGAGCAATGTGCTTATTACAGATGAAGCAGCAGCGAAAGAGTTGTTAAAGGGAGATTAATTTCCCTTTAAATATAAAATTAAAGCACAACCTTAAGGAGGATTTAGCATGGCAGTAAAAGTAGGTATTAATGGTTTTGGCCGTATCGGTCGTAATGTTTTCCGTCAAGCTTTAAAAAATGATGAGGTGGAAGTAGTAGCAGTAAACGATTTAACAGATGCAAATATGCTTGCACACTTACTAAAATATGACTCTGTTCACGGTAAACTAGAAGAAGAAGTTTCTGTAAAAGGTGACGTTCTTGTAGTTGGCGGAAAAGAAATTAAAGTTCTTTCTGAACGTGACCCAGCTAACTTAGGTTGGGGTGACTTAGGTGTTGAAATCGCAGTAGAATCTACTGGTATCTTCACTAAGCGTGAAGCAGCAGCAAAACACTTAGATGCTGGTGCTAAAAAAGTAATCATCTCTGCTCCTGCAACAGATGAAGACATCACTGTAGTTATGGGTGTTAACGAAGATAAATATGATCCAGCAAATCATCATGTAATCTCAAATGCATCTTGTACAACAAACTGTTTAGCTCCATATGCTAAAGTATTAAACGATAAATTCGGTTTAAAACGCGGTATGATGACAACAATTCACTCATACACTAACGATCAGCAAATCTTAGACTTACCACATAAAGATTACCGTCGTGCGCGTGCAGCTTCTGAGAATATCATTCCTACAACTACTGGTGCTGCAAAAGCAGTATCTCTAGTATTACCTGAATTAGAAGGTAAATTGAATGGTATGGCAATGCGTGTACCTACTCCAGATGGTTCACTAGTTGACCTTGTTGCAGAACTTGACAAAGATGTAACAGTTGAAGAAGTAAACGGTGCGCTTAAAGAAGCTGCTGAAGGTAAATTAAAAGGTATCCTTGGATACTCTGATGAGCCATTAGTATCTGTAGACTATATCGGTAACACTAATTCTTCTACTATCGATGGTCTTTCTACAATGGTAATGGAAGGCAACATGGTAAAAGTAGTATCTTGGTATGACAATGAAATGGGATACTCAAGCCGTGTAGTTGATTTAGCTGCATACCTTAAAGCACAAGGGCTATAAGGATAATTTGTGAACGGGAGGGGGATCAATCCTCCTCCTGTTTTGTATTAACTTAGTAAATAATATATCCCAAGGAGGTTCATCCAAATGAACAAACAGACAATCAAAGACATTGATGTTAAAGGGAAAAAGGTTTTTTGTCGTGTCGATTTTAATGTACCAATGAAAGACGGACAAGTAACAGATGATACACGTATTAGAGCAGCGATTCCAACAATCGAATACTTAACAGGACAAGGTGCAAAAGTTATCTTAGCAAGTCACTTAGGTCGTCCTGGCGGTGAGGTTGTAGAAGAATTACGCATGGATGCTGTTGCGAAACGTTTAAGTGATCTTATCAATAAAACAGTTGTAAAAACTGATCAGGTATACGGTGCGGAAGTAAATGAAGCAGTAAACGGTTTGAGCGATGGAGATATTTTATTAATCGAAAATGTCCGTTTTGAAGCTGGTGAAACAAAAAATGATCAAGAGTTAGCGAAAGCCTTCGCAGATTTAGCTGATTTCTATGTAAATGATGCATTTGGTGCAGCTCACCGTGCTCATGCTTCTACTGCTGGAATTGCTGAATATATTCCATCAGCAGCAGGCTTATTGCTTGAAAAAGAACTTGATGTTTTAGGAAAAGCTCTTTCTAATCCAGATCGCCCGTTCACTGCAATTGTTGGCGGTGCAAAAGTAAAAGATAAAATCGGTGTTATTGATAATCTTTTAGACAAAGTAGATAACTTAATTATCGGTGGTGGTCTTGCTTATACGTTTGTAAAAGCACTTGGCTATGAAATCGGTCAATCTCTATTAGAAGAAGATAAAATTGAGTTAGCAAAAGAATATATGCAAAAAGCGAAAGATAAAGGTGTAAACTTCGTTATGCCAGAGGATGTTATCATTGGAGATGACTTCTCAAATGATGCAAACACTCATGAAGTAAGCATTAAAGAAATTCCTGCTGATTGGGAAGCTTTAGATATTGGTCCAAAAACTCGTGAAAAATATGCTAAAATAGTAGCGGAGTCTAAGCTTATTATCTGGAACGGACCAATGGGTGTATTCGAATTGGATACTTTTGCAAATGGTACAAAAGCCGTAGCAGATGCATTAAGTAAAACAGAAGGGTATACTGTAATTGGTGGCGGTGACTCAGCAGCAGCTGTCGAGAAATTTGGTCTTGCAGATAAAATGGATCACATTTCTACTGGTGGTGGAGCTTCTTTAGAGTTCATGGAAGGTAAAGAACTGCCAGGAGTTACTGCATTAACTGACAAGTAAGAAAAGGAGAGGTGACAGGATGCGTACAAAAGTAATCGCAGGTAACTGGAAAATGAACAAATTATTAGGTGAAGCTGTTCAATTCGTTGAAGATACGAAAGCAAAGGTACCTTCAAGTGAAAAAGTGGAATCAGTAGTTTGTGCCCCTTTTCCATACTTGCCAACATTAGTAGAAAAAGCAAAAGGAACAGACTTAGCAATTGCAGCACAGAACATGCACTTTGAAGAAAGTGGAGCGTTTACTGGTGAAGTAAGTCCAAGCATGTTAAAAGACCTTGGGGTAACTTATGTAGTGTTAGGTCACTCTGAACGTCGCGAATTGTTTGCAGAAACTGACGAAACAGTAAACAAAAAAGCTCACGCTGCATTTGCTCATGGTTTAACTCCAATCATTTGTGTTGGAGAAACATTAGATGAGCGTGAAAGCAATGCAACGATGAATGTAGTGGAAACACAAGTAAAAGCTGCAATCGATGGTTTATCAGAAGACCAAGTAAAAGCTTCTATTATTGCTTATGAACCAATTTGGGCAATTGGTACAGGGAAAACAGCAACATCTGAACAAGCAAATGAAGTTTGTACTCACATACGTAAAGTAGTAGCAAGTGCTGTATCAGAAACAGCTGCAGAAGCTGTTCGAATTCAGTATGGCGGAAGTGTAAAACCCGCAAATGCAGACGAGTTGCTTTCTCAATCTGACATTGATGGAGCACTTGTAGGCGGTGCTAGCTTAGAAGCTGATTCATTCCTGCAACTAGTGGAGGCTGGTGCAAAATGAGTCAAAACAAATTAGCAGCCCTCATCATCTTGGACGGTTATGCGATAAGAGATGAAGTAAAAGGGAATGCAGTAAAACAGGCTAACACCCCAAATTTCGATCGTTATTGGAATAACTATCCTCACAACCAGTTAACTGCATCTGGTGAAGCTGTTGGCTTGCCAGAAGGACAAATGGGGAATTCAGAGGTAGGTCACTTAAATATTGGAGCAGGACGCATAGTTTATCAAAGTTTAACTCGTGTTAACTTGTCGATAAAGGATGGCGAATTCTTTGAAAACAAAGTAATTCTAAAAGCTATTGACCATGCAAAAACCAATAACAAAGCTCTTCACGTATTTGGCTTACTATCAGATGGTGGGGTACATAGCCATATAGACCATATATTTGCAGTATTAAAGCTTGCAGCAGATTCAGGACTTAAGAAAGTGTATCTACATGCTTTCTTAGATGGACGTGATGTGAATCAAAAATCTGCTAAAACTTACATTATTCAGGCACTTGATAAAATGAAAGAATTTGGTGTAGGTGAAATTGCAACAATCTCTGGACGCTACTATTCAATGGACCGTGACAAACGTTGGGACCGTGTGAAAAAGTCATATGATGCAATGGTTTACGGTGATGGTCCTAAATATACTGATCCAATCGAAGTTGTAGAAGATTCTTATAAGAACGAGATTTATGATGAATTTGTTATACCATCTGTTATCACTGGAGAAAATGGGGAACCAAAAGCGACCATTTCTGACGACGATTCAGTAATCTTCTGTAATTTCCGTCCAGACAGAGCGATTCAAATTTCTCGTACTTTCGCAAATGAGGACTTCCGTGATTTTGAACGAGGAGACAAAGCGCCGAGAAATATCTATTTTGTTTGTCTGACTAACTTCAGTGAAACAGTTGATGGATATGTTGCCTATGAGCCTGTAAACTTAGATAATACAGTTGGAGAAGTTCTGTCACAGAATAATCTAAACCAACTAAGAATTGCAGAAACAGAAAAATACCCTCATGTGACATTCTTTATGAGCGGTGGACGCGAGCAGGAGTTTCCTGGTGAGAAGCGAATTTTGATCGATTCTCCAAAAGTTGCAACATATGACTTGAAACCAGAAATGAGTGCATATGAAGTTACGGATGCATTACTTGAAGAATTGGATAAAGGTGAGCAGAATGCCATTATTCTTAACTTTGCCAATCCAGACATGGTTGGTCACTCAGGTATGCTGGAACCGACAATTAAAGCAATTGAAACTGTTGATGAATGCTTAGGTAAAATCGTTGATAAAATCATCGAAAAAGGCGGCCATGCTATTATTACAGCAGATCATGGCAACTCTGATGAAGTTGTTACATTAAATGGTGATCCGATGACAGCACACACGACAAATCCGGTTCCTGTAATTGTAACAAAAGATAATGTAGAGTTACGTGATGGCGGTATTTTAGCAGACCTTTCACCAACTTTATTAGACTTATTAGATGTTAACAAACCAAAAGAAATGACAGGCGAGTCATTACTTAAAAAATAATTTAAAATAAAAGGAGAGTATTAATTATGCCATTTATTACAGACGTATATGCACGTGAAGTATTAGATTCCCGTGGTAACCCAACAATCGAAGTAGAAATTTATACAGAATCAGGAGCTTTCGGTACTGCACTAGTACCAAGCGGTGCTTCTACTGGTGAACACGAAGCAGTTGAATTACGTGACGGTGACAAAGATCGTTATTTAGGTAAAGGTGTATCAAAAGCAGTAGAGAACGTAAATGAAGTAATTGCACCAGAATTAATGGGAATTGATGTAACTCGTCAAGTTATCATTGACCAGCTTTTACTTGAACTTGATGGTACAGAAAACAAAGGTAAATTAGGAGCAAACGCTATTCTTGGTGTATCAATGGCAGCAGCACATGCAGCAGCTGATCACTTAGGTGTTCCATTATATACTTACTTAGGCGGATTCAATGCAACAACTCTT
>NZ_ML762432.1:74955-163896 GCF_009498735.1 Gracilibacillus oryzae
AATGATGAATATCGTAAATGGTGGAGAGCATGCAGATAATAATGTTGATATCCAGGAATTTATGATCATGCCTGTAGGTGCTCCAACATTCAAAGAAGCACTTCGTATGGGTGCAGAGATTTTCCACAGCTTGAAGAAAGTACTAAGTGGAAAAGGCTTGAACACAGCTGTAGGTGATGAAGGTGGATTTGCTCCAAACCTTGGTTCAAATGAAGAAGCTCTTTCTACAATTATTGAAGCAATCGAAGCAGCTGGTTACAAGCCAGGTGAAGAAGTTAAGCTTGCAATGGATGTAGCATCTTCTGAATTCTACGAAGATGGCAAATACAACCTGAAAGGTGAAGGCGTTGTTCGTACTTCTGAAGAAATGGTTTCTTGGTACGAAGAAATGATCAACAAATATCCAATCGTTTCTATTGAAGATGGATTAGATGAAAATGACTGGGAAGGTCACAAACTTCTTACAGATCGTATCGGCGACCGTGTACAATTAGTTGGTGATGACTTGTTTGTTACAAACACTAAACGTCTAGCGCAAGGTATCGAGCAAGGTGTAGGTAACTCTATCCTTGTAAAAGTAAACCAAATCGGTACATTAACAGAAACTTTCGAAGCAATCGAAATGGCGAAACGTGCTGGTTACACTGCAGTAATCTCTCACCGTTCTGGTGAAACAGAAGATGCAACAATTGCAGATATCGCTGTTGCAACAAACGCTGGTCAAATCAAAACAGGTGCACCGTCTCGTACAGACCGTGTAGCGAAATACAACCAGTTACTACGTATCGAAGACGCATTAGCTTCTTCAGCAAAATACGCAGGCCAAACAGCGTTCTATAACTTAAACAAATAAGCATATAACCAAAAGATGGACTCTGACAACCAGAGTTCATCTTTTTTTATATAACAAGCAGAAGATATAACAGAAAGTGTAGTGCGAAGAATGACTCAGCTGAAGTGTGCAATATTGCCGTTCCGTAAATAAACTTCGCTTTCCATGGGCGTCTGTCAAGCCTCCTCGCTCGCAAAAACCGCTCACTGCGGGGTCTCGCCTAGGACTCTGATCCCATAGGAGACTACGTTTATTTACTCCACTAGAATTACAGTTCTTTATTTTTAAAATGCTGATATTACGGCATATAATTTACGTGCAACGTCATATTTGATATAAACACCACATTCAGTTCACTATTCGTTGCTCTCATTGGTCTAGAACTCTATAAATAGCTGGGGGAAAATAGGAGACTCTTGTGGGAACAGCGCGAGCTGAAGATCCACTTGTTAAAGTGGGTTTCTTTAACAAGTTAGCTGAAGCCGTGCCCACAGAAAGCGACTGTTTTCCCCCAGCGGAGCAATTGCATTTACAAAATTAGTACCTGAGTGCAACCATAATCAATGTCCGAAAATACGGCTTATGTTTAAATATAAAGTCTAAACAGTTCCGAGGGGCTAACATTGCGCTATTGGGCGGTTTACGTGTTATAATGTGGATGATTAATTTATTTGGAGGTAACTACTATGAAAGAAATACAGCCTGCTGAGTTAGCTGAGAAATTGAAAAGCGGAGAAAAGCTGAATATTATTGATGTAAGAGAAGATGAAGAAGTTGCAGGAGGTATCATTCCTGGTGCAAAACATATTCGATTAGGCGAAATTCCAGAGCGTATCAATGAGTTAGAGGAAGGTAAACATTACTATATGGTTTGCCGTTCTGGAGGACGCAGTGGCCGCGCAACAGAATATTTAGAAGCAAAAGGTATTCAAGCAACAAATATGGCTGGCGGGATGCTGGCATGGGAAGATGATGTAGAAATACCAGACGAGAAGTAATTAGACAATTGTTGTCGATATAAAATAGGCTTATCCTGTAAAGGATAAGCCTATTTATTTCTAGAAAGGATTTTATCTCTATATATTACTGATTTGTTTTCTCACGAACAAAAGCTTCTACTTCATCAGCAGTGTTCATGCTTAACAGCTGATCTTTGAATGATTGCATCTCTTCTTTTGACAGGCCTTTGATTTGTGTACGAGCAGGTAAAATAGATGTTGCGCTCATACTGAATTCATCTAAACCTAATCCTAAAAGAATCGGAATTGCAATAGAATCACCAGCCATTTCTCCACACATTCCAGCCCATTTGCCTTCAGCATGTGCTGCCTCAATAACATTGTTAACAAGGTTTAAGATAGCCGGGTGGTATGGTTGGTATAAATAACTAACACGTTCATTCATACGGTCAGCAGCCAGTGTGTATTGAATCAAATCATTTGTTCCAATACTGAAGAAATCAACTTCTTTCGCAAATTGACGTGCAATTACAGCCGTTGATGGGATCTCAACCATAATACCAATTTCAATGGAATCAGAGACTTCCACACCTTCAGCAATTAATTTGTCTTTTTCTTCTAATAAGATTTTTTTTGCCTGACGGAATTCATCTAACGTTGCAATCATTGGGAACATAATTTTTAAGTTTCCATATGTACTTGCACGAAGAAGTGCGCGTAATTGAGTACGGAAAATATCATCACGTTCCAGACAGAGACGAATTGCACGGTAACCTAAGAATGGGTTCATTTCATCAGGTAATTCCAAATATGGTAATTCTTTGTCTCCACCAATATCAAGTGTACGAACAACAACAGGTTTTTCGCCCATTTGTTCTAATACAGATTTATAAGCATCAAACTGCTCATCTTCAGTAGGCAGACTATTTTTACCCATATAAAGGAATTCGGTACGGTAAAGACCAACACCTTCACCACCATTGTTTAATACACCTTCTACGTCTTCTGGTGTTCCGATATTAGCTACTAATTCCACATGAGTTCCATCTGAAGAGGTAGTAGGCTCATCTTTTAGTTTTGCCCATTCTTGTTTCTGTTTTTCAAATTCTTCTTGTTTTTGCGTATATTTAGTAACTTCATCATCTGAAGGGTTAATAATAACTTGTCCATCAATTCCGTCAATGATCAGAAGATCTCCTTCTTTAACAGTTGAAGTAACTTCTTTTGTACCAACTACTGCCGGAATTTCAAGAGATCTAGCCATAATTGCAGAGTGAGAAGTTCTACCGCCAATATTTGTTGCAAAACCTTTAACAAATTGCTTGTTTAATTGAGCAGTATCAGATGGTGTTAAATCTTCTGCAATAACAACAACTTCTTCATTGATTAAAGCAGGATTCGGGAATGATACATTCAATAAATGTGCCATTACACGTTTTGTTACGTCTTTAATATCCGCAGCTCTTTCTCTCATATATTCATTGTCCATATTTTCAAACATTTGAATAAACATTTGAGCTGTTTCATCTAACGCAAATTCTGCATTAACCTTATCCGTTTCAATCTTATCTTTAATTGGATTAATTAATTCCGGATCACTTAACACAAGCAAATGAGCAGAAAAGATTTCAGCATGTTCGTCTCCAAGAGAAGTTCTCGCATGTTCTTTAATCTTTTCTAATTCTGATTTAGAAACTTCTAATGCATTTGTCAGGCGTTCTACTTCACTTTTTGCATCTTCAATCGCTTTCTTCGTAAAAGAAAGGTCTGGAACTGCCAATTTATATGCTTTCGCTATGGCGATACCATTTGATGCTGCAATACCTGTTAAAATACTCATGAAAGAATTACTCTCCTAGTCCTTCTGATTTAATTACTTCCACTACACCGTCTACAGCTTCCTGCTCATCAGAACCTTCAGCAATAACTTTGATTTCTGCACCTTGAGGGATACCAAGTGACATAACTCCCATGATTGATTTCAGGTTAATGGACTTTCCGTTATATTCTAAAGTCATATCTGAAGAATAGCTTCCTGCTTTATTTACAAGAACTGTCGCCGGGCGAGCATGAACTCCTGTTTCGTCTGTGATTGTTACTGTTTTTTCTACTGCCATAGTAAAAAACCTCCTGTTAAATATATGATTAATGTATTGCTACCTTTTAATTTTACTCTTTTTTATTGTTAATTTTCAAGATATCGATTGAAAAGTTTAAAATTTTTGTAAAAAATCAATAAAAGTAGCAACATCATTATAATGACTGTATGTCGAATTATCAAGTAATTTGTTTATTGATCCAGTTTAGTATATCCCGAAATACTATTTCTTTTTCATGTTCGTTAAGTATTTCATGTCTCATTTTCGGATATATCTTTAATTCCTTATCATCTGATGGATATAAACGCGCAACAGAATTCATGCCTTCTCCGTAGTTTGTCACAGGATCGTCTTCTCCCGACAGAAATAATAGAGGAATTTGTTTGTTTATCTGAGCAATTGCCCGTTTTTGCTGGATCTTGTCAATTCCTTCATATAAATCATAAAAAAATTGATTTGTTGGGATAAAGCCGCATAAAGGATCTTTTATATATTCTCTGACCAATTCTCTGTCCGTAGAGAGCCAGTCAAATTCTGTTTCCTTCTCCGTTCTCTTGTTGTACTGATTAAATGTGAGTTTATTCATAAATTGGCCAGGAGCTGTCTTTTCCTTTATTCTGGATATTGATTTAACAAGCGCTTTTCCTGCTTTTAATATAGAGGAAGGTTGGTACCCTGTCCCGATTAAGACAACTCCGGAAACATTCCTTTCCTTATGTAAAGTTAAATACCTTCTGGTAAAGAATGATCCCATACTATGTCCAATTAAGAAGATAGGCAATGCAGGGTTTTTCTGTTGAATACACTCGGTGATTTCCATTAGATCGCGAACAGCCCGGTCAAATCCGTCCTCATGGCAAAAGTACCCCATCTTGTTTTGCTTTTCACCTGTTCTCCCATGCCCTCTATGATCATTTCCATATACGAGTATGTTCTGACTATTAAGGAATGTTGCGAAATCATCATACCTTTCGATGTGTTCTGCCATACCATGGACGATTTGAACAATTGCACGCGGACTTTTCACTTGATTCCACATCCTTAAATAGACAGGAATTTGATCAGACATTGCCAGCCATTTACTTGTTTGCATTATCATCACCTCTATGATTGGTAGGTTCACTATATTTTACCATGTCTACAACTGCTTTTGGAACATCCTCTATAATAGAAAAATTGCAAAAAAACTTGCTAAACATAGACATATTGTGCTAAATTGATATTATGTATTTGTACGTCTAGGAGGTGTTTGCAACATGTTAGCAACAACGGCAATGATTTTGCTAATTATTGATGCAATCGTATTAATTGTTTTTGTATTATTACAATCAGGAAAAAGTGCAGGTTTGTCTGGAGCTATTTCAGGTGGAGCTGAACAATTATTTGGCAAGCAAAAAGCAAGAGGAATTGACGCAGTACTGCAAAAAGGTACAATCATTACAGGAGTGTTATTCTTTCTGTTAACTTTTTCTATTGCTTACTTGTTATAATTCCCTTGTATTAGGAATAGGGTCATAACAATAATAAGGGCATCCTTTGCAATAATGCGAAGGGTGTTCTTTTCAATTACAGAATCATACGGAAGGGAATGAATCCAAATGAAAATGAAACAGCCTGAGCCATTTATGTTTAAAGGAGACGAGCGTGCGGTATTACTATTACATGGTTTTACTGGTCATTCTGCAGATGTAAGAATGCTTGGAAGATACTTGAACAGTCTGGGATATACATGCTATGCCCCTATTTACCGAGGTCATGGAAAATCACCGGAGGAACTGATCGATGTCACTGCAGATCAATGGTGGGAAGATGTGCAGGAAGCCTATCAGTATTTAAAAAAAGAAGGATACGAAAAAATTGCAGTTGCCGGACTTTCCCTTGGAGGTGTATTAGGTCTAAGGCTTGCATGTAATAATCCGCTTCAGGCAGTTGTTACAATGTGTTCGCCTATGTTCTTTGATAATGAAGAACAATTAACGATTGGATTCAGACAGTTTGCGAAAGAATATAAACAATTAGAGAAAAAAGATGATGAGACAATTCAAGAAGAGATAAACCGATTGTTGGAAAATTCTAAAGAACTGTTTAAGCAAATTGCTGAATCAATTGAACGCGTAAAAGAAGATATTGATATGCTCTATACACCAGCATTTGTTGTCCAGGCGACAAATGACAAGATGATTAACACAGAAAGTGCGAATTATATTTATCAGACAGTTGAATCTGATCAGAAACTGATTAAATGGTACGAAAACGCCGGTCATGCAATTACATTTAGTAATGCTAAGGATGAACTACATAAAGATATTGCTGAATTTTTCGCATCACTTGACTGGTAATTTGCCATAATAATAATAGAAATAGAAAGAGGTGAATTGGATGGATCTACAACAGAAATTATTGGATTTTTTTCAAGAAAATGCGACTAAACCACTATCTGTCCAAGAAATAGAAGAAAGTTTGCAATTGGATAGCAGTGAAGAATTTACCGAGCTGATGAAAGCATTAAATCACTTAGAGAATAACGGTGAATTAATCCGGACAAAGAAAAATCGTTATGGTTTGCCAGAAAAAATGAATCTGATTCGAGGAAGAATTCAGATGCATGCAAAAGGGTTTGCTTTCCTCATTCCGGATGATGAAGCAATGGAAGATGTCTATATAAATGCCGCTGATTTACAGTCAGCAATGAATGGTGATATTGTCTTCGTAAGAGTAGACCAGAGAGATGATGACGGAAAACGCGCGGAAGGTGTTGTTGTCCGGATTATCGAAAGACATACAAAGCAAATTGTCGGAACATACGATGACAATGGAGCATTTGGCTTTGTTATTGCAGATGATAAAAGAATTCCTAATGATATCTTTGTACCGAAAGGACAGTCTAAAGGGGCGGTCAGCGGTCATAAAGTTATTGTAGAAATCACAAAATTCCCTGAAGGACGAATGAGTGCAGAAGGGGAAGTTGTTCAAATTCTGGGACATAAAAATGATCCTGGTATGGACATTTTATCCATAATTTATAAAAACGGCATAGCGATCGATTTCCCTCAGGAAGTACTGGATCAGGCAGAAAGTGTTCCAGAGAAAATTTCTGAGGCAGATTTAAAAGATCGACGGGATCTAAGGCAAGAAACTATTGTGACGATAGATGGTGCAGATGCGAAAGACCTAGATGATGCAGTTACCGTATCAAAACTTTCTAACGGTAATTATAAATTAGGTGTATATATTGCTGATGTGACTCATTATGTGAAAGAAGATTCTCCAATTGATAAGGAAGCATTTGAAAGAGGAACAAGTGCTTATTTAGTTGATCGCGTAATTCCGATGATTCCACATCGATTGTCAAATGGAATTTGTTCATTAAATCCACAGGTGGACCGTCTTGTACTTGGTTGTGATATGGAGATCAATGCAAAAGGGGAAGTTGTCAGCCATGAAATTTTCCAGGGTGTCATTAACACAACAGAACGAATGACATACAAAGCAGTGAACCAGATATTAGTTGAGGACGATCAGGAGCTTAAAGAACGATATAACTCTCTTGTACCAATGTTTGAAGATATGCGTGATCTGGCCGAAATTCTTCGTAATAAGCGCTTTGGCCGTGGTGCAATTGATTTCGATTTTAAAGAAGCACAGGTGCTTGTTGATGAATCTGGAAAAGCAGAGGATGTAGTAATAAGGGAACGATCAGTTGGTGAAAAACTAATAGAGGAATTTATGTTATGTGCCAATGAAACAATTGCCGAGCATTTCCATTGGATGGATGTTCCTTTTATTCATCGTATTCACGAAGATCCAGACCCATCAAAATTACAGACATTCTTTGAATTTATTGCAAGGTTTGGGTATGTCGTAAAGGGAACCTCGAATGAAATTCATCCACAGGCATTACAGCAAGTATTGGATGAAGTTCAAGGAACAGATGAAGATATGATAATTTCTAAGTTGATGTTGCGCTCAATGAAGCAGGCCAAATATGATCCTCAGAGTATTGGTCACTTTGGTTTAGCAACAGAGTTTTACACTCATTTTACTTCACCGATCAGACGTTATCCGGATTTGATTGTCCATCGTCTTATTCGTACTTATTTAATTGAAGGAAAGCTAGATGCAAAAACGAGAAATCATTGGAAAGAGAAAATGCCTGACATCGCTCGTCAAGCTTCAATGAAAGAAAGAGCAGCAGTTGACGCAGAACGAGAAGTGGATGACCTCAAGAAAGCCGAATTTATGCAGGATAAAATTGGCGAAGAATTTGAGGGTGTTATCAGTTCTGTAACAAACTTCGGTTTATTTGTGGAATTGCCGAATACAGTAGAAGGATTAGTTCATGTCAGCTATTTAACTGACGATTATTATCATTTTGATGAACGATCTTATTCCATGATCGGGGAACGAACAGGAAATGTGTTTCAAATAGGTGATGCCATCACGGTGAAAGTCGCTCAAGTTAACTTAGATGAGCGCTCTGTCGACTTTGAAATTGTGGGAATGAGACCGAGAAAAAGCAGAGAAAGAAAAGAAGAGCCAAAAGTCATAAATGCAAGAAGAGATAAAGGCGGTTTGAAAAAGACTGCCAAAAAAGCGCAAAAATCTGGTGTGAAAGCAAAGAAAAAGAAAAACGGTCGAAAAAAGAAGCGGAAATAGAAGTGCTTTCGAGCCTTCTGTTTCCTGTTTTTACACGTTAGGAAATGATAAATACTGCACGGAAGTGTTGGACTGCGTAGTGGAATTTTTAAGTTCCAGATAAAATAACCCATTTGCTAAAAGGTGAGCGAATGAGCGTTTTTCTCATTCAAATTATGTAATTGCTTCCTCCATTAGCGCATTTTTATGATTTTTGCTACAATATGTTTACGTAACATTTAGGAGGAACAAGCCATGGTAAAGAATGACGGAAGAGCAATCGCCCAAAATAAGAAAGCAAGACATGATTACTTTATAGAAGAAACCTATGAAGCAGGAATAGTACTGCAAGGTACAGAGATTAAATCTATTCGTAAGGGACAAGTAAATTTAAAAGACAGTTTTGCAACAATCCGAAATGGAGAAGTATATTTAAATAATATGCATATTTCTCCATATGAACAGGGGAACCGCTACAATCATGAACCAACACGAGCAAGAAAATTATTACTCCACCGCAAACAAATTGATAAACTAATCGGTGAATCAAAACAAGCGGGATATTCTTTAGTTCCATTAAAGGTTTATATCAAAAACGGTTTTGCCAAGATATTAATTGGGCTGGGTAAAGGGAAGAAAAAATATGATAAGCGTGAAGATTTAAAACAAAAGCAGGCAAAGCGGGATATGGACCGTGCGATAAAAGATCGAGGCTAATAACGGAAATTGGAAATCTTGTTTACTTGAATTTTGCTAGAGATGTGTTATAATTATATTTGTTGATTCGGTTAGACAATTCATAACAATTTCATATATAAGAGCTTAGATAACTCTTATCCGTATCTTCTTATTATTAAGGGGACGTTACGGATTCGACAGGGGTAGGTCGAGCTCAGGTTGCGCGTCGAGGTTACGACTCGTAAAACGTTAACGCCAATAATAACTGGCAAAGAAAACAATTACTCTTTAGCAGCTGCCTAAGCACTGACTAAAGGATCCTTCCTGCCATCGCCCATGTGGCAGATTGAAGGGTCTCACTTATTAGTGGGCTACGCTGTGATCCTCCGTCTGGGGATTTGCAGAAGAGACTAATCAGACTAGCTGCTCGGACGCCTGTTGGTAGGCAGAACAGTTAGCGAAATCGCGAATATACCAACTACACGTGTAGAAGCCTGAGTGCCGATATCCTTGGACGTGGGTTCGATTCCCACCGTCTCCACCAATACATATGTTGGTGGTTTTTTTGTGTTTTCGGACTATCTCATAAGTTTACTCTATTCATTTGTTTATAATAGAATATATTAATGTTCAGCGCCAATCTGCCGTTACAGATGGCGCTTTTTCTCATTATATAACGTAGGTTGATTTGACGCTGGCAGATATAAATAAGTATAATAAAATTGCATTATGTGTAAGCGTTAGCAAAAATTTCAGAAATGAAGTGATTCAATGATCCATCTACTGAAGACTTATTACAGAAATTTAAGGCTTAAACATAAAATGGTTATTTTAACATTCCTTGTCTTGCTTACATTCAGTATAGGCGGGGTATCAATCCTTCAATATGCCTTTCATCTGTATAATAAAGAAATCTACCGTCAATCTGCCCAAGCGTTACAGGTATCGACCAACTCCATTGAAGCGGAATTGAGAAAATTAGAAAGACTGTCTTATCAAATTTCAACAGATACATATGTTCAGTCATACTTGATCGAATTGGCTGATACAGAATCTAGCTACAATCGATATATGATTGGTGCAGAGTTAAGGAAAAGGCTAATAGATATTGGGGCACTTAGTAAATATGTACAATCAATTCAGGTATATGATAATTTTGACAGAGAATATGCCAGCGGTATAGCTTTAAAGAATTTGAGCAAACAAAGATTAAATCAGATAAAGAGATTAACGGAACAAGAAGAGGGCGGTGCTGCCTGGTTATCACCGACAGAGGAGGATGATTCGATCATTGTTGCACGGGATATCCGTGAGTATTTAACTTTCTCTTTTGAAAAATTAGGGACAGTGGGAATTCGTGTGGACATTAAAGAAATTGTCAACGAGATTACTAGTAATCTAGAGGACGAGGATACGAGCTTCTTAATATTTGATCAGGAAGAAACACAGATTTTTACAAATGAAACGCCAATTGAAAAGGTAAAACCATCACACTTTGCGCTTAATAAACAAGGGTACCAAATAGTAAAAATTAATAAAGAACGATATTTCCTGACATACTCAGAAGCCAGTGATTTAGGCTGGACTTACATGATACTTACTCCATACAGTAACTTGTTTATGGTCATAACCCAAGCAAGAACTGCTGTTTTTGTTACATATTTAGCTTTATTCTTATTCGTCATCTTCTTAGGTTCTAAATTTACTGGCACGATTGTCAATCCAATTGAAAGCTTAAACCGCAAAATGAAAAAGGTGCAGACTGGTCATTTTGATTACGAGGATTTAAACACAGAAAGTTATTTTACGAAAGATGAAGCTGGCCAAATGCATGAAAACTTTAAAAAAATGATGAACCAAATCAATTATTTAATAGAAGAAAACTATAAAAAGCAATTGTTAATTAAGGAATCTGAATTCAAAGCATTGCAAGCTCAAGTAAATCCGCATTTTTTATATAACACATTAGAATCAATTAATTGGTCAGCCAAAATTGCCGGAGAGAAAAAGATTTCACAAATGGCCGAATCACTTGGCTATGTTCTCAGAGCTTCCATCAATATGAAAAGCACACTTATTCCATTAAGTGAAGAAATATCAATTGTGGATCATTATATCACCATCCAGAAATACCGTTTTGAAGACAGGCTTTATTTTACCAAACATATTCCGGAACATTTACTTAGAATGGATGTTCCTAAATTTATATTACAGCCACTTGTAGAAAATTCAATCCGTTATGGCTTACAGGAAATGATGGGCAGGTGCGAGATAATCCTGGAAATTAAAGAAACGGTGCAGAATATTGAAATAATCATCAGTGATAACGGACCGGGAATGACAGTTAGTCATCTGCACAATGTTAGGAAAGGAGAGTACGAGCCTAAAGGAAACGGAATTGGGTTAAAAAATATAAGTGAACGGATTAAAATTTTATTTGGTAATGATTATGGACTACGAATGGAAAGTGAACAAAATAAAGGGACAAAAGTTGTGATTATCCTGCCAAAGGAGGCAAAAGATCAATATGTACAAAGTGCTGCTGGTAGATGATGAGCGGATGATTTTAGACGGAATTTCGATTATTGTGGACTGGGAAAATCATCAAACAGAATTGATTGGAAAAGCAATGAATGGATTAGAGGCATTAGCTTTGATAGAAGAGGAGGAGCCGGATATCGTGATTACAGACATCACGATGCCCGGCCTTGATGGAATCGGTCTTGTTGCCAAAGCGAGCGAAAAGTTCCCTTCTGTAAAATGGATATTTTTATCAGGTTACGATGAGTTTGAGTATGCAAGACAAGCAATGAAATTTGGTGTAAGACACTATCTCTTGAAACCATGTAATGAAAATCAGATTTCAGAAGCCTTAAGTGAGTTAATATTAGAAAAGAAGGAAGAAGAGCAAACTCTCCAATATATGGAGACGATTCAGCAAGAAGCCTCTAAATTATCTGAATATGAACAGGAAGACATATTAAAGCGATTTCTTACCGACATAACACCTGCAAAAGAATTGTATGAAAAAATGAGCAATATCATTTACTCGAAATTTGAAAGGGATCAATATCAATTGATCCTATTTCACTGTGAAAAAGCAAATACAATGTTAGCAGAAAATCAATGGGCTGATTTGGCCGCATTTTTTGATACGAAAGCACTTATAAGTACAATTATTGATAATAACTTACTTGTGTTATTGGAAGCAGATAATAAAATTGCGGAAAAAATTAAATTATATCAAGATACAAGGCAAAACAACTGGTCAATAGTTATCTCCCCGCAATACTCCGTAAAAGGGATTATAGATACCAAATTGAATTATTATGATCTCATTATGCAACTATTTTATCAATCTAAAGGACAAGTTATTTCATCTGATAATTTTATAGAATTTCAAACAAATATTGAAGACACTTCACAACTAGATTTAAACCAACTGATTGTTCATTTAAAGAAACAATCTGATGAAAAAGCTATGACCTTGATCACACAGTTTGGCGAAGAACTGAAACAACATAAAATCAGTCCTAAAATTGCCAAAGGATATTTCATTCAATTTTATCTGCTGTTAATGAGTAAACTTCATTCTGTCATGCAGGAAGACCGATTTGAAACAATTTCAAAATTGGAAAGTTTTTTACATTTAGAAACATTTTATCACTTCTTTGATCAATTGTTTACGGAACTAATAAAAACTGACCCAGCACCAAGAAGGTATTCTGCAGTTGTACAACAATTAATGGAATGGATAGAGAAAGAAATCCATAATCCAGAATTATCATTACAATGGTTAGCGAATAATTGTCTTTTTATGAATGCTGATTATTTAGGCAAGGTATTTAAAAAAGAAGTTGGTCAGCGTTTTTCTTCCTATGTTACTAATGCCCGAATTAATAAAGCGATTGAAATCATTGAATTGGAAGAAGATATCAAAGTTTTTGAATTAGCGGAAAGACTGGGCTTTGGTACGAATCCGCAATATTTTAGCCAGCTGTTCAAAAGGATCAAAGGATTCACACCATCAGAAATCATCAAAAATCCAGATTGAGAAACCGCTTACGAAAACTCTTTTTTTTAAACATTTATCTCTGTTTTTTCTATCATAGAATATTGTGGAAAAATGATATGATTAATCTGTAATCGCTTACAGTAAGCGTCTATAAAAAGGGGAGGGAAAGAAATGAAAAAATCTTTGTATTTGCTGTTAGGTTTCATGACCGTATTAATCTTAGCTGCATGTGGCGGTGAAAATGGTACGGAGGAAACAAACACAGATGGCGGAACAGAAGAAACAGGGAATGAGTCCGGAGAGGCTTCTGGTGAGGATGTTACACTGCGAATCGCATGGTGGGGTG
Organism: Gracilibacillus oryzae; assembly: GCF_009498735.1. GTDB lineage: Bacteria > Bacillota > Bacilli > Bacillales > Amphibacillaceae > Gracilibacillus > Gracilibacillus oryzae. The sequence goes on from NZ_ML762432.1 coordinate 88,520, forward strand.
AGCAGACAAGACACGACAGTACATTAGAAGTAATCAAGATGTATGAGGAACAAAATCCCCACGTGACAATCGAGCCGGAATATGCAAGCTGGGAAGACTATTGGCGTAAACTAGCTCCACAAGCTGCAGCTAATGAATTACCAGATATTATTGCAATGGATTTATCCTATCTTTCTCAATATGCACAAAACGGTCAGTTAGCTGACTTGACACCATTTCTGGAAAATGAAATTGATGTGAGCAATATATCAGAAGACAATGTTAATGCAGGAAGAATTGACGATAATTTATTTGGCTTTAATTTAGGAGTTAATGCAGTAGGATTCCAATATAATCCACAGAAATTATCAGAGATCGGATATGATGAAATTCCTGAAGGATGGACTTGGGATGACTTCCAGGAAATGTCCCAGGCAGCTGCTGATGCAGGAATGTATTTTGATAATGGATTCCAGGCAGATGTATTCTTCAACTACTATTTACGTACAAATGGGGCGCGTTTATATGCAGAAGATGGCAGCGGGTTAGGATATGAGGATGACCAATTGTTTGTAGACTTTTTCTCCATGACGACAGAAGAAGTGGAAAAAGGTGCAACACCTACCCCTGATTTCTTAGCACAATTAGCTGGGCCGGAAGATGATCCAATTATTAAAGGCGAAGGTGTAGGTATTTTCCAATGGTCGAATCAATTCGTTGGATTAGAGGAGTTATCTGGATTAGATTTTGAAATTGCACCAATGCCTGGTCCAACCATGGAAGAGGGACTTTTCCTGAAGCCTAGTATGTTCTTCTCTGTTGCAGAGAATTCCGAAGCAAAAGCAGAAGCTGCAAAATTTATCAGCTTTTTCGTCAACAATGTGGAAGCTAATAAAGTCATTTTAGGTGACAGAGGTGTGCCGATCAATTCGGAAGTGCTTGAAGCATTAAAATCAGAAGTTTCCGATTCACAAGCACAAGTATTCGAATATATTGAATGGGTTGAGAACAATAGTACACCTATGGGGCCGGCAGATCCGGCAGGTGCAGGAGAGATTATCGAATTATTAACAAGTCTTTCTGAGCAAATGGCCTATGGAGAAATAACTCCGGAAGATGCAGCAACACATTTCAGAACACAGGCAGAAAGTATTCTAGGTAACTAATATTAGAGATGATAGCTGATCTGATTATAGATCAGCTATCATTTTAAACAAGCTGGAAGGGAGCTGATTATGTTGCAATCACATATGAAGCAGAATTTATGGGGCTACCTGTTTATTGGTCCATTTATTATTGGTTTCCTGGCCTTTACGATAATACCAATCATTTCATCTTTATATTTTTCCTTTACTTCATATGATTTGTTTTCTCCACCACGGTGGATAGGTTTAGATAACTTTACTCAAATGTTTACAGAAGACCCGCGTTATTTACATTCATTAAAAATTACGTTTATCTATGTATTTGCTGGTGTTCCTTTACGATTAGCGTTTGCCCTGATTGTTGCCATGTTGCTGAATACAGCATCAAGGGCAGTCGGTTTGTATCGTACCATGTATTACCTTCCTTCATTAATCGGAGGAAGTGTTGCGGTTGCCATCATGTGGCGTCAAATCTTTGGTGATGACGGGATTGTTAATCTTGCGCTTGGTTTTATCGGTATCGATGCAGTCAGGTGGTTTGGGGACCCGACAGCAGCATTATGGATGTTGATTTTCTTATCAGTATGGCAATTCGGTTCCTCAATGTTAATTTTCCTGGCAGGATTAAAGTCAATACCACAGAGTTACTATGAGGCAGCAAGTGTTGATGGGGCAAGCTTTTTCCAAAAGTTTTTCAATATCACGCTGCCAATGTTAAGTCCCGTTATTTTATTTAATGCTATCATGCAGACAATTGGGGCATTTATGACATTCGTACCTGCATTTATTATTTCAAAAGGTACTGGCGGTCCGTTGGATGGTACATTGCTGTACTCCCTATATTTATTCAAGCAAGGTTTCGAGTTCTTCCACATGGGCTATGCATCTGCTATGGCGTGGATCATGTTAATTATTATTGCGATATTAACATCGATCATTTTCTTCACTTCAAGATTTTGGGTGCATTATGAATCAGAAGGGGGCAGATAAAAATGAAATCCAAACATATTAAAAAGCTGATTTACCATGTTCTTGTTGGTGGATTCGCTATTCTGTTACTCTATCCGGTTATTTGGCTTATTATGAGTTCCTTTAAACCAAGCTCAGATATTTTTGTGACAGCAGAGTCGTTAATTCCTAATCCTTTTGTCCTGGAAAATTATGCGATTGGATGGGAAGGTTTCGGTGATTACGGGTTTGGTACCTTCATTAAAAATACTGCTGTCTTTGTAGCGTTTGTATTAGTAGGTCATTTAATTTCCTGTTCCTTAATCGCATTTGGATTTGCTCGGCTGAAATTTGTTGGTCGGAATTTCTGGTTTGCAATTATGATTATGACCTTGATGCTTCCATATGAAGTTGTCATGATCCCTCAATATATCATTTTCGCAGAATTAGGCTGGCTTAATTCCTTGAAGCCATTAGCTGTACCGGCATATTTCGGTCATCCATTCTTTATTTTCTTACTTGTTCAATTTATCCGGACAATTCCGAGAGAGTTGGATGAAGCTGCAACAATCGATGGCTGTAATACGTTCCAGATTTACTACAGAGTCATCTTGCCATTAATTGTACCAGCACTTGCCACAACGGCAATTTTTACATTCTACTGGACATGGGATAATTTACTTGGACCTGTTTTATATTTGAACAGCCCGGAGAAATACACTGTTTCAATGGCATTAAATATGTTTTTAAGTAATGAGACAGTATCAAACTGGGGAGCAATGTTTGCAATGTCAACAGTTTCACTTATTCCGGTTTTTGTTATCTTCTTCATCTTCCAGCGTTATGTTGTCGAAGGAATCAGCACAAGTGGTTTAAAAGGTTAAAAACATCAAAAGAGGTGGGAAAAATGCAAGCAGTGAATAAAGCCCTGGAATGGATTGCGAATGTTGCATACTTAAATATATTATGGATCTTGTTTACACTTATGGGTGCAGTAGTTCTGGGGGTATTTCCTGCTACTGCAGCCACTTTTATGGTATCGAAAAAGTGGATTTCAGGGGATAGTGATATTCCGGTTTTTCAAACATTCTGGCAAACATTCCGCACATCTTTTAAAAATGCCAATATTCTTGGTTTTATTATAAGTCTGTTCGGATATATTCTTTATCTGGATTTTGTCTTTATTACCGTTGCTCCTCACAATTATGTGTTATTACTGACGATACCGTTTCTGTTTATCAGTCTTTTATTTTTTCTGACGGTAATGTATGTTTTTCCTGTATTTGTTTATTATGAAATGAGGATCATCGAAGTTTTCAAAAGTTCATTCTTTATTATGATCCTGAATCCTTTAAAGACAATCATTATGGCTTTTGGAGTGTTTGGGATCAGCTTTATTTTATGGCATCTTCAACCACTGCTTTTTTTCTTCAGTATAAGTTTGCTGTCGATCGCGCTAATGATGCCGGCAAGGAAAGCTTTCGATAGAATTCAACAAAAGAAGGAACAATATGATGACAAGAAATTGGTAGAAGAATAGAATAATTAATCTTATTTTTAAACATAAAATACGAAATTGAAATATAAATGTAATATTTCGCTAATAAAAATGACATATTTCTATGTTACACTGTTGCTAGTGAATAGATAGAGATATTAATAGATAACCCTTTACATCTATATTCGCTACTACATTTAATAGATTGAAGGCAGGGGAAACGAGTGCGAGATATGAAGTTATTTATGAAACAAGCAGCAGTAACTGCAACAGTTGTAACAAGTTTATTTTTTGTACATAGTAATTCTGTTCAAGCAGAGACAAAAGCCGAAATTCAAGCACAACGTTCTGAAATACAAACTGACATAGAAGCAAAACAATCTGAAATTGAAAGCATTAAAGAAGAATTAATTACGTTGACAGAAAAATTGCATCGATTAGAAGAAGCGATTAAAGATAATGAGAAAGTAATGCAGGATACGGAAAATAATATCACGAAAGTAGAAGAAGAAGTAAAAAATCTTGAAGCCGAGATAAGTGAACTGCAAAAAGACATTGATCGCAGGAATGAGATTTTAAAAGAAAGAATTTCATCAATGCAGCAAAGTGGCGGAACAAGCAGTTACCTTGAAGTTCTTTTTGGAGCAACAGACTTTTTAGATTTTATTGACCGCTTTTCACTAGTAACAAAAATAACAACTGCTGACCAGGACTTACTTGATGCACAGGAGACTGATAAGCAGAAGTTAGAAAACAACAAAGCTTCACTTGATCAAAAGCTGTCTGAATTAGAAGAGATGGCGATTGAATATGAAGAAATGCAAAAACAGATTATAAATCAAAAAGACGAAAATGAAGCGGTTAAAGAAGAACTAGAGCAAAAGCAGGAAGCAAATCAGGAAGTACTGGATGACTTGGAAATTGAAGATGAAATCTTAGCAAATAAAGAAAAAGCTATAGAAGAAGCGAAACGTCAACAGGAAATATTACAAAGCCAGCCAGCTGCAAATGTAAATTCAGGATCTTCTGAACTTTCAAGTTTGCCGCAAAGTTCAGGATCTACTTCTGTTGCTACGGGAAATCTGCAGACAATTATAAATGCTGGTAACAGATATATTGGTAACTCTGTTTATGTTTTTGGTGGCGGAAGAAATGCATATGATATTGCAAATGGGCGTTTTGATTGCTCAGGTTTTGTAAGCTGGGCCTTCAGACAAGGTGGTATAAGCTTACCAGCTAGCACATCAGGAATGTCCGGAGTAGGTGTGAAAGTTTCCACAAGCGAAATGAAACCAGGTGACCTTGTATTCTTTAATACATATAAAACAAATGGCCATGTTGGTATTTACCTTGGAAACAATAAATTTATCGGTTCACAAAACTCTACAGGTGTAGCTGTCGCTGACATGAGCAGTGGCTATTGGGCAAGTACTTTTTCAGGACACGTACGCCGCGTAGTACAATAATAAGAGGCAAAAAGTCAGGAACTTTTAATAAGTTCCTGACTTTTTTGTGTAAAAAAGAAAGAAAGGCCGTGATTGTCCGGCCTTTCTTAAATAACCATTTAGCAATATTTATTATATGCTTCAGTTAATTGGTTAATAATCTCTTCAACCTCAAAACCTTCAATCTGTTCTCTGGGAATAAAATACTGCAGCTCGCCGTCTTTAACGATTGCCATTGATGGAGAAGAGGGTTCGATATCCGTAAAATAAGATCTCATTTGGGCAGTTGCTTCTCTATCCTGACCAGCAAATACTGTCACAAGATTCTGTGGTTTCTTTTCATTTTTTAATGAATGTATTGCAGCAGGTCTTGCCAAGCCTGCAGCACAACCACACACTGAATTAATCACAACCAGAGCTGGTTGACTGTTCTCTTTCATAAATTGATCTACTTCTTCTGGTGTATTTAATTCTTCAAAGCCAGCATTGGTTAGTTCTTCTCTCATAGGTCGAGCGACTTCTCGCATGTATTCTTCATATGCATTCATTCGTTTGTTCCTCCTTAAATTGCACCTATTATCAGCATTTTACCAAATTACAATGAACTAGACGAATAATTTGATTGACTTAATTTCACTTTCAACCAGCCTCTTACACTATTAATAAACCATATGTGGTCAAATTGCGGAATGTCGGTGAGATATATTTGCTTAACCTCTAACACTTTTTCTTCAATCAATTTTGCACGGAGAGTTCCGTTTAATAATCCATCCGTTACAGGTGGTGTATAAAATTTCCCATCTTTCTCAAACACAACATTTCCAATTGTAAACTCTGTTATCTGTTTATTTTCATTCCAAAGCAATGTAGTTAAATAATCTTGTGGTAAATGCTGATCAAACTGCTGATAAATTTCTCGATTCGTAGTTTTATGATACAAAAATACATTATCAATACTTACTGGTTCATTTGCCAAAACCGCTTTAATTGGTTGTTTGATTTGCTCAATTTTTTCTGATGCAATGGTACTGTTCCCGTCCTGGTTAAGCAGTAACCTAATTTTATACTTTCCCTCTGGAATATTATTTGCACAAGTTAACAATTGCTCAATGAGGTCCTCTTTTTTGCAATGAAAGGAAAAATAATTAGCCGAATTCATTAATCTTTGCAGATGATAATCAAGCATTGGATATTCTCCATTTTCTAATAAAATGGATTCAAGTAACGAAAATGATGGGCGATTTTCGACTAAAAAGGCTGCCTTTTGCATCCATTCCTCGTATTCACTTGCACTAGAGGAATTCCATGTTACACCACTTCCCGTCCCATAAAATGCATCCCCAGAATTATTATCAATCCACACTGTTCTAATAGGTACATTAAATATCGCTTGCCTGTCTGGTCCAATCCAGCCGATTGCCCCACAATAGACATCACGAGGGGTTGTTTCCATTTCAGCAATATATTTCATTGTTTCTACTTTCGGAGCACCGGTAATTGAGCCACATGGAAATAATGCTTGAAACCAGTCCCATACAGTTTTATTTTCTTCTATTTCCGCTTCAACGGTGGAAGTCATTTGATGTACTGTAGGATACTGCTCAATCTCAAACAATTTTTTCACATGGACACTGCCTGGTTTCGCAATTCGGCCTAGATCATTTCTTAATAGGTCAACAATCATAACATTTTCCGCACGATCTTTGACAGAGGCATGTAATTGCTCTTGTAATTGCTTATCTTCCTCCATTGTTTTCCCGCGTTTAATCGTTCCTTTCATTGGTTTTGTAGTAATCATTCCATCATTTACTTGAAAAAATAATTCCGGCGATATGGATAGAATCTGGTAATCATCAATGTCAATAAAGGCACTATATGGAGCTTGCTGATTTTTTCTTAATTGCTGATAGTACTGAAAACTATTTCCTTGGAAATTAGCACATAGTCGAGTAGTGTAATTGACTTGATATGTGTAACCTTGCTTGATAAGTGATTTTATTTTTTTCATCATCTGATCATAATGGTCGTTTATAATAGTATTCCGCCATGAGGAAATATTGTATGATAACTCTTGTCTTGGTACGGAAGTTGTTTCCTCTGCGAACACACCAAACCACACTAAAGGGAACGAACTCTTCTTATTTACTGCAAAATTATGATCAAACGCTGGTGCAGCCTCGTATGAAACAAACCCTGCAACATAATAGCCGCTATTTAATGCTCTTTCCACCTCATTAAATGCAGTGTCTGCATCTGCAATACTCCTTGCTGTAATCACTTTAATTGGATTAGCAAAGTTCTTTTCCATTCCACTGAAATCAAATTGGAGAAAGGGAGTCATTTTATCACTTCCTTCGGTTTGTTTAACAGCAGGCTATTTTGTACAATTTCAAATCCATGCTCTGTTAAGATTGCTTCAGGATGAAATTGTACCCCTTCAATTGCCAAATTGGTATGCTTTACTGCCATAATTAATTGGTCATTTGTTTCGGCTGTAATTAATAAATCATCCGGGAAGCTACATTTGTCAGCTGCCAGCGAATGGTATCTTGTCACACTTAGTGGCGATGGCAAATTCTGAAATACACCAGTCTGATTATGAGAAATCGAAGAATTTATTCCATGCATTGGCTGGCCTGATGAAACAATCGATCCGCCAAAAAACTCTACAATAATTTGCATACCTAAACAAACACCGAAAATGGGGGTGTCTGTATACAAATTTTTTAATATAGGCAGACAAATTCCCGAGTCCTTAGGCGTACCTGGACCTGGTGATAATACAATCAATTCAGGATCTAATGACTTGATTTGCGCAATGGAGATTTGATCATTGCGATAAACGACGACTTCTTTAGATAATTCCCTGTAATACTGGACCAGGTTATATGTAAATGAATCATAATTATCAATAATTAAAATCACAATTTTCCCTCACTTTAAAATAACGTTAGTAAGTATTATATCTTAACAGTGAGTTTTTAAAAAGCTAGCAGAAATAATTGGTTTATGAAGAGTCTGTCAGTAAAAGAAAAAGCGGAATATACGGATGAAGAAGCAGGAAAGTCGCAAAAAGAAGCAGGAAAGTCGCAAGAAGAAGCAGGGAAGTCGCAAGAAGAAGCAGGGAAGTCGCAAGAAGAAGCAGGGAAGTCGCAAGAAGAAGCAGGAAAGTCGCAAGAAGCAGCAGGAAAGTCGCAAGAAGCAGCAGGGTAGTTGCAAGAAGAAGCGGGAAAGTCGCAAGAAGAAGCAGGAAAGTCGCAAGAAGAAGCAGGAAAGTCGCAAGAAGAAGCAGGGAAGTCGCAAGAAGAAGCAGGAAAGTCGCAAGAAGCAGCAATAAAAGTACAAAAAGGAGCAAATTAATATTTTCTTCATATAGATTAAGAAGCCGGTTTATCCTTATAGCAGCAAGGGGAAATCATTGATCTCCTGTTGACTTTCTATATACTTTTCGTTATAATAAAAACGCACTTGGAATGATAATCATTTTCAATTATCACACTGAGAATTTAATAGGTTATGAGGATTACATATGAAACTTTGGATATTAGTGATTGCAACTATTATCCTGTCATTTATTTCATTATTCATAGGTGCAATTGATATTAAAATTAGTGATTTATTGGATTGGAGCTCTGATGAAACACAGATTTTCTTAATCAGTCGAGTACCTCGCTTAATGGCAATTATTTTGGCAGGAGCAGGAATGAGTATTGCGGGTCTGATTATGCAGGCTTTAAGCCGCAATAAATTTGTTTCCCCGACTACGGCAGGAACGTTAGATGCAACAAAACTAGGAATCTTAATTTCTATGCTTTTTATTACAAACGTAACTTATACACAGCAGGTTATTTTCAGCTTTGCCTTTGCTTTAGTCGGAACATTGGTATTTATGCAGCTTCTTGACCGGATCAAATTTAAAGATGCTATCTTTGTACCATTAATCGGTATTATGTACGGGAATATTCTATCATCGATAACAACATTTTTTGCCTATGAGGCAGACCTTATTCAAAATATTTCCGCATGGTTAATGGGGAGTTTTACCTTGATTATCTCTGGCCGGTATGAATTGCTGTATGTAAGTATTCCAGCAGTTATTTTAGCTTATATTTATGCAAATAAATTTACAGTCGCAGGGATGGGGGAAGAGTTTGCGAAGAATTTAGGCCTGAGTTATAAAGTGGTATTAAATATTGGTCTTATCCTTGTTGCCATTATCTCGACAACAGTTGTATTAACTGTAGGGGTAATACCTTTCTTGGGACTAATTGTACCAAATATAGTATCCATCTACTTAGGGGATAATCTGCGCAAAACTATACCATATACCATGTTATTAGGGGTCGTTTTCCTATTAATCTGTGACATTATTGGTCGTATTATTATTCACCCATATGAAATACCAGTCAATGTTACGGTGGCTGTTATTGGCAGTGCGATCTTCTTAATTATGTTATTTAGGGGGAGAGCATATGCGAAATAGAACGAAATTACTATTATTATTTGTATTGGTCATTATTTCAGTTTTATTATACGGTTTTTATGATATTAAGGGCGGATTTGATTATGCGTTTCCGAGACGGATGATTAAAGTGGCGGCAATGGTTATTACAGGAATAGCCATTTCTTATTCCACCGTTGTATTCCAGACAGTTACACATAACCGTATTCTGACACCTTCTGTAATGGGACTTGGATCAATGTACGAGGTAGTCCAGACAGTAATCTACTTCTTTGCAGGTTCTATGTCAATCTGGATAGTAAATAAATATTTGAATTTTGGTGCAGCGATAACTGCAATGGTTGTATTCGCGCTCCTGTTATACCGGTTCTTGTTTCGTGCCGATAAACATCCAATCTATCTGCTTCTATTAATTGGGATGATTATTGGGACACTTCTTGGTAGTTTAGTAACATTTCTTCAAGTATTGATCGATCCGGTAGAATACTTAGGGTTACAATCTCTATTATTTGCATCTTTTACAAAAGTAAAAGCTGAATTGTTATACATAGCTTTCGGAATTTTACTGATTGCCTTTATTTATGGATATTTCATCATGAAAAAGTTGGATGTTATGTCACTCGGCCGCGAGAATGCGATCAACCTTGGGATTAACTATGACCGAATGGTAATGAATATACTAATCTTATCATCCGTTTTGATTGCTACATCTACAGCACTAGTAGGACCAATTACTTTCTTTGGTTTAATTGTGGCAAACCTGTCCTACCAGTTTTTTGTGACATACAAGCATTCTGTTATCATACTTGGTGCCAGCTTGTTTAGTATTGTTGCTCTAGTAGGTGGTCAATTTCTTGTAGAACATGTCTTGGAATTGCGGACTACAATTAGTGTTATAATCAATTTCGTCGGTGGTATTTACTTTATTTACCTATTATTAAATGAAAGTAGGGCTGCAAAATGATCGAAATAAAGGGACTAACGAAACAATATGGGAAAAAGCCTGTAGTAGAAGATGTCTCCGTAACAATCGAGCCAGGTATGATTACATCATTTATCGGGCCAAATGGGGCTGGTAAATCTACACTTCTTTCAATGGTAAGCAGATTATTGGATGCAGACACAGGAGAAGTATTACTTGATAAAAATGATGTGAAAAAATGGAAGTCAACGGAATTTGCAAAGCGTGTTTCTATATTGAGACAGGCAAATTATATCAATGTTCGGTTAACTGTAAGAGAATTGGTGGCTTTCGGGCGTTATCCTTATTCAAAAGGAAGATTAACTGCTGAAGATAACAGGTTTATTGATCAGGCGATAGAATATATGAACTTGAAAGATATGGAGGATAAATTCTTAGACGAATTATCCGGCGGGCAAAAACAACGTGCATTTATTGCAATGGTTATTGCCCAGGATACAGACTATATTTTACTTGATGAACCATTAAATAACCTGGATATGAAGCATTCAGTACAAATTATGAAGATATTGCGCAAACTTGTAGATGAATTGGGAAGAACAGTTGTCATTGTCTTACATGATATTAACTTTGCCTCAGTTTATTCAGATCGTATTGTTGCATTAAAAGACGGAAAGCTTGTCAAGAATGGACCAACGAATGAAATAATTAATTCGGTTGCTTTGAGAGAGATTTACGATATGGATATCCCCATTCAGGAACAAGATGGCTGCCGGATATGTGTCTACTTTAATTCGCACACTACCAGCTAATTCAATCATGATAGAAAACGGCTTAAAGAAAAGTTTCCCCGATCCTCTTTCTTTAAGCCGTTTTAACAACTTATAAATGATAAGTGGACAGAAAAATCAGAAAAAAGAAAAAATACTATTGACGCTAATGGTAAGTCAGTATATAATGATAATTGTTATCAATGATAATGATTATCATTACCAAATAATAAATACATAAGGAGAGAGAATAGAATGAAAAAGTGGCAATTAGCTATTTTATTTTTAGTTTTTGCAGTAATGTTAGCAGCATGTGGTGCAGATCAAGAAAGCTCAGCAAATGAGGCAGATGAGCCAGAAACAACAGAAGAACAAGCACCAGCTGATGAAGGTTCAGAAGAAGAAGGGACTGGGGAAACAGAAGCAACGGAAGACAGTGGCTCTGCATATCCAATGACAATTTCTCCAACTATTTCTGAATCGGAAGGCAGAGATGGAACAGCTTACAGCTTTGCGGATGTGGAGTTTGAATCTATGCCAGAAAATATAGTTGTGTTTGACTACGGATTTTTAGATACATTAGATGCACTTGGTGTGGAAGGTATCGTAGGTGTGGCGAATGGAAGCACATTGCCAGAACATTTAGAAAAATATGCTTCAGATGAATATACAAATATCGGTAGTTTAAAAGAACCGTTACTTGAAGATATTGCTGCATTAGAACCTGATGTAATCTTTATCTCTGGTCGTCAATCAGCATTCTATGATCAATTAAAAGAAATTACGCCAAATGTAGTATTCGTTGGAACTCAACAAGATGACTACTGGAACACATTCTTATCTTCAGTAGATGTTGCGGCTAAAATGTTTGGTAAAGAAGCAGAGGCAGAAGAATATCTTGCTAAATTTGATTCAGCACTAGAAGAAATTAAAACATTAGCAGGTGACTATGAAAACAGCTTAGTAACAATGTACAATGAGGGAAGTTTATCTGGTTTTGCAACAAATTCCCGTTTCGGTTACATTTATGATGTATACGGATTTACACCAGTAACAGAAGATATTGAGTCTTCTTCTCATGGCTCTAACTTTGGATTTGAAGCAATATTAGAATTCGATCCACAAGTGTTATTTGTTATCGACCGTACAGCTGCAGTTAATGGAGAATCTAACATTGATGCAGATATGGAAAATGATATTATCAAGCAGACAACAGCTTATAAAAATGACCAGATCGTTTACTTAGATGGTGCTTTATGGTACTTAAGCGGTGGTGGTTTACAGTCTGAACTTGATAAAATTGAAGAGGTTAAAGCTGCATTAAGTAAATAGCAGGATGAGAGGGCCGTCCAAGGTGTGAAAGGTATTTGACATCTTGACGGCTCTTTTTTAATGTTAGAAACAGATAATTTCTGCAGGGAAGTTTTAGCGGTATTTTAGAAATTTTGAAATTTCAATTATAAGAAAAAATAACCAATTCGCACTAAGATGAGTGAAACCGAAATATTCTAATCACCGCTCTAAATATCCGTATTGCCCCCACTGATCAATGTCTAGATTCTCGATTTATTTATTTCCTCATGCAATTTATTCATCACTATTTTCTTATTTTACTACTGGTTTTCAGTAGATTGCGTAGTTTCCTGATAAATTTATATAAAAAAACTCAATGAATATAAATAGTAGGTGTGCAGTTAGATGAGAGATATGACTATTTTTCTATAATTTCTTGTTGTGTAATGGGTGGAAATTAGGTAATATGAATTACAGGAAGTAATTTTATACTATGATAGTAATCATGAGATAAGGAGACATGTACTGATGACATCATCTAACGAAGTAAACATAAACGAAATCATTAAAGAATTATATAATGGATCAGTTCAGTCTATTAAAAATGTAGTTCCAGTAGGTCATCAATTTGATGCGCCCAAATTAACAACAGATCCTCTGTTTGTAAAATATGGTGTATTAATTGGTTATAGTGGTTCTTTCAAGGGTGACCTGTTAATCCAAGCGAATCCCCAGGTTTTTAGTTCTATTGGAGAAGCATTATATGGAATGCAATTACCAGAAGAAATGCTAGACTCTTTCTCGGGCGAATTAGGAAATATGGTGGCAGGCGGCTTATCGACTCATTTAGCTACTGCAGGGATTGAGACAGATATTACCCATCCAACAATAATTAGCGGTGACGCGAAATTGTCGGGATTTAAAAGAGTATTAGAAGTAAAAATCCAGTACGAAAATATTGGGAATATGACAATGTCATTATTGTTGAATCACTAATCATTCATGCGATTAAAATAAACTGATAAATTAAGTAGGTGAAGAGAATGCAAGAAACACTTTCAAAAACAATTATTTTTAAACTGAATAACCAGGAGTATGGTGCAAACATTGCTCAGATTTTATCAATCGAAAAATTACAAGAGATTGTTGCACTGCCGCAAACATCTGACTTCATTAAAGGAATTATCAACCTGCGAGGGACGGTTACCCCTATTATTGATCTGCGTACAAGGTTAGGGATGAAAGAAATGGAGGAAACCGAACAAACAAGAATCTTAATTGCAAAAGTGAAAGAGATTCAAATTGGATTGATTGTTGATGAAGCGACAGACGTCATTGACATTTCACCGGAAAAAATTGAACAAACACCTGAATTAGTAAGGGATGTTGATCATCGGTATCTAAAAGGTGTTGCTAAATTAGAAGAACGTGGAATGCTGTTATTATTAGATTTAGATCATGTTTTAAGTATGGAAGAATTTACTGAAATACAACAAGTTGCACAAGATTAATGGAGGTATAAGAATGGCACAGGTACTAATTGTAGATGATGCAGCATTTATGAGAATGCAATTGAAAAATATTTTCACAAAATTAGGTCATGAGGTTGTAGGGGAAGCAGAAAATGGTCTTCAGGCAACAGAATTGTATGACCAATTAAAACCAGATATTGTTTCCATGGATATTACCATGCCTGAGATGAATGGTGTGGAAGCAACGAGAGAGATTAAAAGTAAAGATAGCAATGCTACAATTATTATGTGTTCTGCAATGGGGCAGCAGCAAATGGTGTTAGAGGCCATTAAAGCAGGGGCAAAGGATTTCATTGTGAAGCCATTTACAGAAGATAGAGTACAAGAAACATTAGACAAGCTTTTATAAATAAGAGGAGGATGGGGCAAATGAATTATAATTCAAAAAGTCTCATGGGTCACTTTGACTTATGGTAACAGTCTGTTGAGTGACTGTTTCAGATATGTCCCATCCTTCATTTCTATGCAATGTTTACCTGTATATTACTGAGAAATATTAATTTGCTTTATATGAAATTTTACTATTGGAGTAATCTCAACAGCTGGATACCTTTGTTGCCATTCGTCTTTGTTCCAGTCTCTAAACTTACTTCTGGCAGATGCTCCTATCATTAAAGGATCAATTTCGGTTTCTTGAAATTCTTTAATTAAACGAACCGCGTCTTTTTCTAAATCTTTTCCTATTTCCTTTTCTAATTCCTCTTTTTCTCTGGTATTATCAACTGAAACACTTACCGTTTCAGCCAAAAAACCATCAATTGTTATGATTATATTAAGCTTATCTTTTGATACCCATTCTTTTTTATGGCTAGAGCGGATAGAAATGACATCTATCGATTGGTTTTTCTTTCTCCATTCAAACTGATATGTCCCATCCGTTATATTTTCAAACATTGACTTAAAGGTGAAAAATTGATCAGGTCCAATCTCATGTACCAATTTATCTTTGGAAAAAAACCCTAAACCAATAACATCTGCAGCTGCAGTGCTTGTTGAGACAATTGGCATAAACGGATCCATCCCGTCACCACTGTTTTGATAATTAAACAGATGAAGATTCATATTTGGTAAATTCCTCTTCATGTTGCTCTCCATTAAACTTTTAATATAGTGTGGAAAAGTTTGCTGTAATTCATATTTTTTTGCAAGAAGGTCTTCTGCCTTTCCTTTCACAATGACAGGATATAAATTTCTGCCGATATCAGGGATTTCATTTATCCCCTGCAGAATTTTTTTAATTCCTTTTTCAGCTAATTCTTCTCCAAACATAATGCTTGTTAATTTCCCTGTCTCTACTTGAAAAGGTGCTTTATTTTGAGTCTTTGCATTAATCCCTTGAACAGTTTTGGAGCGGCTCGTATAATAAGTATTCTCTCTTACACTTGTCTGTTCACTGAACCCATAAAGGGGGGACACAGCTGTGCCAATATATTGTTCTTTAATCGGATCCCAGTCAAAGCCATAAAGCATAATTAATTCAATGTCATCAATAACGGTTGTTCTCACACAACCAGTTAATAACATGATAGTGCAAATGAATGTTAGAAGAATTTTATTAACTTTCAAGGCGTTTTTTCACTCCCGTATGAATTATATGGCAAATGTAAAGAAAGGGAATATAAAGAAATAAGAGATACATACCTGCTTTGGTTAAAAGAGCAGACAGCTTTTCAACGATAAGATAATCACTCAATACAAACATACAAGCGACACCACTGATTGCAGATATGATAGAAATTCCCCGAAAAGAAAATTTTGTTAACCGATGAAAAGATTGAACACTGCCCCAGAAATATAACCCTGTTGTAGCAATGATGCTTCCAAAATGAAGGCTGATCCCGACATATTCAAATCTTTCGATAAAAGGGAGACTGACTATTTTCCATACATGAAGGGCTGGCCAAGTTAATTGCTGAATTTGATTTTCACTAAAGTAAAAAAAATCAGCAATAATAATGAGTAAATACAATAAGGTTGTATAGATATTTGCACTAATGGCCCATTTCCGGCTTTTATGGAATTGACGAATAAAAGGTGCGAACAACAAGATAAGCTCCACACCTAAAAAACTGCTGACGATCGGTTCGACTGCCTTAATAATATTCAAGTAATCAGTACTGAGAATTGGAAGCAGGTTCTCGATATGTCCAGTCTTAAAGGGAGTATAGACTGTGAATAGTAATGACAAAGGGATCCAGGCACTAAAAAAAGCAAATCCGACGATGATGCGAAAACCGCCTAAAACGATGTAAACAATAAGTAGGTAGATAATGAAATAAAACCATAGTAAAGATAAATCAGGGAAAAACCATACTTGAATGATTTCCACATATGACCGCAAAACAAACATAGAGATGACCAGAAGATATATTCCGAAAAGAAAAGAAAGAAGATTACCAATGATTTTGCCAAATAATGTTTGATGAATATCAATCAAATCTTCGTGGGGAGGAATTAACCTCCATATTACAATAATTACAAGGGTGACTAAAAACCCTGTAATAAGTACACTGATCCAACTATCATATCCTGCAATTTTGGTGATCTTCCTGCCGAATGATAAAATCCCTTCTCCCATTTGTGAACTGAAAAGGATAAAAAAAATTAAAAATGGGGAAACCATTTGGCTTATATCGGGTTTTTGCTGCTGGGTGTTCATAATCTTTCCTACTTTCTCTTTCCGTTTTTCGCCGTTGTTCTTCTTGAATTCATTCGGTTTTTATCCCCGGTTGTTGTTAAAATAGGCCGCTTTTTTTGCACACTAAATGGCAATCGGAAGAAGGAATCCTTTAAGTCTGGCCATCTCGGCGGATAAAATGGCTCTGTGTAAGGTCGCCCCAGTGAAGTTAATCTTAGTAAATGGGTAACCATAAACATAACTGCTATCGATATGCCGATAATTCCCCACATTTGTGCAAAAATAATAAAAGGAAAACGGATAAGACGGATCGTATTACCAATTCGGTAAATCGGTGTTGTAAAAGATGCCAAAGCCGCCAATGCTACCAATATGAGTAAGACATTACTTGTTAAGCCGGCTTCCACAGCGGCAGTACCAATTACAATTCCCCCTACGATACCAATGGTCTGACCGATTTTAGTCGGCAGCCTTGCTCCAGCCTCCCGCAATAGTTCAATCGTTAATTCAAGAATTAAAACTTCTAAGACTGGGGGGAAGGGGATATCTTTTCTTGAAGAAATAATTGTTCCCAATAAATCAATTGGCACAACATGATAATGATAAGTCAAAACAGCGACATACAATGGCGTAACTAAAACAGAAAACATCACCGCAAAGATACGAATGATTCGAAATGCTGTTGCCAGAGGCCATGTCAGAAAATAATCTTCATAAGATGCAAAAAATCCAACTAATGTAGTAGGCCCTGTTAATACTTGAGGAGAACCATCACAAATGATGGCAACTTTCCCTTCTATAAGGGCACTTGTTACACGATCAGGTCTTTCTGTGTCCATTAATTGAGCAAATGGTGATGCCGAATTATCTATTATCATTTGCCCGATAAAGGAGCTATCAGTTATCTGGTCATATTCAATATCATTAATTCTTTGTATCACTGTATCAATATTATCTTGATTGGCAATCCCATCAATGTACACAACAGCAACAGACGTTTTAGTGATCTTTCCAACTTGCAGCACCTTCACTTGCAGTTGAGGCAATTTAAGTCTTTTCCTGATTAAGTTGATATTTGTATTTAAGTCTTCAATAAAGGCAACTTTTGGACCGAGTACACTAAATTCAATTTCAGGTTGTGAGACAGGCCTGTCTGTAATAAATATTGCAGGCATCAACAGTACCTGCTGCAGATCATGATTAGGAGCAATTGCAATATATCCAGATAATAATTTCTCTTCTATTATTTTTAAATCAGAGGTAATCTCTGTTTCATCAAAAGGAAGAATATTCATCAAATCGTGTAGGTTATTAATCGTTAAATCGTGGCAATATGGCAAAAGGTTTGTCTTAACCTTATCTGTATCAATTAACGATTGATAATAATATATGTTAAGGTTAAGATTGCTTCCGAATTGCAATCTCTTAAAATCATCACTTTTTTGCATCACTTCTAATAATCCGGAAAAATTTTCAACAGGATTTGAATGGTGGGTTTTTCTTGATCTGCGTAACATACATATATCGCCTTTCTTTTTTGATAGTTTGAGAAAATCGTGTAAATTTATGCATGCTAGGAGTATTATTTATATTGAGTATATAATTGGAATTCTTCATGTCGATTCGTTATGATCAATTTAAAGGAGGAGAAAGGAATGCAGCAAAGAAATATATTTATCCAGTCAGAACGTCAGCAAAATCTATATGATAAAGCCGGAAGATTGGCTGAACAACTGTACAAAAGAAGAAAGCAGGCAGATGATGATGCATCCTTGCCGCTTGAAAATTTAGCCGATTTACGCAGAGAAAAATATCTATCCTTAACTTTACCCAAAAGCTATGGCGGAGAGGAACTGAGCCTTTATGAATTTTTGCTTATTCAGGAGAAATTAGCTGAGGGAGATGGGGCAACAGCTCTTTCCATTGGCTGGCATTTAGGTGTGATCAAGGAATTAAGTGAAGATGAGCTATGGGATAAGAAGACATTCAATTATCTGGCACAGGAAGTTGGAAAGAATCAGAAATTGGTTAATAGAGCTGCCACAGAACCTGCGACGGGGAGTCCGACCCGTGGAGGAATACCTGAGACAACAGCGATAATGGATGGAGATCATTACATAGTAAATGGCAGAAAAACTTTTACAACAATGGCCCAAGTGCTTGATTTTTATATCGTAACAGCATTTATAAAAGATAAAGATGCAGTGGGGTCATTCCTTATCCCGAAAGAAACAGCAGGACTGTCTGTAAATAAAACATGGGATACTCTCGGTATGAGGGGAACAGGAAGTGATGACCTGATTCTTGAAAACGTCAAAGTGCCATCCCAATTTCTTGTTGAGGTAAATGACAAACCAAGAAAACCTGGGCCAAAAGGGTGGCTGTTACATATTCCAGCATGTTACTTGGGTATAGCAACTGCAGCTAGAAATGATGTTATCGAGTTTGCGAAGAATTTCCAGCCAAACAGCTTAAAGACACCTATATCTGAAGTAGAACATGTTCGACAAAAAGTTGGAGAAATTGATTTAAAGCTGCTTCAAGCAAGGCATTTTATGTACAGTGTAGCGGAAAAATGGGATAAGTTTCCTGACAAGAGAAAGGAACTGGCAGGAGAGCTTGGAGCAGTCAAAGTTGTTGCTACAAATAGCGCGAATGAGGTAGTTGATTTAGTGATGCGAATTGTTGGTGGGAGAGGACTGGCGAAAGCAATGCCATTTGAACAGTATTACAGAGATGTACGTGCAGGACTACACAACCCGCCTATGGATGATATGGTTATTCAATCACTTGCAAGAAACGCATTTTCCTCATAACTGTGTTAAGCACTTTGTTTTGACTTATTTCATAGAATAGGGTATCTCACATGAGTCTTATCAGAGCGGGTAGCTATTAGTACTAATCCTGCTTAAAGTTTCGAGTAACAGGAATCTGGGCGCTAAGCATTCTGATAAGTTTCGCTAATGATTAGTGAGGGATCAACATCCTGACTAGTCATAGTCTCACGTTATAAGGAGGCTGTCTATGAGCATCATTGTTAATCCTAAACAGGTCTATAGTTATACCAAAATGATGGAAGACATCTTATTATTAACGGAAGCATACCCTTTTCTGCATAAAGAAGTGATTGGACACTCTGTGGAAAAGCGAAAGATAGTGGCAGTTAAAATCGGAACAGGGAAAAAAAGCATCATGCTGAATGGAGCACATCATGCAAGAGAATGGCTGACAACTGCTTTATTAATGGATATGCTCGAATATTATTGTCACCGTCATGAAAATGAGCAGGAGATTCGAGACATCTTTTCAAAAATCTCTCTTTGGTTTGTCCCAATGGTCAATCCAGATGGGGTAACGTTAGTTCAGGAAGGAGCAGATTCTTTTCCCCAGAAAGAAAGTTTAATGGAAATGAATCAAGGATCTTCGGATTTTAATGGTTGGAAGGCAAATATCCGAGGCGTTGACTTAAATCGTCAATATCCAATGGACTGGGATTCAATAGATGATAGAATTCAGAAACCTGCTTCAGCTATGTTTAAAGGTAGTCATCCTTTAACAGAGCCAGAGTCTATGTCTCTATATTTGTTTGCACTAGAGCATAAGTTTGATGCTGTAGCTTGTTATCACTCTTCAGGAGAAGAAATATTCTGGCAGTACAAATTAACAGGAGATCTTTACCATTCTGCAAAAAAGATTGTTGAACAGCTGGCAGAATTGACAGGATATCAATTAATAGATCCTGGTCCTAATCCGAGCGGCGGCGGATTTACGGATTGGTTTATTATGGTACAGAAACGGCCAAGTTTTACGATTGAAATTGCACCATATGTTGGACCAGTTCCTGTACCATTAGAGTATTATGATAAAATATGGCAGGAAAACAAAGAAGTAGGGATTACATTAGCGAAAGCATGCTTGCAAGGTTAAGCGTGCTTCGTTGTTTTTCTCTCTTCATTGATGACTTCCTGATATCCAGTAAGCAAATCCTCGAATTGATCTTCCCATCTTTGTTTTTGTGCATATCGAACAGCATTTTCTTCTAATTGTTGCCGCCAAATACTATTTTCTAAAATGGATGCAATCGCATTTATATAATCATCTTTTTTCCCTTGTCGACAAAGCATTCCGGTAAATCCTTCCTGGATAATCGTTTTTACACCACCAGCATTTGCACCGGCAACGGGCGTTCCGCATGCGAGTGCTTCTAATACTACATTGCCAAATGTCTCGCTTTCGGACGGGAAGACAAAAAGGTCACTTGAAGCTAAAAAAGGTGCAACTTCCTTTTGTGATAAAAACCCGGTAATAGTGACATTTGCTGTCTTATGCTCCTCCAGGTACTGTTTAGATGGGCCATCTCCAATGATACTCCAGTGAATTTGTCTGTTTAGCTGCTCTGGTAAGTTTTTGAACAAATAAGCAAGTGTTTCAATATTTTTTTCGGGAGCTAACCTTCCGACATAGCTTAATATATATTTTTGTTTTATATTATATTTTTTGCGGATTTCTGAATGATTATAATGAGGGTGGAAAACAGTTGTATCGACACCGCGTTTCCAAATTTGGATATTGTGAAAGTCTCTTTTTTGCAATTGACTGAAAGTGTGGGCAGATGGTACAAAAATACGTGACATTGACTGATGAAACCATTCCATATAACGCCAGAGTGGCCTGGATAATAAAGATAAATGATAATAATGCAAGTAATGATCAAAATCTGTGTGATAAGAACCAACTAATGGTATATTTAGCTTTTTTGCTAATTGTAATCCGCACAACCCAATCGAAAATGGTGTCGCCACATGAATAATATCTGGTTCAAACGATAATAATAAATTTTTAATTTCTGTTTTCTTTGGTAAAGAGATTCTGCATTCTTTATATAGAGGAAATGGGAAGCTCGATTGTGGATAAATCTGGTCCGTTGCTGATTCATTTCTCGTTTGCTTAGGGGATATAACGATATAATGGTGGTTGGAAGAATCCAAATATGTTGTGAGCCTGCCAAGAGTTTTTGCAACACCATTTACATCAGGAAGAAAAGTATCTGTAAAGATCGCAATTTTCATTTTTGTCACATCCTTTCGAGTATAACCTTTCATACAAAGGATATGTCGAAAAAATGTAAAGAACAACTTATTTATGTAAAATGATTGTAAAAAGAAAAGGAAGGAAAATTCAAACACGCTGTTTCTGGTGATTGAATTTCCCTGCAGATTATTGACAAGAAGGGCAAAATCCGTAAATTTCAAACTTATGATCTTCTATCATAAATTGGTTTAGTTCCTGGCTGATTTGCTCCATCGGACAATGATGGATTTCTTTGGTCACACCACAACTTTTGCAGATAAAATGATGGTGATGATGATGATCACATTTTAAACGAAAGTGTTTTTCTCCATTTAATTCTGTAGATTCCAGTATTCCTAATTGGTCAAATAAATGTAAATTACGGTAAATCGTATCAAAACTGATTCCTGTATAATTTGGTTCCATGTTCTCCTGGAGGTCTTTCGCTGTTCGGTATCTGTTTTCCTTTACGAAATAGCCAATCATATGCTCACGTTTTTCTGTATATTTATAACCTTTTTGTTTTAACAAGTTTAAAGCCTCTTGTACATTCATTCTATCACCTCGTTATTGGCTCGATGTTTTCTTTCTTTTAGGCGGTTGGTCACATTTTTACTGATAATCGTAAGAATCAATAAGATTATTAACAGCATAACGATCGTACCACCTGGAGGAATTTCTAAGTAGTAACCACTAATTAACCCTAAAATCACAGCTGTTTCTCCATATATTATCGCATAAATTATCGTTTGTTTAAATCCTTTTGCAATACGAATACTTGCAGCAACCGGTAATGTCATCAAAGAAGAAACTAATAAAACACCGACAATTCGTATTGATGCTGCAATAACCAATGCTTTCAGTAAAATAAAAATAAAATGAATAGCTTTCCCGTGAATCCCTGTCACATTTGCATGTTCTTCATCAAATGAAAGTAAAAATAATTCCTTATAAAATAAGAAAATCACGACACATACAATAACAGCTATTATAATAATACTGTACAGGTCCTGCCTGCTTACAGCAGAAACCGAACCGAATAGATAATTATACAAATCAGTATTAAAGCCATTGGCAAGTGAAATAAAAATGACGCTTAAACCGACACCGGCTGATAAGATAATAGGGATGGAGAGTTCCTGAAAAGCTTTATACACACTTCTAAGCCGCTCAATCAGTACTGAACCAATTACAGAGAAGCCTACACCTGAATAGAATGGGGTAAAGAATGGCGATCCGGTTTTCTTCTCCATTAACAGCCCGAATGCAATTCCGGCCAAAGTAACGTGTGACAGGGCGTCAGCAAGTAATGACAACCTTCTCACTACAACGAATGTGCCTAATAATGGTGCAATAATACCAATAATAATGCCCGTAAAAAATGTATTTCGTAAAAATTCATACTCTAAAAAATTCGCTAACATGAAGCTTCCTCCGTCTTAATGTTGATGTGTTACTAGATTTAACGGGTGACCGTAATAATCTGATAATTGTTCTTTTGATAATGATTGAAACGAACTGGGTTTTCCATGAAAATGCAATGTTTTATTCAAACATACAATTTGATTTGCATGCTGAGTCATTGTTCCGATATCATGGGTAACAAGTAGTAAAGTAATATTCTGCTTATTTAATTCATGCAATAAATCAAAAAACTTCTCAACATTTTCAGCGTCAACTCCAACAGTCGGTTCATCTAGAATAATTAATTCCGGTTCACTGACAAGGGCTCTTGCAATGAAGATTCTTTGTTGCTGTCCTCCTGAGAGATTACCGATATTCTCATGGGTATATTCTGCCATTCCAACTTGTTCAATAGCCTGTTTTATTTTCCGTTTATCTTCTTTTGATAAACGCTTAAAATAGCCGAGTTTTGCTGTTAGTCCCATAGCAACAACTTCAGCTACTGTGGCAGGAAAGCCTCGGTTGAAACTGTTCGCTTTTTGAGAGACATAGCCAATCTTACTTTTCTGCTTATATTTTTGAACAGGGGTATCAAAAATCGTTATTTCTCCAGCTGTAGGTTTCTCCAGTCCAAGAATCAGTTTAATTAGTGTTGTTTTGCCTCCGCCATTTGGACCGACCAAGCCGGTAAAATCACCTTGCTTGATTTGAAAGTTTATATTCGACAGCGCCTGACGGCTTCCATAATGGAAACTTACATTTTTCATATTAACAATGGTATTACCCATAATTTATTCTCCTAACTTGTACAACTTCCACATAGTTCTAAGTCAATTATATCGTAATCATTCCGTTTTGTAAATCAATTGAATTAATTCATCAAAATATAAAAAAACTTGGCAGTTGGCCAAGTTTTAATGAAGGGGAAGCTGTTGTTTATCTTGCTGGAATTGCTGATAACTTTGTTGGCATTTCTGCATATCAGCCTGCTCAAGACTGTACCAGCCATTTTTGAACATAAGATTATATAGTTCTCTCTGGCAGTTCTGTGTTTCTTCAAACACATTTAATAGATCCTGATATAAAACCTGATTACTTGCTTCATTTAAAGCGGTACTATATGCCTGAGTTAAGTATTTTTCTGTAGCTAAAATATCTGTAGCAAAATCGCGATCATTCATAGCCTGTGTCTTCTGTATGGTAGTTTCCGGGTTTTGGACTTTTTTATTCATTTGCTGCACGTTTACTTCCTCCTTACATCATTTTCTGTTTTTGATCATTTAAGTGTTCGAGGATAAGCTGGTAATGTCTTTCATGCATCTGACAAGCTCCTTCAATTGCTTGGCGAACTTCAGGGATGGTACAGTTCTGAGCAAAGAAATGTGCTTTTTTAGCTGCATTTAAGTTCCAGGACAGCATATCTGTTAAATAGAGATGATCTTTTGTTGTAATCATTTTTGGCGGCTGTGTCATCAACTGTGAACCCATTGGTTGTTCTTGCTGCTGCATACGACTTCCTCCTTAAATATCAGTTCGACCATATTTTGTTCTAAAGAAACAAAACTATACTAGAGGTGGTTTTCTTATTGCTTGCTTATTTGAGAATTCTTTAGGTAAAATAATGGAAACAAGCATGATGGAGGAAAGAAATTATGGCAGTTCAATTTTATTGGTACCCTAAATGCAGTACATGCAGGAAAGCGAAAAAATGGCTTGATGAGAATAACATTACTTATGAAGCGATCGATATTGTAGAAAGCCCGCCATCAAAAGAACAAATGGCTGTTATTATTGAAAAAAGTGATCATCCGATCAATAAGTTTTTCAATACAAGTGGAAAAAAATATCGGGAATTGGGCTTGAAGGACAAGCTTACAGATGCATCTGAAGAGGATAAGTTAGATTATTTAGCTTCTGATGGTATGTTAATAAAACGTCCGCTAGTAGTTGGCGAGAACCAGGCTACCATAGGGTTTAAGGAGGAAATATTTGACCAGACCTGGAAATAACCTTTATATTAAAATAGAAGTGAGTGTTCAGAAAGTCGGCAAATAAGAAGCAAGAAGGTAGAGGCGGTGCAGTGAGGAGCATCGGAACGTATGGTTTGAATACGTGAGAAGCGGATTCACAAACCAACGAAGAGATGCGCCGCTTATCATTTGTTGACTTTTTGAACATCCTCTAGAAGTATAAATTGGAGGTATTAGTTGTGAATTTAACAAAAGATCTATTATTTTCCGAAGAACATGAATGGGTAAAAAAAGAGGACGGAAAGCTAAGGATCGGTATAACGGACCATGCTCAATCTGAACTGGGGGACATTGTATTTATCGAATTACCAGAACCAGGTGATACAATAGAAGCAAATGAACCATTTGGAAGTGCAGAATCTGTTAAAACAGTATCGGAATTATACGCTCCTGTCAGCGGGAAAGTTGTCGAAGTTAATGGAGAGTTAGATGATAGTCCTGAACTTGTAAATGAATCACCATATGAGAAAGCATGGTTGGTTGTTGTTGAACCGAATGATGAATCAGAGCTGGATAAATTAATGTCTGCTGAAGATTATAAGAACATGATTAATGAAGAATAATAAATTTTAGCATTCGCAACTAATTCAGCGGATGCTAAATTTGTATAGTGTATATTAATTAGTCATAACTACACTAATTTGTTCCATACAATAAACTAAGCTGTTGTTAAATAGCATGTAGTCTGACGAAGTAGGTGAGCCAATGCTGAATTTAGATACAAAGGTAATTATTGTAGAGGGCCGCTCCGATAAAGAAAAAGTAAAAAAACTAGTAAATGATCATGTGGAAATTGTTTGTACAAATGGAACGTTAGGTGTTGAACGACTTGAATACTTAATTGAAACCTATGATATGGATCACCGAGATGTATATATTTTAGTGGATGAGGATAATGCAGGAAAAAAATTAAGAAAACAGTTGTCAAAAGAACTGCCACACGCCACACACATCCATATAGATAAAGCATTTAGAGAAGTTGCAGCAACTCCGGAAGCTGAATTAGCTGTTGCTTTGGTTTCTTCTCGTATCATGATTAATCCGGATTATTTATAAAGGTGATGTTAATGGAAGAATTAAAAGAGAAAACATGGAATATTCTTAATGGGGAAAAAGCAATTATTTTTATATACACACCATTCTGTGCTACCTGTCAGTTGGCAGAAAAAATGATTCATATTATCGAACAGGAAAACCAGTCGAGAGTCATTTATCAAATGAATGCTTCTTTTTATCCTGACTTTATGGCTGATAATAAGATTGAAAGTGTCCCAGCCCTGGTTTTCTGGGATGGTGCTAGGGTACAGGACAAGATATACGCAATGGAATCAGTAACAAAACTTTTCAACATAATTGGTGAATGGGAGCAAAAATGGAGTATTTCTCAATAAAATAAAGTATTATGCATTAAATTTAATTAATTCAGAGGTGAATGAATCAAACTGATTTCAGTCAGAGATATTGCAGTCATACAGAACGACAGTCCGTTTTGTTGAATTGCCAGAGAATGTTACAATATGATTGTAAATAACCGAAAGGATTGATTCATTATTAATGACCATAAGCTTGATCTGAATTACACAACAGAGATGGAAAAAGCGATGCATCAAATGCATGGAGTTGGATATGCAGAATACAGTCGCAATCTTAAAAAAAGGTTAAGTGTGGAAAAAGAAAGAGAAAAAAGTTATGAGAAAAGCCAAAGAGTGATACAGGATGTCGAAAGATTAGTTCATAGATAATATAGCAAAAACAACAGTTACACGATATAAGTGAAGCTGTTGTTTTTTTATTTTCAACTAACTAAATAGTAACTTTATGAACGATTTAACCAATTATGCTTTTATGCTGTTCCGTCGTAGGTTAGTTGTGACTAACGTTAAACTACACTATTATAACAGCAATTTCCTGTGTGTCAGGTTAGAATCTTATTTGAAGCGTTGATTCTGTGTTTGTAAAGTTGTCTTAATCGATAATATAGTCCAAGTTGTGGTATAATATCTTTCGTGGATATCAGTCGAATATGGTTGATTATAGATTCGAAATAGTATAAGATTATAATGAGAATAAAGTGAGAATGAATGTAATTCCACTTGTAATTAAGATAATATAAAATGTTTTGGAGGTATGTTTTTATGGCAGGTTCAACTTTAGAGATTAAAGATCTTCATGTTGAGATTGAAGGTCAGGAAATATTAAAAGGTGTAAATTTAACAATTAAGGGTGGAGAATTCCACGCTGTAATGGGACCAAATGGTACTGGTAAATCAACCCTGGCATCTGCAATTATGGGTCATCCGAAATATGAAGTAACAAAAGGACAGATCCTTTTAGACGGTGAAGATGTATTAGAGATGGAAGTTGATGAACGTGCACAGGCAGGTCTATTTCTTGCAATGCAATATCCAAGTGAAATCAGCGGTGTGACAACATCAGATTTCTTACGTTCTTCTGTTAACGCACATCGTGAAGAGGGTGACGAAATTTCTTTAATGAAGTTCATTAAAGAGATGGACGGTGCAATGGATTATCTTGAAATGGATAAAAATATGGCACAACGTTACTTGAACGAAGGTTTCTCTGGTGGAGAGAAAAAACGTAACGAAATTCTGCAATTAATGATGATTCAGCCAGCAATTGCAATTTTAGATGAAATTGATTCTGGTCTGGATATCGATGCATTAAAAGTAGTATCAAAAGGTATCAACAAAATGCGCAGTGAGGAGTTCGGCTGTCTGATTATCACTCACTATCAACGTTTACTTGATTATATAACTCCAGATCATGTGCATATTATGATGCAAGGCCGTGTGGTTAAGTCAGGTGGACCGGAATTAGCTCAACGACTTGAGGCAGAAGGTTATGAGTGGATTAAAGAAGAATTAGGTATTGAAGACGAAACTGTAGGACAAAACGCATAAAGGTTAGGAGGTATCGTATGACTGTGGAAACTAAATTACCATATGATCAGGATTACATCCGGTCATTTTCAGCTAACAGAAATGAACCAGATTGGATGCAGGAATTGCGTATAAAAGCACTAGAATTGGCAGAAGGACTGGAAATGCCAAAACCAGATAAAACAAGTATCAAACGCTGGAATTTTCATGATTTTAAACATGATGTCAGTGCGGAAACAATTCCTTCATTAAAAGATTTACCGAAAGAGATTCAAGTATTCCTTGATATGGAGAACCTAAATGAGAACCTTGTAATTCAACGTAACCAAAGTGTTGCTTACAAATCCTTATCTTCTCAATTAGAAGAACAAGGTGTCATTCTTACTGACATCCAGACAGCTCTCGAAAAGCATAGCGATTTAGTACAACGTTACTATATGAAAGATGCAGTCCAAATCGATGAGCATAAATTAACGGCATTGCATACTGCTTTAATGAACGGCGGAGTTTTTGTTTATGTTCCGAAAAATGTACAAATTGAAGAACCGCTTCAAGCGATTTTCTGGCAGGAGGATCCTGAGGCAGCTACATTTAATCATGTAATTGTTGTAGCTGAAGCAAACAGTTCTTTGACATATGTTGAGAATTATATTTCTAAAAATACAGATGAAAATGCAGTAGCAAATATCGTGACAGAGGTTATTGCACATGATAATGCCAATATTAATTTCGGTTCAGTAGATAACTTCTCCAAAGGAACAACTGTTTACGTAAACCGACGTGGTGTGGCATATCGTGATGCAAAAATCGAATGGAATTTAGGCCAGATGAATGATGGAAATACTATTTCCGATAATACCACTCATTTAATAGGTGATAATTCTTATGCCTACGCAAAAACTGTTTCTGTTGGACGCGGGGAACAAACACAGAACTTCACTGCGAAAATTGTTAACTATGGGAAACAATCAGAAGGTTTAATTTTACAGCATGGAGTAATGAAAGAAGCTGCATCTGCGATCTTTAATGGTATTGGGAAGATTGAACATGGGGCATCAAAGTCAAATGCAGAGCAGGAATCACGTGTGCTGATGCTAAGTAAAGATTCACGCGGTGATGCCAACCCAATCCTATTAATTGATGAAGATGATGTAACAGCAGGACACGCTGCTTCTGTTGGCCGTGTTGATCCAATTCAATTATACTATCTAATGAGCAGAGGGATTTCTAAACAGGAGGCTGAAAGGTTAATTATCCACGGATTCTTAGCACCTGTAGTAAGAGAAATTCCGATCGAAGCGGTTCGAAATCAATTGACAGAGGTAATTGAAAGGAAAGTTTACTAATGGACACACGTGCTATTCGTGAACAGTTTCCGATATTAGATCAGGAAGTTAATGGCCATCCGTTAGTTTATCTGGACTCAGCAGCAACATCACAAAAACCAATACAGGTAATTGAAGCACTTAACAGCTATTACCGTCAGAACAACTCGAACGTACACAGAGGTGTTCATACATTAGGAACTCGTGCAACTGACCAGTATGAAGGGGCAAGAAATAAGGTTAAACAGTTTATCAATGCCTATTCTACACAGGAAGTAATCTTTACCAGAGGTACGACTACAGCAATTAATATGGTTGGATATGGCTATGCACGTCATTTTCTTACAGAAGGTGATGAAATTGTCATTACAGAAATGGAGCATCATAGTAATATTATTCCCTGGCAACAGGCAGCTAAATTTACTGGAGCTACATTAAAGTATATTCCGATGGAAGAAGATGGAACCATTACATTGGATTCTGTCCGGTCTACAATTACAGATAAGACGAGAATTGTGGCAATGACCCACGTTTCCAATGTATTGGGAACAGTTAATCCAATTAAGGAAGTTGCAGAGATTGCTCACGAAAATGGAGCTATCATAGTAGTAGACGGAGCACAGGGAGTTCCACATATGAAGGTGGATGTTCAAGATTTAGATTGTGATTTCTATGCATTTTCTGGACACAAAATGTGCGGACCTACAGGTATTGGGGTTCTTTATGGTAAGAAACATTTACTGGAAAAAATGGAACCTGTTGAATTCGGCGGAGAAATGATTGACTTCGTAGGCTTATATGATTCAACTTGGAAGGAACTGCCATGGAAATTTGAAGGCGGGACTCCGATTATAGCTGGAGCAATCGGTTTAGGTGCAGCTATAGATTTTCTGGAGGAAATCGGGTTGCATCAAATTGAAGCACATGAAAATGAAATTGTCCAATATGCTCAAGGTCTATTTACTGATATGGAAGGTTTAACGATCTTTGGACCAGAGAAACGCAGTGGATTAATTACTTTCAATATTGAAGGTGTGCATCCGCATGATACAGCAACAGTACTTGATGCAGAAGGAATTGCAGTGAGAGCAGGACATCACTGTGCCCAACCCTTAATGAAATGGTTGAATGTCACTGCAACGGCACGAGCTAGTTTTTATTTGTATAATTCAAAAGATGATGTTGACCGATTAGTTGAGGGAATACAGCTAGCGAAGGAGTATTTCGGCGATGTCTTTTAATAACTTAGATACACTTTACAGACAAGTGATTATGGATCATTATAAAAATCCTCGTAATCGTGGAACTTTAGACAATGAATCTGTTACAATAGATATGAACAACCCTACTTGTGGTGACCGTATCGAATTACACCTGCAAATTAAAGATGGCATTGTAGAAGATGCAAAATTTGAAGGGGAAGGTTGTTCCATTAGTATGTCATCTGCTTCTATGATGACACAAGCAATCAAAGGAAAGCAGATTGATGAGGCAATAAATATGTCACACATTTTTTCTAACATGATGTTAGGAGAAGATGTGGAAGAAGTGGATTTTGATCTAGGTGATATAGAAGCACTTCAAGGTGTTTCTAAATTTCCAGCTCGAATTAAGTGTGCAACATTAGCTTGGAAGGCAATGGAAAAAGCAGTAGCAGCTGATGAGAAGGAAGAGTAGAGAAAAAATCCAAAACAGGAGGTAATAACATGGCGAAAAAAGCACCTGAAATAGGCGAATATAAATATGGCTTTCATGATAGAGATATTTCCATTTTTCGTACAGAAAAAGGTTTAACACGAAATATCGTGGAAGAAATTTCTCGTATGAAAGAAGAACCAGAGTGGATGTTGGAATATCGTTTAAAAGCATTAGAGCAATTTTACAAGAAACCAATGCCTCAGTGGGGCGGTGACTTAGCAGAACTTGATTTTGATGAGATCACTTATTATGTAAAACCATCCGAGCGCTCGGAGCGTTCTTGGGATGAGGTGCCTGATGAAATTAAACAAACGTTTGATAAACTGGGTATTCCTGAAGCAGAACAGAAGTATCTTGCTGGTGTTTCTGCCCAGTATGAATCAGAAGTTGTTTATCACAACTTAAAAGAAGATCTTGAAAATTTAGGAATTGTCTTTAAAGATACAGATACAGCTTTAAAAGAGAATGAAGACTTATTCAAAGAGTATTTTGGAAAAGTTATTCCTTCTTCTGATAATAAGTTTGCTGCACTGAACTCTGCTGTTTGGTCTGGTGGATCATTTATTTATGTTCCAAAAGGAGTAAAAACAGATACACCGTTACAGGCATATTTCCGAATTAACTCAGAAAATATGGGACAGTTCGAACGTACACTTATTATTGTTGATGAAGGGGCTTCTGTCCACTATGTTGAGGGTTGTACAGCACCGACATATACAACGAACTCATTGCACAGTGCGGTAGTAGAGATTTTTGTTAAAAAAGATGCTTATTGCCGTTACACTACAATCCAAAACTGGGCAAACAATGTATACAACCTTGTTACAAAACGTGCAACATGTGATGCAAATGCAACGATGGAATGGATTGATGGAAATATTGGCTCTAAATTAACGATGAAATATCCGGCAATTATCCTTAAAGGAGAAGGTGCTCGCGGTAATACCCTTTCTATCGCATTAGCGGGTAAAGGACAACACCAGCATGCTGGTGCCAAAATGCACCATTTAGCACCAAATACTTCTTCTACAATTGTATCTAAGTCCATCTCAAAACAAGGCGGGAAAGTTACCTATTTAGGTATGGTACACTTTGGACGTAAAGCAGATGGGGCAAGATCTAATATTGAATGTGATACGTTAATTATGGATAATAAATCAACTTCCGATACAATTCCATACAATGAGATTTTAAATGAAAACATCTCATTGGAACACGAAGCGAAAGTTTCGAAAGTATCTGAAGAACAATTATTCTATCTGATGAGCCGTGGTCTTTCAGAAGAAGAAGCGACAGAAATGATCGTAATGGGCTTTATCGAGCCATTTACGAAAGAACTTCCAATGGAATATGCGGTAGAGATGAACCGTTTAATCAAGTTCGAAATGGAAGGTTCAATCGGATAATGAAAGAGCAAAACCTTGCTGCAATGATATGCAGCAAGGTTTTTTATGTCTGAAAAGAAATAAGATAATCAAATATGACACCAAGTTTTACCGTATTAGGTTAATGATCTGTTACAGGAAAAATTCTGATATTCCATAAAATAGGCCATATTAGCTATTTATTCCCTTTTTATATTTTTGTAATATTTATAAGAGAACTAACTAATTAGAATTTGAGGGTGAATAGTATTGTTGAAAAGTAAACTTATTATTACAGGACTTGTTATGTTCGTGCTTCTTCTAGCAGGATGTTCAAATAATGAGAATGAGACAAATCCGGCAGATATGCAAGAACAGACAGATTCCTTAGTGAAAGACGATAAAGAGTCAGCTTCAGATACAGATAATTTAGACCATTTACAATTTTCGAATGCTGAAGAAAGAATGCAATTAGACTTGGAGAATGCGGAATTTAATGGGGAACAATTTAATGAGGATGAGGTACAACGTATAGTGGAGCAGCTTCCAGAAAATCTAACACCTGAGGAGTATTATTACAAATTACTTTCATTGATAGGAGAAGATTACCGGAAATATTACCAGTTTTTTAACAGTGTAGAGACTTCTTTCGAATCTGCGACTTCCCAGCCAGATGAGATAAATAGAGAAGGGGAGTCAGACCTCTCACCAATAAATGTATCTATACTCTTTGATGCTAGTGGAAGTATGGATGAAATGATTTCAGGAAAAACCAAAATACAATTAGCCAAAGAAGCAGTAAATTCTTTTGTTGCCAGTTTGCCGGAAATTGTTAATATTTCCTTGACTGTTTATGGTCACAAAGGAACAGGGACAGATAATAAAGAACTTTCCTGTAAAAGCATAGAAGAAATATATCCACTTTCTTCCTATGATGAAGATTCTTTTCAGGCTGCATTAGATTCATTCTCTTCCGCGGGTTGGACACCACTTGCTGGAGCAATGGTATCAGCAACTCAAAAGTTATCAAATGCAAATGGAGATAATGAAGAGAATATTGTATATATTGTGAGTGACGGCATGGAAACATGTAACGGTGATCCTGTTATAGCAGCTAAAAAGTTAAATCAATCTAGTTCAAATGCAATTGTAAATATTATCGGTTTTGATGTTAATGATGAAGGCCAGCAACAATTAAGAGAAGTGGCAAGCGCAGGTGCGGGAGAGTATTCTACTGTCAGAACGGAACAAGAATTAACAAGCTATTTTAATAGTCAGAAAACAAAACTAATTAACCAATGGTATGGTTGGGAAGCAGAAAATGTCAATAAATACTATGCATCAGAATCAGAAAGAGTAAATGAATTGTATAATATGGAAACCGAAATGGTCAACATAGCCTATAATGAGGAAACACGTTTAAAGAATTTAACCTATCATCTTGACCAAACTATAGATGCCGATTGGGATAAAGTCAGGGAAATTGTGAATGATACTGGGGATGAAATAAGAGAATATGTCAGATCAGCTGCTGATGCCTATCGAGCGGAAATCAGAAGTGGGGGAGATCAGAATAGAGATAGTATTAGAAATAAAGCAGGTAATGAACGAGACAAGCTTCGTGGTAAGCAATGAAATATATTGCCTGAATGGATAAATCAACTGATAAGCTTTATAATAGAAGAGAGTTCGTTTAATGAACTCTCCTTTTCTTTTATACATACATAAAAATGGAAGTGATATTTTGGTCATTATAATTTGTTTACTTATCGGGTTATTTTCTGCAATGCTTGGCAGTATTGTTGGACTCGGTGGTGGAGTTATACTTGTGCCGACTCTGCTGATTTTACATACAGCTACGGACTTATTTGACTGGGCAACAGCAAGTACCATTGTCGGTATTTCATTAGTGATCATGGTTTTTACTGCGTTGTCTTCTACTTTATCTTATGCCAAGTTAAAGAGAATTGATTATAAAAGTGG
Source organism: Gracilibacillus oryzae (assembly GCF_009498735.1). Lineage (GTDB taxonomy): Bacteria > Bacillota > Bacilli > Bacillales > Amphibacillaceae > Gracilibacillus > Gracilibacillus oryzae. The sequence goes on from NZ_ML762432.1 coordinate 122,926, forward strand.
GATTTACTTTATTGCCGGAAGTTTACCAGGCGGGATTTTAGGCTCTTGGCTGAATCAATTTGTGGAAACAGATACTTTTTCAATCTTTTTAGGTATTTTTATGTTGCTTATTTTTACAAGCTTCTTATTTCAGAGGCGAAATTTGAATAGAAATACTGAACCAACAGAAAAGAGTAAGCACAAAGTCTATCGGGAAACACTGATAGGAACTGAAAAACATTACTATTCTTTTTCACCCGTTACAGCGATTGCTATTGCGTTGGTTGTAGGTTTATTATCTGGCTTTTTTGGAATTGGTGGGGGGTCATTAATGGTTCCGGCTATGATTTTGTTGTTCCACTTTCCACCACACATTGCAACAGCAACATCTATGTTTATGATTTTATCACTAAGCACTGTAAGTTCTTTTACTCATATTATGTTAGGACATATCGAATGGTCTTACGTCTGGGCTTTTATTCCGGGAGCATGGGTTGGGGGCAGACTCGGAGCAAAAGTCAGTCAAAAAATGTCAAGCAAAGCTGTGGAAGCTTTATTGAGAATCGTCCTTTTGTTAATTGGTTTACGATTGATCTGGCAAGGATTCTTTTCATAAGTTGATTTTGGTGTATTACAGATGTTTAGCGTTGCGATAAATATCCAATGCTTTATAGACCATGGTGAAGGTTTTTGTTTACACGTTAGGATAGCATAAACTATCTGCAAGGGAGTATTTATCGACGTAATAGAAAGTTTGAAGTCCAAAGTATAAGTAAAACTAACACATTCGCTAAAGGACGAGCGAATGTGTTAGTTTTACTAAAAGGGGGATTAAATTGGTAGAACAATTGCATTTTTATTATTCGAATGATTTACATAGTCACTTTGAAAATTGGGGTAATATTGTACAATATCTTAATGAAAAAAAAGCAAAGCATTCTATTGATAAACAACCATACTGGATTGTAGATATAGGGGACCATGTCGACAGAGTGCATCCTATATCAGAAGCATATCTCGGCAGAGCGAATGTTGAGTTAATGAACAAGGCAGGATATGACTTTGCTACAATTGGTAATAATGAAGGAATCACATTAGAGTTTGACGATTTATATCATTTATATGATGATGCTGAATTTCAAGTGACTTGCGCTAATCTGGCATCCATAAATACGAAAGATCCCTTATGGTTACAAGAACACATAACAACAGAAACGGAATCTGGTATACGTATAGGGCTAGTTGGATTGACTGCTCCATTTAAGCCTTTTTATCAACCGCTGGGTTGGAATGTGGATTCACCTTATAATTTCCTGGAAAGCAGGTTAAAACAGGTGAAAAAAGATGTTGATATTTTGATTTTGCTGTCACATTTAGGATGGACAGAGGATCAATATATCGCTACCCATTTTTCGGAAATTGATGTGATTATCGGTGGCCATACCCATCATCTACTTAAAAATGGGGAATATATCAACGAAACACTCATAACGGCAGCTGGTAAATATGGTTTTTATGTTGGAGAAATCCACCTGGAGTGGGATCATCAACAAAATAAAATCACTAAAAAACAGGCTTTTGCTGTTGATACATCAATATATGAAGGTGATCAGGATACAGAAAATTTAGTACAGCAAATATCCAATGATGCGAATAAACTGCTGGGGGAATCAGTTACAACATTAGAGCAAATGTATGAAGTGAATTGGTATGAATCTACACCAATCATAGAAGCACTGACAGCTCATTTGCTAAAATGGACAAAAGCAGATGTAGCTATGCTTAATGCAGGGATCTTATTAGAGAGTCTGCCCCAGGGTACTGTATCATATGGTGACATTCACCGAACATGTCCCCATCCAATTAATCCATGTGTCGTGGAACTGAGAGGAATAGAATTAATTGAAGTTGTACGGGGAGCCCTTAGTAATGAATTGACAAACTTTAAACTTAAAGGGTTTGGATTTCGCGGAAAAATAATCGGTAAGATTGTTTTTAGTGGAATTGAAGTAAAAACATACCTAGATGAGCAAGGGAATGAACATGTTAAAACAGTTTTATATGAAGGAAAAGAAATCGTCCATAATCAGATATATCATTTAGCAACGGCTGATATGTTTACATTTGGAAATATGTTTCCAGAAATTGCGCGGTCAGAGATGAAAAAGTTCTTTCTTCCTGAATTTATACGAGATTTATTAGTAGATTTATTGAAGAAAAGCGTTTAAACACAAGCACATCTTTTTAGGCAGAACATACACTTTAGTGAGAGGGGTGTGTTCTGATGATGGAAGTAAAACCGGTAAAAGTAGATGACCATACATTTATTGCGATAACAGTAAAGTTACCATATACCACACTTTTAGTTATCGCAAATGAAATTGGCTATGTCATGTGCGGAGCTTTAGATGTGGACCTGTTAAATGAGAAATTAAGTGATCGTCCAGTTGTAGCAGGACGTGCTGTCGGTGTAAGAACAATTGATGATTTACTCGATGCAAAATTAGAAAAAATCACAAATACTGCCCAATCTTATGGCTGGGAAAAGAATATGGAAGTGAAAAAAGCACTACTTTTAATTGCGGAATAGTTAAATGAATCTATTTTTTTCTACGAAGTTTGTCTAAAATACTAGAAAATTGACATTTTATCTGCTAATCTTGAAATATATGTGCGTGTTAAAAAAGTCGGCAAATAAGAAGCAAGAAGGTCGAGGCGGTACAGTGAGGAGCATCAGAACGTAGGCTTTGAATACGTGAGAAGCAGACTCGTAAACCAAAGAAGAGATTCACCGCTTATCATTTGGTGACTTTTTGAACATCCTCTATAAAATATTCTGAAACGTAATTATAGGAGTAAATATGAGGCTAGTATCTACAGTATTGTTGCAAGAAGGGATCGAATTAGCCAGACCAATTTATGATAAGAATGGTCGTATTCTTGTGCAGAAAAATGTCAAATTAACAAATAACATGGTTAGAAGATTAAAGACTGGTGAAATCACCTATGTTTATATCAGGGATAAGTATACAGATGATATTTTAATTACACCTGCTATCTCTGATGAAGAGAGAATCGAAGCAATCAACAAGATTAAACAATCCTTTCAATCGTTCAAGAAAGAGGATATAAGAAAAGGCAGTCATTTGATTGATGAATCTTCTGAAAAATTAAATGATGTCGTCAAGGGACTCATTGATAAATTACTAGTTCAGGATGAAGTAATGAACTATTTATCTGATATCTTAGTCACCGATAATTATGTATTTCAACATTCAATAAATGTGACAATTTATACATTAGCGTTAGCCCGGAAACTGAACTTTAACAAGAAAGAATTGCAAGTGATCGGGTTAGGTGCACTATTACATGATATTGGAAAGATCTATATCCCTACAGAAATTTTAAATAAAAAAGGAAAACTGGATGATACGGAATTTAAAATAATGAAGGCACATACGGAATATGGGTTTGAATTGTTAAGAAAGAGTCACAGCTTGCCGCTTTTAGCTGCCCATTGTGCCTTTCAGCATCATGAACGCATGGACGGGTCTGGATATCCAAGAGGTTTATCAGGTGATAAACTGCACCCGTATGCAAAGGTGTTAGGAATCGCAGACGTATTTGATGCTGTTACTAGTAATCGTGTATATCGTGCTGCTATGCTGCCACACAAAGGTTTTGAAATACTGAGTAATGGTGCTGACCGTCAATTTGATGCAAAGATGGTGGAGCTTTTTAAGGAAACGATATCGACTTATCCAAACGGGATAACCGTCCATCTAAATGATGGCCGTAAGGGAGTTGTAACACAACAAAACGTGAAATTTCATGAACGTCCGGTCGTCAGGGTGTTACAAGAAAACCAGCATCCAGTTAAGCCGTATGATTTAGATTTATCATTAAATCAGAATGCTGTCATTATTGATGCAGACAATCCTGCAATTTATCACAGTGCTAATGGTCTGTAATATCCCTATTGAAATTATTTTTTCTCACCAGTAAAATATCTATTTGTCCCCTCCTTCTCATATAAATTTAGGGAAGGGGGGTTTTAAATTGAAAAGGGCGAGAAAAATAGCTGCACCTCCAATGAGGCAAATCGCTTATATCTCTTTATTGTTATTCATAATTTGCATGATCTCCAGTTTATTAATTGTAAATGAAGGGATCAAACCAGTCCTGCTCGAAATTGCAAAAGTGAAGGTAAGTCAAATAGCGAACCAGGCAGTGGGGATTGCTGTAAATAAAAAAATATCAGAAGATTTAGAAAATGATAAATTAATCCAATATGAAGTTGATGAACAAGGCAGAGTAGTAAATTATATTTTTAATTCGATTATTGAGAATCGCGTCCAACGCAATATTCAATATCGTGTAGAGAATTTTCTGAAGTTACTTGAAGAGGGAGACAGACCTGAAATTGGTGTGCCGCTCGAAGTGGAAATGGAGCTGGAACCATCAGAAAAAAAGTTACTGGATGAAATCAGGAAAAGAGGCCTTCTTGTTGAAGTGCCATTAGGCCAGACTTTAGGCATTCCATTATTAGCAAATTTAGGACCGAAAATCCCTGTAAATATGGAAGTAATTGGTTTTGTTGAAACATCCATAACAAGTGATATTGTTGAAACAGGGGTCAATGGTGCTTATATTCACGTCAATGTTCATATTGAGGTAGAAATGCGAGTTGTTATTCCTTTTGCTTCAGAACCGGTCAGAGTAGTGCAGGATATTCCTGTAACAAAAGTATTCCATCCAGGTGATGTGCCAGACTATTACCAGGACGGTGAAGGTGATTCTAATTTATCAGTTCCTCTTGATCCGCCAATTGATTAATACTTTGATCAGTAGTAGTATTTCCAGACGTTTTGCGTTACTTCAATATGTGGTAGTACCATATGAAAATTCTCTATAATTCTCAGAATATTTCTAAATTTAACGAGTTATCAGATATAACAGAATGATCTTACTTAAATTACCTTTGACAAGTTATTTGAATATTCGTTATAATTTGAAAGGTTATCAGCACAAAAACAAAACTAGTTTCTATATTATATTTATTATAATACTAGAGAAGAGAAAGGGGATTTTTTTATGGAACAACGCTCTCAGTGGGGAACTAGAATCGGTTTTTTACTTGCAGCAATTGGTTCAGCAGTTGGTCTAGGAAACATTTGGCGTTTTCCAGCGACTGCATTTGAAAACGGTGGGGGTGCGTTCTTTGTCCCGTATTTATTTGCACTATTAACAGCAGGTATTCCTCTCTTAATAATGGAATACACAATTGGTCATAAATATCGAAGTTCTTCACCTCGAAGTTTTTCCAAAATTAGTAAGGGGATGGAATGGATTGGTTGGTGGCAGGTACTTATATCATTTGTAATTTCAACTTATTATCCAATCATTATAGCATGGTCTATCATGTATACTTATTTTTCGTTCGGAACAAAGTGGGGGGACGATCCAACGGCCTTCTTCGTCTCTGATTTCTTAAATAAATCAGATGCTGGGATCTTTGGATCAATAGTTCCGTCTGTATTAATTCCAGTAATCTTTGTCTGGATCTTTGTTTTCTTCTTCCTGGGACGTGGGGTGAAGAAAGGGATTGAATTTGCCAATCGTATTTTTATCCCTACATTATTAATTGTCTTTATTATTATCGTGATAAGAGCATTAACCTTACCTGGAGCAATGGAAGGATTGGATGCGTTCTTTAAACCGGACTGGAGCAGAATTATGGATGGTTCTGTTTGGATAGCAGCATATGGACAAATCTTCTTTAGTTTATCCATTGCTTTTGCTATTATGATTACTTATGCTTCCTATTTACCCAAAAAATCTGATATAACAAACAACGCGTTTATTACAGGATTTGCGAACTCATCATTTGAGTTATTGGCAGGTATTGGAGTTTTTGCTGTGTTAGGATTTATGGCTACTCAAACATCACAGCCTGTATCAGAAGTTGTCCAGAGTGGGGTAGGGCTTGCATTTATGGTATTCCCGGAGATTATTAGTCAGATGCCTGCATCAAGTTTCTTTGGAGTTTTATTCTTTGGAGCATTAGTACTTGCAGGTATTTCTTCCATGATTTCTATTTCCGAGACATATATTGCAGCAGTTCAGGAAAAGTTTTCGATATCACGTGGCAAGGCATTAATGTTTGGTGGAGGCTTAGCATTCTTAGCATCCTTGTTGTATGCAAATCAAGGCGGATTAAATTTACTGGATACAGTGGATTACTTTATTAATAATTATGGTGTGGCACTGGCTGGTCTGTTTGAGGTAGTAGCGATCGCCTGGTTTGCTAAAGGATTAAGGGACTTACAAACTCATGCGGATAATATCTCCGACATAAAACTAGGAATATGGTGGAGAATTTCACTTGGTGCAATTACACCTGTAGTGCTTGGCTTTATGATGCTGCAAAACTTGAAGACAGATCTTTCCCGTCCATATGAGGACTATCCAATTGAATTCTTGTTTAATTTCGGTTGGCTTGTTGCAATTGGAGCTATGCTCATTGGTGCATTAATTTCCACAAAAAAATGGCCGAAAAATGATAAAGAAGCCTAAAGAAGGAGGTCCATATAAATGTCCACAAGTGCAATTATCATGGCAGTAATAGGTGCTGTAATTATATGGGGCGGACTATTAGTAAGTATATTAAAAGCGAAAAAAGCTTCTAAGTAAAAATAACTCCGTAAGGCACTCTAGCCTTACGGAGTATTTCTTTCCCATTTTTTTAAGTAGGGATATGGATCGAAAGACCACTCACTTTTCCCATCATCTTTATACATACCATAATGAAGGTGAGGCGGGAATTTTCCAGATGTTCCAGGCGGCCCGTATCCACTTGAACCTACCGATCCGATTGTATCACCAGCTTCTACAATATCGCCAACTTCAATTCCCTCGGCAAATCCGTTTAAATGAGCGTAATAGTGGTATCTGTTATAAGTATCCCGAATACCAATTCGCCATCCGCCAAACTTATTCCATCCTTTTAATTCTACGATTCCAAATGTTGTGGCCCTGACAGGTGTTCCATAATTAGCAAAAATGTCTGTTCCTTCGTGAATCCTTCTGCCACCGAATCCGCGAGCATCTCCCCATGTATTGCGATAGCTGTAATTGTATCCCTTTGGAATGGGGAAAGATGTCGTATCAAACGTGAGTCGATTATACTGCTTCATTAACCTTGCATAATTCATAATAGACAGGACAGCTAAATCACGGTGATAGTAGTTCCATAAAGCAGCTTTGATGTCTTGTTCAGAATGTCCGTAGCGCTGAAGGTAATTGCCAACTGTATACAAAATATCTAAATCATTCTCTATATGCGCCAATCCATCCCCATCACCGTCTTTTCCTGTCCCGTGAAACATTGCAATCATATTCGGGTCAGTAGAAGCAGGTGGAGCAAGTCCGTACCATTTTTGCTCAGATATCTGAATATCGATAAGCTGGTTTTCTTCTGATGACTTTCTGATATTTGATTAATACTGGTTCATTGCTGCATAATAATACCATGGAATATTTGTGACTGCTTCCATCTGTTTAAACATGTTAATTTTTTGTTCTTCCTCATCCACATTTTCTTCAGCATATGCTATAGTAGTAAGAAGAAAATAACTAGAGACAACGATTAAAAAAACGCGTTTAATCAAAAAATTTCCTCCTTATGGAATTATTTTATTTATGTAATTAGTTTAAGTAGTAATCAATATTTCATTCTAGCAACATTTTCTATTTAAGGTAATAGCAGTGCGGAATAGAACAGGAGAGTGTCACGGAATATGGTGGAAATCCAGGGAAAAACTTATCAGGTTATAAAAGAATTTCGCGAAGGGTTTGACGAAAAAGCTTTTAAAGAACGATACAGTGAAGTGCTAAGTAAATATGATTTCATTTTAGGTGATTGGGGATATGAACAATTACGATTGAAGGGTTTTTATGATGATCAGAACCCGAAAGCAACATTTGATACAAAAATCAGTACATGTGAAGATTATTTGTATGAATATTGTAACTTTGGCTGCCGTTATTTTGTAGTGAAACAAATTAACAAGTAAGCAAATAGGTGAGATAAATGAATCAGATTGCTAAGCATCCTGACGAGTTTCGCTATTGATCAGCGGAGATCAAATAATCCACTGATCGATGCCAGACTTTATCCCACCTATTTTATTTTCAAATTATTATTAAGTTTGACAGAATTAATTTGTTTATGTTAACAATGGTTTAACATATGCTCTGAAGTCTTCTGCTTCCATTTCATTATATTGAAATGCATGCTCGACATAATTAGCTTTATCAATTGTATTTAGTTGAATTCTGGAGTATTTATTTTTATTTAAATCAATAACAATATGATCTGGATTAAATGCAGGGGAAGAAATTATCGCAAGATCGAAACGAGTTGTTTTTCCTTTGAAACTGACGAGGCGTGTTTGATTCGTTTCGGTTTCATTTTTTATATAGGTAAGTTCCATATGCTTCACTCCTTTTCTTTTATTATATCCTAGCAAATTGAAGTTATGGAGTAAAGTATATCCATTATAGCTGTTATGAAGGAGAGGTAATTATGTATTTTGTTGATATGAACAGCTTAATTCATAAATTGAATTTTTTCGACAATAAGTTAAAATTGTATCACCAAGTAAAAATGGATACAGAAGTAGATAAATTAGGCCTGGAACGGTTGACTCATGTGTTAATTGAATCCTTTCTGGATATTGGCAATATGATGATCGACGGTTTTGTAATGCGTGATCCAGGAAGTTATGCTGATATTATTACCATTTTAGTTGACGAAAATGTGCTCAAGAAGGAAGATGAAGAAGCATATCAGGCATTAATAAACATAAGAAAAGATTTAGTTTCCAATTACGAAAATGTTGATCACCAATCGATTCAGCACATTCTCGATAAATATTTTCAAGTGTTTGAGCAGTTTAGTAAGGATATAAAAAGCTACCTAGCAACCGAAATGGGAGTTGCCAATACTTTCACGGAATAGTTGTGATGTTATTCACAATAAAAGTTTGGAAAGTATGGTTTAATAAATTTATACAGTAAGTTAAGGGAGCGGATTAGATGCAACAACAAGTCATTACAGATAAATTTGGCCGAGTATTACAGGATTTGCGTATTTCGGTGACAGATCGTTGTAATTTTCGCTGCCGGTATTGTATGCCAAGGGAAATTTTCGGCAAAGATTTCGCCTTTTTACCGAAAGATCATTTATTATCATTTGAAGAGATCGAAAGACTCGCATCAGCCTTTTTGCAGCTTGGTGTAAAGAAAATTCGTTTAACAGGTGGAGAGCCGCTGTTACGAAAAGATATTGTGACATTAGTGGGGAAATTAGCAAAGTTAGAAGGCTTAGAAGACATTGGTCTTACTACAAATGGTGTGTTATTAGGGAAAATGGCAGCAAAACTTAAAGAAGCAGGTCTGAAACGTGTGAATATAAGTCTAGACGCTATTGATGATAAGACGTTTATGGCAATTAATGATAGTCATGTTCCAACAAACACTGTAATTAAAAGTATTCAGCAGGCAAAAGAAGCAGGGTTAATTGTCAAGGTGAATATGGTGGTAAAAAAAGGGATGAATGACCATGAAGTATTACCAATGGCAAAGTTTTTTAAAGAGTTAGGTGTCACGTTACGATTTATCGAATTTATGGATGTAGGACAGACGAATGGATGGGATTTCCAGCATGTTGTGACAAAGAAAGAATTATATGAAATGATCAGCAAAGAACATGACCTGGAACCTGTAGAGCCGGCTTATTTCGGAGAGGTAGCGAAACGCTACAGATACAAAGGAACAGATACGGAAGTCGGTTTTATTACCTCTGTTTCAGAGTCTTTCTGTTCATCTTGTACAAGAGCCAGAGTTGCTGCTGATGGTCATTTTTATACATGCTTATTTGCAGGTACCGGCTTTAACCTGAAAGATATTATGCGTGCAGGTATCAGCGATGAAGAACTAAAGAATACGATTGTTAGCCGCTGGGAGAAAAGAGAAGACCGTTATTCAGATGAAAGGACAGAAGAAACAGCCAAAAACCGCAAAAAAATCGAGATGTCCTATATTGGCGGCTAATTATTGAAGTGGGGTATACAAACAATGACTGTAATGGATCGCTATCATCGCCAGACACTATTTCAACCAATCGGTCAAAACGGCCAGGAAAAATTATCACAAAAACATGTCCTTATCGTTGGTTGTGGAGCATTAGGTTCCTCAATAGCAGAAATGTTAGCAAGAGCAGGTATAGGAAAGCTGACACTAGTAGATCGCGATTATGTTGATATAACCAATTTACAAAGACAGCATCTTTTTACAGAGGATGATGTTTCCAACCAAATGCCAAAAGCGATTGCAGTTAAAAAAGCTCTGGAAAAAATTAATCATCATGTTGTCACAGAGGCAAATGTAGCTGATGCAACTGCTGAGAATTTACCGCAGTTTATCAAGGGTGCAGACATTATCATGGATGCAACAGACAATTTTGATATCCGATTTATTCTTAATGATATTTGCCAGAAAGTTAATATTCCATGGATATTTGGTGCATGTGTAGGAAGCTCCGGCATGTCCTATACGATTATACCGAAAGAAACGCCATGCCTTGATTGTTTGTTAAAAGTAACCCCGATGTTTGGTGCTACTTGTGATTCCGTTGGTGTAATCGGTCCAGCTGTCCAAATGGTTGTTTCCCATCAAGTGACAGAGGCAATGAAATTATTAGTTGGGGCAGATGAACAATTACGTTCGAAACTAGTTTTATTCGATCTTTGGCATAATCAGTTTCAAATGATCGATGTCACAAAGGCGAAAAGCGATACGTGCACTAGTTGCAGTGAGCATGCGAGCTATCCGTATTTACAATATGAAAACCAGCAAAAAACGGAAGTGTTGTGCGGCAGAGATACTGTTCAGATCCGTGGCAAACGATATGATTTTTCTTTATTGGCAAAGAAACTGGAGGAGTTCGGTGTTGTAACAGAGAATCCTTTTTTAGTTTCTGTTAAAACGGAAAATGTTAGACTCGTTTTCTTTAAAGATGGCAGAACTTTTGTACATGGAACGAATTCGATTGAACACGCCAAAAAAGTTTACTATCAAATGGTCGGGTAAAGGATGGATTCTATAATGGAAATACGAAACCCAATAACAGTAGAAGAAGCAGCAAAAAGGGTGATGGCCTGCCGGAAGTACGGTGAGGTCGAATATGTTGATATTACAGCAGCTAACGGCAGAGTGTTAGCTCAAGATATAATTGCTGACCATGATGTCCCTTCATTTGATCGCTCACCATATGATGGTTTTGCAGTAAGATCGATTGATACAAAGACAGCGGCTGCTGACAATTCCATTCTGCTGAATGTAGTTGGCCACATTGGAGCAGGGAGTGTCTTTAAGCAAGAGTTGAAAGAAAAAGATGCGGTCAGAATTATGACAGGTGCTGCTATTCCAAGAGGTGCTGACACAGTTATTATGCTGGAAGATACCGAGCAGGCCGGAGATAATCAAATATACATTAAAAGGGAAATGAAACATCATCAGAATATTTCCTTCCAGGGAGAAGATGTAGAAAAAGGCAGTGTGATTGTTTCTAAAGGAAAACTGATTAATCCTGGGGTGGTTGCGTTATTGGCAACATTCGGATATAAACAAGTACCTGTCAGTAAAAAGCCTGTCATTGGTGTTATTGCAACAGGCAGTGAGCTGCTCGAGGTGGATCAGGCTCTGGAAGAAGGGAAAATAAGGAACAGTAATGCTTATATGATAATGGCACAAATAGAGCGGTCAGGTGCAACTGCAAAATATTACGGCCAATTTAGTGACAAGTTAGATATCTGTATTCAACAAATGCAAGTGGCTATGTCGGAAGTAGATTTTCTAATTACAACAGGCGGAGTTTCTGTTGGTGATTTTGATCTATTGCCTGAAATCTATGATTATTTTCAAGCAGAAGTGCTCTTTAATAAAATTAAAATGCGGCCAGGCAGTGTGACAACAGTTGCTCAGTTAAATAATCAACTATTATATGGACTTTCTGGTAATCCTTCTGCTTGTTATGTAGGTTTTGAACTATATGTGAAACCAATTATTGATGCCTTTCTTGATAGAGATCAGATAGGTCTTAAAACAGTTAAGGCAACATTAACAGAAGATTTTCCTAAATCTAACCCTTTTGACAGGTTTATTCGTGGCCATTATGTTATCAAAAATAGCCAAGTAACCGTTGCGCCTTCTGGTAAAGACAAATCTAATATGGTTCATTCTCTAGCAGAGGCAAATTGCTTTATCCGTCTGCGCGGGGGAACTGCTGCATACAGTAAGGGAGAAGTTGTGGATATTTACTTACTGGAAAATCATAGCTGAGGGAGCATAAATCATGACAGATAAATTGTTTGAAATTGTGGAGGAACCAATTTTACTAGAAGATATGATAAAGAAAGTAAAACGAAGAGAAGCAGGGGCGATTACAACATTTATCGGAACTGTTAGAGAATTCACCAAAGGAAAGCGAACAGTTTTCCTGCAATATCAAGCATATAAGCCAATGGCAGAGAAAATGCTCGCCCAAATCGGCAAAGAGATTGAGGAGAAATGGCAGGATACTTGTGTTGCAATAACCCACAGGGTTGGAAGATTAGAAATAACAGAGGCCGCTGTAGTAATTGCCGTTTCTTCTCCTCATCGAAAGGCGGCGTATGAAGCGAATGAGTATGCCATTGAGAGGATAAAACAAATAGTCCCAATCTGGAAAAAAGAAAAATGGGAAGATGGCGATGAATGGATCGGGGATCAGTTAGAGCGAATTGAATATCCAACAGGCCAGCCTAATATAAAGGAATGAGAGTATGATAAACATATTATTATTTGCCCAGATGCAAGAAGAGGTCGGTAAAGAAAAAATTGCAGTAGAGATGGAAAAAACCACAGTAAAAGAATTAAAAGAATATCTTCAAATGCATTACAAGCTGACACAGCTAAACGAGTCAATGGTTGCTGTTAATGAGGCATATGCATTAGAAAATGATGAAGTTAAAACAGGAGACACTGTAGCCATAATCCCCCCTGTTAGTGGAGGGTGAGATAGGATAGGGACAGATTATCTGTCCATAACTCGTCAGACATCTTACCAGAAGTATTCATTAGAATTGATACAATATTATCAAGCTAAAAATTGCAGAGAGTGTGTGTACATTGTATGTTATTCAGATAGTCGGTTATAAAAACAGTGGCAAAACAACCGTTGTCACTGAGTTGGTTAGAAGATTACAAGGGGATGGATATAATGTCGCTACATTAAAACATCATGGACATGGCGGCGAACCAGACTATGCAGCGAATACAGATACAGCTAAACATTGGATGGCTGGCGCAGCTGCAACTACGGTATTTGGCGAAAAAACATTGCAATTGCAAATCGAAAATCAGAATATAACTGTGGAGAGAATTTTAAGTCTATACGAAGAACTTAAGATTGATATAACAATTATGGAAGGGTTTAAGCAGTTAAATTTCGGCAAAATTGTTTTAATCCGTAATCAAGACGATATTCATTTACTAAAAGATTTAACCAATATAAAAATGGTTTATTCGCAGGATCTTCGCATAGATGAAACGAATAAACCATTGTATAGAAAGAAAGAAAATTTATTGGATGATGTGCAAAAACAATTCATAACATTCGGCAATCTTCATTAATCAATATTGCATACTTCAATTGGACAACCTTCACAGCCAATTTCATCACGCAGAAATTGTAGATCTTTCACAATAATATGACCGGTTTTATTTACATGAATAATATCTAACTTACGCAATTCACTTAACATGCGATTAACACTCTCTCTGGTAGCTGCACAAAAGTTGGCTAATTGCTGGTTGGTTAGAGACATTTCGATAAGTATTCCTTCATTTGTCTCTATCCCATAACTATTGGTAAGACGAATTAAAGTACTATAGAGTGCACCTTTCTTGCCATTTAATAATAAATCCCGTATTTTAGACTGAAAAATACGCATATGATTGCTAACCCAGCGCATGAATTCAAATGTCAGAGCACCATCATTAATTAATGCTTTTTCTAACCTGTCGCGATTGATGACAAGCACCTCTCCAGATGTCATCACTCGGGCACTTAATAAATATTTTGCATCATCACTAAATAATGTCAGTTCACCGATTAAATCATTTGTTTTGCAGATTCTTAAGGTTAGTTCTTTCCCATCTGCAGTTAATTTCTCAATTTGAATAATGCCTGATTTCAATATATATATTTCTTTTGCATCCATTCCTTCCTGGAATAAAAAAGTATCTTTGTGCGTTCTTTTTGTATGACTGATAGATTCTAATAATCTTCTTAATTCATGGGAGATTGAGTTATTATGCTGACGATGTTGGTGGATTTTTTTAGCGGTTTGCATGGTTGAACCCTCCGATAAAATGAGCCTGTAATGGCCCATTGATAAATGTATTACCATACGCATACTAACGTAAATGGAAAAATACAACTTTTCTTATATAAACATCATAACATACAATGTGAAAAATTGAGCGAGAGAAATATACAGATTTGTTACATAATCGTGAATTTTTTGTGAAGGGAGGGAAGATAAAAATGAAAATAACTGGTGTTATATTAGCGGGTGGTGAGTCGAGGCGTTTTGGAAAACCGAAAGCTTTTGCTAAATATAGAGGGAAAGAATTTTATCTTCACAGCATTGAGGCGATGGGGCATATTACCAGCAAAGTTTCTATCATTGCAAAAAAAGAGCATTTCCCTTTTTATTCAAACGACTTCCATGTTTTGGAGGATGTCAAAACATTTCGGGGATTAGGGCCTTTAGCAGGATTATATACGATTATGGATTATGAAGATTCCGAATGGTATATGACGTTACCTGTGGACACCCCTCGAGTGAATGAAGCTGTCCTGAAAACTTTGCTTCCCTGTCAGAATGAAGCTGTTCAAGCATATGTTCCGATTGTTAACGATCGAATACAGCCATTGGTTGCCATCTATCATCATTCAGCAAAACAAACTATTTATGATCTGCTGGTAAATGGGAAAAGGTCCATGAGAGATTTATTAAATAACATTCATGTAAAATATATTCCTTATGATAAAACGGAAGAAAGGTATTTCCAAAATATTAATACTCAAGCAGAGTTTTTAAATCTACCATTGGAGTGAATCAGCATATGTCGAAAATCAATCGAATAATGTGGACGATCGGAGGTTTGCTCAGCCTTGTCACTGGTGTTATCGGAGTTATTATTCCCATTCTGCCTACAACACCTTTAATTATTCTAGCAGCCTTTTGTTTTGGAAAGTCATCACCTGCCTTACATTATTGGCTTGTGACTAATCGTTATTTTGGTCATTATATAACTGATTACCAGAAAGGGCGGGGGGTGCCAATTAGAATTAAGGTTTTTGCAGTTATCATAGTATGGATCAGTGTTTTATTTACCTTAATTATTATTCCACTGCTGTTTGTCAAAATATTCATGCTATTTATTGCACTTTCGGTAACGATCTTTATCTTCACGTCTCCTTTATTAAAAGCAAAAACCCCTGAAAAGTAGGGGTTTTAAGGATTATTCTTCGTCACTGCCTTCCTTATTTGCTGTACTGTGGGCCAGTCTTGAGGAGGCTGCTGCAGCAATAGCCCCAACAATATCATCAAGAAATGTGTGGCAATCACCTTCTGATTTGTCATTTAATTTTTCTAATATTCCTGGTTTAACCTTGTCAATATATCCGTAGTTTGTAAATCCGATAGAACCATAAACATTAACGATTGATAAGGCAATAACTTCATCAATTCCATATAAACTTTCATCAGTTGCAATGATTTCCTGTAAAGGCGATGATAATTTCTTTTGTTCAGCAAGTACATCTAATTCAATACCTGTTAAAATTGCGTTCTGTACTTCTCTTTTCATGAGAACACGGTCAACATTTTCATAACATGTTTCCATTGTTAAATTTTCCTGATATTTGTTTTGAAGGTAATACACTAAATCTGCGATATCCTCAATTTCCACACCGCGATCTTTCAGTGATTGTCTAGCTTTTAACTCTAATTCTGACTTTGCCATTCTCTCACATCCTATACACTTCATTTTTATTAGTTTTTCTACATATATTATTATACCAGATAAAACAGATCATACCTTTAAGGAGGAATTATGTATGCACCCTATATTTCTGCATTACCCGATAAATACGCCAGGTAAACAAGTGAGTGGCCACCCATTTCCTGCCTATACGGACGACAAATTATATTATTTTGTTATTCCTGTATCCATAACGGAAGAAAATGCATGGGAAGAATATATGATTGCGAAGCATTTTCAAGAAAAAGGGATGCAGCATGTCGTATGTCCGTTAATAAATTTACATAATCAGTTTATTACCTCATTGGGAAAAGAGAAATATCTTCTTTGTTATGCTGATTCTTTATCAGATCCAATGAAGACTCATGGTGATTATTTGTCTCAATTTCACCAAATCGGCTATCAATTCCCTTATCAGCCTGAAATGACAAATAATTACGGGAAGTGGAAAGAGTTATGGATGAAAAAGATAGAGCAATATGAGGCCTTATTTCGTTCTTATTATCAGCAAAGACCCGCTCCAGCATTTATAAGGCCGCTTGCCGATATATTTCCGTATATTATCGGACTTTCGGAAAACGCCCTGCAGTATATCAATATGGTGGAAAAAGAACAAAACTATCATCAGTATGACCAGCCTGTTTTTGCTTTTGGCAGGTTACACAAACAATTGGATGAACAGTTTGTCTGGATTCATGATTTGATTTACGATCATCCAGTTAGAGATTTAGCAGAATATATCCGGTTATTTTTATTAGAGAAAAATGGTCTCAATGATGAAACGTTAAGCCAATTTTTAAATGACTATACATCGAGATGTCCTTTATCACCATTCGGCTGGAAGCTGTTATACGCCAGACTAATCTTTCCCATTCATATATATGATAAGATAGATCAATGTGTGAGAGAAGATAACGGTGAACAGCTCCTTTACGATCTGATTGAATTACAATGTGAATATGAGAAGAATTTAAGCAGCTTTTTTTCCTATATAGGGATTGAACAAAGTGATAAAAATGGTATACAATTAGATTGGTTAGTAAACTAGCTATTTTGGGATGCATCATCCATTCTAAAGGGGGATGCATTTTTCTTTATTTTGGGCATTTGGTTCTTGATTAACTGAAAAGAGACATGTATAATGTCCACTATACACATACAAATGTATTCGTAAAACATACAAATGGGGAGGACAATCTCATGAGTCAGGTGAATGTTGGTTTATGTGGTCTAGGTACTGTCGGCACTGGTGTCGTGAAAATTCTTAAAGACCACGCAGAAGAAATAAAGTACAAAGTTGGAAGTGAAATTAATATAGAAAAAATCCTTGTTAATGATCTTCATAAAAAGCGTGATATTGTGATCGAGCAAGACTGGTTAACAACAAATCCTGATGACTTAATAAATAATCCGGAAATTGACATTATTATAGAAGTTATGGGCGGTATTGAAGATACAAATGTATTATTGGAACAGGCAATCCGCAATAAAAAACATATCGTTACAGCGAATAAAGATTTAATGGCTGTTCATGGACAAAAGTTACTTCGTCTTGCAAAAGAAAATAAATGTGATATTTTCTATGACGCAAGTGTAGCTGGCGGTATTCCGATCATCCGTTCATTAACAGAAGGATTGGCATCAGATAAAATTCAGAAAATTATGGGTATTGTGAATGGAACAACTAACTATATCTTAACAAAGATGACAGATGAAGACTTAGCATTTGATCCTGTTTTAAAAGAAGCACAGGACCTTGGTTTTGCAGAAGCTGATCCGACTTCAGATGTTGATGGACTAGATGCTGCAAGAAAGATGACCTTGCTTGCTAATCTGGCATTTAAAATGGAAATAGGATTAGATGACGTAGAAGTTTCCGGAATTCGAACAATTTCGCAAGAAGATATTACTTTTGCTACAAGTTTAGGGTATACTATTAAGTTGATAGGGATTGCATCTATCCATAATGGAAAAGTAGAAGTTAGTGTTGAACCGACATTATTACCGAAAGACCATCCGCTCGCATTAGTGAAAAATGAATTTAATGCAGTTTATGTCTATGGTGAGGCTGTTGGAGAAACAATGTTCTATGGTCCCGGAGCCGGCAGTTTGCCTACCGCAACAGCAGTTGTCTCTGATCTTATGGAAGTTGTGAAAAATGTGAGACTTGGAATTACTGGTAATGAATATATTACACCACAGTATGAAAAACAATTAAAACAAAATGATGAAAAATATATGCAGTATTTTATCCGTATGGAAGTAGACGATGCTGCCGGTACATTCCAGAAGATCACGAATGTCTTTACGGACGAGAATATAAGTTTCGCAAAAATCCTGCAATTACCTTCAGAAAAAGAAAAAATGGCTGAAATTGTGATGGTAACTCATAAAATTAGCAAACAGCAGTTATTGAATAGTCGGGAAAATTTAAAAGGTTTAGATGTAGTAAATCGTATTATCAGTTACTATCGTGTGGATGGGGAGGATTAATTAATGGCTTGGCAAGGATTATTACAAGAATACAAACAATATCTACCAATTGAAGAAAATACACCAATGATTAGTTTACATGAAGGAAATACACCTCTAATCAAATTAGAGAAATTATCAGAAAAGTATGGCATTAATGCGTATGCAAAATATGAAGGATTAAACCCTACAGGTTCTTTTAAAGACCGCGGAATGGTAATGGCAATGGCAAAGGCCGTAGAAGATGGTGCAAAGGCTGTGATTTGTGCATCTACAGGAAATACATCTGCTTCAGCTGCGGCGTTTGCTGCACGTGCTGGTTTACGTTGTATTGTCGTTATTCCTGAGGGGAAAATCGCACAAGGAAAATTAGCACAGGCAGTTATGTACGGTGCAGAGATATACTCTATTCAAGGAAACTTTGATGATGCATTGAAAATTGTGCGTAAATTAGCGGAAACTGGTGAAGTGGCACTAGTTAACTCTGTTAACCCGTATCGGATCGAAGGACAAAAAACAGCAGCATTTGAGGTAGTTGATGCTTTAGGCAAAGCTCCGGAATACTTATTCATTCCAGTTGGTAATGCTGGTAATATTACGGCATACTGGAAAGGTTTCAAAGAATACAACGAAAGCAAGCAATCTGGTTTGCCAAAAATGATGGGCTTTGAAGCGAGCGGTGCTGCTGCCATTGTTCATGACCGTGTATTTGAAAATCCTGAAACAGTAGGTACTGCGATTAGAATTGGTAACCCGGCAAGCTGGCAAGGTGCTGTTAGTGCACGTGATGAGTCTAACGGGGAAATTGATGAAATTACGGATGAAGAAATGATTGCAGCATACAAGTGGGTAGCACAGAATGAAGGAGTTTTTGCAGAACCTGCATCATGTGCTTCTATTGCCGGATTATTGAAAAAGTTAGAAGAAGGCAAAGTAGAAAAAGGTTCTACTGTTGTTACAGTCCTCACAGGTAATGGTTTAAAAGATCCAAATACAGCGATTGATTACAGTGAAGTAAAACCAACTGTTCTTCCAAATGAAGAAGATGTTGTAATGAATGCAATTTTAGGCAGTGTTAAGGCATGAGCTGGCTGATCAAAGTACCTTCAAGTACGTCTAATTTAGGTGCTGGATTTGATTCGATTGGTTTAGCATTAAACCTGTATTTAGAATTAAAAATAACAAGAGCAGATGAGTGGGAATTTATTCCTGCCTCTGCTTGCCTTGAAGGTATACCAAAAGGGAAAGATAATTTAGTTTACGAAATCGCTGAGAAAGTAGCTAAACAGTATAGCATGGATAAGGAACTTCCTTCATGTTCTGTTGAAATGAAAAGTGAGATTCCACTTGCAAGAGGGTTAGGCAGCAGTGCGACAGCGATTATTGCAGGGATTGAACTAGCTAATGTTTTATTGGATCTTAAATTAAGTAAAGATGAGAAACTGCAAATTGCTACAGATATTGAGGGACACCCTGACAATGTAGCTCCGTCTCTGCTTGGTGGCTGTGTTGTCGGACATTATGATGGAAAAGTCAGCTATACACAGATCCCGGTAAAAGGTGTTACATTTATTGCGGTAATCCCTGATTTTGAATTAAAAACGAAAGATGCCCGTGCAGTTCTCCCAAAAGAATTCAGCTATAAAGAAAGTGTACAGGCAAGCAGTGTGGCAAATGTTAGTGTTGCTGCAATCTGCTCTGGAAACTGGAAGCTTCTTGGTGAAATGATGGAAAAAGATTATTTTCATCAACCATACCGAAAATCATTGATTCCACATTATGATGAATTATATGATTATCTGAGTCAGGAAGCATATGGTGTTTTCTTGAGTGGTGCGGGGCCGACAATGATTGCTGTTGTCGATGATAAGAATGTCTTTAATGCTGTAAAGCAATGGCGAAAGGATTATCCAAATTATCAATGGCTTTCACTGCAAGTCGAAAACACTGGTGTTTATGTTGAAACAGAAAAAGAAGTGATCCAACAGGATTAAATGAAAAAAAGAGAAACGACGGAGGTCGTTTCTCTTTTTTAACACATTAGGAAGGTTTAAAATTTCTGCAAAGATGTTTTGATCGACGTAGTAGAAATTTTGAAGTTCCAAGTATAAGAAAAACTAACTCATTCGCTAAAAGAGGAGCGAATGCGAGTTTTTCTAACATAACATGATTTAGAATACTTGTTCAATTTCTCTTACTCCAGGGACTTCTGCCATTAATGCACGTTCGATCCCTGCTTTTAAAGTAATAGTGGAACTTGGACAGTTACCGCAAGCTCCCATCAGTCTTAATCTTACAATGCCATCATCTACTTCTACTAATTCGACATCACCGCCATCACGTAACAGGAATGGACGCAATTTATTTAACACTTCTTGCACTTGTTCTATTTGTTGTTCCATATAGATAATTCTCCTTTCAAGTCTTCCGTCTATTATAAAGGCATCATGTTAAAAATACTATGCAATAAATCACAATTTCGATAAACAATCTTCATAATTATTTTATCTTGAATAAGATGATTTGTAAATAAAAGAGTTTTAGCAATGAATCTGGCAGTTCAGTATATTTACAAATATAAATATGTGTTAAACTAGGCTTGATAGACGTTTCGTTGATAAAGGTGTGGTAGAATAGTGATAAGAGTGAATATCGCCTTTTGTGTAAAGAATTTAGCAAAAGGCAGTGAAAAAGTCAGACAGGAATTACTGAAAGATCCTGATTTTAATGTAGCAGAATATGGTTGTACAAGTTTCTGCGGAATTTGCAGAAATTACTATGTAGCTATAGTTAACGGGAAGCCAGTAAAAGCTGATTCTCCAGAGGAATTATTAGATAATATATATGATTATGCTGATACAATATTTGATGAAATGTAGGGAGTAATGGCAATGAAGATACCTTTTACTAAAATGCACGGCTTAGGAAACAGTTACATTTTTATTAACATATTTGATTATCCAATGGAAGAGGAATATTTACATGACTTAGCAATTGCTGTGGCAAATAAAGATACGGGAATTGGTTCAGATGGCTTGATTTTAATTCATCCGACAGATCATGCTGATGTTGGGATGCGAATATTTAACAATGATGGTTCGGAAGGAAAGAACTGTGGGAATGGATTAAGATGTGTAGCGAAATATGCTTATGAACATAACCTGGTAGATGATGTAAAATTTACAATTGAGACAAAGGCTGGGAATGTAATTGCGGAAGTACACGGCAATCGTTCAAGGGTAGAGGAAGTAACGGTAAACATGGGTAAACCGATCTTGCAGCGTGAAAAAATACCGATGCTCGGTGAATCATCACAGCAAGTAGTTGCTGAAGAGTTTCCAGTTGAAAATGCTGTGCTATCTGTAACAACAGTGTCGATGGGAAATCCTCATGCCGTTTTCTTCGTTGATCACATTGAGGAAGCTCCTTTAACTACGCTAGGTCCAGTGATTGAAAAGGATCGGCGTTTTCCTGAAGGTGTAAATGTGGAATTTATTGAAAAAATAAATGATAATGAACTGCATTTTAGAGTATGGGAAAGAGGATCAGGCGTCACGCAAGCTTGCGGCACAGGGGCATGCGCCTCGGTTGTTGCAGCAATATTAAATGGGAAATTAGAGAGAAACAAAGAAATTACAGTACATTTAGCTGGCGGTGACTTGTATATTATCTGGGACAACGAGGATATTGTTTGGATGAGAGGAAAAGCAGAGACTACCATTTCAGGAGATTTTTATTGGGTGCGTTAAGATTGAACTTTCAGCAGATCATTTGTATACTGAAAAGTACACGATAAATAAATTCTGAATAGAAAAAGGAGTTTTTTCTATGATATTAAATATTACGGATAATGCAAAATATCAAATACAAGAAATGATGAAGGATGAAGATGCAGAAACAGTGCGTTTACGTTTTGGTGTCAAAGGGGGCGGCTGCAGCGGTCTCTCCTATTCACTGGGATTTGATTATGACGTTAATCAGGAATTGGATCATACAGAGTTATCGAATGACATTCCTCTTACAATCAAAAAGTTTGATATTGATGTTATTAAAGGAACAACCATTGATTTCAAACAAAATATGATGGGTGGCGGATTCACCATCGACAATCCAAATGCAGTTGTTTCATGTGGCTGCGGGTCATCATTCAAAGCAAAAGAAAGAGAAGGAACACCGGAAAGTTGTTAATAATGCGAACTAGTGGCTAATTTGGCCACTAGTTTTTTTGTGCATGATTTTTAGTGAATTTACTATTTACAAACCAATAAGAATTAAGGTAAACTTGTAAAGTTATTTATTTACCTGGGTAAATAAAATCGAGGGAGGTGGCGGTTGTGGATAAGGGGCAGTTGTTACATTTGTTTAATCAAAAACAAAGGCTGCTAATGAAAGAGTTAAATGACTGTTTAAAGTCATTTGATTTGTATTCCTCACAATGGACCATTTTATATACATTGCATCAAAAGGGGAAAATGACACAAACAGAAGTTTGGCAATATTTAAAAGTGGAAGCACCAACTACAACCAGGACATTAGTAAGAATGGAAAAGAGCGGCTGGATTACGAGGAAGACAGGAAAAGATAAACGAGAAAGAGTAGTGGATTTAACAGAAACTGCAAAAAAGAAATTTCCGCAAATATTAGCTGCGATAAAAGTAGCTGAAAGTAGTTTTTTATCAAATCTATCTGAGGAGGAACTTCATACATTAGAAAAGCTCCTGGGAAAACTTACAATAGAAAGAGATGAAGCATAGTGTCAAGACAGAAAATATGGACGAAAAACTTTATAAGTATTGGACTAGTTAATTTATTTGTATTTACAACATTTTATTCTTTATTAACTACATTACCACTTTATGTGATAGATGAATGGGGGATCTCAGAAGCACAAGCAGGATTGGTTGTTACCATCATGTTAGTTTCGGCAATTTTAGTTCGCCCTTTTTCGGGCAATATTTTATTGAAATTTGGGAAAAGTAATATGTTAGTATTGGGAGTTCTATTATTTGCCCTGACTTCCATTGGTTATTTCTTTGTTTTCAGTTTTACCACATTATTGATGCTACGGTTTATACATGGTATCTCTTTTGCGATCCTGACAACTGCAGCTTCTGCGATTGCTACAGATATTGTCCCAATGGAAAGAAGAGGAGAGGGTCTGGGATATTTCACTATGTCGATGAATATTGCCGTAGTAATTGGTCCATTTATTGGATTAACATTAATTCAGTCATTCTCTTATCAGGTATTACTGGTTATACTGAACATTTTCACATGTATTAGTGTGTTTCTGGCATTTATTGCGAAAAAGAATGGCTCAACGAAGCTTAAAGAGGAAAAAATAATAATAAACTGGTCGATTCGGGAATTGTTCGAGAAGCAGGCGCTTTCGATCTCTGTGATTGGTTTACTCAGTGCATTTGCCTATTCCAGTATTGTCTCCTTTATATCCGTCTATGCAGAGGGAAGAGGATTAAGCAATGTTTCCAGCTATTTCTTTTTAGTATTTGCTGTAGCAATGTTGTTGTCAAGACCATATTTGGGTAAGCAATTTGATTTGCATGGACCGAAGCGAGTGGTTATTCCATGCATGATAATGTTTTCAGCTGGATTTATTGGATTAGGTTTTACTAGTTCCGCTGTTATGTTTTTAATTTCTGCTGCGATTATTGGTGTTGGATATGGATCGCTTCTGCCATTTTTATTATCTATAATTATTGAAAGATCGCCATCTAACAGAAGCGGACATGCCAATGCTACATTTTATACAATGTTTGATACAGGAATCGCAATTGGATCCTTCTTGTTAGGAATTATCGTAACATATACTGGGTTTGCTAATTTATTTTTTATTTTGGCAGGGTTTGTAATTATCATTTTAATTACTTTTTTAAAATTAATAAGAATGAAAAAAGATGTTGAGACAAATAGATAGTTGTTATTCTAAAACCAGATATGTTACTCACTAATGTACTAATACGGATAATGGTAGATTACCGCTGGGGAAAAGTGGATTTTCAGCTCGTGCTGTTCCCAATGGAGTTTCGCATTTTCCCCGGCTTTTAAGGGTCTTCTATACTAATAAGCGGAACGAATATAATCCTGTAAAGACAGCATCACTTGAGGTAAGTTTTAGGCACGATCATTTATTCCGTTGAAAGTCTCTCTTCCCAAGTAGTATTCTGGTATTAAGTAGAGTATGATAGATGCTGTTATCAGCAAATAATCCGGAGAATTTATTTCTCCGGATTAAAGCATGGACAAATTTGTTTGTCACGTTCTCATTTTTTAAAACATACTTGTTGAGTGTTTTGGCTGTATTCTTGCTTTTGGATCCATATAGGCTTTTGAATTGTTTACTGCTGTAGGGCCTTCACCAAATCCTGCTGCGATAAGATTTACTTTACCTGGATATGTACATATATCACCAGCAGCATAGATACCAGGAATATTTGTCTCCATTTTTGAGTTCACAACAATACTGTTCTTATCAATTTCCAATCCCCAATTCTTAATAGGACCTAATGAAGAGATAAACCCATAGTTTACTAAAACATGATCAACATCAAGAGTAATTTCTTTATCACCTTTTACTTCTTTTAGAACAACTTGGTCTATTTTTTGCCCGCCAATAATCTCTTGCGGTACATATGGAGTTAAAATATTTACATTGGAATTCATCAATGTTTCCACACTGCTCTCATGTGCTCTGAATTCGTCACGGCGGTGAACTAAGCTGACTTCTTTCGCAATCGGTTCTAACATTAAGGCCCAATCTACGGCAGAGTCTCCTCCACCAAATAGCACAACTCTTTGATCGCGGAATTTCTCCATATTATCAACAAAATAATGAAGATTGCTCTGCTCAAATTCTTCAGCGTTTGGCAGTGCTAATTTTCTAGGCTGGAATGCACCATTTCCACCAGTTATGATGATGACTTTCGTATAGTGTACTTCTTCATTTGTTGTGATACGAAATGTCTCATCCTCTAATTTTTCAACAGTATCGACAGATTGATTTAAGACAATTTCCGGATTGAATAAATCTGTCTGTTCTTTTAGATTATCGACAAGTTCCTGAGCGCGGACCTTTGGAAAGCCTGCTACATCATAAATGTATTTCTCAGGATATAAAGCACTAAGCTGCCCGCCGATTTGAGGCAAACTCTCAATTATTTTAACGGACGATTGTCTCAATCCTCCATAAAAAGCAGTGAATAGACCTACTGGCCCAGCCCCCACGATTGTTATATCATAAACTTGATCTGACACAATAGATTCCTCCTATTAGTAACATCAATGGCTATTATTTTAACATAATTTTATTATAATTGAATAGAAAGAATACTTCTAACTCCCTTTTTAGATCATAAATCAAAAGAAATAAGGAAAAATGTTCATTCAAGGGTTGAAAAATGTCGGAAAAAAGACTAACATATATTATGGACTAATTAGTATATTTGTATGAATATGTGATCGTACGTGAAAAATATCACGTATTCGAAAAACAAAAATCTTAAATGGATGTGAGAAAGATGAATCAACCTAAAATTGTTGTGTTGGGGGCAGGTTATGGTGGTTTAACTACTGTAGCTAAGCTTCAAAAGAAATTGGGTGTTAATGATGCACATATTACATTAGTAAATAAGCATGATTATCATTATGAATCAACATGGTTACATGAAGTTGCTGCAGGTACACTTCATCATGACCGCGGCAGAATGAAGATTAGTGACATTATTAATTCAGCTAAAGTTAATTTTGTACAAGATACTGTTACTTCTATTAAGCCAGATGAGAAAAAAGTAGAAATGGCAAACGGTGTATTAGAATACGATTATTTAGTTGTTGCATTAGGATTTGAAGCAGCAACATTCGGTATACCGGGATTATTGGAGCATGCATTTACCATTGGAAGCATAAATCAATCAAGACTGATTCGTCAGCATATTGAGTACCAGTTTGCTAAATACAATAATGAGCCTGAACCAAAACAAGAACGTCTAAATATCATTGTTGGCGGTGGTGGTTTTACAGGAATTGAGTTTCTTGGTGAACTTGCCAACCGTGTTCCGGAACTTTGTAAAGAATATGATATTGATCGCAGCAAAGTTCGCTTAATTAATGTTGAGGGAATGGACTCTATTTTGCCAGGATTTGATCCAGAACTAATTGAGTATGCGATGAATTCATTAGAAGCACGCGGCGTTGAATTTAAACTTGGTGCATTTTTAAAAGAATGCCGTCCTGATGGAATTACAATCGAGCAAAATGGTGTAAGAGAAGATATTCCAGCACTAACTACAGTATGGGCTGCAGGTGTACGTGCCAACCATTTAGTTGAAGAATCCAGTTTAGAAGACAATCGTGGAAAAGTACAAGTTGATGCCAATCTTCGTGCACCATCACATCCAGATGTGTTTGTTGTTGGGGATTGTGCTTTAATCTGGAATAAAGAAATTGATCGTCCATATCCGCCGACAGCACAAATTGCAATGCAGGAAGCAGAAATTTGTGCACACAATTTAATCGCTCTAGTTAAAGGCGGAGAATTGGAAGAGTTCGAATTTATTAACCGTGGTACAGTATGTTCCTTAGGTGAAAAAGATGCAATGGGCTCGATCTTCAGCGGTAAGAAATTATTCGGCTGGTCAGCATCTGTCATGAAGAAAGTGATCGACAATCGTGCACTATTTAAAATCGGCGGTGTTGGTCTCGTTCTTAAAAAAGGGAAGTTTAATATTTTTGGTTAACAGTAAGGCAGAGGAAAAACCCCTCTGCTTTTTCCATATCTAAATGTGGTTTTTGGTCATTTAGATCTATCATAATAGCAGGAATTATTTTTTATAAGGGTGAAACAAGATGATTCAATTATTTATTTCCGTATTACTGTTTTTTGTTTTATTTTTCGGAATTAGTTTTATATTAAATATGATATTGAGACAGACATGGTTAATGGCTTTCGTTTTTCCAATTATTGTTGTATTTATTGTTGACACCGTTTCATTTTCATCATATTTCAGTGAGCCAGGTACTGCTTTTTCTTCATTAGGAAATGAGCTTACTTCACTCGGGACACAGGATATGGTAATTCTTTCGTCAGGATTTATAGGTACAATTGCAGCCGGTTTTGTTATAAGATTCTTAAGAAAAAGTGGCTATCAAATGTTTTAGATGTATAAAAAGATTAGAATTGGAAAAGATGACACCTAGGAAAGGTGTGATCTTTTTTTATGTTGATCTACAAAATATTAAGAAAAAGTTTATTTGTCGTTCTGTTTGTTCTCGCTCTCCTATCAAGTTATTCACTCATTGCCAATGTATCAACAACGGATGTATTTGCAGAAGTGGAACCAAAACAATTACATCCTTTAGGATTCAGCCATGCGAAAATAAAAGAAATGTTTGAGAAAAAGAGATACTTGAGAAGGTATTCTAATGTGACCACATATATTTCCAATGAACAAGTGAGTGCGCCGTCTACTTTAGAAGAAACAATTGATTTGTCACAATATGCGAAAAAGAAAGTCGTTGCAACAGGATATACAGCCGGGGTAGAGTCCACAGGTAAGTCTCCTGATCATCCTGCTTATGGAATCACATTTTCAGGGGTTAGAGTTACAAGAGATCTCTATTCTACTATAGCTGCAGATACTTCTGTCTTCCCGCTTGGAACAATCTTATTTATTCCGAAGTATGGCTACGGTGTTGTTGCAGACACAGGCAGTGCAATAAAAGGAAATAAAATAGATTTATATTATCCAACTGTTGCAGAAGTGTTTGAAAAATGGGGCAAAAAAGAAGTGGATGTTTATGTAATTGAACAAGGTGATGGGGAATTAACAGAAGAAGTACTAACAGCACTGAATAATACGGAATCATTACAGGTTTTCAGATCACAATATCAATCAGAATAATAGATTAAAAAAACAGTTCCTGCTTTTCCCGGAACTGTTTTTTTATTGTCTTTAAAAAAGCGGGTGTAATAAAAATGCGATAATTATTCCTGACAATCCACCGAAAAATACTTCGATCGGCTGATGTCCCAGTAATTCTTTTAGTTCCTTTTGTTTTTCATATTCACCTTTCTGTGACCAGTCTTTTGCCTCTGATACGAAACGGTGAAAATCTTTTACTAACATATTTAAAAGAATAGCTTGTTCACCTGCTTGTCTTCTGATCCCTGTCGCATCAAACATTATAATAATAGCAAAAATAACTGATACGGCAAACAGGCCTGACGATACACCATGCTCGATTCCAATCCCTGTAGACACCGCAGTTACTGCAGCAGAGTGGCTGCTTGGCATACCTCCTGTACTAAAAGCTAATCCGATCTTGAATTCTCTTGTTGCGATAAAATGTAATGGTACTTTAATTGCTTGTGCCAAGAAAATGGCAATTAAAGCTGCCCATAATGGAAAATTGCCAAAAAGATCCAAATTGTTGACATCCTTTCTCATTCTTTGGAATAAAATAATACCAAACACTATCATTGCTATGTATTAATTATTCACTATTATAGCATAGCTATTATTTCTGTGATAATAAATCAACAGATTTTACAACAATTTTAAAAATGATATTTAAGAAAAAAGGAGAAGGTGCAAAACCTTTCTCCCATCCTATAAAAGTTTTAGCATATTATTTTATTGCTGCATCAAGTGCTACTTCAATCATTTGATTAAAGGTTGTCTGGCGTTCTTCTGCCGTTGTTTCTTCTCCAGTTATAATATGATCAGATACAGTTAGTACAGACAGCGCACTGCAGTTAAATTTAGCTGCCAGTGTATATAAAGCAGTTGTTTCCATCTCGATCGCTAATACATTATATTGATCAAGCAATGCCAGCAGCTCTTTCATATTGTCTCGATAAAAACTGTCGCTTGTGAATACATTTCCAACTCTTAGTGCCAAGCCTTTTTCTGTACCGGTATCATAAGCTTTTTTCAACAACTCGAAGTCAGCTGTTGGAGCATAATCGATACCTCCGAATGTCATTCTGTTCATTTGGGAATCTGTAGAAGATGTGCTTGCTAAAATCACATCACGCACTTTTACATCCTTCTGAATCGCTCCACAAGTTCCTACACGGATTAAGTTTTTCACATCATAACTTTGAATTAATTCATTAACATAGATGCTAATAGAAGGAACTCCCATACCAGTTCCTTGTACGGAGATTTTTTGTCCTTTATATGTTCCTGTAAAACCGTACATTCCGCGAACTTCATTGTAACAAACAGTATCTTCTAAGAAATTCTCTGCAATATATTTTGCGCGTAATGGATCGCCAGGTAAAAGTATTGTTTCAGCGATATCGCCTTTGTTTGCACCAATATGTACACTCATTATAAAAACTCCTTGTCAATGATTAATTTCCTTACCAGTAAAGGATGTCAAAAAGTCACCAAATGATAAGCTGCGAATCTCTTCGTTGGTTTGTGAGTCCGCTTCTCACGTATTCAACCCATACGTTCCGAGGCTCCTCACTGCACCGCCTCGACCTTCTTGCTTCTAATTTGCCGACCTTTTGAACGCTTACCAGTAAAGGATGTCAAAAAGTCACCAAATGATAAGCGGCGAATCTCTTCGTTGGTTTGCGAGTCCGCTTCTCACGTATTCAACCCATACGTTCCGATGCTCCTCACTGCACCGCCTTGACCTTCTTGCTTCTAATTTGCCGACCTTTTGAACACTTACTAGTATGAAAATATCATAATCATTTTACTAATACAAATCATACCTGTAAAAATCAATCGAAAATTTTCTAATAATTTTCGTTTGTAAAATTTGAAATATCGTTTATAATAAGACTTAGTAAATTCAATACAATGTAAATGCATACATTCCAATGAAATGAACAATTAAAGGGGAGGAATTTAGAATGAAGGAACAAACTTTCACAATCCAGAGCGATACTGGTATTCATGCAAGACCAGCAACATTGTTAGTAAATAAAGCTGGTCAATACGAATCCCATGTCGAATTACATTATAATGGAAAAACGGTAAATTTAAAGTCGATCATGGGCGTGATGTCTTTAGGAGTACCTAAAGGAGCAGAAATCCGTATTTCTGTTGATGGAAATGACGAAGATCAGGCATTAGAAGGCATTGCTGAGACTATTCAGGAACATTTAGGGAAATAATCCCTATCAGCAGTATAAAAATAATCATTTTCGTTAATAGCACTATTTATTGAACAAAAGCTAGTTACTTTTACTAGCTTTTTTTCTTTACGTGTTAGAAACGGATCTGCATGAACATGTTGGTCGATATTGTGTATTCAGTTGCTCAACAGAATGGACTATTTTAGAGATATTGTAAGGAAGTGATAAAAATGATGGAATTCTTATATTTTCCTGAAGATAAGGCGGAGTATATACCAGCAGCAATCAGTCTCTTCTTCTTTGTTGCAGCAGCCATTATCGCCATGTATTTCCTTGTGAAGCATTCAAAAAAAGAGGAGAAGAAGTGGGACGATAAATATAAGTAAGCTTCAAGAATAGTGATTCTTCATCCTCGTGATTAATTCACCAAACATTTGTCCATAATAATAAATGGATAATGATGAAGAGGTGAATGATATTGCACAGGTTATTAATTTGTATCCTCATTTTTACATCAGTGTTGCTGATGGCATGTCAGGAGGAATCAAGATCACCCCTTGAAGTGCGTTTATATAATGCTGATCAGGACGCAGTTGGGACAGCAACATTTAAAAATCAGCAAGATAAAGTTACAGTTCAAGTAAAAGTAGAGGGTTTAGAGCAGGGTTTACATGGTATTCATGTTCATGAGTTTCCAAAATGCGAAGGACCAGATTTTCAAACTGCAGGTAATCATTTTAATCCGGACGGAAAAGAGCATGGATTAATGCACCCGGAAGGAGCGCATTTAGGTGATATGCCAAATATTGAAGTGAAAGCAGATGGAACGGCAGATGTAGAATTAGAGTTACCTGGGGCGTCATTAATGGATGGGAAGAACTCGTTATTACGGGAAGATGGCACTTCCATTATCATTCATGAAAAATTAGATGATGGTATCAGTCAGCCTGGAGGAAATGCCGGTGCGAGAATTGTTTGCGGTGTAATTTCTCTGGATGAGGGGAAAAACGAAACGGAACCAACCGATCCTACCGAAACAAATAAGAAGGAAGAAGAGTAGTGTCACTCTTCTTCCTTCTTTCTATTATCCAGTGCTGTTGTAATTCTTTCCACTCCATCCTTAACTAATGCCAATGGGGTGGCAATATTCATCCGCATAAATCCAGTACCTTTCTCTCCAAAAGAAACTCCGTCATTTAAGCCGATTTTTGCATCTTTTTGTAAAAATTTCTTCAGCTCTTCATGAGACATATTTAAAGAACGGAAATCAAGCCATATTAAATATGTTCCCTCAGGCCTGATAACATTAACATCTGTTCGATTATCAAATATCTCGATAACATGGTCCAGGTTTGTTTTTAATTGTTCCATTAATTGTGTTAACCATTGTCTTCCATCATTGTAAGCCGCCTCTAAAGCAGTAATTCCCAATGTGTTTACACCATGAATGCCCTGTTTATGAAACATCTCTTCCATTTCTTTGCGAATAGTCTTATTTGCTGTAACCACATAGGATGCCTGTAATCCGGCTAAATTAAATGTTTTGGTCGGAGACATACATGTAATGGAATGTTGTAATATTTCTTCATCCAAAGATGCAATTGGAATATGTTTATTTGGTTCATAAACTAAATCTGCATGAATCTCATCCGCCAGTATAAGTACATTATACTTTTTACACAATGCGATGATTTTCTCTAATTCATCTTTTGTCCACACTCTGCCTACGGGATTGTGCGGGTTGCAAAGAATAAATGCTTTGACTCCCTGTTTGAATTTCTCTTCCATATCCCTAAAGTCAATTTCATATTTACCGTTAGTTAACAGTAATTCATTCTCGATCAATTGACGCTCGTGTGTTTTCACAATTTGGAAGAAGGGTGGGTATACGGGTGTTTGAATTAATACTTTATCGCCTTTTTCAGTAAGAGCTTGAATGGCCATGTGTAATGTTGTAATCACACCAGGACTGTATAAAAGCCAGTCAGATTTTATCGACCACTTATGCTTATAATTAATCCAATCCACGACTGACTGACTAAATGTTTTATCTGTCAACGTGTAACCGAAGATACCATGTTTTGCCCTTTCACTTAATGCATTTGAAACAGCTGGCGGAATTTGAAAGTCCATGTCTGCTACCCACATCGGTAAAACATCTTCAGATCCGTATAATTGTTTGACAAGATCCCATTTTGCAGCACGGGTATTTTTTCTATCAATGATTTGTTCGAAATGTTGGTTCATATAATACGCTCCTAAACTTTTTTCGTTCCATTTGAAAACAGACTTTAATTATATTTAAACATTAACTTTATTAATTGAAAAGTCTCATGTCTTAAGTTCAGAGTGAACAGCAGAAATAATAGGAAATGGTATTTCTTCAGGAAGAAAGTGGCCAGCTTCCTCAAATAAATAAAGGTTAGCTTTTTTAAGGCATCTTGCTAAATCATATCCTAATTGATATGGCAAGATAAGATCATCTTTTCCCCAAAAAATAGTGCATGGTGTTGTAATCATAGCTAATTGTTCTTCTGTTAAATCTCCCTGATGATCCTTTAACCATGTCATGATCGAACGATAGATTGCATTATTTTCAAATGGCTGTTTATACTTTTTTAACATTTCCTTTGTAATTAGCTGATCATTATACATACATTGTCGCAAAACTTCATAGACACCCTTACTTTGTAAAAACTTTTTGGCAAGGTAGGGTGTTAGAGGGTTATAACTTATCATTCTGGAAAAAAATATTGATCTGTGCATAAACGAACATGGGGCAAGCAGATATAATCTTTCCACTCTTTTTTTATGAGAGTAACTGCATCTTAATGCAATTTGACCTCCCATAGAGTGGCCCAAAATCGTAACTTTATTTATTTGCAATTGGTCTAACAGGAAGATGATCGCATCAACAATATGGTCATATGTATATAAATTATTTTTGTTTTTGGAGCTTTTTCCGAATGGCGGAATATCAATGTTGAGAACATGGAATTCCTTCTGCAAAGATGGAATTAGATGGCGAAAACAATAACTGGAGGCAAGGAAGCCGTGCAGGAGCAGAATATATTTCGGCTGGCTGTTCTGTGTCGAAGGATGAATTTCATAGAAGATAGAATGCTCTTTATACCAAATGTAGTTTTTCATTTTGGGACTCCTTTGACCTTAAAGGTAAAAAAATAAGCAAAGCGATTAAATCGCTTTGCTATCCAGGGGGAATACGAGAAAGTCTTACATATTTTAATTATACCCAGTAACACAGTTTATAAACATCTAAAACAAAAAAATAAAAAAATCAGCAGAATTTTTATAAAGAAAGGTTACATCATTGTTTGTTTATTAACTGTTATGTTTTGGTTTTCTATTCAAATTTTTGCTATTATAATCAGTAATATGCTAACATTATTTATTGTCTACAAACGTTATTTATTGTAAGAATTCAACAAGGAGATGAAGGAATGTCAAAGGAATTTGAAGTAGGAGATACGGTTAATGGTGTTGTAACAGGAATACAACCATATGGGGCATTTATAGAATTATCGGACAACGTTCAAGGTTTAGTGCATATTTCTGAGATTACCAATGGATATGTTAAAGATATTCAGGAACATATTAAAGAAGGGGATAAAGTAAAAGTTAAAATTCTTGAAATTGACAAAACAAATAATAAGTATGCTCTTTCTCTTCGGGCTCTTCAAGAGGAAGAGGAATCAATTACGAAAAATGAAGAAAATACGATTCATGACAAGGAAGGAGAGCACGGGTTTAATACATTAAAAGATAAACTGAAGGAATGGATTAAACAATCAGAATAAAAACCGGGGATAAGCCCGGTTTATTCCTTGTTTGAATCAAAAAGAAATGCAATGCTCACTAAACCAGCAATTCCGACAATGGTATAAATTACTCGGGCAAATGCGCCTTCCTGGCTTCCCCCGCCAAAAATAGTTGCTACAAGGTCGAATTGGAATAGACCGATTAATCCCCAATTTATAGCTCCTATAATTACTAAAATTAATGCTAACTTTTTCACGATACAGTCTCCTTTCATTTATGATTTCTTTCAGATCATTGCTTATTTTATTACAGAGTACAATTTTCATTCTTATGTTACCCAGTATTCCAGATCTAAAACAGGATTAAATTTGTTAAAAGAGGCAGTACAAGGCTTGATTTCAAACGAACTATCCGTTACATTTAAAGAGTAATGATAATTAATTGGAGGGTATAAGATGACACACGTTCGCTTTGATTACGAAAAAGCGCTGGATTTCTTCGGTCAGCATGAACTTGATTACTTAAAAGAACCAGTGAAACTAGCGCATGAAATGGTACATAATAAAACAGGTGCAGGTAATGACTTTTTAGGATGGGTAGACCTTCCAACAGACTATGATAAAGAAGAATTTGCCCGTATTAAAAAAGCTGCAGACAAAATAAAGTCAGACACTGATGTTCTCTTAGTTGTAGGAATCGGCGGTTCTTACTTGGGTGCTCGTGCTGCAATTGAGATGTTAAATCATTCTTTTTACAATGAATTATCGAAAGAGCAACGAAATACACCACAAGTATTCTTCGTTGGAAACAGCATTAGTGCACCATACATCAATGATCTTTTCGATGTATTAAAAGGTAAAGATGTATCTGTAAACGTTATTTCAAAAAGTGGTACAACAACTGAGCCTGCAATTGCTTTCCGTATTTTTAAAAAATTCTTAGAAGAAAAATATGGTGCAGATGAAGCGAAAGGCCGTATTTACGCTACAACAGACAAAGCTAGAGGTGCATTAAAAACATTAGCTAATGAAGAAGGTTATGAAAGCTTTGTTATTCCTGATGATGTTGGTGGCCGTTATTCTGTATTGACAGCAGTTGGTTTGCTTCCAATCGCAGTAAGTGGTGTGGATATTGATGAAATGATGCAAGGTGCTCAAAAAGCACAAGAAGAATTGGCAGAAGCTGATTTAGAGAAAAACCCGGCATACCAATATGCTGCTGTAAGAAATGTTCTTTACAATAAAGGGAAAACAATTGAAATGCTGATTAATTATGAACCTGCACTGCAGTATTTCTCTGAGTGGTGGAAACAGTTATACGGCGAGAGTGAAGGAAAAGATTTCAAAGGAATTTATCCATCTTCAGCTAACTTCTCAACTGACCTGCATTCATTAGGGCAGTATGTACAAGAAGGTCGTCGTGACATTTTTGAAACAGTTCTTCATGTGGAAGAACCAAAATCAAATATAACAATTGAAGAAGAAGCACAAGATCTAGATGGTTTAAATTATCTTGCTGGCAAAACTTTAGACTTTGTTAATGAAAAAGCTTATCAAGGTACATTGCTTGCACATACTGATGGACAAGTTCCAAATTTACTTGTACACTTACCGAAATTAGATGCTTATACTTTCGGTTATGTTGTATATTTCTTTGAAAAAGCTTGTGCGATCAGCGGATACCTGTTAGGTGTCAATCCATTTGACCAGCCAGGTGTTGAAGCATACAAGAAAAACATGTTTGCATTACTGGGCAAACCAGGATTTGAAGAAGAAAAAGCTAAATTAGAAAAGCGTTTATAATTTTTAGAATTCTTAAAATATTTAGCAAGAATAAGAAACCCGTATCATACAAATATGATACGGGTTTTTCTCTGTCTTACAGAGGGTGTTCGAAGCGTTCCGAAGCTTCTCACTGACAGCCTCGACCTTCTTGCTTCTAATTTGTATACATAATCCCAACTGCCAAAGGGAAACTATGACAAGATAAAAATTGATAAGGAGTTGTCCATCGTATGTATGAACTAGAATCCTCAATTCAGAATAAAATATTTGATTTTAACCAGCTTAAGGAAGTGTTAGAACATGCAGGCTACAGTCTAAGCGGTGCCTGGGAATATGATCATGGTTATTTCGATTACAGACTGGCCAAAGACGATGCCTATCACTTTCTGCGCATACCTTTTCATACGCTGAATGGCCAGATAGAAGATAAAAATGTAGCAGTGAAACTGGATCAGCCGTACATTTTAACTCATAAATACCAGAACGATGTGGATGCTACAGCAGAGAGCAGTGTAGTACAGGCCGCCTTTAATCAATTTCAAACCCCTGTAGAGAAAGATGCCGATATACCTGGTGAATATATCGAAAAGGGCAAACAAGTATTGGCGCAGTTAGAAGTAATTTTAGATCATATTCATCGAAAATAGACAAAATGAGGTGATCTCACCGTTTTGTCTATCTTCTGCCTTTTTAAAAAATCTAAAATGATTTTAAGTATATAAGCTGATCATCTTCTTTTGTTATAAGTTCAAAACTAGGGTGAATGATGATTTCTCCATTTCTTATGATGCCAATTAGAGACTTATTATTTTCGAGTAATTGTTGTGCACAGCTGCGAAATGTTTGACTGGTCAATGACTGATCAATTGGAATAGTACAAAATTGTTGTTGTTCCAAAGTTTTTGCTATAATATCTGTAGCAATGTTACTAGCCTGAAATATGGATTGAAAGAAAAGTGAACTCATGAAATCATTGGAGCGGATAATCACATTTGCTCCGGCACGTTCTGCGTTTTTTCGCTGTATTTCTGTTAATATTTCTGCGACGATGGTAATTTCCATATTGTTTCCTCTTGCTGCGATAGTATTAAGAATTGTTTGCCGGTCTGCTTCATTTTCTTTGAGAGAAGGATTGGAAGTTATTACAACATGTGTCGCAGCATGAATATTCGCTTTTTGCAGAATATCATCAGCTGTGGGATTTCCCTTAATAAAGTGAATGCTGTGATCTTGATAAGAAATTTTATTTTTCGTCTGATCAAGAAGAACAATATCCTGGTAAGGATGACTTGTTTTAATCATGTCAATTAATTGTCTCGTCCGCTCATTCCAGCCGATTATGATAAGATGTTTGGTACCTTTATAGGACACTTTCCCTTCAGATAAGTCTTTTTCATGTTTAATCGTGGCTGCAGAAATTGTGGCCATATAGAAGGTAACAAGGCCGCCGCCTGCTAAAATTAGAATAATACCGATCGTTTTCCCGAGTGTACTTAGCGGCACATAATCCCCGTAGCCAACAGTTGAACCTGTAACAAATGCCCACCATATCCCATCAAAAAATGTTGGGAAATGAGTTGGTTCAATCATATGAATGATATAACCGAATAACAGCATTATGAGGCAAACACTTAATAATAAACGGACAAATATAGGTAAATGGAAATAAAACTGTATACATTTATTCCAAAGCAATTTCATCACCTGCTTACAATCCAATATTTTCTAATTAGTTTGCACCTTAATTTCAATATTATGCGAAAAATATAATAAGGAGTGATCCAGTTCAATGGAACAGCAAAGTTTAGATTTTTTAATTGATTTACTACATACACCTTCACCATCAAGTCTAGAAATGAATATTCAGAAAAAGTGGCTTGATTATGTAAGACCATATGCAGACACTATTCAAACAGATGAAGCAGGAAATGCAATTGCTGCGATTAATCCTGAAGCAGACTTTCATATATTATTAGCAGGACATTGTGACGAAATTGCTTTTGTTGTAAACCGAATTGATGAGAATGGATTTGTTTATGTAGATAAAATGGGTGGCATCAATCCAAAAGCAGCGATCGGAATGAAGGTAGAAATACTCGGTGAAGAATACAATTTACAAGGAGTCATCGGGGTGAATGCCCAGCATCATGGGGGAATGAAAGACGATTTTGATGTGGAAGATCTTTTTATTGATTGTGGTGCAGTAAGCAAAGATGAGGTGACTGAACACATTCAGATAGGTGACTTAGTTGTATACAGACGTCAATCTGAATTACTAATGGGGCGATACTTGTCTGGAAGAGGGTTAGATAATCGAACAGGCGCTTTTATTGTTGCAGAAGTACTGAGAAAATTAAGAGCAAAACAACTCAATATCGGTGTATATGCCGTAAGTACTGTCAATGAAGAAACAAATATGGGAGGGGCATACTTTGCCGCAGCTGGCTTAAAACCGAATTGTGCGATTGCATGTGATGTGACGTTCGCTACTGATTATCCATCAGTTGACAAAAGAAAACACGGGGATATTCGTTTAGGCGGTGGACCAGTATTAGCAAAAGGGGCTCCAATCAACCGGAACATGAACAAATGGTTAGAGACTGCAGCGAAAAAATTAGCAATGCCGGTTCAATATGAATTGACTCCTAGGCAAACAGGCACAGATGCCGATAAAATGCGTGTCACTGGGAAAGGGGTTCCTGTCAGCCTTGTTTCCTTACCATTAAGATATATGCATTCTCCTGTAGAGACCGCATGTATTGCTGATATCGATCAGGAAATTGAGTTATTGGTAGAAATGATATCCTCTCTTAAGGGAACGGAAAGCTTAAAACCAGTTGAAGTTGATTAAAATTTTTATTGACACTAAATGTCATTAAACTTAAGATAAGTAAGGTTAGCCTGTTGGGTTAACCGATAGAACTCAGGGGGAGGATACCGGGTTGAATACTAAACGACCATTTCCTGATACTTATCTGCTCCAGTTTTTAACGATAGCATTGATGGGAACAATATCAGCTGTTTTAATGTTCATCAATGTTCCACTGCCTTTTCTGCCACCTTATTTACGACTGGATATCAGCGATCTGCCAGCATTAATTGCTGGCATTATGTTTAATCCGTTTGCTGGAGTAGCAGTACTGGTGATCAAGAATTTGCTTCATCTGCTGCTGACAGCAATCTATGATCCAATTGGAGCTGCCGCGAACTTATTGGCCGGTCTGTTGCTTGTATTTCCAGTCAGCTTTCTTTTTTATAAATATAAAAGTAAAAAAAGTGTCTTGATCGGAGTTATTCTTGGAACAGTTCTCATGACAACAGGAATGTCTGTCTTAAATTACTATGTAATTCTGCCTGCCTATAGTATGTTTATGGGATGGGAAGAGATGACAGATTCTGTGAAGCAATCTACTGTTTTGGCAGGTATCATGCCATTTAATCTGATCAAAGGGATATTTGCAGGAACAATTTTTTATCTGATTTTTCTGAGGTTAAGAAAATGGATCGAAAAAAAGCGCACAATTTAATGTGCGCTTTTTTTATGAGGTTGTTACAACTGCCAGTGTACATCTTGCTGCAGCGACCAGTTCACCTGCTTCATCCGTTAATTTTATTTCCCATACCATTGTTTTTCTGCCAACATGGAAAGGTTGGGCATTGGCAATTAATTTGCCATCCTTCTTTGCCTTTATATGGTTACAATTAATCTCCAGACCAACAACTGCTTGTTTAGTTTGATCAATATGTTGCAGGCCGCCAATACTTGCAGCTGTTTCGGCCAATTCCACAGAAGCTCCCCCATGAAGATATCCCATTGGTTGTTTAACTTTATCAGTTATTGGCATCTCTATCACGACGTTCTCTTTATCTGTCTGAAGAATTTGCATATCAAATATTTCCATTAAATTCATCATATTCCTCCTATACTAAAGAGATAATGGGAAAATAATATGGATGATTAAAGAAAGTGCAATTAATGCACCATAAATTGTATTGGTTTTAGCAGTTGCTGCCATTGCCGGAATCATTCCAATATTTGTAGTGTTCGCACGGAATGTATTAACAGCAAATTGAGCTTTTGGAATACTAAACAGACTGATGACACTGTAGATTGGTAACAAACCGAAAACAATATAAACAAGTGTTAATCCGTAACTAATGATAATCAGCCATTTTAGTAAAGAAATAGCACGATCTCTGCCTATTAATATCGCCAATGTTTTTCGCCCGTTTTCTTTGTCACCGTCTAAGTCGCGGATGTTATTAGATAACAATATACAGCCAATCAAAATAGCGATAGGTATAGAAATGATGATAACTTCCACCGTTATTTGCAGCGTTTGGATATAGTAGCTTATTCCAATCATGACAGTACCCATAAGACCGCCGGAAAATAATTCACCAAACGGGGTATATGCGATCGGAACTGGCCCGCCGGTATAAAGGTATCCGATTAACATACTGATAAGTCCGATTACAGCAACCCACCAGCTCGAGGCAAAGCAAATGTAAAAGCCTAACAGAATCGAAATTCCAAAGAATAGAAAGCCAAGTCTTTTGACAATAACGGGTCTGATTCCGTCTCTTACAATCGTACCACCAATACCGACAGAGTTCTCGTTATCAAGACCACGTTTATAATCGTAATATTCATTAAACATATTGGTTGCTGCCTGAATAAGCATT
>NZ_ML762432.1:163908-181390 GCF_009498735.1 Gracilibacillus oryzae
AAGCTGGCTAGCATTGTTCCAACAATTACTGGAATGAAAGACGCAGTTAACGTATGTGGTCGAAGTAATCTCCACCACACATGGAAACCAGGTTTTTCATTCAGATGATTTGCTTTTTGCTCTGATTTACGTCCCATTTAACAAATCTCCTTGAATGTATATTTATAAGTACAACATTATAATTTTATTGAATAGTCATCAGCATGTCAATGTGTATCGTTTAATCGAATCAGAAAAAGGGAAGTTATTAAACACACTATTTCATTATTTTTTTGTTATACTAACATAAGGTTATTAATTTCAGGAAATGAAGAAAGGCATAATGATTCAACAGACCAGCATATCTGACAAAGAAAGTAATCTTTATTTCAAAATTACTTTATTTTGTACTATAATGGATATCGTTTATGAAACAATGCCCTATTATATTGGAGGGTTTTCGAATGATTGAGACAAAGGGAACAAATATAGAAGGTGCCCTGCAGGCAGCACTAGAACAAGTAAAACAAACGACATCACCTACCCTTGTTAGTATTACGGAACAAATTAACAAAGTAGATATACTATCATTTTTTCATGCAGGTAAGAAGCTTGTTAAAAATAGATCTTTCTGGTCGAATGCAGATAGGGATATTTTGTTTATAGGAGTTGGCAATGCCTATACAATAAAGGCAACAGAAAACTCTTATGATGTCACCAAAGCTGAATGGAATAACCTGATGAAAAGAACGATTATAAATAATCCATATAAAAATGCTTATACTGGACCAATTGCAATAGGCGGTTTTCCTTTCGATGAGGCAAATGACAGTTATGATTTATGGCAAGGTTTTGAAGGAAGCCAATTTCGTATCCCTCAATATATGTTATCAGTCGATAATGAAGAATATTATCTGACTGTAAACACGTGGATTGAGCAAAACAGTGATATTGAAAAGATAGCCAACATATTAAATGAGGAAAGCAATATACTGCTTCACTCTGCTTTCAAGCCTTCAGAAAAAAATCAGCTTCTTCTAAAATATGAGGTAGATCCAGATGAATGGAAACAGCTTGTTAGAAAAGTAACAGATTATATTGATAGCTCCACAGTTAATAAAGTTGTTTTAGCAAGGGAACTTCAAGTAGAACTGCTCCATCCATGCAATATAACTGATGTGTTGAAACAATTGCTTAGAAGGCAGCAGAACAGTTATGTTTTTGCATGGGAAACGGATGGTGCATGCTTCATAGGAGCATCACCGGAAAGATTAGTACAGGTTGAGGATGATCAATTATTATCCACATGTTTAGCA
Organism: Gracilibacillus oryzae; assembly: GCF_009498735.1. Lineage (GTDB taxonomy): Bacteria > Bacillota > Bacilli > Bacillales > Amphibacillaceae > Gracilibacillus > Gracilibacillus oryzae. The sequence continues at coordinate 165,204 of NZ_ML762432.1, forward strand.
GGAACAGCGCCAAGGGGCAAAACAATGGAAGAAGATAATCAGATAAGTCAATCTCTATTACAAGATGAGAAAAATCGGGAAGAACATCAGATAGTTGTCAATATGATCAGAGATTCTGTCCTTTCCTATGCGAGACAAGTAAGAATTCCGGATCAACCCGTTATCTATCCATTACAAAACATGCAGCACTTATTTACACCGGTAAGAGCAGAATTAATGTTCGGCTATACTTTGCTGGATGTTGTTAAAAAGCTTCACCCGACTCCTGCGTTAAGCGGATTTCCGCAAAAGGAATCACTTGCTTTTATACGTGAGCATGAAACATTGGAACGCGGCTGGTATGGGGCACCGATCGGCTGGTTTGATCACAAATTTAACGGAGAATTTGCTGTGGCCATCCGCTCAGGTTTAATTCGGGAGGAAAAAGCGTCATTATTTGCTGGTTGCGGCATTGTAAAGGAATCAGATCCAGACTTGGAATATGAAGAAACAAAAATAAAATTCACTCCAATGTTAGAAGCGCTGGGAGGTTAAAGCATTGACTCATCAAATCAGATTAACAAGATATATGGCGAATTTTGTTGATCAAGTATATCAAAGTGGTGTCAGAAATGTGGTAATTTCTCCTGGTTCCAGATCTACTCCTCTTGCACTGACGTTTGCCGAATATGATAAATTTAAGTTATGGATAGATATTGATGAACGATCCGCGTCGTTTTTTGCTTTAGGTATAGCAAAAAAACAAAAAGAGCCTGTTGTCCTAGTTTGTACTTCAGGATCCGCGGCGGCTAACTATTATCCAGCAATTATCGAAGCCCATTACAGCAGGGTGCCATTAATTGTTTTAACAGCTGACCGCCCTCATGAACTGAGGGATGTTGGAGCACCACAGGCTATCGATCAACTCAAGTTGTATGGTGATTATGTTAAATGGTTTCATGAAATGGCTTTACCGAGTGATGCACCGAAAATGCTGAATTATGTAAGGAATCAAGCTGACAGAGCAGTCAGAACTGCTATCAAGCCGAATTTCGGTGTAGTTCATTTGAATTTTCCAATCCAGGAACCTTTGTTGCCTGACTTTAGCATTCCTGAAATATGGAATCATAAAAGTTCCACAACAATAGCGTTAGAGCCAAATTATCGGATCGATCAAACAGCTGTCAGGCAGCTAACGAAAATGATAGGGAATAACAAAAAAGGTATGCTTGTCTGCGGCCCTGACGATAAGAACGGTTTGGCAGATGCAATTATCAGGCTTGCCGAGGAGTGGAATATACCAGTATTGGCTGATCCACTTTCAAATTTAAGAAATGGCCCGCATTCAAAATCACATATTATCGATTGTTATGATAGTATATTAAAGTTACCTGAAGTGAGAGAATTGATTGATGTTGATTTTGTAATCAGAACAGGAGCGATGCCGATTTCCAAACCTTACTTACAGTTACTGCAGGAAAAAATGGATGTCGTTCATTTTATATTAGAGGAAGAAAATGGATACAGGGAACCAGTTGGTCTAAATACTCATTTTATTTACGGTAATCCTGTCCACTTGTTAAATGAACTGGCAAATGCAGAAATTACATGTGACCAGGCAAATCTAACAGCTTGGCAAACCTGGAATAAAACTGCCAAGGCCATATTAAGTGACAGGTCAAACGATAAAGAGTTAACAGAAGGACATGCTGTGCAAGGTATTCAGACCGCCATTCCAAATGATCATATCGTCTTTGTTGGTAACAGTATGCCAATCAGAGATATGGACAGTTTTTGGTTTGCTGAAGATAAAAATGTGGAAATTTATGCCAATCGCGGAACGAATGGTATTGATGGGATTATTTCAACAGCTGCCGGGATGAGTGCCACTGGGAATCATACTACATTACTGGTAGGTGATATTTCTTTTTTACATAGTATGAATGGATTGCTGTTGGCAAGAAAATATCAGCTGCCATTAACGATCGTTTTAGTTAATAATGATGGTGGCGGGATTTTTTCGTTTTTACCACAGGCAAAACAGCAAAGTCCTCATTATGAGCTGGTGTTCGGGACATCACAATCGATGGATATGGAAAAGCTTGCAATCGCATTTGATTTTACCTATTTCAGTGCAGGCAATTGGCAAGAATATATCGATTCACTTTCCCGATCTTATGAACAAAAGGGATTATCAATTATTGAAATTAAAACAGTCCGCACCCAAAATGTTCTATGGCATCAGCAAAAATGGAATGCTATTGGTGAGAAAATAATAAACCAAATCAAAGGTAATGAAGATGTACTATAAGGTAAATGATAATAGTTATTGGGTAGAGACGTATGGAAATGGCGAACCTGTCATCATGTTGCATGGCTTTACTGGCTCTGTACAAACTTGGTATAGTATAAAGGATATGCTTCTTGAGAATTATCAAGTAATTTTAATTGAATTGCCGGGACATGGCAGAACCGAGGCAGTAGTAGATTCCATGAAAGCGTGCTGTCATGATTTAGCTGTACTATTTAAACAAATGAACCTCTCTGAATTTCACTTATTGGGTTACTCAATGGGAGGAAGAACAGCGTTAGCATTTACCATTTATTATCCGCACTTTGTCAAAACCCTCTTGCTGGAAAGTGCAACAGCGGGAATAGAGGATAAAACGACTAAAAAAGACCGTGTATTGCATGATCACAATCTTGCTTCCTATATATTGCGAAACTCATTAGAAGATTTTATTAATAAATGGGAAAAAACACCTTTATTCGCAACACAATTGCAATTACCAACAAATGTTAAGGCAAAGATCCGAAAAGAACGTTTAATGCAGACAAAGGAAGGTTTAGCGTCTTCTTTACAGACAATGGGTACAGGTTCTATGCCTTCCTTTTGGGAAACACTTCCGCAAATTATTTGTGAAGTTTGTATTATTGTTGGAGCAGATGATAAAAAGTTTGTACAAATAGGTAAAAGAATGAAACAAATGCTTGTAAACAGTGAACTGAGAATAGTACAAAACAGTGGTCATGCAATTCATGTGGAACAAACAGAGATTTTTGGTACAATAGTAAATGAATTTATATCAAGAAGGAGGACATCACATGTCAATTGAATGGGTAAGTAAACACAATTATGAAGATATTCTTTATGAAACATATAATGGTATCGCAAAAATAACGATAAACAGACCAGAGGTGCACAATGCGTTTCGTCCACAGACAGTAAATGAGTTAATAGATGCTTTTACATATGCAAGAGATGATTCAAGCATTGGTGTGATCGTGTTAGCAGGAGCTGGAGACAAAGCTTTTTGTTCAGGCGGTGACCAAAAGGTTCGAGGTCACGGTGGATATGTAGGAGAAGACGAGATTCCCCGTCTAAATGTATTAGATTTACAACGATTAATTCGAGTTATCCCTAAACCTGTTGTTGCAATGGTTTCAGGGTATGCGATTGGTGGAGGGCATGTGCTTCATGTTGTCTGTGACTTAACAATTGCTGCAGATAATGCTATTTTCGGTCAAACTGGTCCTAAAGTCGGCAGTTTTGATGCAGGATATGGTGCTGGATTACTGGCACGTATTGTAGGGCATAAGAAAGCAAGGGAAATATGGTATCTGTGTCGTCAATACAATGCGCAGGAAGCATTAGACATGGGACTTGTCAACACAGTCGTTCCTTTAGATAAACTGGAAGAAGAAACAGTACAATGGTGTGAAGAAATGTTAGAAAAATCACCAACAGCGCTTCGCTTCCTGAAAGCATCTTTCAATGCAGATACAGATGGACTAGCAGGCTTACAGCAAATGGGCGGTGATGCAACATTGCTTTACTATACAACAGATGAAGCAAAAGAAGGCCGAGACGCTTTCAAAGAAAAACGCAAACCAGACTTCAAAAAATTCCCGCGTTTCCCTTAATGTAAAAATGTTAATGACCAATGCCAAGTGTATTGGTCATTTTCCTATTAGATGAAAAAACAAGAGGTTGTGATGTTGATGGGTTCATTAATATACTAATTGTATGCAGCGGGAAATTGCCGCTCGGAAAAACACTCGATTTCATCTAAAGGCATCAATGCGACATCTGCTCAAGCAACATACACTTGAGTAGTGTCTTCTCCTGTAATGGGATCGGAGGCTCGACAGGCGTCCATGGAACGCGCAGTTAATTTACGGATATTTACTCACAATTAGAATTAGACAATTTCCCATCCTTAATTCCCTTTCATGCAATACATGATTTACCTGAAGGAGGTAGGATAATGGAGGCGGTTATGGAGCATTGGCTGTCAAAACGTGCTGCTTTAAGTCCTGATACATTGGCAGTTGAAACAGCAGAGGGCGATAGCTGGACTTTTATACAGTTATATGATGAGTCCGTTTTATTTGCTAAGAAACTTGCAAACTATACTGATCCGAAGCAGCATGTCGGAATTTTATCTAACAATTCACTGGATATGATCATCGCATTTTTTGCCTGTACATACTTAGAAATACCAGTCGTCTTGCTCAATACACGTTTGACCAATGTGGAAATAAAAAAACAATGTGAATCGGCAGATGTTACTCTGATTCTGACAACAAATACATTGAAGGAAAAAGCAGTCTCCACTGCAGTTTCTGTCAATACATTTACAGAAATACATCAGTCAGATCCTGAGTCAGTCCGGATTACACATACAATAAAAATGGATCAGCTTTGCACGATGATGTTTACATCTGGAACTACAGGTACAGCCAAAGCAGTTATGCACCAATTTTCGAACCATTGGTCAAGTGCCATTGCTTCAGCATTAAACTTAAGTCTGTTACCAACAGATAAATGGCTCGCATGTTTACCGTTATTTCATATCGGCGGCTTATCAATCATATTAAAAGGTGTTATTTATGGTATGCCGGTATACTTACTGGAGAAATTCGATGAACAGCTTGTACACAAAGCTATTATTAATAACGGAGTTTCGATTGTATCCGTTGTGTCTGTAACGTGTTCTCGCTTATTAGAAAAATCAGGTGATGAAAAATATCCGGAGAGCTTCCGTTGTATGCTCCTTGGGGGAGGACCGGCACCACGTTCATTGTTGGAAAAAGCAAAACATAAAGGTGTACCAATTGTACAGACATATGGGATGACAGAAACATCTTCCCAAATTGCTACACTTAACGCCAATGATGCCATACGTAAAAACGGCTCAGCAGGTCAAGCATTATTTTCAGCAAGTTTGGAAATAAGGAAAGAAGGAAAACAATTACCACCAATGGAGATTGGAGAAATTACGGTTAGGGGTCCGATGGTTACATCGGGCTATTATAAGCGGGAAGATGCTAATAAGGCAGCTTTTACAGATGGCTGGCTATCAACAGGTGACTTAGGTTATAAGGATGAGGAAGGGTTTCTTTATGTAGTTGATCGAAGAAGTGACTTAATTATATCTGGTGGAGAGAATATCTATCCTGCTGAGATTGAGGACTGTCTATTAACGATGTCGGCAATCGCAGAAGCAGGAGTTGCAGGACGGCCCGATTCTTATTGGGGACAGATTCCCGTTGCTTTTGTCGTAAAGGCTGATTCTGCATTAACTGATAATATGGTGAAAGAACACTGTGAAAAATTGTTAGCACCTTATAAAGTGCCAAAGCAGATCTATTTTGTTGAATCACTGCCACGCAATGCGACAAAGAAAATACAACGCCATAAGTTAATGGATTGGATAAATTAATTAATAATGATTCTCAAAGTAATTGACTTTTATTTGTATAACCAATAAACTAGAAGTTAGATAAGTAGATGAAAAGTAAAGACACCCGCATACGAATGAACGCAATTAAGGGAGAGATTCCGAAATGGAAACATTAGTGGCGAAAGATTTAACATTAGGCTATGGTGACGAAATTATTATAGATGCATTAGATATTACCATCCCTAAAGGGGAGATTACTGTCTTCATTGGCGGGAATGGTTGTGGGAAGTCGACATTACTAAGATCATTAGCCCGTTTGTTAAAACCAAAACAAGGGGATGTTGTGCTGAATGGTAAGGATATAGCCAAGATTCCAACAAAAGATGTTGCAAAGCAATTAGCTATATTGCCACAAAGTCCATCAAGCCCTGAAGGTTTAACGGTGGAGGAATTAGTTCGTCAAGGCCGACATCCATATAAAACAATGTTTAAAAGATGGTCCACTGAGGATGAGCAAGCAGTAAATGAAGCTTTAGATGCAACCAACATGGCTGACCTTAAGGAGCGTACAGTTGATTCACTGTCAGGCGGACAACGTCAGAGGGCATGGATCGCTATGACACTGGCTCAAGGGACAGATACCATCCTGCTAGATGAACCAACAACCTATTTAGATATGACACACCAAATTGAAATATTAGATTTACTGTTTGAACTAAATGAAAAAAGAAACAGTACCATTGTTATGGTATTGCATGATTTAAATCTGGCTTGTCGCTATGCTCATCATATTGTAGCAATTAAAGATAAAAAAGTATATGAACAAGGAAAGCCGGAAGAAATTATAAGCGGCGGCTTAGTAAAAGAAGTATTTCAAATGAATTGTGATGTCACTTTTGATCCGATGTTCGGTACACCAATGTGTATTCCGCATGGAAGAGGCCGTTGTTTGATTAAGCAGGCAGTAGAAGAAGCCAAAAACCATAAATTACAAACAGTATAGTATGATAAAGTCCTTTATCCTGTATGGAATAAAGGGCTTTTTTGTATTTTTTACTTGTTAATACACAAACTATCGCCAAGAGGTGAACATTATGGAGAAGAAAAAATACTATGTCAATATCGGCACCCAAGAAATATCACAAATTCCTTATGGAACAAATGCTGAATTTGTAATTTATGCAAATGATGAAGAAATCTTTTTATTAAGAGAAAAATTTAATGAGATACGTGATGCGGATTTGAGTTCATATGTTCGTGCCCATATTCCTTTTATCCCATATCACAATGATCCGCAGAATGATGACTATGACAGTGGAATAAAAGGGGCTTATCAAATGATTTACAATCTTGCTGATTCCGCAACAAAAACAGCAATGGATGATGCAAATATCGGAAAAGAAATTTAAGTAAAACGAAACTTTCCCTCCCGCTGATACGTCTATATAGTAAAGAGATGTTTAAAAGATCGTAATTAAGGAAAATGATAAATATAGAGGTTGGGAGGGGAATAAAATGAAAAAGGTTATTACATTATTAACAATTGGTATATTATTTGGTTTTTCAGCAATTATATTTCAACAAATCCAGGCAGATGAAACAGTCAGAACTAATGAAGTAAATTATGCACAAAAACAAGTAATACCGACCACTCTAGGCTCTGATAATATTGAGATTCTGCAAAGTAAGGGAACACTTACAGATGAACAGATTGCAGCAATGATGAAGCAGTTTATGGATACATTAGTTCAAGAAATAGATGATCATTACCGTGTCATACGATTTGACACAAAAGAAGCTCTTATAAAAGAGTTTGAATCGATCGCAACGAAAGAAGTAGTCAAGCCATATGTCGATTATTATTTTGAAGAGAAAGATAATAAGCTATTTATATTACCAACTGAAACTCCAGCATGGTTTATTGAAGGCAAAGACTATAAAAGAAATGTTATCAGTGACCAGAAAGTTGAAATTACACAATCGAATGAAACAGCTTTGTATGGTCCTTATACCATTAATGTAACTTTTGAAAAAATGGAAGGGCAATGGAAGATTACAAAAATTAGCCATTGAGATACATTCTAGGTACAATATACTTATGAAAATATTTAATGACTATTATAATAATCAAGTTAAATTATCGTTTTTTGATCAGCCATTCGAGCTTCACCCGAAACATGTCTGGGTTATCTGCCGTTACCAATCCAAATGGTTATTAACAAGACATCTGGAACGTGGGTTGGAGTTTCCAGGCGGCAAAGTTGAAAAGGATGAATCGGCAAAAGCTGCTGCGATCAGGGAAGTGAAAGAGGAGACAGGCGGAGAAATTGAATCTATTCAATATATTGGTCAGTATTTTGTCACTGGACGTAAAGACCAATTAGCAAAAAATATATATTTTGCTGAAATTAAATCATTAAAGAAGCAATCCACATATATGGAGACCGCCGGACCAGTGCTTCTGGAAAAACTTCCCGAAAACATACGAATAAATGAATCATTTAGCTTTATTATGAAAGATGATGTGTTAACACATAGCTTGGAAATAATTAATGAACATTTCGTTAATAGCTAACCTTCTTGCAGGGTTAGCTATATTGTCTTTGACTAGCAGAAAGCTAGCAGAAAGTAATTGACTTTACATAATGGTTTAAGGTACGATATAGACTATAATTAGGGTATAGTGTATGGTTTAAATCATCTATTGTGAGAAGATGGAATGGATAAATATCCAATTAATTAAATCTGTTTAATCACCAATTTTCTCAGAGTATGAGAGAAATATACAGTCAATAATAATGTGCTTTAATATATATGATAGTATTAAATGGAGAAGCGCTATAACTAATTGGTATGTTTTTTATGGAAGTTTTAAGGAGGATATAGTAAAGATGGTGCAAAATAGACGCTTATTTACATCAGAATCAGTAACAGAAGGACATCCAGATAAAATTTGTGATCAGATCTCTGATGCGATTTTAGATGAAATTGTTAAAAATGATCCAAATGCTCGTGTAGCATGTGAAACTACAGTAACAACAGGGTTAGTACTCGTATCTGGTGAGATTACAACAAATACGTATGTTGATATTCCAAAAATTGTCCGGAACACAATAAAGGAAATAGGTTATACAAGAGCAAAATACGGTTTTGATGCGGAAACATGCGGTGTTTTAACTGCAATTGACGAACAATCTGCCGATATTGCCGGCGGTGTCAACACTGCTCTAGAGGCGAGAGAGGGCAAAATGAGTAATGATGAGATTGAAGCAATCGGTGCTGGTGACCAAGGACTAATGTTTGGTTATGCTAACAATGAAACCCCGGAATTAATGCCATTACCAATTAGTTTAGCACATAAATTAGCAAAGCAACTGACAGATGTCAGAAAAGATGGTGTATTAGGATATTTACGTCCTGATGGTAAGACACAAGTAACAGTTGAATATGATGAGAATGATAAACCTGTTCGTATTGATACAATAGTAATATCAACTCAACATCATCAAGATATCACCCTTGAACAAATTCAGGAAGATATTAAAGAAAAGGTTATTCTTCCAATTGTTCCTTCTGAATTATTAGATGCGGAAACTAAATATTTTATTAACCCAACTGGCCGCTTTGTTATCGGCGGGCCTCAAGGTGATGCAGGGCTTACTGGCCGTAAAATTATTGTAGATACGTACGGCGGATATGCACGCCATGGTGGTGGTGCATTTAGTGGGAAAGATGCAACAAAAGTAGATCGATCTGCTGCCTATGCTGCTCGTTATGTTGCGAAAAATATTGTTGCTGCCGGTTTAGCAGATGCATGTGAAGTGCAATTTGCCTATGCCATTGGGGTAGCACAACCTGTATCTATTTCCATTAATACATTTGGAACAGGGAAATATTCCGAAGAAGATTTAGTTGCAGCTGTTCGTGAGAATTTTGATCTGCGTCCAGCTGGAATTATTAAAATGCTTGACCTTAGACGACCAATCTATCGTCAGACAGCAGCTTACGGACATTTCGGCCGTACAGATGTGGAATTTCCTTGGGAACAAACAGATCGTGTAGAAGAATTACAATCTTACTTGTCAAAAGCATAAATAACATTTAAAATTATATAGTTGAGATACATTGGTCAAGTGCCTGAGTGTACTTGGCTTTTTCTCTTATTTTGAAAGAATGTATGAATACAGCTACATAACGAAACAAAAAAAGGAAGGAACCAATATATTATGTGTGGATTTGTCGGTATTATTAAGTCCGAAAACAAAGTTTGGCAAGAGCAGGAAGTCAAAAGATTTGAAGAACGAAATAAAGCAATCTACCATCGAGGTCCAGATGATGAAGGGTATTATGAAGATGATCATGTTCTCTTTGGTTTTCGCAGATTAAGTATTATTGACATTGAAAGTGGCCATCAACCATTCACTTACAATGATGATCAATATTGGATGGTTTTTAATGGCGAGGTTTATAACTATATTGAATTAAGAGATAAATTAAAACAGAAAAATTATCAGTTTACGACAGACTCGGATACAGAAGTAATCCTGGCAATGTTTCAGGAATATGGAGTAGAAGCATTTAAACAGCTTCGCGGCATGTTCTCTATCTTAATCCTGGATAAGCAGGATCAAACTGTTTATGGTGCAAGAGATCCTTTTGGTATTAAGCCGCTATTTTACAAAAAATCGGATGAAGGTATTTATTTTGCTTCAGAGAAAAAGAGTTTGTTAGCGGATATTGGTGAAAGTGTTGACCATGAAGCATTGCAACATTATTTAAGCTTTCAATATGTTCCGGAACCACTTACAATGAATGAAAAGATCAAAAAAGTAGAGCCGGGTCACTTTTTTGTGAAACGGTTAAATGAGGAAATTACTTTCCATCGTTATTTCCATGCCACATTCCAGCCAGTTCAGCAAGAGAAAACAGCATTAATAAAAAAAATTCAGGATGTTATGTTTGATTCTGTCAATGTTCACATGCGCAGTGATGTACCTGTAGGATCTTTCTTATCAGGTGGAATTGATTCATCCTTAATCGTAGCAATAGCAAAAGAATTTAATCCGAATATTAAAACATTCTCCGTTGGATTTGAACAAGAAGGGTATTCAGAGGTAGATGTGGCGAAAGAAACGGCAGATAAGTTAAATGTAGACAACTATTCTTATATCATTTCTCCTGAAGAATATGTTGCAAAACTTCCGAAAATATTGTGGCACTTAGATGATCCGTTAGCAGATCCAGCATGTGTACCACTTTACTTTGTTGCCCGTGAAGCGAAAAAACATGTGACGGTAGTATTATCAGGAGAAGGATCTGATGAGTTATTTGGCGGATACAATATTTACCGTGAACCAGAATCATTAAAAATGTTTCAATCTATCCCGACACCAGCAAAAGACTTACTTGCTAAAGTAGCACAAGTATTACCAGAAGGGGTAAGAGGGAAGAGTTTCTTAGAAAGAGGAACTACTCCACTAAGGGAACGTTATATCGGCAATGCCAAAATGTTTGAGGAGAAAGAAAAGCAAAATATATTAAAGACTCATAATCATCAAACTGCTTACCAGCAAATAACTGCACCTTTATATCAGCAGGTGCAAATGACAGACCCGGTTAACCAAATGCAATATGTTGATATTCATACATGGTTACGTGGCGATATTTTACTTAAAGCAGATAAGATGACAATGGCCCATTCATTGGAGTTAAGAGTACCATTTTTAGATAAGGAAGTATTCCGTATAGCCAGTGAAATTCCTGTTGATATGAAAATCGCAGAAGGTACGACTAAGCATATCTTGCGCCTTGCATCAAGAGGAATCGTACCAGATCATATATTAGACCGAAAGAAACTTGGATTCCCTGTACCAATTCGTCATTGGCTTAAAAATGAATTGAACGGCTGGGCAAACCAATTAATTAATGAAAGTCAGACAGATCATTTATTAAATAAACAAGTTATTAAACAGTTATTGGAAGATCACTGTGCTGGTAAAGCAGACAATAGCCGGAAATTGTGGACGGTGTTTATGTTTATGTTATGGCATCAGATTTATATGGAAAACAAATTCGATATTGAGAAATTAAAAAATGAAGACAAAACAGAAAGCAAGCTAGCTCAGGTCAACGACTGATTGAAATAGCTTGCTTGCCCATTTGCTCCCATGCAGCGATAAACGCCTGCTTGGGGGCTTTCTTTTGTTTTCCGTCATATGGATCATTAAAATAGATAAAGTTATGATCATATCCTGTTACAAGCACAGCATGTAACTTTTTCGTTATTTTAACAGGTCCGTTTGGTGTTTGCCATATTTGGAAAGAGGAAGCCGGTAATGGCTGATAAGTTATATTTGTAATTGCTAATACAGGTTCCCCGCTAGAAACAGACGCCATCATTGACTGAAAACTTTGTCCTGTTAAATCTATTGCATTTTCGCCGGCATAATGCTTTGCGAGTTCATAGAGTGGCTGGTGATAGACACCTAACCCTGGCTGATGAAAGCTGTACATATCACCGACAAACCCTGTATTTGGATCACCGAAATAAATTATGCCATTCTTTTTTTCATAAGGTGTGTTATCTCTTTTTAATTCTTTTGCTAAGGTCAGTTTGTCTGTATCAATGTCATGGTATTGCAGGAGCATCGTTAAAGATGTCACTTCACAACCACGAGGAAGTTCGGGAAATTGTTTGATGACAGGTGCTTCCAGCTTTATCTCTGGTTTCAATTTACGATGAAGCGAGTTTCGGATAACAGAATGAGAATCAGGTGCTCTGTTGTCACTTATTGCTGCCAGAACCCACGTATAATCTGCTGTATAGATTAAATAGCTGCCGACACTAATGCTGACAGAGCCAAATAACAGAATATATGTAAAAGCCATATATTGGAATATTCTTTTGCTCATCCGCTTGTAATAATAGAGAAGAAAAGAAAACATGATGATTGATATGATAAATAGAGTGATAAGCATTTTTTTCTCCTGTAAGGGTATTATTTCATTGTCAGATTCTTTTTATATTCGATGCCTTTTTGAACATATTCCTGCTGGATACGTTGCATCTCCTCAATGTCTTTATCGGATAATTTTCTGATTACTTTAGCTGGTCTGCCAAAAGCAAGTGCTCCTGGTGGAATCTTTTTTCCTTGAGCTACTAAACTGCCTGCACCGATAAAGGCACCTTCTCCTATCTCGGCACCATCAAGTATAATTGATCCCATACCAACGAGTGCGTTTCTGCGAATAATAGCGGAATGTAAAGTCACTTGATGGCCAATAGTAACAAAATCCTCGACAATTAACGGCTTATTTGGGCTTTGATGTAATAAGGATAAATCTTGTATATTAGAATAAGCTCCAATGCGGACTGGAGCCACATCCCCTCTGATAACTGTTTTAAACCAGACACTTGAAAAGGCTCCAATCTCTACATCACCAGTAATAACTGTATCAGGTGCGATAAATGCTTCGGGATCAATAAATGGGGTATTGCCTCTATATTCTAAGATCATTTAACTTCCCTCCTGCTAAATAGTTAATATTATGATATCATATAGAATAGGGAAAAAATATGAAAGTATTAGACAAAGTGAGGGAATTATCTTGGCCAGTAAAATCCCAGCAAATGCTCCTTTATTAATGAAAGATGTTTATCAAAAAATATTTCCGCAAGTGAATAGAGAGTTAAACTACTGGAAAGAAAGAGCGAGTGAGATTCCGAATCCCGAATTACGGACACAAGCTTTAGCCAGTATCCAAGATAAAAAGTTTCACTGTCAAGGTGGAAGTGTTTACAGTGTTCTGGCGGGGGACAGCTGGAAAGAAGCAATAAGGTTTATTGTTGCATATCAAACAATTAGTGACTATTTGGATAATTTATGTGATCGCAGTACATCACTGGATCCAGAGGATTTTCGTTTATTGCATCAATCTATGGAAGATGCATTAACCCCTCATAACCAGGTGAAAAATTATTATAAACTCCGCGAAGAACAAGATGATGGGGATTATCTGATTGACTTAGTAATCACATGTCAGAATGTATTAAGGCGGGTTGATAATTTTAATGTAATTGGAAAATATATGCTCGAACTAGAAGCATTGTACAGCGATCTTCAAGTACATAAACATGTGAAACATGAAGAGAGAATACCAAGGCTTGAGGAATGGTTTCATTTATACCAACAGAAATGGCCAATGCTAAGCTGGTATGAATTTTCTGCATGTACTGGATCCACATTAGGTATTTTTTGTATCACATCTTATGCATTAAATGGAAATATGAATGAAGAATTAGCGAAAAGAATTTATGATAGTTATTTTCCTTATTTGCAAGGTTTACATATTATGCTTGATTATTTTATTGATCAGGAAGAGGATCGTATCGAAGGTGACTTGAATTTCTGTAATTATTACCAAAATGAACAGGAACTGGAAAAAAGGTTAATTTACTTTGTAGAGCAAACAAATGAGCAAATAAAGAATTTACCTGATCAGACATTTCATGAAATGATACAGCATGGTTTAGTTGGTCTGTATTTAGCTGACCCTAAAGTAAAAAAAATGAACAAAGCCTATGAAACTGCTAAAAGGTTAATGAAGGCCAGTGGGCGGAAGTCACAATTTTTCCACTGGAACATCAGGTTATATAATCGATTAGCAGGAAAATACTAAGTGAATGAAAAGCTTGGCAGTACCAAGCTTTTTTTGTTTTAAAAAAATTTCTTGAGATATTTCTCGGGAAATATAAAGTCATGTTATGAAATTTGGAAATTTATCCTATTGATTTCTGTATATATTTGTTATGATAAATATAATACTACTGAATTAAACAAGATTAGAAGGTTATACAAGTGAGATTACCAAAAGAAAAGAGGGGATTTGATGGGTTTACCTAAGTGTGTTCATTGCCATACAAAATTCAGATGGAAATTAATCTTCCATTCTTTTGTTTTTGCTTACCATCCAGTCAAATGTGAAAATTGCCTGAAAGAGAATAAAGTCAAGCTTAGCTCAAGATTTTTGGTTGCCTTCTTGTTGGTGTTTATCCTTTATACAGTCGGTTTCTCTTCAATGGCATTGTCACCGGATCTTATGTCGACATTGATTATAATGATGATCACTGGTGGATTATTTCTCTTCGTCTGTCCATTTATTGTCAGATATAGATAATAAGAGAAGGTTTGGATATTCCAAAAAGAATTTCATCAGGCTATGAACAGGTATTCCATGCAATGTAAGCCATACATAGAGATCACAAAGGAATTTAGTTACCTTGTGTCTCTACCTAAAAAGTTATCCTTAATAACATGGCTTCACTTTCTTCAGTTTCCCAATTATGTCCATTTATTAATGGAAGGTAATCTCTTTGATTTTTTCCACAGCAACGATAAATGGTGGCTGGTTTTTCTGGTTAATAAACTGGTATTGCAGCACTTGATAATATTGTTGATCCAAGTCATTGCAATATGTTAATAATTGATTTTTCTCTTCAGCGCCACCTTGATGCCCATGATAGACAACAAGTACGATTCTTCCGCCAATTTTTAATCTGCCCATAATGGACTCGACTGCTTTTATAGTAGATAAAGGCTTTGTTACAATCGAATGATCACCTTTAGGCAAATATCCTAGGTTAAAGATCGCACCAGCAATCTTTTCGTCAGCAGGAATATATTTATCCATTGACTCATGCCCATCGTGGATAAGTGTCACATTTTCCTTACTCTCTGCTTCGATTCTTTTGGTTGTATTTTCTATCGCTGCTTCCTGTATGTCAAACCCATAGACTTTTCCTTGTTTACCAACTAACTTGCTTAAAAACAGCGTATCATTGCCATTTCCGCATGTTGCGTCAATGACTGTATTTCCATCTGAAATAATTTCTGATAATAATTGATGTGAAAAGGGTATAATTGCTTTCATTTTTTTACTCCTGACATTTATTATATTAAGGCTATTTTAACAAAAATATTCGCATCCGTGTATGGATTTTTAATCTTGACCCAAACTAATCCAGAGGTGATGAATATGACAACACGAGATTCAATTGAGAATTTACTTATAGAAGGACAACATATTATACAGCAAGCAGAAGAACAATTAGGACAGTCGAATCGAAATCATTTTGTAATGAATGAAGATTACAGAAATGCGCATTTAGAGTTAGAAAAGCTGGCCCAGAGTATTAATCGAGTAATGAACAGTGCGAATGCGCAACAAAGAGATCAGCTTCATCGATTTCAGCTTGTGGTTAATGAAAAGTTAAATGATATGATATTGGATCAAATTGATGTGACAAAATTTGAATAGCAGAAGTTACCTCTATGATGAGGTAGCTTTTTTATATTGCTTATTTTTATGTATTAGTGTACTATGTAAATAGTACACTAATACATAAGCGAGGTAGTTCACATGCAATTTATCGGTTTATGGAAAAAAGAAATGGCAATGATGCGGGGATTTCATATTATTACTTCTCTGTTATTGTTAGGAATCATTGTTTGGGCCATCATT
>NZ_ML762432.1:181400-189998 GCF_009498735.1 Gracilibacillus oryzae
AATGATATGGTTATACGGGGTGATGTTGTGATAGTTACTGGTTTAGCAAGTATTAGTTTAGTCATAATGCCAGCAACTGTTATCTTCAGTTTAAACATGGAAGTTCATGAATTAGCAATGTTTTTATACAGGAAGCAAACAATTGCAAAATTAATTCATATCAAATTTTTACATGGTTTTATTTATTCTGTGATTTACTTCTTTGTAACACTTTTGGTTGCATATACCTTAAAATTATTCAATCGGCTCTCCTTCAATTTAAGTGACTTCTTTCAGGCATTTGGATTTACTATTATCGATTTAGGGATAATCTCCATTATGGCATCTATATTCCTGTATACGGCATGGGTATTCCATCAATGGCTCAAACATAAACTTGGTTTTTCTCTAAGTATGCTTATCATTATAACAGCTATTTATTTCTCCCAATATATCATTCCGCTAATCGATGAGTATTTGAGTTATTTCAGTGGATTATGGAGGGTTAAATATTATGAAAGTATTGATAGTAATCAGCAAATATTAGAACAAGAATATATTTCAATCAGTTATATTATTGCTATTTTCGTTCTTTTGTTCTTACTTTATTTTCTTGTTACATGGTTTTTAAAAAAGAAGGTGGAAGTATAAGTGGCACAACATTTTCGCACAGATAAGCCGATCTATCTTCAAATCGCTGATCAGATTATTCAGGAAATTATTAGCGGAAAGAAGCATACTGGCGATAAGTTGCCCTCTGTCAGAGAACTTGCACTAGAAGAAGGTGTGAATCCTAATACAATCCAACGGGTTTATCGAGAACTGGAAGGTAAGAAAATTGCTGTTACAAAAAGAGGGCAAGGAACATTTGTTACAGAAAGCCATGAAGTGATTGACCGCTGGAGAAAAGAGCTCGTCAAACAGTATGTGGAACAGTTTATGCAAGACATGAAGGGGCTTGGATTTACTAGTGATGAAATTCAGTCAAACCTGTCTCAATATAAGGAGAGAGAAGTAAATGATTAGAATAGCGAATGTAAGCAAAAAAATAAGATTTAAACATATTTTATCCAATTGCAAGGCCAAAATAGATAAAGGAAAGATTATTGGTATAATCGGAGAAAATGGTTGTGGGAAAACAACCATTTTAAAAATAATTGCCGGTATAATGCAACCATCTAGCGGGAGTGTAAAAATAAGCAACATCAATGACATGAGTAATGTGATGGCATATTGTCATGACAGTGATTACTTTTATCCCTATTTCACAATAAAACAATTAATCGACTATTATCAATCACAGTATAGTGATTTTGATATTGAAAAAGCAAATCGGCTTATAGAATTTTTCCATTTGAATGAAAATGAAAAAATTAAATATCTTTCAAAAGGACAGTTAGGCAGAGTGAAAATAACTGTAACTCTAGCTAGAAAAGCTCCCTTATTAATGCTGGATGAGCCTCTGTCTGGGCTTGATCCACTTGTTAAGCAAAAAATTGTCAAAGGGATTATAGAGTATGTAGATTTAGATAATCAAACAATATTGCTTACAACACATGAATTATTAGAAGTAGAGCCACTCCTCGATGAAGTAATAGTGATGCGGGAGGGGACGATAGTAACTCAGAGGGAAGTAGAAGACATTCGGATAACAGAGGGAAAAGGGCTCAATCACTGGCTCGAAGAGATATATTTATAAGAGATGAGTGAATTTGGTATGGAAGAAATCAACACAAAGGATGGCGAGATCAAACATATTGCAATAAACGGAGTGGACCCGACAAAAGAAAATATCCAAAATGGTTCCTATCCTGTTATTGATGAATTTTTTGCAGTTACTGCAGGCAGCAATAATCCGAATACAGCTCCTTTGCTTGACTGGATTCAATCCGAACAAGGACAGAAAATTGTTGAGCAGACTGGTTATGTACCCGTAAACTAGGATAGTGAAAAAAGAAATGAAACCTTTCATCTCACATAATCGTAAAGTATTCTAACAGATAAGAAAGGGGACATTTTTATGATAGGTGTTCTAATAGCATCGTTACTCGCGATGATTTTATATTTAACAGGGGTAATTATTACAGTAAGTCTCTCTAAAGAGAATACAACAAGCGTTTTTAGAAGAGGATTGGTCTTGTTTGTAACAGGATTTATTATCACTGCGGCAATTTTTTATTTTACAATGCCGACCATTTCCGTACCTAACATAATAATAGCCAATACTGTTATTGCGATAATCTTATTGCCGCTTTTTCTATATTCCATTAAACCTGGTGAAAAAGCCGAAACAAGGAAGGTAATGCCATTAATCTCTCTTATTACGATAGCAGTTATTAGTATAATCGTCGTAATTATAACAGGCTTCGTCACTCTGGATGAGGCACATAAATCAATTCACACATCTTTGGAAGAAGAAGCAAAACCCTTAACCAAGGATGAGACACCGATAGCAGTTGCGCCAGAATTTGCACGTAATAAAATTCAAAAAGCAATGAGTCTTGTTCCTAATCCACAATTTTATGGGCTTGGGAAACTTCAGGTACAGAAAGTTAATGGAGAAGTAGTATATATTGCACCAGTAGAATTCTCAGACTTCTGGAAATTTGTTCGTGGAAAAGAAACACCAGGTTATTTTATGATTTCTGCAACAAATATAAATGCTCAGCCTGAATTTCATGAAAGTACGATGCAATACACCAACTCAAGTTATTTTCACAAAAATGTCAATCGGGTGATTTATAATAAATATCCTCAGTACATTCAGCTTGGGGAGGCCCAGATTGAAGTGGATGAAGACGGAAAGCCCTGGTATGTCCAGACACTTTATCGACCAATGCATATTACGAATAAACCTGATATGAGTAAGCTTAAAGTAGTTGTTATTGATCCTGTAACTAGTGAAATGAAAATGTATAATACAAGTGAAGCACCAGACTTTATTGATGGTTCGATCAGTTCGGAAATTGCTTCTTTGGAAAATGAATATTTCGGTAAATATATTCATGGCTGGTTAAACAGTATATTTGGAAAACGTGATGTGAAAATACCAAATGAGTCTGGATCCGAAACAAGTGTTACACCAATTTTTGATGAGAATGGCAAGATGTTCTATTTTACCGATTTTACTTCACCGAAAGAGAATATTGATTCAGCATTAGGTTATTCATTGATTGATGCCAGGACAGGTGAATTGACCTATTACAGTGGAGACCAGGATTATGCGATTATGGATAGTGAAGGCGCAAAGCAAATTGTAAATAAAGAATTTCCGGAAAAACGCTGGGAAGGTTATATGCCGGTACTATACAACATTGATGGAAATCCGACATGGGTGGTAAATGTTCTCGACCCGAATGGATTACACAAGCAATATGCGTATATTAAAGCAAATGACTCTGATTTTGTTGTGTTTGGCGATACAGCAAATGAAGCGTTATCTGCATACCGATTGGCATTAGTGCAGAATCCAGGGAATGTTGGTGCAACAGACGAAGCTTCACTGGAATCAAGAACTGGCCAAATCAGTAGAGTACTTGTTACATCAACGGACCAGGGTCAAGTAGTTCAATTTTTGATAGACGGTGATCAAACCATTTATTCTGTAAATGGCAGTAAGGTTCCTCTAGCGATATTTCTTGAAAAAGGTGATCAGGTAAGTGCAGAAGTGCGTATTCTTGATAATGGAACAGCTATCGTGAATTCAATGGAAATAGAAGGTTTGACACCATAATAAAAAAAGCATGGTACTCACAATGAGACCATGCTTTTTTATTATAATATCATTTGTGCTTTTTTTAACCTTCGGAATATTTCCATACAAGTTAACCCGCACAATAGGGCAGTAATTGCTAAAAATAAGTAGCCTGCCTGCATACCTAGCTGATTGCTTGCTTCGTATGTTGGTCGTAAGGAAAGGGAGGTCACAAATTCAATAATATAACCAATAAGCAAATTGGATAATACTGTTACAATGCCGATTAGTGTAACAGTGAAAGTAATGGCAGTATCAGTCCCTTTCGAATATTTTTTTGCAATTAAAGCCATCATTGTCGGGTAGATTGGACCAATACCGAATCCGGCAATGGCAAATAATATCGCATAACGGTCACCTGCAAAAATGGGAATCAGACTTACAACACCGGCAAATAAAGCGAAAATTATCATCGACTTTGTGTACCCGAAACGATCAGTAAATGGTCCGAGTAGCAGTCTGGCCAGCATAAATGTAAAAAAGAAAATGGATAACATTGCAGAGGCATCGGCCAGATTCCATTCATACACTTTGACCAGATAATTTACAAGCCATGCCGCCATTCCTAACTCAGCAGTCACTGCCATTGATAATGCAATGACAATTAGCCAGGCAATAGGATCTTTAACTAATTTTCTAATAGATGTCCGATCTTCCGTTTCCTCCTTGACCTCTTTGGGAATTTTGCTAAGCATCACTGGAATCAATGGCAGCAAGGATAATGATAACATGATCATATACATCCCGCGCCAACCAAGCACAGTGGAGGAAATTTCCCATCCCATCATATGTGCTGCTGCAATTGGTGCTGCAGTTGAGCCTAATCCGTAAAAAAAGTGAGACAAATTTAGCATCGTCCCAGTATTTTTCTTAAAGATTCTTGCAGCAATAATGGCAAGCCCGATTTCTAACATGCCATTTCCCAGGTAGAGAAGAAAATAGCCTCCGATTAAAGTAGGAAAGTTTGTCGACAAAAAAATAAATACCCCAGATAAAGCCATAATGGAAAATGTTAGAATGCTGGTAATTTTCGCACCAATTCTATCAATCAGCCATGAAGTAAATGTACAGGCAATCAAAAAGCTGAAAGAGTTTATTGCCAGAAGCAAGCCAAGCTTACCATTGCTTAAGCTGAGTTCTGCCTGCATATCAGGGAGAGCAGGACCTTTTATATTTTCCGAAATACCGAAGATTAAAAAACCACCAAAAACACTGACTAATAACAAACTATAATTTGTTCTGTTGGAAAGCATGAATACTAATTCTCCTATGTAAGCTAAATACTTTTTTCTATTCGGCTAAATGCCGAATGAAGATTCTTTTGTTATCAAAGTCTCTCTTAATTATATTGTATGCGTTTTTATAGAATGTGTAAATATTAAAATTAGTACTTAAAACAGGTCATAACGCCTCAATGGGCTAACATACTTTACATAATTATGTAAACGGTATATAATGCGGCGTATATATATAAAATGTTGTGTTATATAGGAGAACGTCGAATTAATAATCAATAAGAAGACGATAATTTAATTTTTTGTTTTATTTAACATACCTTTTTCAATTCTCCAAACAAAAATATGTTAATATAATTTTGAATGGATATAGGACAGGATACTATATTTATATGTTTTTGGGATGGATAGATCAGGAGGAAAAGAATGATCGAATTTACGAAAAGGCAACAAGAAATAATAGAAATATTAAAAAAGCATGAACCAATAACAGCGGAACAAATAGCAGAAATGCTCGGAGTCAGCAAAGGTACCATTCGATCTGACTTAGCTGTTTTGGTAATGACAGGCAATATAGAAGCAAAGCCTAAAGTAGGATACTTTCTTGGTAAGAAAAGTCTGAATCATATGGAACGTTCTGACTGGTGGCACACAACGCCGGTGAAAGAGATTCAAAGTGTTGCAGTGACCATTGATGCTTCTACTACCGTTAACGATGCTGTGATTTCTTTATTTCTCGAAGATGTCGGAACATTAGTCGTGGTTGATGAGAATCAGTTACTAGCCGGAATCGTATCACGGAAAGATTTACTAAAAGTTACATTGGGAAATGCACAAGCTGCTTCTATGCCGATTCAATTAGTTATGACAAAGAAACCGAAAGTCTATACAATAGAGTCGGATGACAGTGTCTATGAAGCTGCAAGAAAACTAATTTACTATCAAATTGACAGTCTGCCTGTTGTAAAAAAAGTAAATGAAAATCCGCTCGCATTAAAAGTAGTCGGAAGAATAACCAAAACGAATATTGTGAAATCATTAATTGAAGTAGAATCTGAAGCATAAAACAAAGGAGAGCTTATGGATGACACATAACAATACATTTATTTATGTTTGTTCAGATGCAGTTGGAGAGACTGCAGAGGCAGTGGTACAAGCAACAATCAGACAATTTACCAATAATGAAGTAGGGGTAAAACGGTATAGTCACATTCAAACAGAAGAAGAAATTGAAAGAATTGTCAAACAAGTAAAGATGAATCACAGCTTTATTGCTTATACCTTGGTACAGCCTGAATTACGTGCAAAAATGCAGCAGGAAGCAATTCGCCAGGACATCCGAGCTGTTGATGTGATGGGCCCCATGATGCAAGCATATATTGATACATTTAACAGTGATCCAAAACCTGAACCAGGTCAAAGACAGGTTCTTGATGAAGAGTATTTCAAACGAATTGAAGCAGTAGAATTTGCGGTGAAATATGATGATGGGAAAGATGTGAAAGGTTTGTTACTTGCAGATGTTGTCTTGATTGGTGTATCGCGGACTTCTAAAACCCCGCTGAGCATCTTTTTAGCACATAAAGGAATCAAAACAGCTAATTTGCCGATTTTACCAGAGATGAACCCTCCAGAAGAGTTATTTGAACCAGCAGATAGAATGGTTGTTGGTTTGACGATTGATCCTGGTCATCTTCTAAAGATAAGAACAGAGCGATTAAAAACATTAGGGTTGCCAGCTCAGTCCAGGTATGCTTCAATGGATCAGATCAAGAAGGAACTTAAGACCGCTAACAATTGGATGGCACAATTGAATTGTCCGGTAATAAATGTTTCAGATAAATCGATTGAGGAGACAGCAGGTATCATCATGAAGATACGTACAGAAATCTAAGTGTTATACATAAATATCATAAATAGTGGAGGAGTGAACGGATGAAGAAAAAAGTGTTAGTAACAGAACCAATTCCACAGAAAGTTATCGATTACTTAGAAAGTGAAGTTGAATTAGAGAGATGGGACAAATCAGAAAAAATGCCTCGGGAGCTATTACTACAGAAAATACCATCATTTCATGGATTAATAACCTCAAAAGACAAAATTGATCAAGAGTTTTTGCAAACCGCTAAAAATATTGAAGGTGTCAGCAATATCTCTGTTGGGTATGACAACCTTGATATAGAAGCATTAAAAGCATCAAAGGTAATTGCAACACATACTCCTTATGTTCTTGATGAAACAGTAGCAGATTTAATATTTGGTTTAATTCTAGCAACAGCAAGACGGATTCCAGAACTGCAGCAGTATGTAAGAGAAGGCAACTGGAACCGGTCAGTTGATCAATCCTTATTCGGTTATAATGTTCATCATAAAAAATTAGGCATTATCGGGATGGGCAGAATAGGGGAAAAAGTTGCCAGACGAGCCAAATTAGGCTTTGAAATGGAAGTAAGCTACTATAATCGCAGCAGGAAAGAAGATGTGGAGAAAGAATTGGACGTAAAATATGAAGAAATGAACAGCCTCTTGCAAACTTCTGATTTTATCTTACTGATGACACCATTAACGAAACAAACCCATCATATGATAAACGCTGAAGCTTTTAAAATGATGAAACCAACCTGTTTCTTTATTAATGCAGCACGTGGGGCAGTGGTAGATGAAGAAGCTATGATTAATGCACTGGAAAATAAGGAGATTCTTGGAGCGGGATTAGACGTATTTGAACAGGAACCTGTCGCCAAAGATAATCCCTTACTAGAAATGGATAATGTCGTGACATTGCCGCATGTTGGGTCTGCCACAGCGGAAACACGCGAAGAGATGAAATTATTTGCAGCAAAAAATATGCTTCAATTGCTAAAAGGTGAAAAACCCGATGCATTAATAAAAGAACTGCAATAAGGATTGGAATTCATTAACGGCAATCTAATCGATTGTCTTTTTTTTTTTTGAATTAATTTATTCCCTGTACAATTAATAATGAAAATATAGATTAGGATGCAAGTGGTTAGTTAATAAAGCAGTCATCAATATTCATTATGATGATGTATAAGCTGCTTTAAAATTTTAAAGCTTAAATTCTGGAAAAAAAACTGAGAAAAAGCTTCCAAATTGATCTGAATCATGTATGATAGTACTTGTGAATAATTTTGGAATGGATATTTTAATGAGGTGGAATTGTGAATTTAATTAGAGAATCAATGCAAATGCCAGTGGATAATCTTTTAGGTATGTTGATTTATGCTGTCATATATATGTTTATTGCTGGTCTCGTCGTTTCCTTGGTACTTCGATTTATACCTAATAAAATCCCGTACAGCGCGAAGAGTATTATTGTATTTGTTGCAATCTTAATCAGTATTTTGCTATGGTGGCAAACTATTATTAAACCAACTGTTTAAATTTAAAATTTATCTTTTAATACATCACTATACTTCTGTAATGTCCCGACTGATTAAGTCTCATTCTATAAGATTCTGCTGATATTTGTTATTTAAAAGAAAATATACTTACTGCACATAATAGGGATTATGAGCAGTAACATTTTTAGAGTAGTTTTTGAAATCTATAGTGTGCAAGGATGTCGCTCCGTCCGGCCACTTCGCTTTCCGTGGGCTCGGCTTCAGC
>NZ_ML762433.1 GCF_009498735.1 Gracilibacillus oryzae
TGAAAACGAAACAGGTTTTCCCTGGTTTAACAATTGGACTGATTCTTGGTTCCTATTTAGTTAAACCATCTATTATAGGTGGCATTGAACAATCAATTAACTACATTGTTGACAGCCTGACAGATATAAATAATATAAAGATCATTGTATTCCTTTATATGTTCTCCGGATTAGTAGGAATCATTAAAATATCGGGAGGAATAAAAGGATTTGTCGATTTTGCATCAAATAAAATAGATACAAAAAAAGAGGCATTAATCGTCACATGGCTCTCTACTTTAGGTACATTCAGTGCTCCAAGTTTCCGGATTGTTACGATAGCCCCAATTATGAAAGCATTACTGTCAAAAATTAATATGACAAAAAAAGAATTGGCTTTTATGATCGAAACAAGTACACAGCCAGTAATTGTCCTTATTCCTATTGCCACAGCTTTCGTTGGGTATATGGTTTCTGTTATTGAAATGGGATTGCAAAATCAAAATATAGATGCTGATCCTTACAGTCTTTATTTGCAAAGTATTCCATTTAATTTCTTTGCTATTTCTATGATTATTATAGGAACAATTTTTGTTATATTTCGTCATTCATCTAAGAATAATATTCCCATAACAAACGAGTCAGATAATGTGAAAACGGACAATAAAGATACAGTAGAACAGTCAAAGCCATGGAATCTAATTATCCCTGTCAGTTTAGTGATCATTCTTACACTATTCCTGACATGGTTGGACGGATTTTCACAAGGGTATCATTTATTTGAAGCATTTATCGAAGCAGATGTCTTGCAGGCAATGGTTGTCGCACTATTTATTACATTGTTAATTACGATTGTCATGTTGTTGTTTCAAAAAAATTCTCTGAAAACAATGATTCATGAGTTTATTGAGTCTGGTAACAATTTGATGTCTGTTATCTTATTGCTATCAGTTGTATGGGGGCTATCCTCCGTAACAGAGGATTTAGGATTATCTGAATTCGTAACAAATAATGTCAGCTGGATTCCTTCATCCTTTATTCCACCGGTAATGTTCATCATAGGTGCATTTATCTCCTATTTTATCGGGTCATCATGGGGAACGTGGGGGATATTGATGCCATTGGGGATATCACTTGCTCAGGCGGGCGATGCAAATTTACCACTAGTAATCGGAGCTGTGTTTGCAAGCGGGTCATTTGGTTCTTTTGCCTCACCCCTTAGTGATAACAACAATACAATTGCAGGGATACTGGAAATAAATGCAATGGACTATGCCAAGTATAAATTGTTGCCAGCCATGATTTCTGCCGTTATCGCTACAGGATTATTTTTGCTATTGTCATTCCTCTTGTAAAGAGGTTAAGACACAAATAGTTAATAGAAACGGAATAATAAATACAGTTCTCGGGAATCAAATAATCCGGACGATTTCAATCGCCCGGATTACAATATGGACAAACAAATTTTGCTCCGTTTCGTTTTTATTATTTCTGCCAATCAAATTCGATTGCACGTAAAAATGCTTTAGCTAATACAGCATGACCTGTTTGATTTGGATGAACACGATCCCATGCTATACTTGCCGGATACAAATCTTCTAATACTTTATTAAAAGCTTCTTGCGTATTGACAAAGATACAATCATGCTCATTCGCAATAGCTTTGACAACTTCTCCATATTGATCCATCGTATTCCTCATTGCATCTTGGTTATTAGGTTCAATAAAAAAAGGTGTCATTAAAACTATATTTTCAGTATTTTTTCTGGAACGAACGACTAATTCTGTTAACTTGTCTTTGTATTCCTCAATATAGACATGTTGTTCAATCTGCATTGGTGAATCATATTGCCGCCAAACATCATTAATACCAATCATAACGCTTAACCAATCAGGTTTTTGTTCGATAACATCTTCTTCCCATCTGTCTGTTAAATCACGGACAGTGTTACCAGATGTCCCTTTATTTACTACTCTTATCCCTAACTCAGGATATGATGACTGTAAAAAAGCATCAACTATGGAAACGTACCCATTTCCGAGTGCCTGAAACAGTCCTTCACCATGAGGCTTAGCACGATCACAGTCTGTAACCGAATCACCGATAAAAACTAATTTTTGTTTTGGTTTTAAAAGCATACAACCTCTCCATTCTACAGCTATATTTATACTACTTTTTACTATTATATTATTTTCAGCCTTTATATAAAAGACTTAAAAGATTGCGTTTACCATTCAATTATTTTTTTAAAAGTATCGGTGGGTTATTTCAAGCTTTCTTGTTTTATTTAGACTTATATTATGATTCAAGATCATAAATAAGAATCGTCATGGCATTCGTACCTCCTCTCAATGCCTTGAGAGAAAGGATAAGCGAGTGCCATGACATGAAATGCTGAAGCGGGGCTTACATAACTGCGCCTAAGTTTCTTTGACTCGTCTTTACCTGTAGATGAAGATGGTTAGCGCTGCGATAAATCAATTCTAGACTTTCCAGTTCCACGGTTAGGACTTATTTTCTCTTTACCAACTAATTCAATATGATAGTCTTTATCTACACCTTCAACAGTTACTTCCAACTCATCCTTTTTTCGACTTACTGTAATAGAGCCATTTTCTTTTCCTGCAGAATCTACTAATTTACGTTCAATAGTTTTGTCTTCCTCTATTTGGTATATCTTAAATGTCACTCCATCATTGTAGTCATAAACCGGCGTTTCTTCACTTTTTCCGATTGGCAAAATCGAATTCGGACGGACAAATAGTGGCAGGCTGAAATAATCATATTTCTGATTTATCCATGTCCCTCCTTCAACAACTTCACCTGTTAAAAGGTGCGTCCAATTACCCTTTGGTAAATAGAAGGAACCTATCCCCTCTTCATTGAAAATTGGGGCAACAAGAATAGAATCACCTAACATATACTGACGATCCAATGTGTGACATAAAGGGTCTTCTGGAAATTCCATGACCATTGAACGCATTACTGGAATTCCTGTCTTGCTATTTCTAACTGCTTGCTCATATAAATAAGGCATCAGGCTGTTTTTAAGATTTGTAAAATGACGTGCGACATCCACAGCTTCCTCATCAAAATTCCATGGCACCCTGTAGGATGAACTGCCGTGGAACCGGCTGTGACTGGAAAGTAAACCAAATGCTGTCCAACGTTTGAACACATCAGGTGTTGCCGTATTCTCAAAACCGCCTATATCATGGCTCCAGTAACCAAACCCAGATGTTGTCAAGGATAAGCCGCCTCGTAAACTTTCAGCCATTGCATCATACGTTGAATCACAATCTCCTCCCCAGTGTACAGGGAATTTCTGACCGCCAGTTGTTGCAGAACGGGCAAATACAACCGCTTCGTCTTCGCCTTTTTCTTCTTTCAATAAGTCAAATACTACCTCATTGTATTTGCAGGCATAATAATTATGCATTTTCTGCGGATCTGACCCATCATAATAAACTACATCTGTAGGAATTCGCTCCCCAAAGTCAGTCTTAAAGGAGTCAACTCCCATATCGAGTAATACCTTTAATTTATCCTGGAACCAACGGCATGCATCAGGATTAGTAAAGTCAACAATGCCCATACCGGCTTGCCATAGATCCCACTGCCAGACATCTCCGTTTGATTTCTTTATTAAGTATCCGTTCTCCATTCCTTCATCAAAGAGGACAGATTTTTGGGCAATATATGGATTGATCCAAACACAGATTTTCAACCCTTTTTCTTTCAGTCGGCGCAGCATGCCTTCTGGGTCAGGAAAATTACGACGGTCCCAAATGAAATTGCTCCATTCAAATTCCTTCATCCAGAAGCAGTCAAAATGAAATACACTGAGCGGAATACCGCGCTCTGCCATTCCATCTACAAAGTGATTGACTGTTTCTTCATTGTAATCTGTTGTAAAAGATGTTGAAAGCCATAAACCAAATGACCAAGCAGGCGGTAAGGCTGGTTTACCTGTCAAGTCTGTATAGCGGCTCACCACTTCTTTTGGTGTCGGCCCATTAATAAAATAATAGTCTAAGTATTCCCCTTCTACACTGAACTGAGTTCTTGAAACTGTCTCAGATCCCAGCTCATAGCTTACCTCTTCTGTATGATTGACAAAAACGCCATATCCTTTACTGCTTAGAAAAAATGGAATATTTTTATAAGATTGTTCTGAGCTTGTTCCTCCATCCTTGTTCCAAATATCAACGCTTTGTCCATTTTTCACAAAAGGAGTAAATCGCTCGCCTAAGCCATAAATCTGCTCACCTACTCCAAGTCGTAATTGACCGCGCATATATGTTTTCTTTTCGGGACGATCTATCCATGCTAAGCCTTTTCCATCTACATCCGTTAACCTTCCATTGTTATTGTCAAAAGACAAATCAAAATTATGCTTGGAAACAGTTAAGGTTAAACCACCACTGACAAACCGAACATTGTCTTCATTATCTTCTACTTGGATCGAGTTTGTTCCAACTTCTGTTACCTCAAAGTTCGGATATTTTGCCTTTCCACCTTTAAAGTGCCATGTCTGAATCCGTATTACGTCTTCTAGTGGAGCTGATATCTTAATGGTCAATAATGGTCCATCCAATGTATCACCACGATGATTGATAAATTTACATGGTGCATAAAGTGTAACAGAACCATCAGCCTCCACCACTTCATGGATTATTCTTGGAAAATGGATCCTAAAACCTTCACGCACCATCCAGTTACCATCTGTAAATTTCATTGCATTTCCCCCCGTTATTTAGTTAATATGAACGTTTCTTTTGCATCGATTTCTGTAATTCCTTGATAAAGTTCACCTGTCAGCATGTTCTGCCATTTTGTATTTCCTGTGTTAAAAGTAGCAGTGTCAGCATTATGATTCATAACAAATAATATTTGTTTATCTTCTTTCTGACGAATTGCTACTTCTACTCCTTGATCAGATGCCAAGGTACCTTCTATTCCTTTCTCTGCACTGATGGTAACAACAAAATCCTGGACAAAGGATTGCTCTGGACTTGAAGCCACATAATAGGCATGTCCGTTCCCATATTGATTCTTCGTCAAGACTGGCATTCCCTGATAAAAATCAGATCCATAGGTCGCTAACACTTCTGCTGTTTCGGCATGTATCAAATCAAATAACAGGTTGCATTTATATTCGCCAGATAAAGCTCCCTCCGAATTATTCATCACAATTTGATTAAAAATAGATGGATCGAGTGCATCAATCTCTTCTGCCCAAATACCAAGCAGGTCTCTAAGTTCACCTGGATAACCACCAAGCGTAACGAGATCGTTTTCATTTACAATCCCACTGAAAAATGTCGTTACAAAGGTACCGCCATTCTTAGTAAATTTCTTGAGCCGATCTGCGTGCCCTTCTTTAACCATGTAAAGAACAGGAGCAATCACAATATCATATTTTTCTAAATCCTCTTCCACACTAATCATATCCACTGGTATGTTACGCTGATAAAAGGCATCATAATATTTATGCACTTCTTTAACATAATCAAGAGCTGCAGATGGTCCACTTGAAAGATTGATCGCCCAGCGATTTTCCCAGTCAAATACAATTCCAACCCGCGCTGGTACACGACTGTCCAACAAGTGATGCTCTAGCTGACCCAATTCCTTGCCAAGCTGGGCCGATTCACGGAACACACGGGTGTTTTCATGTCCCACATGTTCAATTACCGCTCCATGGAACTTCTCTGTAGCACCTCTTGACCGTCTTAATTGAAAGAACATAACAGTATCTGCCCCATGTGCCACTGCCTGATAGCTCCATTGTCTCATGACGTTTGGACGTTTCAATGCGTTATATGGCTGCCAGTTTTGCTGACTTGGTGTTTGCTCCATTAACATAAATGGCTGACCACTTTTTAATCCGCGCATCAAATCATGTGTCATCGCTGTCAAACTAACAGGTGTATCAAATGAAGGATAGTTATCCCATGATACAACATCCATTTCTTTCCCCCACTTGAAATAATCCAATTCAGGATATAACCCCATTAAGTTAGTGGTTACTGGTATATTTGGTGTTTCTTGTTTCAATGCATCTCTCTCTAATTTATATGCATCTAACAAACTATCAGACTGAAATCTGCGATAATCCAGTGAAATCCCCTGAAAATTGGTGTTTTGACCACCCTGCCATTCCTCACTTAATCCATTCGGGGCAACAATTTCATCCCATTCATAAAAAGTATGTCCCCAAAAACGTGTATTCCACGATTCATTAACCGCTTCCAAATTACCATATTTCTCTTTAAGCCAAACACGAAATGCTTTCTGACAATTATCACAATAGCAATAACCACCATACTCATTAGACACATGCCAAATCAAAACTGCAGGGTGGTCTTTGTACCGTTCAGCCAATTTTGCTGCAATCTTTTCTGCATATTTACGGTAAGTTGGACTGTTTGGACAGGAGTTATGTCTGCCGCCAAATCGTCTCTTTTTTCCATCAAAGTCTACCCGAAGAACGTCTGGATAACGTTTCGCCATCCACGCAGGGTGTGCTCCTGTACTTGTAGCTAAACATACATACACCCCGTTCTGATACAAGCGATCAATCGTTTCATCCAAACCACTAAAATCATAGGTTACTTCATCTGGCTGAATAAGTGCCCATGAAAAAACATTAACGGTAGCAACATCAATCCCTGCTAATTTAAACATTCGCATGTCATCCTGAATCGTGGCTTCATCCCATTGTTCGGGGTTATAGTCACCACCATACCAAATCTTTGGCAAGTTTTCATTAATCATATTAAGTCCTCCTCTGTATTCATATGATATTATTGATATTTTCAAAAGGAAGGATGAACACTCTGAATTAGGAGGTCCATCCATTACTTTAAAAAAACAGAGTTAAATGATTATTGTTTGATAGCTCCCGCAACTCCTTCGATAAAGTAACGTTGCATAAGAATAAACACGATTAACACTGGTAGCAATGAGATGGTAGCACCTGCAGCCATACCTGCCCAGTCTGTTGAGTACTGCCCCACAAAGTTTTGCATACCTACTGCCAATGTTCTTAACTCAGGCTTGGAGATCGTTAAAACAGTTGGAACCAGGAAGGAACTCCAAGTCCAAATAAATTGCATAATTACCGTTGTTGCAATAATAGGTTTTGCTAAAGGTAGCATAACACTAAAAAACGTTCTGACAAAGCCGCAACCATCCATAATCGCCGCTTCTTCCATTTCTTTTGGAAGCGTTGCAAAATAGGATGTAAATAAGAGCACAAATAAGGTGTGTGCACCAGAGGATTCCGCCAGAATTATACCAAATAAGGAGTTGGTTAATCCTAGCTGATCTACTAATTCATACAAGGGAATAATTGTATAACCTTTTGGAATAAACATAATCCCTACTACGATCGCCAGAATTGTTTTTTTCCCTGGGAAGTCCACCCTTCCAAGGGCATAGCCAGTTAAGGCACATAGTAGAACAACAATTGCCACTGTTGCTACTGTCATGATTACTGTGTTAACAAAGTAGCCACTAAAGTTCGCGTCAACCCACGCTCTTGTATAGTTATCCCAATTTAGTTCACTCGGAATCGGGTTCCCTGAGACAATAAAATCTGTGTTTGATCTGAAAGAACCCAATACCATCCAAATAAAAGGGAATATCCAGATCAAGCCGATTAAAAGCAAAATAAAGTGGATAATATATTTTACAATTTTACTAGTAATAATCATATTTGCCTCTCCTCTCCATATTAGCCAGTTTCTTTATTTATTTTTCTTCTTGTATACACGGAAATAAGTCCAAATATTCCACTTATCAACAAGGTGAACATTCCCAGCATAACACCTGCAGCAGAAGCATAGCCCATTCTTGTTGTTGCCCCTGTAAGACCACCGCCAAAGGCATAGTTAAATACATACAAGTCTAAAGTTTCTGTTGTGTGATAAGGATTACCATTTGTAAATGTTTTAACTAAATCAAAGGCATTCATACCGCTTACTACAGAAAGAAGTAAAATAACTACTAATATTGGTTTTAACAATGGCAGCGTAATATGAAACAATGTTTTCCAAAAGCCTGCACCATCAAGCTGTGCCGACTCATAAAGGTCTGTTGGAATCGCCTGTAAACCTGAGAGCCAATAAATCATGTTAATCCCTAAGTTCTTCCATGTTCCGATTAAAATTAATAGCAGCATGGCTAAAGTAGACGTATTTAGCCAGGAAATTGGTTGATCAACCAGTCCAATATATTGCAGCAATTGATTCACAGTTCCATCAATTCCAAAAATGTTTTTCATAATTACCCCAATGATAGCGGTAGTTGCTATAACTGGAATAAAATAAATAGTCCTGTAAAATGCTTTCCCCTTCATGTTATTAGCATTTAGTACAATAGCTAATAACAGAGAAGATCCTACACCTAATGCTGTAGTTCCAATCATATAGATAACTGTAGCAAGCAATGCAGACCAGAAACGGGATGTTTGAAATAATTCAATATAGTTATCAAATCCAATAAAATTTGTTAATGGACTAGCACCATCCCAGGAGTATAAGGAATATACATAACTCATTATAATCGGGTACAATGACAAGCCTAAAAACACAATAGCTTGAGGCATGATAAATATATAAGCCCAAATCTGTCTGCTTCTCTTAAACTTTGATAAGTTGCTATTTTTTGCAGCCATCGTTTTTCTCCCTCCTGTAAAAAAATAGGACGAGAACAGTCTACAAGCTCGTCCTATTTTATTGTTAAAGTTCTTGTTTATTCGGTTGTATACGGCTCAAAGGGAACCCAATCATCAAAAACAAAATCTGATTCACTTACATCCTCATATTTATTTAAATTTTCGTTA
This sequence comes from Gracilibacillus oryzae, assembly GCF_009498735.1. GTDB lineage: Bacteria > Bacillota > Bacilli > Bacillales > Amphibacillaceae > Gracilibacillus > Gracilibacillus oryzae. Next base: position 8,832 of record NZ_ML762433.1, read on the forward strand.
AATACTTCCATAGCCTGTTGTTGTGCTTCTTCCAGCTCAGCAACTGGGTCTGTAACTTCTCCCTGCATGTAACCAGCTAAAATAGATCCTGCACTATAAGAGAGACCACCTTGATAATCTTGAATGAAACCAATCGTGCTGTTGTTCTGTTTATAAATATTAGGTGTAGCAACACTTAATTGATTCGAAAGTTCATTAATTTTATTATACTGTTCAAATGGTGGGTCAGTAACTTCTATATCCACTGGTGGCTCATGTGCTCCTGAAGCTACTATGACATCTCTGTAACCGTTCTCGATAAAGTAATTTAAGAAAGTTTGCACTTCTTCCCAGTGCTCAGTGTTGTTAGAAACCATTAGCCCTTCTTTAGCGGCCATGTCATTGTAATAAGTCCCTCCATCTTCTGTTGGCATTGGAGCAACTCCCCAATTCTCAAAGCCTGGTCCTTCTTCTTCATTCATTAAAACTGACCCTGCCCAGTTGCCATCAAAATAGAACGCTGATTTTCCAGCTGCGAAATTGGCAATAGCTGTTGGTTCGTTATATTCAATACTTGAAGGGGATAGAACGTTTTCATCCATTAATTGCTTCAAATATTCTATCGTTTGTGTACTCCCATCATTAACAAAATCAGGTTGACCAGTTTTATAGTTTATTCTACGAGCCACATCAATAGAAGGATGTACTTCTGGGGTAATGTTGGTCGCCATTTGGTTAATGGTCATATCTGATAACCAAGTTGCTTCAGCACCCATAATCAATCCATAAGTTCCTCCACCTGATTGTTCATAAATGTCTTTACCAACCTCTCTTAACTCATCCCATGTCGTTGGAATCTGACCTTCTGAGACTCCATATTCACTTAATACATCTTTATTATAGTACATTAATACAGCACTTTTTCCTGAGTTTAATGGAAGCTGATAAATATCTTCACCAATTGTAGTCAAGTTTTCGCTCCATACTCCAGGATAAAACTGTTCCTTGACCTCTGGTGTGACCACATCATTCAGATTGTGTAACAACTCTTGATCTACAAGGTTTTTTAAAGATGTAACGTTAGCGGTTACAAAAATATCTGGTAATTCATTATTTTTAATTGCTGTTTGATATTGCTGGTTACCAGATGCACCAAGAGTTTGCATTTCAATATTAATATCCGGATGTTCTTCCTCAAAGGATGCGATGAAGCTTTCGAAATGAGTTGTAAGCTCAGGTAGACGATTCCAAAAACTTAATGTTGTCGCATCAGGATTTGTATTCTCTTCCTCCCCAGAACTGCATCCAATAAGCAGACCAGCAGTTATGAGTAGTAAGACCATTAATTTTGTTGTTTTCTTTAACATACAAGGCACCTTCCTTAATTAATTTAATTAATTTAATAAACTGGATATTTCATTGAATGAATATTAGGTAGCTATTTCTAATACTCACCAAATTTACGCGGAAACCGGTTTCCTTTTCGGTATTTCACTTAGTTCATCCATCGAACATACTGAAATGATATCATTTTATATTATTTATTTCAACCATATCTATTAAAATTTACATAAAGTTTGTCTAATAAAGACAAACTTTGTCTTTATTTTCATAAGAAGATAGCGTTGTTTTTGCAGGTGACTCATATGTTCATTAATAAACTATTTTTTTAGTCTTACTGGCAAACTGAAAGATGTATTTATCTACCAATCTATTTCTTTTGAAACTGTCATATGCCATTTCTTTTTATTTGATTATAGATTAATAATCTAATCCTCCCATTCAATAAAGGAAGCCTGATCCGGTAGAATGAATCAGGCTTATCAATCTCTTTATTCTTTCGTACCCCAAAGCTCCATCGTGTCTTGCACCATTTTCGTCATTTCTTGGTTCGCTTGCTCAATATTCATTGCTTCTAAGTCTGCGATCATTTTATCCCATGCCTGGTCAAAATTCGCCGGGTCTCCAAGAACTGCTTGTGTGATTTGTTGTTCGGTTAAATCATCCGCTTTTTGTTGAATAATTTGCAAATCACTTCCTGCTGGAATCGTGTAGTTTGATACAGTACCGTGTTTCGATCTTTCTAGTTCTTCTGGTGAAGGGAACCAATCTATCCAATTTTCCATTTCATATTCCTTCAATACTTCTTTTTCGGCACTGTTGAAGTTATCAATAATATCCTGTTCAGTATTTGGTGAAATGGATTGGCCTGTTGAGTCTACTGCACCATTGCCCCATTGCGGGAATGGATATACATAATAACCAACACCTGTTTCCTTGCCATAATCCTTATCCGTATTCATTCTTTCTCTATCATCTTCCTGCATTACACGTTTGCCATCAACAATGTCGTAGTTTTCTCCTTCAATTCCCCAATTGACAAGAATTTGTGCCTCTTCTGAAGCCATCCAATCTAAAAATTCGAAAGCTTCCTCTTGATGTTCACTAGTAGATGAAATAGCGATTCCCCATCCACCTGCAAATCCATAATCTTTTAAGCCTTGTGATTTGATATCTTCGTTTAAAGTCACTGGTAATGGCGCATAAGTTTTCCATTCCTTACCATCTGCAACAAGAGCCTTATCTGCATCACCAATGTTCCAACTCTGGTCCGCAATACTTAATACTCTGCCTGAAGACAATTTGGAAATATACGTATCATATGTGTGTGTAAAAGATTCAGGATCAAGTAAACCTTTTGCATTCATACCATTCAACCATTTAAAGTATTCCTTAAATTCTGGTAATAGAAATTTATAGGTTGCTTCACCTGTATCATCATTAACAGCCCACTGCCCATCATCCGGCTTTCCTGCTGCAAAACCGGCCGGATTTCCGACAGTTATTAACCAGCGCCAATCACTGCCAAGGAGAGATAGAGGAATCGTTTTCTGCCCATCGATCTCAGGATATTTTTCATAGTATTCCGTTAATGCTGCTTCGAATTCTTCTAATGTACGAATCTCTGGATAACCAAGTTCTCGTAATACATCCATTTGAATCTGGAAAGTCCCGCTTGTTTCCCAGAATGCATTTTCCACTCCATAAGTCCCGACTGTATAGATGCTTGGATCTTCAAGAGAGTTACGTAGACGATTTAGTTGATCACCATACATTGCTTTGAGGTTATCCCCTTTTTCTTCAATTAAATCATTTAATTTTATAACACCACCAGCTTCAATCAACTTACCAATATCACCTTTTGCAAAAATTAAATCAGGATAATCTCCACTGGCAATCATTAGTGGAATCGCTTCATCATTTCCCCCAACAGGATAATCTAATTCTAGCTTTATACCTGTTTCTTCGGTAATCTTCTGTGCTACGGGATCATTGAATTCTTTTTCTGTTCCATCTGCACTAAAGAATGTCAATGTTAACGGGTCTTCTGCTGAAGGTTCTTCATTATCAGTGTTACTGTCATCTTCTGAACTTGTCTCCTCATCATTACATGCTGCGAGCACAAATATACCTAGTAAAATGATTAATAGCAGTGCCCAATTTGATAGCTTTCTTTTCATAATTTTACCCCTCCATTTTCTCTGAAATTTGTATATTAATATAAATTAATACCTTAGCTTTTTACTGCACCTAATGTTAAACCTGTTACAAAATATTTTTGTAAGAATGGATAAACAAGTAGTATTGGTACAGTTGCAATTATTGTAATTGCCATCTTTATTGACTGTGGATTTGTCTGCCCTGCGATTACTTCAGCATTTTGGGAATTAATGTCTCCACTTGAAAGGCTTGCATTGTCGAGAATTTTCATTAATTCAAATTGAAGCGTAGTCAATGCTTCATTTCCTCTCGCATAAAGATACGTATCAAACCAGCTATTCCACTGAGCTACCGCTAAAAACAATGCAATCGTTGCAATTACTGGCATACACAGGGGGATTATTATTTTGCTGAAGATGACAAAATCGTTCGCTCCATCTATTTTGGCCGACTCTTCTAATGCAACTGGCAAGTTATCCATAAAGGAACGGATGACAATTACATTAAATGCTGTAAGAAGCATTGGCAAAATGTACACAGAGAAATCATTGATTAATCCAAGGCTGCGAATTAACATATAATCCGGAATCAGCCCACCACTAATAAACATTGTTAATACAAGCAACAGACCAACAAACCCATTTAGTACAAAATCTCTTCTACTCAATGTATAAGCAAGCATCGTACTTGCAATAATGCCAGTAATCGTCCCTACAACTGTCCTTATAATCGACATGATAAAGGCTTGAAACAAAAGATCATTACTGCCGAATATTTCCTGGTAGTTTGCTATAGTGAATTCTCTTGGCCAAATATGAATGCCGCCACGAGCTGTATCTACTGCATCGTTTAAGGATACAGCAAGTATATTTAAGAAGGGGTAAAGAGTAATAACAAGTACAAATATCATAAACAGGGTCAAACCTATATCAAAAACAGTCCATTTTTTCATTTGGTGTATTCCTCTCCTTTCCATGTGTTCTCATTAAAATACTCTGCCTTCTCCAATACGCTTGGCGACACTGTTACATATCAGAATAAGAATGACACTGATGACAGATTTAAATATACCGATTGCTGTACCAAATGAATAACGGAACATCCCGATACCATAATCTAAAGCATATAAATCAATTACTAATGCTTTTTCCATCACAATGTTATTTCCTAAAAGCATTTGTTTCTCAAATCCAATGTTGATCAAATTACCGATGTTTAAAATTAATAAAACAATAATCACGGAACGTATGCTTGGCAACGTAATATGCCACATTTGGCGTAATCTGCTGGCACCGTCTACCTTTGCTGCTTCATATAACTGTGGATCAACACCAGCCATTGCAGCTAAATAAATGATTGCATTCCATCCAGTCTCTTTCCAAACATCTGATAATGTTACGATGCCCCAGAACATATCTGGTCTTGCCATAAAATTGATAGGCTGATCAATTAAGCCTAAACTGACTAATATGTTATTGATTGCGCCATCTTGTGACAGCATTGTGATCACAATGTTCGCTACAATTACCCATGATACGAAATGCGGTAAGTAAGAAATAGTTTGTGTCCATTTCTTCAATGCATGAAACCGTAATTCATTTAATAATAAGGCAAAAATAATAGCGGATGCTGTACCGAAAACAAGCCCCAATATCCCCATACCCAGAGTGTTCTCCAGTGCTGTATAGAACATAGGCTCATTGAATAAATCCTTAAAGTGCTTCCAGCCTACCCATTCCTGCTCGAAAAATCCAAACTGTGGTTTGAAATCCTGAAAAGCCATGAGCCATCCGCCAATCGGAATATATTTAAAAACAACCAGCCAAATAACGAATGGCAATGACATTAATAGCAAGGCTTTCTGTTTACTTGCCCGTTTCCAGAAACCTTTCCCTTTAGGATCTTTTGAGTGACGTTTCTTCTTTAATAAATCTGTTCCGATCCTTATCTGTCTCTCCACAGGTGGGGGTGGTTCAGGTAGATTCGGTTGTGCGCTTGTTGCATTGTTTTCTCTACTCATATTCCTTCTCTCCTAACCTGACAGTCTATATTTGTAAGCGCTTTTCCTGATTATTATTATATTAGAAACCGTTTTCCTTTTGAACCATATAAAAGAGACATAAATTCATGTAAAATGGAGTGGTAAAAAAGAGCACTTCGCATGAATTTTCTAAAAATCGTCTAAACCACTTATCATTTGGTGACTTTTGGACATTCTCTAAAAAGAAAAAGCAGACACTGGTTTTGGTGCCTGCTTATTAATCAAGGTTATTCTGGTAAAATCTGATTGATCCCTTCAAGTGCTTGATATACTTTTGCTTTCTCTATAATGAAGTCTATCCCTTCATTATTTTTCTGGAAAACAAAATATTGATCATCAATCGAATAGAAGTCAATCTTATCAGAAGATTCATTGTCATTCTCTGTCATATAAGTTATTGTTAGTTCCCTTTCTCCATATTCTTGCATACCCTCTGCTTTTTTATCGAAAGACAAACCTGCTAATCCTTTATACGCTTCTCTTAAGACATCCGTTGGTATTTCTTTGTTATTAACTGTATAAACAGATGTTTCTTTTTCCCCTTTCGTATGGGATGTTATTGTCCAATTAAAGGTTGAGCTCTCCACTTTTAAACCATTTACTGCTTGTAATGGAAGAATGTGTACAAAATGATCAATTAAATCAAATGAAGGAACACTAAATGGGTCTAGTTCTCTTGTTTCAATTGTAAATACTTCTTCCGTTCCTTCTAATTTGGCATAATAATGCTGATTTGCTGCTGGATTACCAATAAGTAATGTTTCGGAATGATTATCTGTTCTAAACGTAATTCGAAAATCCACTTCTCCCAATAAGCTGTTGTCTTCGACTATATCCACTTTCTTTAAGTTTTTTAACCCAGTAAGAATTGCCTCCATCCTTGAATATTTCACACTATACATACTGTGAAATGGTTCTTTCACATACCAGCCACTAATATGAGCCATTGCTTCCTCTACACTAAAAGGAGAATCTTGTGTTAACTCAATTTTCTCTGTACCATTATCAATGAATATCTCATTGACTTGTTCAGGTTTAATACTTATTATATTGCTATCTAATAAAGTGCCAGGTTTAAGTGGTATTGTTTCGACAGCGGCTCTATCAACTAAATAAATTCTATCCTTTTCTTTATGATGAACATAATATTCATTTTGTGCTGGACTCATCTGACCAATGGAGACTTGCTGGATAGAACCATTATCATTCTCAAAAACGACTGTTACCTTTGGAAAGTCAAGGTTGACTGTCTTTTTCGCAATGGTTGTTTCTTTTCCTTCCAAGTTCTTCATTGTCTCTATAAACTGGGCTATTTTTTCGTCATTCTGCTCTCTGTCTGCATGTTTAAGCTTCCAGCCATCTTGATTTTGCATTAATTCAACATTTTCATTTGCTCTTACGGTAATAGAGCCTATCTCCTCAAAATTATCGATAACTGTCTCTTTCTCTTCTTTCGCATCTGTTGGCTGCGATTGATTGGAAAGAATAAATAGCGAAAAGGCTAATCCACTAATTACGAATAGGAGCAGGAAAATATATCTTTTCTTCTTCATAAAAACACCCTTCCCTCTATTTAGATTGTGTCAAGTCTTTTTCCATTATTTCAAGTGGTTTTCGCAAATTAAACATGATAAAAAATGAGGCAATACTCATGCAAAACCAAATGGATATCCCTGGTGCGAATAAATAGATAATGGTTAATGCCACAAATGACGACAAGTTAAGAAGTGTTGATTTAAAAAACTTGAAGTTCGCATAGATTGAGACAATCCAAAGGTTTTTAAATTTCACTTCAAACCTTGTGAGGATCGGAAATGCATATAACATAATAAACAGGAAAATAATAATGAGAATGATCAATATCGGTGTAAGCCATTTCATATTTATGTTTGCATATCGTAAATCAACCAGCAACATTGCAAGGATGGTCCATTTTACTAGCCAATATTTCATCGATATTCCAAAATTCTTTTTATAATAAAGCCAAAAATCTTTTGTTGGACTAATTTCTTTTTCACGTGTCAGTTTCCCCATAGTGGCAAATATTGCGGCCAATGCTGGACCAGCTGGCAGGAGAGCAACATAAAAAATGATCATGTTGGCAAGAGTCAGTTCAAAAAAGATAAATGCCAGTATAAACAAAATATTCGCACACATAAAGTAAATATTAATCATCATAAATTGATAGATATATTGAATAGCCGTATATAGCGGCCGCTCCGCAATTGTTTGAGACATAGATATTCCCCCTGTTAAACAGTAAGCTCTTTATTCAGCTGTTGTTTTTGATATTCTTTTGGACTAACTCCGGTATATTTCTTGAATTTCTTGTAAAAATAATCATTATTGGAGTACCCTACTTTCTCTGATACTTGATATACTTTCATATCTGGTATCTTGAGCAGTTCTTTTGCCTTTTCCAGCCTTACTTTATCTAGATACACATGGAAATAGTCACCAGTACTTTGTTTGAATTTCTTCCCTATATATGATCGATTATATTTAAATAGCTCAGCTATAACTTTCAAACTTAGATCTTTATAATGGTACTGTTCTACATACTGAGTAATTCTCTCAATCGTATTGCCTGATGTACAAACAAAACCATTTACCGTACTTGATAGTTTTAACAGTTCTTGTTTTGTCATCTTTAACAACGCTTCCAAGCTTACAGATTGATAGATCATCTCTACGAGAGTTTCATTTGCTGGCAAGGATATCTCGGGATGATTTTTTTTCAGCTTACTGATGATTAATTTGATAAAATCCAACCAGTCTGCTCGAATTTTTTCTTTTTTAAGCATGTTCGTTTGATAATATGTTTGTATTTCTGTAAAGTAAAGATCCAATTGGTGGTAGTCTTCGAATTCTAATGTGCGGCAAATCATACTTGCTAACTTTTCACTTAATATATATTTGTTAACTGGCTTTTTTATCAAGGATTCTTTCACTATTGTTTTATCATCAAAACAGTAACTGTAATTTTGAAGCAATTGCAGTTGTTCAAAACCGAATGGTAACTTGTTTAAAGTGATAGTGCGATCAATAAATTGAGCCTTTATTTCCACTCCAACATGATTCGTTATCGTTTTTTTCATTACCTTTAGAGATGTTAATGCGGCATCTATGTTATCAGTGATAAACAGAATACACATTTGATTTTCTAAAGTGATTATCTTTGTTTCAATGAAGTCTGACTGGTCTATTTTATATTGGACAATTTCCCAGTCGTCAAACAGCAAGGAGTCAAAGCTTGCCATTATAATCGGTTCATTTTCATAAGATATTCTTAATGTTTGCTCAACTCTTTCCATGTTCCCGTGCAGGATGTCTTTCCATTCCTGATATTCTTTTATTTTCTCATATTGTCCCAATTGCGTATCAATTTTCCTATCAATTAAACATTTCATTTTTAAATTTACTATTAAAGGGATTAGTTCTTCTTCATCAACAGGTTTCAATAAATAGGATTCGATCCCCAGCCGAATCAATTCCTGAGCATAAGTAAAATCAGAATAGCCGGAGAGAACTACAAATCTAGCTGAACTCCCCATCTGCTTTGCTTGTGCTACCATCTCTATCCCACTTAATCCTGGCATCTTTATATCCACGAAAACAACATCCGGTTTCAATTTTTGAATATATTGCAATCCTTCTTTTCCATTTTTTGCAGTACCTATAATTCTATAACCATGCTCTTTCCAGTCAATAATGGAGCAAAGACCTTCACGAATAATTGGTTCATCGTCAATAAAAAGCACTTTTAACATGGTGATAACCTCCCCTGCAATGCTAATGATTCCTTTTTGGCAGTTTTAATGTCATTGTTGTCCCTAATCCATAAATACTTTCAATCTCCAAACCAAATGAATCACCATAATAAAGTTTTATCCGCTGTTGAACATTGTGTAATCCAATTCTGTTTCCATCTGATTGGTAGTTCTCATCATTCATCCGCTCTTTTATTTGTGTAAGTTTATTCTTATCTATACCAACACCGTTATCTGTTACTTGAATAATAAGATATTGATTTTCACTAGATAAAGTAATTTGAACAAAACCTTTTCCTTCACGGTTCTCCAGTCCATGAATGATTGCATTCTCAACAATTGGCTGAATCAGCAGTGGAAATATCTTGTAAGCCATTACGCTTTCTTCCATACAAATATCATAGGACAATTTATCACCAAATCTTACTTGTTGAATTTCTAAATAATATTCAACAAGCTGAAGTTCCTCCTCAATGGGTACTGGCCTGTCAGTTCTTTCAAGGGCAGAGCGCATCATTTTACTTAACATCTTGATTATTTTGGCTACTTCCGGATCTTTATTCATCAGTGCCTTCATTCGAATAGTCTCCAGTGTATTATAAAGAAAATGGGGGTTAATTTGAGATGCCAACATCTTAAAATCCATTTCTTTTTGCTTTCGCTTCCATTTTTCTTCTTTTATTTTATGAATATATACCTCATCTATTATTTTTTGGACACTTTTAGACGTTGTTTTTAAATCATGATATACCTGACTGATTTCATCACTACCTTTAATTGACTGCTCAATCTGAAAATTTCCTTTTGCAACTTGAAACATGGTATTTCTTAGTTGCTGAATACGGCGATAAAAGCTTCTGATAAAAATGCCGATTAGTATGACAGAAACAGTCAGCGCTCCTGTAACAATGAAAAAACCTCTTGTAAAGATGGCATTCGGTTTTTGCATAATTTCTTCTACTGGAATAATGGTGGAAATTTGAAATGTATTATCAAGTGATTTTTCCGGGATAATCTCCTGAACATTTACCTTCACTTCTTCACCTTCATACTGTCTATCCACGAGATAGTTGTTACCGTTTTCATTTGATTGTTGGAAAAAATCCGGATGCTTCCCGATATGTTGTGGATTCTTATGATAAACAATTAATTCTTTGTCAAGCGTGATAAATGTATTATATGGTTCACCCTCTACGACAGTTTTTAACATATCCGGCGCAACATAGATTACCAAAACCCCAAGTAACTCATTTGATGTACTGTAAATTGCTCGAGTTAATGCTAAGTAGTGCAGTTCTGTCCAATGATTTTGCAGAAAGACCCAGGAAATTTTTCCATTTTTTGATACAGCTTCATTATACCACTGCTTTTCTTTCACTGTGCTGTCCGCATGAATAAAATAAGAATTTGTTATTCTGTCTCTATTCATAAAAAAGTGAATGTCTTCAATCTCGTCATAATATTTTAAGAACTCGTCAAAGACAGGATATCTATTGTAAGCATTATATAATTCTAATAAAGAGTCATAATCGGTTGTAAGAAAAGTCTTTAAATCATTATTAATATACAGAAGGTCTGATGTGTTTGTAACTCTGTTAAAAATTGTATTAAGTCGCATTTCCATTTTATCTACACTGGTTTCCACTTCACTTAACGTATTGTTTAACACGATATCTCGTATACTGTAATTCAAATAGGCACCTACAAGGATAATAGGAATTGCTGTGACAATTAAGTAAATACCAAGTAATTTATAACTTACTTTAATCGATATTTTTTTCACTGCAATCCCCTTCTCCTGTTTATTAGAATCGTACACAAACCAGATTCTCTGCGGTTAAATATCACTAACTTTTATAGATTAATTTCTATTGTTTTCGTTTGGTTAGGCTGTAAGCTGATAAAAGTTCTATTCAATTTTGCTTTCTTATATAAAGGTAAATAAATCTCTGCCTTTTGCTCGATTGCACTTGTTATTTCCACTTCCACCTTTCTCTTCTGAAGGTTCCAGTTCAATCGGTTTATTGTTATTTGCTCAGGCAATCGGACACCACTGATCTCACCTTTAACAAGAGATGATGGCAAGGATCCTAGAATTGTCAGACGGTTGTGGCTATAGTCTACGAGCATTTCATGAATCACTTGCGGCAATGCTCCGTTACCGTCTACATTGAAAACTTCCTGATGATCATAATGAGACATCATTAAAGATGTGTAAAAACAATCATTCTTCACGAGCATATGAAAAATGTCCTCAATTAATTCCGGCATATGGAATTGTGTTGCACAAAGCGCGGAATGCATTCTGCCATGTGTGGAAGTGGTGTCACCCTGCTCATTTAACAACCATGCTTCCAATCGTTTATCAAAAGCCACCCGAGATGCTTCCCACCATTCCGGATGAGACTCTTCATTGAATTCCCGACTCTGGAAGATAGGATAAAGATGTGAAAAATGCCGGTGATTATAGTTTTCTTCTTTCTCACTCAACCATTCCTTTAAAGCACCTGCTTCATTTATTTCATATGGAGGTAATTTATTAAGCATGTACTCCCATTTTTCGATATCAACACTTTCCAGTTGCAGAATACGATATGCTTGAATAAGATTCTGCAAAACCTGTTTTGCGACAGCCACATCTTGTACAGCATTATCAGCACACCCATTTTCAGCAGAATAAGACGGAGTAAATCTGTAGGTTCCGTCCGGATCATCCACCAGGAAATCTTCATAAAATAATACAATTTCCTCTAACAATGGTATAACTTCCTGTTTCAGAAACAGCTTATCGCCTGTAAAACGATAATACTCAAAATACCAATGATCTAACCAGCCAGCTCCGCATGTCCAGAAATGGAGGGGCCATTCTTCATTCCAATGAAAATGCTTCCCGCTATTACTGGCATGAATTGCTGCCATTATTCCTCTGCATCCATAATATTTTTGAGCATTCTCTCTGAATTCTGGTATTAATTCTTTAATTAATCGGAAAAAGCCTTCTATACCTTCCAATAGATTACTAGACAAAGCTGCAGCTATGGATAATTGGACATTTGTATCAAATGTAAAATCACCACTCCAGGCGGGATCAAATGTACCAGTCCATATCCCCTGAAGATTAGGAGTTAATTCCCCTGCACTGCAAATATACATATATCTGCCAGCATCATACATTTTTTCTAACAAAACTGGTGAAATAGTTTCCTGTTGTTTCGCTTCAGCCACAATGTCATCGATAGACCTTTCTCTCTCAGAATCTGTTACTAAATCAAGATTCACTCGTTTAAACATATTTTGATGGACCATACTATGTGATTTGTACAATTCCTCATAGCTTGCCAATTGGTGAAGTGGCTTTTTCCTTATTGCTCTATCCTTCGATGACTGATAAGGTACAATTTCCATCGCTATCAATATTGGTGATTCTGAATAGAGATGATATCCTGCTCTGTTATTTAAAGGTGTCAGATTGTCACTTTCTACTTGGAGTATAACATCATAGCCTCCATTACTGTACACATATTGAAATTGTGTATGTAATATATTTCCGTCAGTAAAACTGTCTTGTTCCATCTTGTTATGTTGATACTGTTTTAAATGAAGGTTATACTCACCTGCACTTAATTGGTGGTAAATCATATTAGTTTTCTGCGATACAAATGTTCTGCGTTTATACTCCTTCCCATTTACTTGGTAAGAAACACAAAGCTCTCCCGTTTCGTAATCAATGCTTCGTTTGTAATCATCATAGTTTTGATGATCTGCTTCAATATATAAATGAAAGCCGGGATGAAATGGATCACTCATCGTCAGTCCTTGGTATCCTAATTCTTGTGCTTTTTCATAATAAAAATGGATGGCTTCCTTATATCCTTCTAGTTTGATTAATTTTCTCGTTTCATCCAGAAATGGTGCCATCTCCGGTATTTTGTGACTATTACCCTGGGGTAAATAAAGCCTGCAATGGTTTCCAATTATTGTATCATTAACAGGGTCACCTAATACCATGACTCCATGACTTCCATTACCTGAAACTAATGCATCTTCCCATTTTTCAGCTGGGGTACGTGACCAGACACCTCTTATTGGAAGCTTATGATTATTCATTCTGCCATCCCCTCCGTTTTGTTTGAGATAGTAACCACTCCAGGAAACCGGTTTCCGAGTTATTAACATATTAGGTAACGCTTACAGTAAATTAATTGAAACTAAGTGTAATCGATGGATTAAGTTTATTATAAATAAATTAATTTTAAAAAGCAATAACTTATCCAGATTAAGTTAGTTCTGTAGTCATATAACAAATGTATAAAAAAGAACCACTTATTAAAAGTGATTCTTTTCTAATAAGGGGAACATAACTATTATGTTTCACCCAAAAAGACGAATGTTTTAAAAAATATATGGCGCATAATAGGGATTTTGCGCAGTAAGTAATAAAAGTTAATGTTGAAATTATGAGCGTGCAATGACGCCGCTACGTCCGATTGCTTCGCCTTCACCACAGGCACGAGTGAAACATCTACTCAAGTAAAGAACACTTTCGTAGTGTTTTCTATGCCGTGGGGACGGCGGTCTGCTAACTTGTTGAAGAAACCCGCTTCACCAAGTGGATCTTCAGCTCGCCTTGTTCCCACAGGAGTCTACGCAATCGGACTACGCTTGAATATGGCACTACAATGTTTTATAGGAAGTAGCAGTTTGATAGTAATGTTTATGACTAAATAAATGAAAACATCTCAAGAACCCTAGTAAGGCAGTCCATAACTAGGAGCCAAACGAATTTCCTGTCACAAACATTGTAGAGAAACTCTAAAGCGTAGGCCGGCCACGGAGACTCCTGTGGGACAGCGAGAGGTGAAGATCCACTTTACAAAGTGCCCTTCTTTGTAAAGTTAGCTGAAGCCGAGCCCACGGAAAGCGAAGTGGCCGGACGGAGCGACATCCTTGCACACTATAGATTTCAAAAATCACTCTAATATTGTTATTGCATATAATCCCTATTATGAGCCGTAAATGACTTATATAAGAAAAGAATTGATGCGAATAAAGTTTTAAACAAATTCACTATTATTCAGATTTTGGGATGAGTAAAATCTTTTGTCTCAGCTTCTTTCTAAAACACACTGTGCTGTTATTCATTATATTCAAAACGAAACCATCCAAAGTCAAAATTCGAACCTGGCAGAAATACAAAACTAACTTTCTGGATGCCACTAATATGGTCTAAATCAAATTCCTTTACTTCATATTTGTCAGTAAAATAAAATTCTACTATTTGGTTAATGTCACCCTCTTCACCAGAAAAGCGTACATGAATAGTATTTTTATCTATTGGTGAGCGTCCACAAATAAATAGTTTATTAGCACCGTCTGTAAAATTAAAATTGTTAAACTCTAATGTAACATTATTTCCGATGCCTTCTACTCCATTTTCCGTGATTTGATAGCTATCACCATAAATTTGGTCCATGTTTATGGCATCATTTTGTTCATATGCTCTGTTCTGCTCTTCAAAAGAAAACCCCTTTATATGCACTTTATTCTGTAAAACAAAACAGATAGAAGTAATGCCCTTTAATTTCCTTTTTAATCGATAAGTTTCTTCCTGATAGACATTCCATTTAGATTCCTTCTGATAGATAACATCTGCCAGCAATTCACTTCCTTCTTCATTTGGAATCCCTTCCCATATTTGCATCTCATAAGGTTCACTCGAAAGTGCAAAAACAGGTATCGTAATGAGATCTGAGCCATCACTTCCAAAATCGATGTTATAAAAACCTACTTGTGTCTCCCCATCACGACTTGTTGCAACACCTCGTTCGTTTCCATTACCTAAATCACCTTTGCTGAAATCGTATAGACCAGCAGAGATAAAACCATATGGATCTTTATAGGCGGTACCAAGACCTGTTGCTTTAAATTCCAGTTCAGAAAGTAGTTTTGTTTTATCCGTCCCATTTGTACTTGTGCAGCGAACACGGAATTCACCGTCACCCAATGCTTTCACTGTGGCAGAATGGCCATGAGACTCAATCTCTGCAATATTTGATTCCACCCCTGTATCTGTCACTACACTCCATTCTATATTAGAATACGAGGTATTGGCAGGATATAACTCTACTTCTACTTCCATTTCCGTTTTTGCAGGATCAAAGGTTTGGCCACTTTCAGAAATGATCTCCATTTTTCTTAATGGTATTTCCCCTTCATTTCCCATTACACAAGGGATAGATTGATTTTCTGCTAATGCTGACACGCCAGTTAAATCTTCGGTGGTCTTCATCGCTTGTAATTCGATAATTTCCGTTTTCAAATTCTTTGATGCTACTTCTACTTTAATATTTCCCGGCTCCAGCTTAGCTGCAATAATCGCCATCAGCTTTCCGCTAAACAGTCGTCTGCTTGTCCCTTTATATGAATCATAATCAGTACTGTCACCATTATCTAATCCAATTAAGCGACCGGCACCTGATACATGAACCTCCACGCGGTTATTCGCATTTTCTACCAGATTACCTTCATCATCCAGCATGCTGATTTCAACAAATGCTAAGTCTGTTCCGTCTGCAGTTAAAGTATTTTTATCAGTCTTAAGTTGAATTCTTTTCGCATCTCCAAACGATTTCCTGCTGTCTGTTGCAATTATATTGTTTGATTCATCGTATGCAATCGCTTTTATTTCCCCTGTAGTATATTGCAGTTTCCACCAGCCAGTTAATTGGTTTCCTTTTTTATGGTCTGTATCAAATGTTCCTATAGTCTCCCCATTAAATTGAAGTTCAACTTTTGGAGCATTAGAACAAACTCTGACATCAATTATTTGCCCTTTATTAAAATCCCAATATGGAAAAATGTGTACCATCGGACTTTTTTTATAATCCGTCCATGCTGCTTGATATATATAATAAGAATCTTTTGGGAATGTTGCTGTATCAATCTGCCCCAGATATGAATTTTTCGTATGATAAGGGGTTGGTTCACCAATATAATCAAACCCAGTCCAAATAAAGGTCCCTAATGAGAATGGAGCATCACGATCCGCGGTAATACAGGCTTCCGTTGACTTAGCACCCCAGCTTGTTGCACTATTCCCAAGTGCAGAACACTGTTCATCATCATCCGCAAGAATGGATCTATCGAAAGGAAAATGGTAAATACCTCTGCTTTGCACAGTTGAGG
Source organism: Gracilibacillus oryzae (assembly GCF_009498735.1). Classification (GTDB taxonomy): domain Bacteria; phylum Bacillota; class Bacilli; order Bacillales; family Amphibacillaceae; genus Gracilibacillus; species Gracilibacillus oryzae. Next base: position 25,308 of record NZ_ML762433.1, read on the forward strand.
CTGTTTCACTCCCATAGATAACCCAATCTGGATGTTTTTCATGATGCTCGTGATAATATTTTTCTGCGTAATTATAGCCTGCTATCTTCACAATATCAGCACATTTCTGCGCATTTTCCCATGGCATGTAGTTGGAGCCTATCGTAATTTGTGCATTCAGCTTTGGATCAAATTCTCTCACATAATCTACTAATTTCCTTGTAATTTCCTGACCTCTTTCATCTGCATGGGTGTCATAAATTTCGTTACCTATACTCCATAAAAGTAAGCTTGGATGGTTTCGATCTCTTTTGACCCAGCTTTTCACATCTTCGTATGCCCATTCTTTAAAGAACCTCGCATAATCATAAGGTGTTTTGGACCTTTCCCACATATCAAATGCTTCTGTGATAATAACAAAGCCCATTTCATCTGCAAGCTCCATTAATTCTTTTGCAGGCATATTATGAGCAGTACGAATCGCATTAACACCCATTTCTTTTAAAATGTACAATCTGCGCTTTAAAGCGTTTACGTTAAAAGCTGCTCCAAGCGCCCCCAAATCATGATGTTCACATACACCGTTCAGTTTCATCTTCTCTCCATTTAAGATAAAACCCTCATTTGGATCCAGTTTAATATCACGGAAGCCTAAATTCTGTGTAACCACTTCTATTTTTTCTTCTCCAAGTAGTAAAGTTGTCTCTATCTGATAAAGATTTGGTTCATCCATACTCCAAAGTGCGGGAGAATTCACTTTTAACTGTTGTGTGTTGAGCTGTCCTCTATTTATATCTTGAGATGTTGTTACAACTAACTCATCTTTATAAAAAATAGTGTGTGTCAACGTTGCTGTTTCATAAAGGCTTAGCTCTGTATCCACTTCCACTAGCCAGTCCTCGCCTTTTCTATATGTTGTAATATAGGTTCCATCTGAGAGGATATGATTTTTATCTCTTGTTTTTAGCCAAACATTGCGGTATATTCCCGCTCCAGAGTACCACCTGCTATTCGGGCTTTGATGAACTACTTTTAATACAATCTCATTATCTCCTGCTGCTAAATAATCTGTGATATCGTGTTCAAAGGAAGAATAGCCATACTTCCATTCCCCAACAAACTGTTTATTGACATAAAGTGTTGAGTCCATATAGACACCATCAAAGTATAATAGTACCTGTTTCTCTTCTATATCGTAAGTAAAGTTCTTTCGATACCAGCCAATACTATTCTCGTACAGGTTTTGAGAATCATAAATCAACCAATCATGCGGAATATCAACAGGACTAAAGTTCAAAGATGTACTATCTTCTATATCCAATGGACTTTTGGCGAATTCCCATTGATCATTAAATAATATTTTTTTGTTCATTAACGGATGCTCCTTCTCTTTATAATTGTTACGATTCTTTGACAAAATTCAGTTTGACATCTTCAATGATTCCTTGCGTATTAGCCATTAGCAGCCATGCAATAACACTAAATAGAAGAAAGATAATAAAATCAGATGTAAAGAACATTAGGACTAATGTTAAAAATACAATACATATATTTCCGGACGTAATTTTAAATCGCATAAAAATATAATAAACGGATAGTCTGTAGACATCTCTTATTCTGAATTGATAATGTGATGTAATAATAAGAGCATAAAATGTGAAAACAGACAGTATAAGTAAAGCAACAAGAAAAATACCATTAAGTATCTGATAAAATAAAGTCGGATTCTGATTAAAATATTGAATATCAATCACTAAAATAAAGGCGACAATTAAGATCGGCAGCCATACTTTTAGCACATCTTTGAAATTATTTCTATACGCATGGATAAAATCAGCAACCGGCGCGACCTCTTTCTCTCTTACAAGTTTACTAAGCGCATGACACAATGCAGCAATTGCCGGGCCTGTCGGTATTGATGCAATAAAATAAAAGATTGCATTCGATACACTAGGAATCAGTGTAATAAAAGCAATAAAAAATAGAATATTACTAGCAATAAATAGAACATTCAATATCATTAACCAATAAACATAATTAGAAAAACGATAAAAACCACCTTGTGTAAATTGATTAGAATTCATAATAAATAGTCCCCTTCATATATATTTATTTTTATTTTACAATGAATTCCCTGTTAATGGTGTATATAAAATGACATATTTAATTCACCTTAATTTGTGATCCTGTTGCCATAAATTTAACAGCGATATCCGGGAATTGGTTAGATAACTGCTCTGCTAAATATCGCATTCCAGCTTCTTCACTTTCTAAATGGCCTAACATGATAATTGACCTGTTAACACCTTGAGAAATTGCGTCTCTTACATATTCGGGCGTTTCCCATTCAGGTCCTTCCCCGTAAATCACAAGGTCAACTTGTTCTTCTTCAAATAATGGTATGGAATGAGAAATTCCTCCTCTATATCCAACTAATAAACCAACCTTGGTACATTGCGTTGATAAATCGCCCGCAAAACGAACATAGGAAATATTCAACATCTCTTTTAAATATGTCATAATTTGTTCTACTGACATTGTCGGAAGTTCTACAACAGTAGAATAGGTATTATGTTCTTTTACATGCTGATCCCACTTAAGTAAAGTTAAAAGCCCCTGCATAATTGGATCAGGTTGATATCGGTGCATATAATCATGGAAGCGAAAAATAGCCAGCCCGGATTCTTTAATCAATTTTTGCTTTTTCCATGCTACTGCATTTTCTATAGCAATATGGTTATCTGTATGACTGTAAAAAAGACCTTCATGCGTAATAAGAAGATCGACATCTAACTGTGCACATCTCTCAATTATTTCATGTGTCGGCATAAAGGATACTGCAATTTTCTTCACTGTTTTATTTGAGTTACCATAATGTAAGATATCTACAGTATCATCAATCTCTTGTATTGGATTGATTAACACACTAATGATATCTTGAATGTTGAGATCCATTACACACCCCAGTTCTAGTAAAAAACAAACACGGGAAGAAAGTCTCCCCGTGTATGCTCTTGTCATTACTTATTTATTTTCTTGGTATACCTGATTAGCTAAATCAACATATCCTTGCAAGTTTTTAGCTTCTAATTCTTTCAGGTAAGCATCCCATTCGTCTAAGCTTCTCTCACCAACAATAAATTTTAATGTGTTCTGAGTTACATGGTCTTTAAGTGGTGTACTAAGCAACGAAGATCGCTCTAATTGCAGTGCATCATATTTAATTGGCGGGTCTGGTAAAACAACTTCTTTTGTTTCATGCATAGCATTCTGGAATTCAATTTCTTCTTCAGCAAACATAGAGTGTAACAGTTCAGTTGGTCCACCATAAGAGAAATTACCACCTGAGAAACCGTAATCAATTTGCAGATGGTTCTCAGCTTCCGGATTCATTCCACGGAATGTTACATTATCAGCTAACATTCTTTCACCATTCTCTTTTGTAAAAGTTTCTCCCTCTACACCCCATTTATTAAACTCTAAACCTTCATCGCTATAGAGCATCCAATCGATAAACTGCAACATCGCTTCAAAGTTAGGATCATCTTTAACAGTTGCCGGGAACATTATACCATTCTCTAATTTAGTTCCAGCCATTAAATGACCAGCAGGGCCGCCTGGTACTACTATTTTCTTAATTGAATAGTTATCTGCACCTAATGTTTCATCCATCGTTGTACGATATTGTGTTAATGTTTGACCATTTGTATTAATAATAAAGGAATCTCCATTAGTAAATTTTTGAATGGCAGGATCGTCTTCTTGCGTTACACTTTCCGGATCCAATAAGCCTTTTTCTACTAATCCATTAAAATATTCAAGCATACTGCGATATTCATCTGTTGCTGGGGCAAAAATGAATTCATCTGAATCCTCCTGATACTCTAACATATTAGCAAGTCCCCAACCAGCTTTAGTACCAAAGCTAGTTGCAGCAATATTTAAAGTACTTTCCATTTTAAAACGGTCAGAGAAAGGAGTAGACTCTGGATACGCTTTCTTCATCTCTTCTAATACAACTTCTAATTCTTCCCACGTTTTAGGTTCTTCAAGACCAAGTTCTTCTAAAATATCTGTTCTTATCGCTAAACTGTAATCTGGCCAAACGTTCTCATGTAAACCTGGAAGCACATAATATTTACCATCTTGTTGACGTAAGCCATCAAGGAAAGGTTCAATTTCCCATTTCGCCACTTTATCCTGATAATGTGGCATCATATCAACATAATCACTAATTGGCAGAATCGCTCCTGACGAAACAAATGGAGACTCTTCACCAGGATAGGTTTTGGGAATAATATTTGGAGCATCCCCACTACTAATCAATAAACTTCTTTTATCAGCATAGTCACTCATTGGAACAGCTGTAGTGTCTAATGTTACATTTGTCATTTCTTTGATTTTTTCAAATAACAGCCAATCATCTTTAATTGGGTAGTTTGGGTGATCACTGAAAAGTGCTGTGAAAGTTACTGGTTCAGTTGCTTTAAACGTATCGCCTACCCCATAATCTTCCATTGCAGCACCTGAAGTCTCCCCTTCTGATCCTTCTTTGTTTGCATCTGTTGATTCCGAATTATTACATGCAGCAAGAACACCAACAACAATTAACAGCATCAAGGCTAACATTATTTTTTTCGATTGCTTAATCATTTACTTTCCCCCTCTATCTTATTAGAAAAATTCCTATTCGAACGTATCAAACGATTGAATTGATAAAATCACATGAAGAACTTGCTCTATCATCACCTCCTTAAAGACCTGTTCGAATTTTGCCCTATTAGAGGAACATCAGCTTACGATACTTCATAAATGACAACTTTTTGAATAATCCCTTAAAGTGCGGGTTCAAAAAGTCGGCAAAATAGAAGCAAGAAGGTCGAGGCGGTGCAGTGAGGAGCCTCGGAACGTATGGTTTGAATACGTGAGAAGCGGACTCGCAAACCAACGAGCTTCCACAGGATGTGGTGACTTCAACGTTCGACACACGACGTGTCGGTTCTTAGTTGAAGCTCCGCTAGATTCGCCTCTTATCATTTGGTGACTTTTTGAACATCCTCTTAAAGACAATTTTTTTACCCTTTAACAGAACCTAGCATAACCCCTGAAACAAAATACTTTTGAATATATGGATAAACTAACAGGATTGGTAGAACAGTTAATACCATTGTTACTGATTTAATGTTTGCTGAAATCTGAACTAAGTTATCAGCACTGGTTGCACCTGTTCCTACACTTGCTTCTGCACCTTTAATCATATTTCTTAAGTAAATGGAAACAGGAAACAGCTCTTTTTCAGTAAAGTAGATGAAGGCAGGAAACCACGAATTCCAATGGGTTACTGCGTAAAACAACATCATCGTTGCTAGAATTGGCTTGGATAATGGCAAGATAATTTTAAATAATATTCCAAATGTATTGGAACCATCCATTATGGCAGCTTCTTCTAATTCTTCCGGTATATTTGCAAAGAACGTTCTCATAATCAGCATATTAAAAACACTTATAGCATTCGGAATAACAATTGCCCAGATAGAGTCTCCAAAGCCTAACGATGTTACAAGTACGTAGTTAGGAATTAATCCACCATTGAAGAACATTGTGAATACGAAAAACATTGTTAGGAAATTTCGGCCTTTTAACCGTTTTTTTGCAAGTGGATAAGCAATCATAGTTGATAATACTAATGAAATAATAGTACCAACAACAGTGTAAATTACTGTATTTTTGTAATTAACCCAAAACATATTGTCCGACATAATGACTTTGTATGTTTCAATATTAAATCCTTTTGGCCAAAACGTTACCTGGCCGGAATTGATATACGCTTCCGAACTAAAAGACTGTGCAACAATATTAAAGAACGGAAATAAGGTAACGATTACAATTAGCATTAAAATAACAGTATTGAAAATTTTAAATGTTTTATATTGCCATGTATCTTTCATAATATCCCTCCTACCATAAACTATTATCTGTAATCCGACGTGACAGATAGTTAGCTCCAAAGACTAATATCAGACCAACAATAGATTCAAATAACCCTATTGCAGTACCATAACTGAAGCTTCCAGACTCTAAACCGATTCGATATACATATGTTGCGATTACATCAGCTGTTTCATAAGTCAACGGGTTGTAAAGTAATAATACTTTTTCAAAACCAATTTGCAGGAAGTTACCAATATTTAGAATTAACAATACAACAATAGTTGGCATAATCCCTGGTATTGTTATATGAAGCGTTTGTTTCCACCTGTTTGCACCATCAATTCTGGCTGCTTCATATAATTCTTCGTTTATCCCAGTTAAAGCAGCTAAGTAAAGGATTGCGCCCCAGCCTAGACCTTGCCAAAGTTCAACACTTACAAATATAGTTCGGAACCATTCCGGCATCTGAATAAAATTAATCCGCTCAGATCCAAAAAATTCCAACAAACCATTTATCGGACCGTTTAATGCAACCATTTCAAACACCATACCTGCCACAACTACAATAGAAAAGAAGTGAGGTAGATATGAAGCCGTTTGCACAAAACGTTTGAATATGTGATTTTTTACTTCGTTCAATAATAATGCGAAAATGATCGGTGCTGGAAAAGTTATTATTAATAGCAAGAAAGCTAATATTAAGGTGTTGGCAAAGACATTGTAGAAAGCAGGATCACTTAGAAACATCTTAAAATAATAAAAGCCTACCCATTCTTCACCGATGATACTGCCGCCTGGAATAAATCTTCTAAAGGCGATGATATTTCCAAACATCGGTACATACTTGAAAATGATAAGATAAATAATTGGCAAAGAAATCAACGCATACAACTGCCAATCTTTCTTAAATGTATTGAATCTTCGGTTTCTGGAAATATTAGCATTGGTTAGTTTAGAATCCGTTTTTTTCCCTATTTCCTCCATTACTACTCCCCCTTTATATATTTCCCTCGCATAAGAAAGGGCTTACAATTAATTGATAAAATAATTGGCACACAGCATCTAATTAACATCCAATCACTCTAGTATAACTAGTATGTCAGTTAGTGCACAGAGAATTAGTTGTTGTTCCTCTAAATCATAAGGGTACTTTGTTTAATCGTTATACTTATTATAATTTGTTCTTTAGGTTTTGTCAATATACTAGAATGGTAGTTTTTTTATTTTCTTTCGATATCATCTTATGTAGATGTCTCTTTCCCAAAAATATTTACCTATCTTATATCCTTTGAATACTTTTGTGTAGTGTAGCATACAATGTTTGATCTGCCTATGGAAGTTTTAAACATCAATAGTATCATCTTACATATGGGGTTAGACTGATATATCTTATAAAGATCTGCCAGCTTTAAAAGACCGCCAAATAAAGAATTGCTTAAGAGCAGAAAGTGTGTGAAAAAAAGTCACACACACCTTCTTTCATTCAGGATATATCATAATTTTAATGCTCGTTTCTTTTTCCAATCGCGCTTTTTCTATCGCTTCTTTAATATCATCTAATTTATATTTATGAGTAATTATTTTCTCAATAGCTAAATCAGATTTACTTACTGCTTGAATGGCATTAGGATAAGTATTAGCATAACGGAATAAACCATAAACATCATGCTCTGAATCTACTAAATGGGTAATATCAACAGGTGTTTCACTACTTACAGGCATACCAACGAGTACAATTCGGCCTCCACGTTTAACAGACTTTAATGCATCATTTATGGCAAATGTATTCCCTGATGTTTCAATTGCCGCGTCAATTCCATTCCCCTTGGTTAAAGCATCAAGGCGCTCGTCAATATTCTCTTTCGTTGGATCGATGACTGCCGTGACACCTAATTCTTTGGCTAAATCCTGTCTGAATTTCACTACATCTGTTGCATAAATTTCCTTTACACCGTACATTTTAGCTGCTTGAATTGCTAATAAACCTATTGGGCCAAGTCCTGTGATCAATATCCGGTCACTTGGCTTGATTTTCCCTCTATTCATCGCATGGATCCCAACTGAAAAAGGTTCGAGTAAAGCACCTTCTTCATAGCTCATGTCATTTGGAATGGGAAATAAAAAATCACTTCGTACCGAAACATAGTCTGCCCACGCCCCATCAACTGGAGGTGTCGCCATAAACACAACATCTGGACATAAATTATATCTGCCTGACTTACAATATTCGCAGCGGCCGCAAGTTACACCAGGTTCAACAGCAACACGATCTCCCACTTTTAAATTTGTTACATTTTCACCAATTGCGATTACGTCACCAGCCAATTCATGGCCTAATATCAAAGGTGATTTTACTTCATAGCGGCCAATTTTCCCATGTTCATAATAATGGACATCTGAACCACAAATACCGATACATTTTACCTTCACTAATGCTTCATCAGTTTTTATTTCTGGAATACTTACCTTTTTTATTTCCATATCCAGTGGTTTATTTAACACTGCTGCTTTCATAAGTGCTGTCATTGTGTCAACCTCCATAATTTTAAGATTCTCCAGGTATGCTAGAATGGTAGTGTATGCAAATAATAATCCGCTTAAAAATGTTTAGATTGATTATTTTTCTTCGTATTTAAAATAATCAAAGTCAGCATATTTCTTTCTTCCACTTAAATCTTGTGCACAAATTCCTATAAATGCTCCGGTAAATGCTTGATCAATCATTTTTCCATAGTATTCAGCTTCCACATAATCATCTGAAATCTTGCTTGCGTCTAATACAGGGCCAATTTCTTTGAATGTCCCCTCATTTATCGCTAAATAGAATTGCAATTCATCCTCTTGTACAATCACCCGCATTTTATACTTTTTAACTCTCTCCTCAATAATTAGTGGTGTATTCAATGGTTCCTCATAATCCCCACGATCACTGCTCATTATTGAAATAAAACTCTTTTCCAGGTCCTCATCGTAAGAAGCTGAGAGATAGATATAATTTTGGGTATTGTAGTAATATATTAATCCCGCCATTTGCTGATAACTTTCCGGATTATATTCAAAACTCGTCTCAGCTGTAAAACTATGGCTTTGTTGTCTCCGTGCAATCAAGCTTTGCTGATGCTTAGAATAGAGCGATTCACGGCCATACAATCTTAGTGAACCAGGATTGTCTGTTAAGCTTGCCCAACTATTGTCGATCGGTTCTCTTAAGGTATTAAGGTGTTGGCTGATTTTATTCTGGTCAAAATTTTCAATGAATGACTGCTTTTCTTCCAATAGCTTTTCATTTGCTATTTTCACTTTATCTAAAGGATTGTTTGTGCCTTGTGCTAAACGAATCCAACCATCTTCTGTAAACACTGCCTCCTGCAGTGCAGTCTCACGTCCAAGTGTACATCTCATCTTCGGGCGAAGGGGGCGTGAACAGAGATGTGCAATATAGTAATTTCCATCAACACTTTCTACTAAACTTGCATGCCCGGCTTTTTGTAAAGTTAATTCTCTATTAGCAGAAGATGTCAATAATGGACCTTCTGGATCGGCATTATAAGGACCAAACAAATTTTTTGACCTTGCTATAGTTGCCGCATGTTCATATCTGGTGCCACCTTCCGCTACAAAAAGATAAAAATACTCACCAAGTTTATAAATATGCGGACCTTCTGTTAGTCCGAGCTCTGTCCCTTTAAATATAGTACGAATCGGTCCTGTTAAACATTTCTTTTCTTTGTCATACTCTTGAATGATGATACCACCGAACGGATTCTTTCCTTTACGATGATCCCATTTCAAGTTAACCAGCCATGTTTTTCCATCTTCATCATGAAAAAAAGAAGGATCAAACCCGCTGCTGTTTAAATAAATTGGGTCAGACCATGGACCTTCAATATTGGTTGCTGTTACAACATAATTATGTGTATCTTTATATGGACCAAGATGACTTTTTACATCAGTAAACACGAGAAAAAATGTGCCGTTCTGATAACTTAGGCATGGTGCCCAGACACCGCCGGAATCAGGATTCCCAAGCATGTTTAATTGTGACTTTCTTGTTAATGCATGACCAATTAATTCCCAATTCACTAAGTCCTTTGAACGGTGAATTTGCACGCCAGGAAACCATTCAAATGTAGAAGTTGCAATATAGTAGTTATCCTTTACACGAAGAATGGATGGATCAGGATTAAATCCTTTCAAAATTGGATTATTGATCATTCGGCCCTCACTCCTTAAAGAGATATAAATAGTGAAAATGGAAGTGATGCTAATGATTTTCACTTCCATTTTCTTGCTGTTATTTTCTAAATGACATCAGTTTTTCATTTAATGGTTTTGTTTGCTTATAAATCTCGCGATACATTACAAATAACTTTTCATATTTATCCACGTTTTCATTAATAGGATGATATGTTTCCGCATCTTCTAAGAAAGCATCTGCGCATTCTTTTAGTGATCCAAACCAGCCAGACCCATAAGCCGCCAGCATTGCAGCACCCATACCAGGTCCTTGCTCCGTCTTTAGGCGGACAATTTTCGCATTAAAAATATCTGCCTGCATTTGAAGCCAATCTTTATTTTTTGCTCCTCCACCGATTGAGTAAACCATATCAATCTCTTTTCCATTCTCTCTGAAAATCGCAATCGATTCATTCAGCTATAATTGAAATTTTGGATCCTGTGTTTTTTTCGACTCCTTCCATTACTGGTCTCCCTTCCCCTTGAAGTAAGTGCTTACAAGATCAATCACTCATGTGTAACTAGTATGTTAGTAAAAAAATATTGGTAATTGATGAAAACACTTTGTTTAATCGTTATACTAATTATAAATCCTTCAATATAATTAGTCAATATACTAGAATGGTAGTTATTGAAATTCTTGTTAAAGCTGATTATGTATGCTATAATTTATAAAAACTGTTTTACTTCACCTCTTTTATGAAAGCGTAAACATAATAATGATAAGGAGATCTAAACATTTTGATAAATTCAAAACTGTATACCACACTTGAGACCATTACAAATTTTATCTTATTGAACTTAATATGGCTGGTTGTCTCTATCCCTGTATTTACACTATTCCCTGCAACAGCTGCTATGTTTAGTGTTGTAAGAGACTGGACCTTAAAAAAAGAAATCAATTTATTGAAGCACTTCTTTCAATATTTCAGATTACACTTTACAAAAAGTTTTATCTTAGGAATAGGCTTCATCATTTTTGTTATTATTTTCTTTATAGATTTAAGTATCTTGGGAGAACTTGATCATTCTATGAGTATACTCGTTTTGTCTCTTTTATTTTTAGTTGGGATATCCGTAAGTTTTATGGGTATATTCTTATTCCCCTTAATGATTCGCTATGAGTTAACATTAAGAGACTTAATAAAAAACTCCTTCATGTTTTCCATCATGTATTATCCTTCGACATTGTTGTCCATTATTCTTCTCGTTACCGTTAGTCTAATTGTTGCGGTCGTACCAATTATGGCATGTATGGTATTTGCTCCCACAGCCTATATAATACACAAAATATGCAATCGAACTTTTATAAAAGTATCAAGTGTTATTAATGAGAAAAAGGATGATTCAACTATTGCTTCAAGTTGAATCATCCTTTAGGTTTAATTTAAAAAATTGTCTCCCGGTATTCTTTAGGAGTAAGCCCACTGACTTTTTTAAAGAATCGGGTGAATGAATGTGCAGAGGTATAACCAACTGAATTACCCACTTCTCTTATTTTCAAATCTCTTCTTCTGAGTAATTCTTTAGCTTTCCTTATTCGGCATTTCTCTATATATTCAGATAAGTTAATACCTTTTTCTTGTTTAAAGAAGTATGAAAGGTATGAAGGATTAAAGTAATGAACCTCTGCAAGACGGACCAAAGATAGATCCTCACCAAGGTTTTTTTCAATGTAATTGCATATGCATTCAATTATTTGAGAGGCTCTATCTCTTTCATCTTCCCGGATAATCATGACAATTTCTTCAGCTGTTTGCCTTAAATATTGAAATGCGTCATGTATGGAAGAATGATCGTCAAGTCGCAACAGCAATTCAGAGTTTTTTATCCTGTCATACCAGCCTAGTCGGTTAATGTGTGAGTATATTACTAGAGCTACAGAGTAATACGTTTCCATCATTCCATGGGCACTCCCATTAAACAACTCTAAATTAACCAATTCGTCTAAGTCATTCAAGAATTCTTTACCGCGATTAGCTTCAAGGTGGGTACTCATTGTTTCCATTTTATAACTTGGAATGAGCTGATCCAGCTTAGGATCTTCTTCTCTTAAGTCTTGATTAACCCACAAAATAGCTGGAACACTTTGACTTCCTTTTAAATGTTGGGTTCGACGTAATCGCTCATAATTCTCTGCTATCTTATCCCATTTACAAAATTCTCCACTTAATGTGAAAGTAATCGATAAATTGAGGGAGCTCAAACATTCTTTTTGTATAAGTTCAAGTGTACCCTCTAAATATTTCGGAAAATGTTGATCTAATTTATCATCAGAATTCTTAAAAGGTTGGATAAACCAGAGGATATCACCATATCTATCAACAATCTCAATACTATTTAGCTTTTCATGTGTGTAATAATTCCATTTAGTTCTAAGGGAAGAAAGAATCTCACTTTTTTCAGTATATGTTTTCTCACTGGGATAATTTAAACATCCAAGTACCATAAGGACACCTCTTGCGGGATCTAAATTAATATTAAATTTCTTGAATTCATTTACAATAAGAACTCTTTCTACACTGACATCTTGCTTCTTTTGTAATAAATGTCTAAAGTATTCACCCTGTGCAAGAAATTGATAAACATATATTTGCTCACGTGATTGCTCTAATAACAAATTATCCATATTAGTTTGCTGAATTTCATGTACCACATCGTTAACCGTATCCATTACCTTATCGTAGCCCTCTGTTTTCAACAAATACCTGACATTTTGCATTTGGATTGCCTGGTAAGTATACTCAAACTTACTATGACCGGTTAGAAAGATCACTTTACATCTTGGCCAATAAGACTGGACTTGTTCAATTAACTCCAGCCCATTCATTCCTGGCATAGCGATATCAGTAAGCACTATATCTATTCTCGTTCGCTTCATCCAAGCTAACGCCTCTAGTGCGGAATATGCTTTACATACATCTAACTGTTCCGGTATGTAATTATGAAATACTTCATATAATCCGTCTGTTATAATTTCTTCATCATCTACTATTAAAAGTCTATACATCCGAATCGGCTCCCTTTAACTTCATCCGAATTATGACCTTAAGGCCCTGCAAATCACTTCTTGAGAAAATCAACCCGCTACCTTCTCCGTACGTTAGAACAATTCGTTTATGTATATTCATAATTCCGGTCAGCTCCTGATGTTCATCTTTATTTTCAACACGATGACCTAATTCATTAATCTCTTCATCACTAATCCTGTTTCCGTTATCCTCAATTATTATATAAATATCGTCATTATCCCTTTCAAAAGTTATACGAAGCAAGCCTTCCTCCGCTTTTTTTTCAAGACTATGTTCGTAAGCGTTCTCAATAATTGGTTGTAAAATTAATTTTGGTACTTTAATCTCTTCCATTTCTATCGGTAAATCATTGAATTCCACAAGAATTCTCCTGGAAAATCTGAGACTTTGAATTTCAGAGTACATTCTTGCGTGTTTTATTTCCTCTTTTAATGTTACTTTATTTTCTCCATTACGTGTTATAAACCTAAAATATTCCCCAAGCATTTTCGTAAACAATTCCATTCGATCAATATCTTCGGTTTTAGCTAATGAATTTAATATAAAAAAACTATTATATAAAAAGTGTGGATTGATTTGAGACTGTAATTGTTTTAACTCGGCTTTTTGCATCATTAATTTTTGCTTGTAATCCTGATCAATCAGTTTTTTCAATTTAAACAACATTTCATTATAGCGTTCATATAGAAAACCAAATTCATCTTCTTTATTATGCATAATTGGGTTATCCAAATTACCTTCTTCCATTCTTTTGAACCCTTTGACGAGGAGCAGTAATGGGCCATGTACGAGTTTAAATGTAGCATAAGAATAGATAAAAACTGCAATGATGGAAGTAAGTGCGAACATCCAAGCCCATTTACTAAATTTCGTTAATGGCTTTCGAACTGTTTCTTTTGGAATATAGGACACAACATAGAGGCCTAACTCATCTGAAAAGACTTGATTAATCTGATATTGGGAGTCATCAGTTTGCGCTAAATTTATCCTATCGATCAGTTCACTTTTTCCATTGAAATATTTCTGCTCGATAGATTTAATTTCATCACCACTAGCTAACAATAAGTCTAACTTATCAGATATTAGAAAAGTTGCACTATCAGGATATAAGTTCATTGATTCTAACGCATTGTTCATCTTTTGCTTATCTAATTCAATTTGTACAACTAAATCGTGCACACCATTAATATCATTACTAATAGCAGAAGCTCTGACTGATAATGTATCCTCATGCAACATTATTCTTCTTCTGTTAGATTGCATTGAGTTTAGTAATTCAACATAATGAGAGTATTTAAATTCTTGTACAGCATTAACTGCTGAGATTGTTTTATCTATCGAAGGAATATGAATAAAAATATCTTTTATGTAGGTGTTTGTATTTTTAATTGAGGTCAGCCTGTGCAATATATCATGTACACTTGACTTTCTTTCAATATTATCCATTGTATCCCATGTGAACGCTATTTCCTTTAATTTACTTTCCTGTAAGATATCATATTGCTGAATTTCCAACCATTCAATTTCACGATTTAAATCCTCTAAATATGTAGTTAATTGATTGATTGAATTTCTTGCAATCTCATGACTTGCATTGTTATAACTCCAATTATATAAATAGATACCTAGTATAATAATTGGAAGGATTAAAATGAAAAACATACCAAGAAGCCTTACAAAAATAGTTTTTCGCAATGAATTAACTGGAATGTTATACATTTAATCGTCTCCCCATTATGCTTCAATCCCAAGAGTTTTGGCTAATCTAGTTATTTTCCGTATACCACTGGTTTACTTCTTCCGTTAATTTTGCACCACCCATGTTGTACCACTTATTTACAAAATCATCAAAATCATCGATAGGATTTCCTAGAATGATATTCACAAAAGTATCATGCATATAATTATCAAGAATAGTCTTCTTTTCTATCATAGTGGTTGTTGGCGGTCCGATAAAACTATCACGTAAGAGCTGGTTGTTTTCTACATAACTATCTAATATAGCAAATGCTCCATCTGGTCCATAACTACGTTCCCAGCCCCAACCAGAATCATCCCCCTGCGTTAAGTAACTGGTAATATAATTATGGATGGAATTTGCTTCAGCCTCTAATCTCGAATAATCTCCAGATAACCTTGCTCTTTCGAGTTGACGATATGCCTCCAGATTTTTTAAGGCAGGGTAAGGAGTTATTGGTGAGAGCTGCCATACGGGAAATGGATTACTGTAATATTTATTGTATTCAGCCGTCTTACCCCAATTTTTTTCTAAATGTAAATTAATCATTTTAATGACTGCTTCTGGGTGTTCAAAACCTTCTCTCACCACAAAAAATTGATTCATATCAACTTTTAAAGGAACTTTTGCTAATTCTCCTCCATTAGAAACAATCGGAAATGCTTGCCATTGTACAGTTGGATCACCATTTCGACTTGATCCAATTACAAATGAACTCCATTGTTCTCCGTATAGCATCCCTATCTTTCCATCAGCAATTAGTTCCTTAACCCTATCACCATCTTTTAGATAGAATTCACTATCCAACTGACCTTCTCGATACATTTCCTGGAGTACTTCCAATGCATCCTTAACATCCGGCTGGATACCGCCATAGACAAGTTGGCCATCGTTATTCTCTATCCAAATCTTTGGATAAGCTTCAAACCCGGCCATAAACCCAGTTAAACCCATAACTGGATCCCATAAATGTTGGGTTATCGAAAGTCCTAGTGTATCATGTTGGCCATTTTGGTCCGGATCCTCTGCTGTAAACGCTTTCGAAATTGTTAGTACGTCTTCTATATTTTGCGGTTTTCCGAGATCTAGGTTATCCAGCCAATCCATACGGATCCATAAAAACTCTACACTATCAAGAGAGGATTGAATATTAGGGATACCCATTAACTTTTCGTCAATTGTCGCACTTTCCAGTGGCGCTGGGCCTTCCTGATTAATAATCTCTTTAGAAAATGGTGTAGCGTACTTGTCATAAACTTCAGATAAATCTTGAATTAATCCAGCATTATTCAGTTGTCTTAATTGCTGGGCATTTACTTTTACTACATCTGGCAGGTTTCCTGACGCTAATACACTTCCCAATTTTCTGTAATAAATATCTCCTTCGGCTTTCCAATCATATATAATTTCTATCCCCAGGTCTTGCTTGTAGAGCTTGCTCCAACGGTTATCTTCTAACGTTTCCCCAGGAAGATTGTCGATGAGATCCCGTAATCCCTGTCCTGTTTCTTTAACCAAATGAAGTTCTATTGGTGGATTGTATTTTGTTAGTCCTTCGTGCTGATAAACTGCTTTCTCTAATTTATCAGGTGTTTGGGAATCATTCGTACCTGTATCCTTTTGATCTTCACATCCTGTTAACAGCTGAGAACTTACTATGAAGAGAAGCAAAAAACTCACTTTATTCCATTCGTACTTCCACAAATGAATAACCCCATTTCATTTTAGTAAAAGTGATTATTCCTAATTATCCTATTAGATTACATTTTTTTCAACTTATTTTTCACAGGCCAATTATTTAAAAGATTCCGAGATTTTGCTTATGATACTTATACTCATAATCTTTGCTATCTCTGCTTTCAAATATATCTTATATAATCTGCGGTATACTGTAGCAACTAATAAAGATGTTGATCATTAATCGCATCATTTTACATATAGTGGAAATAATCAAAATCTGCAATACCGCCAATTTGTTTGGTTGCATAATTAAATAGGCCCATCCTGCAACCCATAAAATGATCCAATGTATAATATAATTTCACTTCCTGCCCAATCTGCATCCACTTTTCCCCGTCAGGAGAATAATAGAAATTAGCTGTGTCTTTACTATCCTCAAAATTAAAATCGATCTTCAAAAATATTTGATCGGCCATATAACGAAGAGATTCGATGAAATTTTCTGTTCGGTCAGTATTATTAACACACATGGAGACGTAGTATTCACTATTATTCTGTACTTGGATACCAATCCAACCGTAGTGATATTGAAGTGCAACCAGACCAGCCCGATCACCTGGCTTCATTCTCTTAAAATCCAACTTAGTTATTCCACTACATGACGGCCCCTCCGTCCGTTGTGTTAACGTATTTCGAGCATCAGCTACACTTGTGGTTAAATAGCCTGTCTTTAATCGTAAATAATTTGGACGATCAGTTAATGACCATAATGTATTATCTGGATTATGATTCCACTGCCAATTTAGTGCAAGTTTATTTTCTGAATTATTAAATTCATCACTTTTTACTAGAGAGTGACTCTCTGATTTCGGTAATTGTGCTTCAAACTCTTCCGGCACAGCTCCATCCACACCAAAAACTGGCCAATGTTCTTTCCAGGTTACGGGTACAACAATGGGGATTCTTCCCACAGCGTCGTGATCTTGAAAAAGTATTGCAAACCATTCTCCTTGCTGTGAATCAACTATCCCACCTTGAGCAACTCCTTTATTGTGATAACCCACATCATCATCAAGAATTACTCGACGTTCATATGGACCAAGAAGCTCTTTTGAACGATAGCAAAGCTGTCTTCTTCTTGCGCTACCCTTTGATGGCCACTCGATAAAAAATAAATAATAGTAACCGTTTAGCTTATATGCATGACACCCTTCACACCTTAATCCTATCCCTTCATGCTCAGTCTCAAATAGTTTTTGATTAATCCCGTCTTGCTTTATGGTTTTGGCATCGTTTGTTAATTCTTTAATCCAAATCTCCCCATTACCATAAATAACGTAAACAGATTCGTTTTCAAACAATAAACTTGGATCATGAAGAAGACCTTTAATGACATAACGCTCCCATTCCCCATTCTCCAAGTCTTTCGTCTGGTAAATGTAAGTCTGATTCATATCATTACTAGAAAAGCAAACATAAAACGTATCAATGTGAAAACGTAAGCTAGCTGCCCATGAACCTTTTCCATAGATGTTTTCTCCATCAATTAAATTATGTGCGTCGTTATTCTCCAATGTATCAAACACATAGTTTACAATTTCCCAATCCTTTAGGTTCTGCGATTTCATAATAGGACACCCTGGCATCGAGTGCATACTAGTACTCACCATGTAAAATGTTTCCTCATGTCTAATTACACTTGGGTCAGGAATATCCCCCCAAACAATTGGATTCTTGATCGTTATAGAGTTCATCATTAATTATTCCTCCAATCTAACTGAAATTTACGAGCGTGCGATATCCAAAACTCTCCAGTATGATTGTTTCGGATTATGGTCTATATCAAATAAAAACGGCCAATTTTTTCTATTTCTAACAGGAAAGTTATCTAACCAAGTATAATCATCTGCTGCTCCCCAAAAGGTAACAGATGTAATGTATTCACTATAGTCCTTAAATAAATAAAAGATTTGTTCGTATCGTTCCGCTTGTCGAATCATCATCTCTTCTGTTGGATATTTCAAATCAGTTCGTTTATCTTCATAATTGAAAACGGATACATCCAGTTCCGTAATATGTAACTGAACGTTAAGACTTGCATATCTCTCAATTGCTTTGCGAATATGGTCAAGAGATGGAGTCTCCAAATTCCAATGTGCCTGCAATCCAATTCCATGAATAGGAACATCTTTAGACTTTAGTGATTTAACTAACTTATATATTTTTTCCCGTTTTTCCGGAACAGATTCGTTATAATCATTATAGAACAACAAAGCCTCTGGATCTGCTTCATGCGCATATAGGAATGCTTTTTCAATAAACTCCTCGCCAGCAATATCGAGCCATTTTGATGGTCGAAGAAACTCTCCAACTTTATCAGAAATAACCTCATTTACCACATCCCAGGCATAAATATCTCCCTTATACCTAGTTATTATAGTATCAATGTGATCTTTCATTCTAGCTAAAAGTGTCTCGCGATCAACAAGGCTCCCATCTTGACTATGAAACAACCATTCAGGTGTCTGATTGTGCCACACAAGTGTATGCCCTCTTACATTTAAACCGTTTTGTTTTGCAAATGAGATTAACTGATCCGCCTGGTCAAATGTGTATTGATTTTCTGATGGATGGAAGCTCAAAAATTTCATTTCATTTTCTGCTGTCACACTATTAAAATGGCGTGTGATTAACTCATGTTGACTGATGATAGTCTTAGGATTTACCGCGGCACCAATTAAAAAGTGCTCCTTATAATCATGGTAAAGCTTTGGATAGTTGTTACTTTTCGTATTTTCCATTGGAAGCATTCCTCCTATATAATTATTTTCTATTGAATTAATTTTATTTGATATAAAGTTAGAGTGAGTTTAGCACAATCTTATACTGACAACAACCTGTTAATCACTTGGTATTCACCTAGTAAATAATAGGTGAATTTATTTTCGAAAAACTTATGATAGCATTGACGTAGCCAGATTAAGGTAATTTTGATGGATCAACAACTCCCCAAAATGCTGGCTTTGCATGAAGCTGTTTATCAAATAATAGTGGTGCATTCGTTCGTTCAATTGGAAAGGAGTCAAGCCATGTATGGTCATCTGCAATACCCCAAAAAACAACACCGCTAAGAATTTCTTTGTTTTCTTTAAATGCTTCAAATAATTCATGATATCTTTCTGCTTGCTTCTGTAATATTTCTTCAGGTATCTCCTCCCCATAATCACTGTGGTCATCCCAAGCATAAATGCTCATATCTAACTCAGTTACAAGATTATCAAGTCCAAGGTCACTAAACATTTGCATCGATTCAATGACTGATGTAACAGTTGGTCCATAAAGATCAATATGTGTCTGATGTCCAACTCCATCAATAGGAACTCCCTTGTCCATTAATTCTTTTACTAGCTTATAGAGATGGTCACGTTTAGCTGGATTGTCTGTACCATAGTCATTAATATAAAGTTTAATGTTTGGGCCACCTGCTTCACGTGCTGCTCGAAATGCTGTTTCAATAAAGTCTGGACCAGCTATTTTGTACCACTCACTCGCCCGCATCCCTTCAGGATCTCCTGGTTCAATTACTTCATTTACCACGTCCCATGACTTTATATCATCCTTATATCGACTTACGATGGTTCGAACATGACTATCTAAACGATCTAGTAGTAATTTCTTGTTCTCTTCCTGTTTTACTGGATCGGTCTCATCCACCATCGGTTTACCTTCAGCATCTGTGAAAAACCAATTACCAACTTGAGTATGCCATACCAATGTATGAAATCTTAGTTCCATCCCATTAATTTTAGCAAACTCTACAATCTTATCTGTATTTTCCCAGTTGTATTTATCTTCAGAAGGATGAATAGCATCGGGCTTCATTACATTCTCTGCCACCAGATAATTGACATGCTTTTTAAGAAGCTCAGACTTTAGCCCAGTGGTTTGAAACGGCTCTACCGCCGCTCCTATAGGGAAATACTCTGCATAAGCTGCGGCAAGAGATGGTATATCTTCCTCCACTGATGGTACAGGAGTTTCTTCGATACTATCATGCTCGTACTCTACAGCGTCTTCTGTTACCTGATCGTTAGTATTATTGCTATTACTTTCACTTGAGTGATTTAACTCATTTTCTTCTTCACTGTTCTGATTTTCAGTATTTCTCACTAATGTTTCCGTAGATTGGCAACCGATAATGAAAAATATCGAACATACCATTATTATTTTTATCATTAAGCGCTTACTCTTAGTTAAAATAATCTGCCTGTTCATACGACAGCCTCCTTATTTAAAAATCAGGAAACGAAGGAAAAATCATAGAAGTACCATTCTCGTAGTATAAGAATGCCTTGCGGAAGATAGAGGATGTAATTTATCCGCAAGGCTCTAGTAAACATATTCTATCCAACAATCCCTGAACGTTCTATACTTTCTACGAAATAACGTTGAACAAATAAATAGATGATAATAAGGGGCAAGATAGCTAGCAATATCCCCGTATCCTGTACCATACTCATATAGAATGGATCCTTATTTGTTGCAACCCCGCCTTCCAGTTGAATTGACAGGTTGTGTGGTAATGAAGACAATTGTGTTGCCATTACATTACTTGAAGTGAGGTATGTTGTCGTATAAAAACTGTCATTCCATTGCCAAACAAAGGAGAAAAGCATTACAGTTACTATCGCCGGTATAGCATTTGGCAACATGATACGTAAAAATGTTTTTCCAACACCTGCTCCATCAATATATGCCGCTTCTTCAATAACTTTTGGGATGCCTCTAAAGAACTGTCGGAATATAAAAATATATAATCCTGCTTTAAGAGAGTTAGCTGTAATGGAAGTCAAAATAAATGGCCAATAAGAGTTTAGTAAATTTACAGAATCTCCTGTAAGTAGTGGAATTATACCCATTAGTGTAAAATCCTTCAGATTCATATATATAGGAATTAGAATCGTTGTTGGCGGAACTAAGATTGTTAATATAACACCAGCGAAAAGTAATTTACTTCCTTTGAAACTTAGTCTGGCAAATGCATAGCCAGCAAGTGCACAAGAAGCAGTAGTTAAAATCGTTGTTGTACTTGAAAGTAGAAATGTATTAAGTAAAGTCTCCCAATAATCCATAATTGAAATAGCATTTTTAAAATTTTCTAATGTGAAGTTTTCTGGAATCCATACGACGATTGGAGAATACAAGTCACTTTTATGTTTAATTGCAGTAGCTATTTTTTGTAGAATTGGATACAAAATTACAAACGACAACCCAGCAATTAAAACAAATCTTACAATTGACCATAACCAACGCTTCCAGTTCTCAAAAGATAGTAATCGTGTCATTAACATACTACATCCCTCCTCTATTCTTGATAAAAAACTTTTCTAGAAACGAAATACGTACTAATAACCAAGACTAACATTATTGCGATAAAATAAAGCCAAGCCATCGCAGAACTTAGGCCAAAGTCACTGTTGTCAAAACCCGTTGTCATAACTAATTCAGTTATTGGGCTTCTGGAAAACGAGTCAATAATAGTATAAATCATATTTACTAAAATAAGAGGACTAACTAATGGAAATGTAATCTTCCAAAAAGCCTCATAACCAGTAGCACCCTCCATCTTTGCTGCTTCGTATAATTGAGGTGATACTGTTTGGATTCCGGCAAGAAAAATCAGAATCTGAACACCTGACTGACTTACGATTTGATAGATCCGATCAACTGCACCAGTTAGATAGGCTACAATTGTTTCATTTACACCAGACCTTATCATGATTCTTTCAAGTTCAAAAGATCCAAAAGCGTTAACCAATCCACCAGAATTTGCATTCTGTTCATTTACAGCTTGTACTAAGCTTGTTGATTCCAAGTTTAAAATAACACCAGATGCTAGTATTACTGGGAGAAAGAAAATACCTCTAGCAAAAGTCCTGCCAAAGAACCTCTGATTAAGCAATACAGCCAAAAACAAACTAAATATAACGATTAATGGTATATTTACAATCATATTTATAATAGATTCAACTAGAGTTCTATTGAAATTTGTGTTAACTGTTAAAGCTTCAACATAATTCTTAAACCCAATAAATGTTATCTTCATTCCTTCCGAACTTGCTTGGATAGAACTAAAGCTGAATTTTAATGATGTTAACAACGGAATTAAAAAGAAGAATACAAAGCCGAGTAACCAAGGTAACACAAAGATTACACCCCAAAAGGCCTTTTGACCTTCATATGACTTGGGAGTCAAGCTGAATTTTGGCATTTATTTCATCATTTCTCGCCTCCTGACACGTAACCCATTGGTTCAATAGTATTACCTTCAATTGTTACTGACGATTGATTGTAATTCACTACTACAAACATATCGTTATCGTATACTGTTTTATATACTCCATCTTTCAGTTTTTCATGAGACTTAATCTGTTTATTTTCTACACTTTTAAGAATCGAGTTAACCTCATTGTAGATTTCCACCGCTTGTTCTAACCATGATTCATAATTTACAGCGTATAAATAATCAAACTCCGTATCTTTTACGGTGTAATTAGACGCATTGATCCATTTAAAATGAACGCCTGAACCATACTCTAGACATTTCAAAACATACTCTTTCATATTTGTATAAGTAGAAAGGTTATACGGTAACCCAGTATAATCTACATATCCACGAATCACCATTTGATAGAATGGCACCTCTTCATCTTCCAGTTTAAATCTACTATTTCCCATCGGGGCATCGGTAAGATTAGAAATGTATGGCAGCGCATAAGCATTCCCGCCTTCCGCCATTATCTTTAAACCTTTATCTTGAATCATGGTAAAAGTATTTCTTGAAACAACTTTGGACTGAGAACGATATATTTGTTCGTTTTCCCTAAAATCACTATTTAGTTGATCAGCTAAATCCCGAAGTGAGATTCCCGCTGTTTCATATTCCTCTAGCTCACTAAGCATATCCTCGGTATATTCTTCTACTAATTTTGGAGAGATAACATAAGACGGTGATTTTGTTCTATCCCTTCGATCAAGCGTAATATCTATTGGATATACGGCTGCAGGAACACCTCTTAGTGTTCTTGATGCTTCTGCTTCTATATTGAAACCAGAACCTGAATATGCTGATAAAAGAGCAACATCTGGGTATAAGCTTATATTATTTTCTTGAGTGAAAGTTATAAACTCTTTTAACCCTCTACTTCCACCAATTGTGTTTTCAACTGATATATCGTCTGGCAGTTTGTGATTGATGCCTCCATTAAACCAACCTGAAAACTTTAAATTTATATTTTCAATTTCTTGTGTCTGTAACTGACTTAAAATATATTCCGCCTCATCAAATGTAGTTAAGGGTTCTATTGAACGGTATGGAACACCCATAAAATGCTTTTGTTTAGATATACTACCAACAAGATCTAAATAAAATGGCAGATTTTGCGTTTCATTTCCTTCTTGAACAAGTGGTAACTCCTTCCTGCTTACCAGATATTCCTGATACGATTTCGCCATTCCGGTATAGGATGCCTTATCTCCATTTAAAAATAAATACCTTACTGTATAATCTGTATTCATTGGCACATCTTGGAACTTAGGTAAAGTACGCTCTTGTTCATTCGCCTGTAAAGTTACCTCATCTTTGTTAATCACATAAAAACTTGGGTAAACATAGTTATAACTGTTTAATCTGCCACTAATATCTGCATTAATATTAGCAACTGACGCCCCATTCTCAATGATTCCTAATAATGCGTCTTTTTCATAAATAAGGCCAAATACAGGTAATCTTACTTTCTGTTCCATCGAGTTAGATTCTGGAACTTTTAGAGCTAAATCCACTCCATACACTGACTGCTGATAGGATGGATATTCTGTTTTTCCATTGTTAAAATGAATTAGAGCCCCAGATCCATCAGGGACAAACAGTGACCCTTGATCTTCCATCCCTCCTGCTCCAAAAAAATTCATAAGCGAGATCATATTGACAGGGTAGTCTTCAGGGTAATGAATGCTTGAAACTGGTACATTTACTACGAGACTATCCGTATCCAGAGTATACTCGATAGCAGCTTGAAAGATACGGGTGGAGGATTTTTCCTGGGTAAAGTTCAATTCTGACATATCCTGTTGCAAGTCTTCTTCCGTATAACCAGCATCGCCAAACGCTTGTAAGGCCTTCTCTAATTGAAGCCCATTTAGAGCGCTATCATTCCTTTCATAAGCTGAAGTCTCTTGATTCTCTGTATAAGCGATCATCATGGATCGTTGTCCTGTTTTATCCAACTTACTTGATAACTCATCAAACCGGGCTTTGCTTATCATAAGTGGTAAGTCATCTATCGATCTCTCAGTCTTACCAAATTGATAATAAACTTTAATCCCATTAGGAATTATTTCGAATTTATACTGCTTATGGGCAACACTATCAGAGTAAGTATTAATAGAGTTTAACTGATTAAACTTATTATAAAAATCAATCTGCATTTGAGCAGATAATAAGGATTTGTTTACACCAGTAGCTATCGTATCTGTCTCTCTTTCAGGCGGATTACTGTGCCAGATTTTCCCGCTGTTCTTATTAAGAATAGCTATACTTCCTGTTTCCTCTGCAATAAACAATTGCAACTGGTCATTTTCTACGATTCCTTTCATACCAGGTAATCGATCGTCAGTAAATGCTGCCTGCAAAGGCTCTCCAGGTGTAATAAGATATATATTTTGCTCATTGTCTTCTCTCAAAGTCGATGAGGCCGAATTAGAACACCCTATAATAAAGAAAATAAAACTCATCAGCAATAGAACCATCTTCATTATGTTCATTCATATCCCTCCTTTCTTAATACCTAATGACAATCTCCTGATAAATCACATGAAAAAATGCAACTATTTGCTGAATCAGACTGAAGAACAATAAACAGAGAAATGCCATAAAACCCATTGCCAAAATTGTAAGTAAGATCGTTCCTACTGACTTCATTGGAGCAAATTGATGTACTGTCATGTTGCCAATAAACAGTAAGTAGAGAAACCACAGAAGTGCAAAGGTGCTTGAAAAGTAGTAAAATGTGGTCTCCTGCATTGAAACAAAGTTGCTTAACCAAATCCATGGAAAATTAATAATAATTAATGGAGTTAATGAAAAGCATGTAGATGTGAAAATTTCAATAAACTTCCCTTCCCCATCCATTAAAGTTGTAAGTGACCAATTCGCAACACACCAGAACAAAAGTGGAACAAGTACATATAAAATCTCTAGTAAACTATTCATATTATTAGGATTGTATATGTTAACCAAAAATCCACTATATTGTGTACTTAGAATGTTCGTCACAACCATCGAAAATAAAATAACAAAAGAAATAATTAGATTCATCCTTTTATTCATTTCATACTTCAAATCCCAAAAGCCATTAAATGGATGAACAATGAGATAAAACGGGTATTTAATCATCTCCCTATTCAATAGCTATCCCCTTCTTTCTCTTCCTCATTTTTCTATATGTTCTGAATCCGATCATCCCGATGGCAGAAACCAATATAATTGTCATCAAAGCAGGAAAGTAGTCTCTTAACAATTCTTTACGATAAAGCAGAAATGCTTTCGAATAATTTTTTTGATCCAAACTTTGTTTAAAATTTTCCATTGCACCTTTGTAATCACCTTGTCTTAATAAAGCTTTGCCTATCCCGGTGTAGGCAAATTCAAGATTTGCATTCAATTCAATCGCTTTCTTGTACAGTTGAAACGCCTTTTCTTCATCTCCCTGATAGTAACTTCTGTTTGCCTCATTTATTGTATGGCCATAGTCTGTTTCACGAAAAACGGTGATTTCGCCAACTGTTTTATCTAACACAAGAAAGCTATCATCAACACGTTCAATCGCAACTGGAGTATGAAATAAGCCTATTTGATTCCCCAGCCCTCCAAAAACGTACATTAGATGACCATCGCCATTATAAGTAAATATTCGGCCTTGCTTGGAATCAAGCACAGAATATACCTCACTATCAGTGACATCAATATCAATTAGTCGAGAGGGTCCAACATCATGTGGATATCTAATGTCTCCAATAGGGCTGTAATACCCTTCTCTTCTTAGAATATCCGTACCCCTGGCATTTAGCTTTTTTATCTTATCACTGCTGTCATCACCATTAGTTGCATAAATGAAGCCTTCACTGTTTATATCAAGGTTAGTAAATTCTGTTGGTATGAACATCATCATCTGACTTCGTTGGGCCTGTGTGGACAACCGTTTCCACAGTAACTCAATCGGATCAATTTGTACGCGATTAGCACCTATGAAGGTATTAAACTCACCATTGACGTTGAATTCCATAAAACCATCAAATACTCCTGCTGCCATAACATAAACTCTATCAGCATTATCAACTACTACACGAATTGGCTGGAAAACGTAATCTTCTTTTAATAATTCAGATTCTGGTTTTTCGATGATACCCACTAAATGATAATGTTGATCAAGATGAACGACTCGGTTGTTTCCCGTATCAGCAATGAAAATGTGCTTATCTTCTGTAACATATATCCCTTGTGGATTTGAAAATGTTTCTGTTTTATTCTCATTTTCAAAAGAATCAATGGCATCCAGGGCCTTGAATTCCTTATCCATAATAACTACACGATTATTGCCTGAATCCATTACATAGATCGTTTTATCTTCTGTTACGAATAAATCGTTTGGTTCCTTAAACGCGCCAAATTTCAGATCATCGCCTTGAATTAAAGTAGCAGCCTTAAAGGCATCTGGAGCTGCAATGGAATCACCCCAGAACGAATAATTATAGGAAGGTACGTCAACGTGTGCATTTGCACTGATTGGCTTCATATGAATCATGAATGAGAATATCATGGAAACAACTAGTAATTTGCTGAATATCTTTATTCTATTCACTCCACTTGCAACTCCTTTTTAATCTTTAATTCCTGAATTCGCCATCGTCTGCATTACGCTGCTTTGCGAAATAATAAAGAGAGTAATTGGTACGATCATTATGAATAATGCAACAGCCGCACCAACCCCTGCTCGAGCAATCCCCCCCTGTATAATTTGACCAAGCGCATAATGAAGTGTTTTTAAGTTCTCACTGTAAATAAAGTTACCTCCATCTGTTCCCCACAGCATTGGAAATTGAAGTATCATTAATGTTAACCAAGCAGGTTTTACATTAGGCATGACAATACTCCAGAATATTCGATATTCACTTGCTCCATCGACCTTCGCAGCTTCCAGCAATGCATTTGGCAGTTGTTCCATAAATTGTTTCATTAAAAATAATCCCAGAGGAAACGCTAATGATGGAACAATTATAGATGCCTGAGTATTTATCCAGCCTAACCAGGACATCACCATATAATTAGGAATTGCAGTTACGTGTGGTGAAAACATTAATGATAATACAACAATTGAAAAAATCGCTTTAGATCCGAAAAATCGATATTTAGCAAGCGGATATGCTGCCGCTGATGCCAGTAAAATATGACCGACAGTACCTGCGATCGTTATAAATAATGTGTTGGTAATGTATCTAGATAAAGGCACCCAGGAATTCCCCATTAAAGAAACTAAATCAAAGAAATTATCTAAAGTCGGATTCCGCACAAAGAACCTTGGTGGAAAGATAAACAATTCATCTAATGGTTTAAATGCATTATTTACCGCATAAACTAGCGGCAGTGCCATGAACGCCCCAAATAATGCTAAAAACACGAACATCAGGAAGGTGACGGTAAACGACCGGTTAAGTTTTTTATTCATTCGAAAGAGTTTTATTGTATTAGAAACCATTTTCATGCACCTACCTTTCTTAGTAATCTCTGAACCACCATATTAGTACCAACCATTATAGTGAATAAAATCGTTGCAATTGCTGATGCGTATCCCATTTCAAAACGAATGGTTCCATAATCCATTAAGTGCGTTACAACAGTATGTGCAGCGTAGTTAACACTTGGGAAACCTGCAAGAGCGATCGATATTTCGGCAACTGCAAATGATTGTGTAATTTGCATAACTGCCCCAAACATTAACATCGGTCTCATTGATGGTAAAGTTATAAACCATAGTTCCTGCCACCTGTTTTTAATTCCATCAATTGCTCCCGCCTCAATAAGAGAACGGTCAATTGTTTGCAAACCTGCGATAAAAGCAAGAAAACCGGCACCCAAACTTAGCCATAGTTGAACGATAATAACCACTGCCAGAATATACTGCTCATCTTTCAACCATTGAATTGGCTCTAAGATAAATCCAATGTTCATAAGTATCCCATTCAGGTATCCATAGCTATCACCCGAAAAAATAATCAGCCAGATAAAGAATACGTTTCCTGAAATGGAAGGTGCATAGAACACCAGCGTCATAAATGCTCGGACCTTTGGCGAAAGTTCATTGATTATCCAAGCAAAGATAAAGCAAGCTATATAACTAATTGGTCCAGTTATGATCGCAAACATAAATGTATTCTTTAATGCGATACTAAAAATATCGTCACTCAGAAATAATCGAGAATAATTCGACCACCCAATAAATCGTGGAAATTCCAGCATATTAAAGTAAGTAAAGCTAAGTCCGAACGATATAACTACCGGAATCACCGTAAATAATAGGAATATAATTAAATAGGGAGCCATCAATACGTAATAATGTATATTTTTTCTTAATTCCTTCAAAAAAGAGGCTATACGTGATCGCTTTTCTGGATAACCGGATTCCTCCAGAGGTTGTTCTATCGATTTTGATTGCACTTGCATCCACCTCCTATCCTAATTCGGTAAATTAAATTCATCTCGTTTCACTTCAATTTCATCGTTGATATACAGAATATAATCTGACAATGCTTCTCTAGGATTTTCATTCGCATTTACCACTTTCCTAAACGCATTGTCCAAATGTCTACCTGTAAAGTAACCTCCTGGAACTTGTGGTATTCCTCTTACCCACTGCCATTGGCTCTCCAAATTGTTATAATCCTCGACTGGCCATGGTAATTCTTTTAGTGCTTCGATATTTGCCGTAGGATATCTCGCTGCCTCTCCCATTAAACCTTCCATTTCCCGACCGAAAGATATTTGAGTTTCTTTCTCTGTCCACCATTTCATAAACTCCCATGAAGAATTTTTGTCTATTGCATTCTCAAGCATCATTACTGCTGTTGTATGACTGGCAACTTCATGATTAATGCTGCTATCTTCTGTTACTGTTCCAGGAACCATAGTAAAATCCCACAACCCTTTGATTTCAGGAGCCAGTACAGTCAACATATTATAAGTAGTATAATCTGCTATACCAATCGGCATCTCTCCAACTCGGAAACGGTTAGGGAAGTCAGCCATTAAAGGAAACTTATAATTGGTGTAAAATTGGGTCCATGTTTTGAATTGTTCCATAGATATTTCAGAGTCTAACGCACTAGATTTCTGATCATCTTCATAGAACTTACCTTCATTTTGGTACAATAGCATCGAAAAGGTTGCATTAGGTACCATATTCGTTTGTTCCTGTGCCTGTGGATCATCAATTGGCAAAAAGAACTCTAAATTATGTTTTTGTAAAACAGAAATCATATTGTAGACATCCTCCCAAGTTTCCGGGGGAGTTAAACCTAGTTCGTTCAGAATATCTTTACGATAGAACAACATCGGAAAAATTTGCTGTTCAGGCAGTGCATATACTCCACCATCAAACTCATAAGGTACTATTGCACTATCTCTAAATCGACTGGAAATCTCTTCATAATCATCAAACTCTGTCAAATCAGCAGCTGCATTTCTCATGGCATAATTAACAGGAATATCCTCACCAATCTGCAGTGCTACATCAGGACCTTCATCAGCTAATGTTGCTGGCAATAGAATATTTGGAGGTACTAATCTTAAATTAACCGAAATGTTCGTTTCTGGAGTAAAAGTATCGTCAATCAGCGATTTTAAAACTTGTGCCTGGTCTCGTCCTGTGGTAATCCAGACTGTGATAGAACGTTCTTTTTCTGATATATTACCGATGCTGTCATAATCTTCGGTATATGAAGCAAGAAGTCCACCAGTCTCATGAGCTGCAGTTTCTAAAATCGTTGCATGCGCATCCGGCAACTCTTGATCAGGTGAAGAAACGACTAAATAATCAAGTGTAAGAGGTTGTTCGCGAACCGTTAACATCCATGTTCCTAAACCACCCACATTAACCTTAAAATTATCCAACCTTCTTGCAATCGTATCGGGATTCTCGACCATATCATTCAATTGTCTTACTAAAGAATGGAGAACCGCAACCTTATCACTTCGTTCCCCTGTCGACTTTTCTAAGTGCTCTGCAACGCTTTGAATCGTCTCTGCCTGCTCAGTAAATACATCCAGCATATCCGGAATACGTTTATCTAATTGATAATCTCGAAATGGATCAGGTGTATTTGATGTAATCATTAATATTTTTCTGTACATTTCGTTAAGCTCAAGTACACTCGATTCAATTGTCTGCAGCAAAGGAGCCATATCCCCAAGTGAAACCATCATTCGAATACGGTGAGTCCCTTCCGTCAAGTGATACAGAAACGGTTCTTCCTCACCAAGAACATCCATTTCCCAATTCATATTATGGTTAAATCGAATCCTTTTCATTTCTTCAAATGGAGATTTTCCATCAATAGTGATACTTCTTGTTGCATATACTCCCTGAAGTTGATCTTGCTTACGTTTTAGTGCTATTTGATATAATCCATCTCTTTCTACCTCAAATTCCCATTCAATCCATTGACCTGGCAGCTTCCAATTCAATCCTCCAATTGTATTCATCCTCAGTTTGGAAACATGATAAGGCATTACCGTTGGACTTGATCTATCTGACAAAGGATATAGCGTCGGAGACGATTTGCTAGTCGCTTCTTCTGCTTGTATAATGATGTATTGGTCTTTTGTCTTTTCAATCCCTTTAGCATTATATTCTTCTTTTACTTCTTCGTAAGGCAGAGGTAAAGCTTCCTGATATAACTCAATATAATCAATTGCCATTGGTTCTCGTAAAGATGACAGAGAAATTTGTTGAACGCCAGAAGCAAAATAAAAAGAATACGGTTCTTCATAATAACCTTCACTATCCATTAGTGGCTTTAGTATCCACTCAGGCCGTTCGATTTGCCTTGGTCTCAGTTCATTCCCTCTATCGTCCATCTGAATTTCTTCATAACTGTTATCCCAAATCCGATCAAATAACAATAACCCAGCACCGTTAAATGGGATTTGGTCATTTATTGCGAATTCCCTTTCAATAGCAGAGCTCTTTCCTTCCATAGGATAGTAATGAATTCTTATGTTATACATCCCTGGCTTGTCAATTCGTACATTCCACTTTATTGAGCCCTCTTCAGGTGTTACCACTGCACTTCCATCTAAACCTTCATAGTTTTCTTCGACAAAAAATCCATCATTACTTGCACTAATAAAGTCCTCTCCTTCAATACGAACAATTTCATCTGGTCGCTTCTCAGAGGAATATATAATTTCATAAGTGTCATATCCATCTTCCTCCAAACCACTTGTAATAGCTTCAAAATCATCGATGGCTTTTACCTGACCTGGATTAGTTGAATCCAAAGGATAAAACCCCCAAATTAAAGCTAATATAATTACTATTACTAATAGGATTTTCAGCTTGGTATATCTTATTAATTTCACTCTTCTCCCCCCTGTAGCAAAAGTTCGATGCACAAAGCTTAGTTACATTAATAAAAATTACAAGGTACTTGATGAGTAACAAGTACCTTTTTCAGATTCACTTAAAATGATCTATTTTGCTTAATCTCCCCAAACTTCATCAATGGCAGATTGGAATAGCGGTTTATATTTCTCAACAACTGTTGACACAGAGGTACCACTACCTATTTCTGCAACAAAATCATAGTACCCTAAATTAGGATAAGTATTGTAATCCAGTACTAATAAGTTCTCTGAAACCATACGAAGATTGTTTATATCTTCTTCATTTGTATAATTAGTTTCATAACTTGCTTGACCTGGATAATCATAAATGGATTCGATATCATTAATTTTTTCCCAGATGTACATCAATTGCTCCGGATTTTCTACTGACTTCGGAATAGTCAGCGCTTGTAATAAAGCTTCAGCTGAATAATACTCTGTAACACTCGGACCTTTAGGGAATGGTATGAATCCAATATCATAATCAGGCATATCTTCCCTGAATCCACCAATTTCGTGATCAGCGCCTGCATACATTAATGTATTACCTTGACGGAAAAATTGGCCAGGTTCCGTCCAATCTCCACCTTCAGTAGGTCTTGGTATCTGTTCCGTTACCAGCCGTGATTCAAATTCTAATGCTTCAATTGTTGCGGGATCATCAAGGTTTTGCTGATCTCCATTAACTAAATCTGTATTATTAGAATATAAAGCATGGATCATTAAGGATGAATTCGCCAAACCCCATATATTGAGTTTTCCATCATTATTTGTGTCTTTGTTTGCTTCCTTAGCTACTTCCAGAAAAGTCTCCCAATTCCAATTATCTTCCTCGACATATTCCTGAAGTGGTTTCATTCCTAATTGGTTCATTAGTGTACGATTATAAAAGATACCTTGAGCTAAATTTTTATGATCCTCTGTAAATCCGTATCCCCGTCCTTCATATGTGTAAAGATTGTTGGTCATATTTTGGTTAAAAACATTTGTATTTTTCGTATACTCATCGATTGGCCATAATAAATCTTGCTTGACCAATGCAGGTACTGTATATGTTTTACCAAGTCTTACAATATCACCTATTGGTTCACCAGCAATTAGAGAGGCAGTAACTTTCTCTTGATATTCGCCATAATCAATTGCCACATACTCTACCTGGAAATTATGTTTCTCCATTAGTGCCTCAAGATTTTCCTGCCGGAGTATATTATCTGGATTATCTTCTGGAATAGTCATATCCCACCAAGACACAATCTTTATTGTTTTTCCACCTAAATCAAAGTCCATTTCAGGCGTTTGATAGTAATCCACTTCAATTTCATCCTCAGCATTATCCTCTGTTCCATCCGTGTTATCTTCCGTATCGGTATTTTCAGTATTTTCCGCTACACTTTCTTCCTTACCCTCTTCATTGTAACCGCTTACATCATTGCCGTTGCATGCTGCAAGAATTAAAACTAAAAAACATAGAAATAACGATAATAACAATTTTTGTTTTCTCATGATCCTACTCCTCCTCTTTTTAATAAATAGGTACATTAAAAATGTAGCACTAGCCTATTCGACCAACAACCTGTTGTATACTAGTATTTATACCTGTCATATTCTAGTTATTTTATTGGAAATTTTAACCATATACATTATTTTTGCAAAGTTATAAATATCTGTGTGCAATATAAAGAATTGCACATTTTTTTTCATTTAAAGATTTCATATAATGAAAACGCATACATTATGTTTTATCAAATTTTCTATTAGGGGGGATAGTTAGTGTTTAAGGTATTACTTGTTGATCCTAATTGTCGTTCAGCTGAAACCATAAAAAAATTGTTTAATTGGAATGATTTGGGCTTTATTTTAGAAGACCATGCGGAAACCTCATCTAGAGCAGTAGACTTATTTAATATGGAGAATTATTCACTGGTAATAATCAATATAACTGAGTTAAAGGATAAAGGTATACAACTATGTGAGATTCTACGTAAAGGTAGTTTGATTCCAATCTTACTAATTGGCGGGCCGAAAGATTTTCTCATAATTAGAAAAGCTCTTAATCTTCAGGTAAATGATTATTTGCCTGCCCCTGTGCAATCAGATGAATTAAGAACTTGTTTACTTCTCATAAAGCAAAATCTTAAAAGATATAGTTTAATTAAGAACCCAGAGCAATTAAGTAATGCTGTATATATACAATCGGAAGACATTATTGGGCAAGTAAAGAAATACGTAGCCGAGTCATTAGATGAATCATTAAGTAAAAGAATCACGTTAAAAGAAATCTCTGTTATGTTAAATTATAATTGTTCTTATTTGGGACAGAAATTCAAGTATCAGGAGAAGATGACTTTTAATGATTATCTACTGAAACAACGAATGGAAAGAGCTAAGCACCTTCTCGAGAACACTAACATGAAGATTTATGAGGTTGCTAACGAGGTGGGATATGTAGAATTAGATTGGTTTTATAAGAAATTCAAATCCTATACCGGTGTCAATGCTAATAAATATAGAGAGCTAGCAACCTCTAAATAGAACTTATTTTCCCCTTAATAATATTGTAAAATGATATAGAAATGTTAGATAAAAAGTTATTATACAATGGTAAACTCGCAATTACTGATCATGACCAAAATAATTGCGAGTTTACTTATCTGGTTATCACAGCGATAAACGTCTGTAAAACTCCCCACTGACCATAAGTCTCACTTTATTAGTGATAATTTATTCTTGAAATAACCAATAATTCAATCTAAACAATTCTTGAGGGTTCTTTCCTCGATAGATAAAATATAAATCGTGGATACCTGTTACCTCAATCACTTCGGTACTGATTTCTTCCCACTGATTCCATCCACCTGTTGCTGGGACCTCTAGTGTACCTATTAATTTACCATCTGGTGTATCCAAATGAATGTCAATCACACCACCATCTGTCAAACTAGATACTGAAGCAATGAATTGGGTAGCACCCCGCTTGAAATCGACCTCTGAAACCGCATGCCAGTCTCCGTCATCTATGTTAGTTATTGCCAGGTCACTTGACATCGTATTTTCAAATCCATCATTTACAACAGTTTCCACTTGGATTCCAGCATTCCAAGCTATTGTTTCTGCCTCTATGCGGATGAATGGATTCAACATTTTGACAGGTTCTACTCCTTCCATATCTGCTTTTATTTCTTGTATAGAGCCGTCTTCATTAAAGAATACTTTATTGAGGTGTGTGGACCGGTAACCTTTTGGAATACCCATTTCTTTAGATAATGTTTGTGCATGATAAGCTATATACCAGTTCTCATGAAATTGAAAGATGGAATGATGATTGTTACCACCAACTCCAAAAAACTCACCAGGATTTTTCAAAATGGTACTTTGATATGTCCATGGTCCCATTGGATGATCACTAGTCATATAAGCGATCTCCCCGGCAGGCGGACTTCCTTCCGGCCGGTAACCACTGTAGAAATTGGAACAGTACGTATAGTAATATGTGTCCCCAACCTTATTAATTCCAGCATTTTCAAACATGAAAGGTGCAGGGATTGGATTTGCTTCACCTACAACACTTACCATATCATCCCCAAGTTTCATCACTCGTGCGGTGTTAGGCATTGCATCCTCTCCTTCAGGTACGCCTCCACCGAAGTAAATATAATCCTCTCCATCATCATCTACTAGTACAGCAGGATCAAATAACCATGTTACACCCTCTGCACCAGGATGGGACCTTGAAATAAGCGGTTCACCAATTGGATCAATCCACGGACCTGTGGGACTATCACTAGTTAATACTCCAATACCACTGGCATTATTGGCGAAATACAAAAAAAATTTATTTTCTCCGTTAATAACTTTGTGCGCCACAGCAGGCGCCCATGACTGGGTTGCCCATTTAGCTGCACCATTTTTCCCAGCTACGTTAATTACCCCATGATCTGTCCAGTTTATTAAATCTGCTGAAGAAACAATCGACAATTTGTTAATTGTTCCATAACTATTATCTATAACATTGCCATCCTGATCATATTCCAATACATCATTCGTATTATAAATATAAACCCGATCATTGAATACAAGTGCATAGGGGTCTGCACCGAATTTGTGAGAGACAATTGGATTTCCGTTTGGCGCACTCTTTCCAATAGAACTTGCAAGTGGATTACGAATTACTTTTGTTATTGCCCCATCCACTTTATATTTTTCCGTGTTTCCTTCAGTGTCAGTAATTTCAAAATCATCCACTTTAATTTCTTTACTCAATTCTGCTGTCAACTCCTTTTTCAGTCTGAATTTTATGGAAATCAATTCTTTGCTTCCATCATTATTTTTAAAATTAACTGGTGAATCATCATTATTGATTTTTAGTTCGATGCCTTCATCCGATTTTTCAAAAGATATATATTCTGCAGAGAGATTGTTGGTATTCGGAACTACATCAGTAACCTCCAAAATATCGGGAACTTGTATTCCAGATCGTATACTGTTTACTTCAGTATTTTGAGAGAACTCGTCAATGAGTAATTTCATTGTGTACGTTTTTTCAATAGAATGACTTAAAACAATAACCTCTTCTTCCAGATAGGCAGTTGATTGTGCTGGTATCTCGTTTACATCTCCGGCTCGTATCACTTCAGAATCACGAGCTTTTTTCTCAACTGTTCCCCTGTTTATTTGAATAATCATTAAGAGAACTACCGAGAAACAAATAATGAAAATGACAAAGTATAAGACCTGTTTTCTCTTGTTTTTCATTAACCCTCCCTCCTTTTGGAAAAAGTTTAGCATCACCTGCTCATAGGAACAACCTGTCAGAGACTATCTCTTGACCCTCTCAACTCTAGGAAATCCTCTTATTGATGAGGAGATTTTTATACTTTTCTACAATGGAAAGAAAAGATAATTCATCAGCATGTTTGTTTAAGTGTTCGCAAAAGATATGGTTGTAAACTATAAATTAAGACTTTGATCTGTAGGGCTTAACAGAAGGTGAGCACTGTGAGAAAATGCTTTTTAAAAAAACGAACACAAAGAAACCCAGTCAGGAAAAAGTTTCCGCTGAGCATTCATAAGATAAACTTAAACGGTATAACCAAATGCTAATATAGTAAAACACTTATCTTTATGAGAAGGAGTCATCCTTATTTCCACCTCGCGCTCTTTACATTCCTTTTCATTATAAAGAATCGCAGCATGGCAATGCGTCCATTTTATGAGGTGAGGATTAATAGTTTTCATAAATTGTCCATCGACAAAAATTTCTGCTTCCCCGAACTCTTTACTTGCAGAATCTTTGTAAATAAGGATAAGACTACTACTATTTATCCTTATTTTAAAGTGGTCTGTTACAGATGCAGCTGTATGCATCCAATTATAAGGGAACTGAGGCTTAGCTAATTCATCGTAATCCATTTCTGCCGTTTGCAAGTCGCTATCTGTTTCCGTAAATCCACCGACTTCTATTGTAACAGCAGCATTATTATTATCTTTTCTATCAAGCAACTGTATATCACGGAAATCATCCCCGATTACAGGTAATTTATCCAGTGAGATATCAGTTTCCACCTTCTTTTCTTTTTTTGTTTCAGAAAATAAGTTAGCAAGGCAATCTGCCATTATTTTGTGTCCATCATTGGTTGGATGATAAATATCAGAGAAAAATTGCCTCTTGGATATTACATTGCCATCCTCTTTTGTTAAACGAAACTGCTCTATTAAAGCGTCTTTGATACTTATCATAGGGAGATCATAATAAAATGCCTACAGGCGACAGTCTCTCCTGTAAATTCCAGTCATTAACAAACACACTGAACAATAGAACTACAGCTGGCTTATTTTTATTTGAAAGTATCTTTAAGCACAAACTCTCATAACAGATTCCTTTTGTTTCATCATCTGCATCATTTACTCCAAATTCTACAATAACAATGTCAGGCTCTACATTTCCATTTCTTAAAACATCCCGTTCATACCGGATCACTCCAAGTTCTGAAGGGGTTCCACCTAATCCAGCCTTAATAAAATGGACATTCTCTCCTCCATTAATTCCGAACATTTCTTTAATTTTTAAATAGGATTTATGGGCATAACAATTTGTATGTATTGGCATCGCTCCCGCACCCTGGGTTATGGAACCTCCTATATAGGCAATCGTAATATCCTCTCCGTTTTCAGCTTTTTCAATTGCTGTTTTTAATCTATAATTATTTCCTTTGCTTAATAAAGACTTTCTAATCATTGCTTTGTATCTCTCTGAACGGTAATCAACTGGTTCTGTCGATACTTCCGGAACATGGTAACCTTTGTTCAGGTAGCATTTCATACTCACTCTTGCTTTATCTGATAGTTGATTAAATTCCAAAGTTATTTTTCCAAATGTCTTATCGTTTTTTGACACCTGGTAATCATCCAGTTTCAGTAAGATCTCCGTACCATTTGCGGGACATGGAATCTTATGTAATGTTTCAGTATTATAATCCTTCTGTTTGTCTCCACTTTGCAATACAATAATTACGTCCTGGTTATTTTTCCTATCTCCATTTACCGTAAAACCAATACTGTGAACTAATGTATGAAATCCCTCCTCCCTTTCGAGTAAATGTAATATTTCTTCATCGGTAACACAACCTGTAAGTCTAGCTCTGTTAATAAGTTGTTCCCCTTGTAAATTTATTTCGTGGGAAGCCTTTACCTCCTCTTCATACATCATATAAAAGTAACTTCTATTCTTAAAATTATTAACCATATTTAATTATCGCTCCTTGTATGATTATTAAAAAGAAAGCCCCAATTTTAATAACTTGGGACTTCCAAAAGAATGATATTAATTCTATTCATAAACCTCTATACTCAAACCAATCATAATGAACTTTATTATCAGAAGGGGCATTTTTTGAGCTGCCGTATAAACCAATTACTGCCCCTACAAATCCTCCTGCAATGTCTGTACTTAGAATCCTCCCATCAACGTCTTTTAGAAGTGGCTGATAGTTTGATGGACTCATCCCATAATAAAAGCTGTAATCTTGCCCTAATGCTTCCACCTTTAAATAAATTCTGGAAGCATCAATCGGCAGCTCATTCAATACTTCCTCCATTCCACCAACACATTTTACTAACTTGATTACTTTTTTGTCTCCTGCTTTTGTATAAACAAATCTAAAATGGTACTCATTGCTCTGCAGTAATACCATCCCAGCTACTTCGTTATCAGATTTTGGAGTAAACTCCATTGCAGTAGACGCTGCAAAGTTAATATGCTGTTGTCTTCTTCCAATAAAACTTGGGTTATCCAGTTCCGTTATCTCCTGCGGTTTAAGCTTTAAGCTTAAGTAACCTTTGCGGTCATTTAGACTGTAAAACTCCTCTTTTGGTGTACGAAGCATAGTCCATTTTAAATCAAGTTGTTCATCTTCAAAATGCTCACATGCATCCTGGAACTTCGGATGCGTTTCTGGTAGATCAGGCATTCGATAACTCATCTCTAACTTTCCTGTCCCAGGGCTAAATACTGGCCATTCATCTTCCCATTTTACTGGTAATAAAAATGTTTCTCTTCCCAGGTTTCGATAATAGCCACCATAGATTCGGGATGCAAGCCCTACTGCCCACCATTCCCCATTTTGTGTTTCTACTAAATCACAATGACCAACATTCACAATGGGATAGCTTCTGCCAAGATGTCTATGGGTAAGTATAGGATTACCTGGATTACCAACATATGGGCCAGTTATATTCTCACTTCTTGCTATCGAGCAAGCATGGTGATGACCTGTTCCAGCTTCGGAGATTAATAGATAATAATACCCGTTTATTTTATATAGATGTGGTCCCTCTGGCCAAATTACATCCCTTAATGCTCCACGCCATAATCCAACCGGCTCTCCGATTAACTGTTTTGTCTCTAAATCAAGTTCTTGCAGCCATACCTCCCAGTTACCACTATACTTCTCCCCTTCAGGAGCTGGTCTCGTACCATGATAGTAGACCTTCCCATCATCATCAAAAAACAAAGAAGGATCAATTCCTGGTGCATTTAAGTAATAAGGATCCGACCATGGACCAGCAGGATCTGTAGCAGTAACAAAAAAATTGCCGCCTTCTCCTACATTTGTAGTGATCATATAGAAAATCCCATTGTGATACCGAATGGTTGGTGCAAAAATACCTTGTGATTGTCTTTGGCCATCTAACGGAAGTTGTGAGGGTCTACTCAATACATGCCCTATCTGCTCCCAATTCACTAAATCTTTACTATGAAATATAGGTACACCTGGATAATATGCAAAAGATGATGTTACTAAATAATAATCTTCCTTCACACGGCATATCGAGGGATCAGGATAAAAACCTGGTAAAATCGGATTATGAAACGCTTTCATTTTTTTTAACTCCTTTATTTAAAGTCATAAAATATACAACTTCTAATTTCAACATAATTCTGTAGTAAAATCCTATTACACCTTTTAGCAGGCATGTCACTCATACTGCAAAAAATTATTCCGTAAAACACTTCCTCCCTTCAGTGCATACTTGAATTTGTTCTAACTAATAACTCTTAAGATTAATCAGGAAAGTAATTATGTTGAGAAAAACCACTTTGTTTATCCGTTGCACTTATTGTAATTTGCGTCTGCA
Organism: Gracilibacillus oryzae; assembly: GCF_009498735.1. Lineage (GTDB taxonomy): Bacteria > Bacillota > Bacilli > Bacillales > Amphibacillaceae > Gracilibacillus > Gracilibacillus oryzae. The sequence goes on from NZ_ML762433.1 coordinate 66,256, forward strand.
TTTTTGTCAACATACTAGAATGGTAGGAGTGTTAATAAGCTTCTTTTACAAATAAATATTTAGAAGACTTCAATAATCCTTTTCTTTAATAGTATTTTATGAAAGTTCTATATTTTATTAAGTAAATAATATACTTAGTTTGTATAATGAACTTACAAAGATGTTATAATTTAAAGATAAAAATAACTTTAGAAGGGAAAATTGAGCAATGAAAAAAATTGGAGCCTATTATTCCAATCAGTATCTTAATACATTAAATGAATACGGTTACAGCAATGAGGAGATTGAGAGGAGAAAACAAGAAACTTGGAATAAACTGTTTACTGCAAATTATCCTGAGACACAAATTTTTTTCCAAATGGATAATAACATGGGCTATATGCTTGATACGGGAAATAATGATGTTAGAACGGAAGGAATGTCCTATGGGATGATGATGGCAGTACAAATGGATGAAAAAGACATTTTCGATCAATTGTGGCTATGGGCCAAAACCTATATGTATTTGGAAGAAGGAGAAAATGCAGGATACTTCGCATGGTCATGCTCACCAGATGGCGCGAAAAATTCCTACGGACCTGCACCTGATGGGGAAGAATATTTTGCACTAGCTTTATTTTTCGCTTCTCACCGTTGGGGGAATGGTGCTGTACCGTTTAACTACAGTGAGCAGGCAAAAGATTTACTGCATTACTGTATTCACAAAGGCGAAAATAATGATGGATATCCGATGTGGAATCGTGAAAATAAACTAATTAAGTTTGTCCCAAACGTAGAATTTTCTGATCCATCTTACCACTTACCTCATTTTTATGAGTTGTTTTCATTATGGGCAAATGAGATAGATCGTCCTTTTTGGAAAGAGGCAGCTCAAGAAAGCAGAAAATATATAGCGAAGTCTGCTCACCCAGTCACTGGTCTTTCTCCTGAATATGCTTTTTATAATGGAAGTCCTAATCATATTCGCGGCTTTGGTCATTTTTATAGTGACTCTTATCGTGTAGCATGTAATATTGCTCTGGACTATGAATGGTTCAGAGATAACGCTTGTCCAACCGTTGTTAATGAAAAAATCCAAAACTTCTTTGTTGATAAAGACCCTGGAGATTACAGAAGATATCGTATAGATGGTGAACCATTTGAAGAAAAAGCATTACACCCTGTCGGATTAATTGCAACGAATGCCATGGCTTCCCTAGCCACTTCTGGAGAAAATGCGAGAAAAAGTATGGAGTTATTTTGGAATACACCACTTAGAACTGGCAAAAGAAGATACTATGATAATTGCTTGTACTTTTTTAGCCTGCTTGCTTTAAGTGGTAATTTCAAAATATATAAACCTAATTAACAATACTTATCCGGATGCTTAGCGTCTATGATAAAATAGAAATCGCCTTGTCTGATTTCCAAAACATTGATAAGGCGATGGTTAATGCCATTTTCAGTCCGATTTTTATAAAAGTTGCAATAATAGTAACATAATAAAATTCTCATGAACTTTCCATACCTGGATTGTTCATGAGAATTTTAATTTTTAACGTATGTTCTATAAATCTAAGATACTAATCGGAAAATAACTCAATTCCTCACTGGACAAGTCAAATAGTTTATTTGTCAAGCTTTGTAGAGCATCACTTTACTGCTCCAAGGGTCATACCTTTCACGAAGTATTTTTGTAAAAATGGATAAACCATAATAATTGGGACACTCGCTACAATAGTCATAGTTGCCTGAATTGATTTCGGTGTTACCATATTACTATCTCCACTGGCGGAATTTGCAAATGCCGAAGCCATGTCCCCACTTGATGTGGTACTTGAGTTTTGTAATATCTTCATTAACTCATATTGTAATGTAGTCAAATTGGGATTACTAGAGTTGTATAAGAAAACATCAAACCATTGATTCCATTGGTATACAGCTACGAATAAAGCTACCGTTGCTAAAACAGGCAATGATAATGGCAATACAATTTTGAAGAAAATTCGAAAATCTCCGGCTCCGTCAATTCTCGCTGATTCAAAGATACTATTGGGCAGTCCTTCAATAAAAGAACGCATAATTATCAAATTAAATGCACTAATTAATGTGGGCAAAATATATACCCAGAAAGAACCAATTAAATGCAAATCTCTCATTAATAGAAATGTCGGAATAAGACCTCCGTTAAAGTACATTGTCATAATAAAAATGATAGTTACAGATTTCTTAAATATAAATTTCGGCTGAGCAATGGCATATGCTACCATTGCAGTACACAATAGACCCACACCAGCACCAATAACAGTTCTTAATACTGATGTTAATATCGCTTGCCAGATTGCTGCTTTTTCAAAGACATGTTCATAATTATTCCATGTAAATTCACGCGGCCATAAGTATATTCCACCTTTAACTGAATCTGTTGCATCATTTAAAGATATAGCAATTTGATTTAAAAAAGGATATAGCATAAAAACACATAAGATAACCATAAACACTATATTTACAGTATCAAAAATTTTATCTTCTTTCGTTCGCATAAAACTCCTTTTATTCTTTGCCAATGTGAGCACCTCCTAGTATAATCCGCCTTGGCCGAGTTTCTTTGATAATGAATTGGCTGCAAATAAGAACACGATACTAATCACTGTTTTAAACATACCTGCAGCAGTAGCTAGTGAGAAATTAAACATAGAAATCCCATATTTAATAACAAAAACATCAATGTTCTCAGAATACTCAACGTTTTGCCCATTACCTAGCAAGTACTGGGGCTCGAAGCCAGCTTCTAAAATATAGCCGATATTCATTATTAACAAAACAACAATAACTGATTTCATACCTGGTATAGTTATATGGATAATGCGCTGAATTCTTGAAGCTCCGTCTATTTTTGCTGCTTCATATTGTTCCTGATCAATCATTGAAATAGCTGCTAAGTAAATAATCGCGTTCCAGCCAACGTTTTTCCAGACTTCTGATGCCCCTAAGATTCCCCAAAAATATTCTCCCACACCTAACCAAAGAATCTCCTTGTCGATTAAACCTAATCCCATTAAAATATCGTTTACAATACCGTCAATAGATAATACAGAAGAGACAAGTGCTGCGGCTACTACCCACGATAAAAAGTGTGGTAAATAGCTAATGGTTTGTACGGTACGTTTAAACTTCATATTAGAAAGCTCATTAATTAAAACAGCTAATGTAATAGCAGTAATAAATCCTAACACAAGATTAATTAGACTTTGGGCCAGCGTATTGCGTAATACCCCTAAAAATCGCTCATCTGTAAATAAGAATAAGAAATGTTTAAAACCAACCCATTCCTGTTCCGAGAAACTAATTGCTGGCTTATAGTCTTGAAAAGCCATTGTCCATCCCCATACAGGTAAATATTTAAATACGAATACCCATATTACAAATGGAACTGTCATCCATAATAACGCTTGCTGCTCTTTACATTTTCTAAAGAAAACTTTCATTGCTTTTTCTTGCTTCTCTTTATTTAAAGTACTTGATACGCTATTTGACTCTGAGGCCATGTGTACTCCCCCTTCTTTTCCATTGGTTTTTACCTTCGGACCATTAGGCAACATCTGTGCCTAATGGTCCGAGAGTAAGAAAATTGCCGATTATATGGGAAAGGGAAGGAAGTGAAACACACTCCTTCCACCTTCCTGTTTTTGTTATTTTACTATCATCCATTTATTGTGCTTGTTCGTGGATTTCTACTTTTCTCTTAACGGATTCCGTGATGACGTTTTCATATTCTTCGTAAGGTAAAGTTTCAAAACTTGATTTAAAATCATTCCATTGGGATTCAAATTCACTTGGACTTGCGAAAATAATCTCTGGAAATTTGCGTTTCATTAAATCGTCCAGTTGCTGTTCATACAGTTGAGCTGGTGATCCTGTTTCAATTGGTGTATCCCACGCTGGATACCATGGACGTTCTTCAGGTTCAGCAAATAATTCAGTGAATGTTTCAATTTCATATGCTTCTAAAAACTCTTTATCTCCATCGTCATACATTAAGGAAGCAACCTCTGGCTGTTTCGGTGGTTCTACAGCATTACCATCCTCATATAATCCATTCATTCTAGGCCATCCCCATTCAAAATAACTAAATCCGAATGAGTCACGAAATTCGGTATTTGATGTCGTGTCGATTTGTTCCTCCGTCCGGTAATAGCGGCCATCATCATCTATCTCGTAAGTTTCGCCTTCCTTACCCCATGTGATTAATTTCTGAGATTCTTCTTTTGCAATATGATCTAAAAATTTTATAATACGTATTTGATCTTCTTCCGAAGCAGCTGTTGTAATACCTAACCCAGGAGAAGCTGCAAAACCTACAGGATCTAAATATTGATCTGTAATTTCTTCATCAAATACAATTGGAAATCCCATATAATCGTTATATGGATCCTCATCTTCAGATAAAGTATCGAGAGCTTGACCTACTTGCCAACGATAATCAAAGAAACCTACTACACGACCTGATGTAATTTTTGCTAAATACTCATCAAAATTCTGCGTAAATGATTCTTGATCAAACAACCCTTTATCATTAATATCATTCAATTTCTTTAACCAACGCTCCGTCTCTGGGTTGTCAGGATAAGCATCAGCTTCTAATGTTTCCATGTCAATCATAATCCCACCATCATTAGGGAACCCAGCTAAATGATTCGGTTGGTTTGATAATGCAAAGAAGCGCCAGTCATGAGTTAAAGCGGTGAATCCAATTGTATTTGCTCCATCAATTTGCGGATTTTCTGCGACATATTCTTCAATTATTCCAAAATATTCATCTAATGTTTTTGGTTGTGGATAACCCAATTCTTTTAAGACATCACGCTTAATCCACCAGGCACCTTGCTCAAGATTTGCTGGCTTCACATATCCATGGGAAGCACCCGAAGGAATGATATAAATATTACCATCATCACGTTTCATATATTCTAAGTATGGTCCATACATCTTTTTTATATTTGGGGCATGCTCTTCAATTAAATCATTCAATGCTACAAATCCACCAGCATCAATAACTGCGTCTGTGGATTGTTCTGCATTCAGAAGTTCGGGATACTCCCCGCTTGCGATCATTGTACCAATTTTCTGATTAACATCTCCCACTATATGTTCGATATCGAAATTTACTCCAGTTTCTTCTTCAAACATTTTTCCTATAGTCGTTTCTGATGTGTTAATGTCCTCCCCCGGGCCGGATGCATCAAAGAAATTATAAGTAAATACTTCACCACTTTCTTCTTCACCGTCATCTGAATCGCTTCCCTCTTCATTTGACAAAGTATCTTCACTGTCATCACTACATGCAGTTACTACAAATAACAATGCAACGAATAAACTTAGTAACCAAATGAACTGCTTTCTCATAGTATCTAACTCCCCTTTCTAATTTGTAAAATCGTTACAGCATTTCTGTAAGCTCTTTCATTCTAACTTGAATCTTAAGGAAATGTTACCCACTAAAGTTTAGTTAAAACTTGTAAGAATTTAGCTTTTACCCTTTCTTATGTAAGCGATTTCAATTAATTGAAACATAACGATGAGTTAGTTAAGATTTATCTATACTTTTCAATGTATTGCTATATTTTTCAAAGAAAAAACAACCATTTTAGAGGGAAATTTAAACCCGAATGACTAATCATTCGGGCTTTTGCAATCTTTCTGCAGGAATGGTTTTACTGAGGTCCTGGATTCATCTTGTCGTTATTTTCTGGTATCATTAAAATAATTGTCGTACCGTCAGTGGCATTTGAATTAATCTTTAACTGATAATCCTGACCATAATACATTTTCAAACGTTGTGAGACATTTCGCATACCGATATTTTTTCCATTTACTCCTTCGCCTTCTAAAAAATTTATTATTTGTTTATACTTCTCATCTCTTATTCCCACACCATTATCCTTTACAATACACTTGATCATATTCTCATACTTTTGAATAGTTATATTAATTTTCCCTTTTCCTTTTAGTGGCTCTATCCCATGAATGCTGGCATTCTCTATAAATGGAATAATGATCATTTTAGGGATATAAATTTGTTCCACTCCATCATCTACATTTATTTCATACTCCATTTTATTATCAAAGCGGTATTTTTGTATTTCCAGAAATGCATAGATGAGCTGTAATTCCTTGCCTATAGTTACCCAGTCATCTTCCCAAGTAATCGATGTTCTTAAGAGTTGTGCTAAATATTTAATAATATCAGCTGTTTCCATTTCACTTTTTAACACACTCCGCATCCTGATAGTTTCAAGCACATTAAATAGAAAGTGTGGATTTATTTGGCTTTGTAATGCCTTCAACTGCGCATCTTTCTTTTCTAGTTCTAATTCTTGTTTTTGAATACGGACAATATACACGTCATTGATTAAATCTTTAATTTTTCGAGTCATACGATTAAATTCAGAGGCTAAAACCCCAATTTCATCCTTGTACATTTTGCCTTCAATTATGTCGAATTGCTGCTCTTTCACTTTTCGCATCTGTTTAACAATTGTATTCAGACGAAAGTGAATATTCCCGGCAATATATAGAATAAACAAGGTAGGAATCACAAAATTCCATGAAGCTAAATAAACGATAGAGTACATAGAATTTTGCACCTCTGTTATTAAGTTCTCACTTGGGATAATACCAACCAATCTCCAATTATTCAGAAACTGCAACTGGTATTTTTCCTCCATTATCACACTATCTTCACTTATATTTAAAGAATCAAAACTTATTAACTTATTATCTGAGTCTACAGATTGATCTGTTGAATATTGAACTATGTCACGATCATCTACTAAATATACTTGGCCTTCAAATGTAACATTTGTAAAAGCCTGTTTAATAAAACGCTCGTTTAAATTAATCATCATAATTTTTTCATATGACGCTGAATGATTGCTATCTAATTCTCGTACAATAACAAATTGGTCCAATACACCAGTTTCTGAAACATTTCGAGTTAGGACAGGATAACTCATTCTAGTATTACCAGTTGATTGATACCAGTAACTTTTACGCATGTCTTGATTTATTAAGTAAATACCACCAGCCGAGATAACGGTTGGATTGTCTGTATATAAATGTATAGAATCAACCGAGGAATAAATAGGGGTATATTTGTTAATATCTCTAAAATTATTATTATAAGCGGCAATAAATTCAACAGGTGTTTCATATGTCTTATTTAGCAATCGATAAATATATGCATCTGAATATAATACAGAAGCAATACCAGCAGCATCTTCTACGCCTTGTCTGAAGCCAGTAGCTATTTGTTCTAAAGCTAATTCATAATCTTCAAGTTTTTGATCTCTCACATTTTCTGTTGTAACAATGTAAAATATAATATTAGTTAATATAATCGGTAAAAATACGGAGAACATGTAGATCAAAAGTAACTTATTGCGTATTCGAATATCATTAAAATGTATTTTTTTCATAACATTCTATCCGTATTGATCTATCAAGTGTTTACGATATTGTGAAGGTGTTTTTCCTGCTGCCTTTTCAAATTGAGTAACGAAGTAATCCGGATTATTAAAACCAACTTTTTGAGCAACTTCATAAACCTTCATATCAGTTTTACGCAATAACTTTTTCGCTTCAATAATTCTTACATTCAAGATATAATCTTTGAAATAAATTCCATATGTTTTTTTAAAAAGCTGCCCCATATAAACAGGGTTTATATAAAATTCGTTAGCTATTGATTTCATGGTAATCGGTTGATCATAATTTTTGTGAATGTATCTTTTTATATGATGAATTGTTCCTTTCATTCGATTGTTATTAAGTTCATTTAATAACTCTGAGCATTCAGATAAGAAGCTGTACCAAAGTTGATCCAGTTGATTTAAGGTCAATGGATATTGATCCCATATAACCATCCTCTTAAAATGAGAAATATCCGGATCATATCTGTCAGCATCCTTTATCTGTTTAAGTACTTCATGATTCATCCTGTTAACAATTGTTCGGACTGCGTCTTTTGCTAACTGCTTACTAACTGCCAGCTCCAACATTAAATGGACTTGTTTTCTTATTAACTCCTTATTGTTTTCCTCCATATATTCTATCATTTGATCATAATGAGAATGTTCGATGTCAATATAGTATACTTCTTTGTTCTCAACAGAATTACTAGATATTAGTGTTTTATCACCCAAAATATATTTATATTGAATTCGGTCCCGAGCTGCATGATAGGATTGTCTCAATGCCATTACATCACTAACCGTATCACCTGCATAAACAATAACAGGTAAAGACAGACACTTACTAATTTGACTTTCAATTTTATGTAGAAATATATACAATGTCAGTTGATTCAGCTCTAAAAATTGGTCCGTTACTACGATACAGTAATAGCCGATTCCATCCTCATAAAATGCAATAGTCTCTACCCCTTTATACTGATTTAATATCTTCTCTATTCTTGGTCCAAGTTGAGGATAGTCTAATTCCATTCCATTTACTTCAATTTTAGCAAAAGTAAATTGCTTAGAGTTTAAGATAGGATGTGGAGTTCTCGCTGATATTGATTGATTTATTTCTTCAGATAGATACTTCTTTATCACAGAAGCAGAAGATTGATTCTTCGTGTAATCAACCATCTCATTTTTTTGTATTATTTTTGCAGACACACACTGTAAAGTCTTGTGAATTTCCTCTTGGTCAACGGGTTTCAACAGAAAATCCTGTACACCAAAACGTAAAGCACTTTGCGCGTATTTAAAATCATTGTATCCACTTATTAATATAAAGGATGGTGGGTGATCTGCTTCATCAATAACTCGTTCAATTAGCGTTAATCCATCGAGAACTGGCATTCGAATATCAGTAATCACGAGATCTGGTCGCAGTTGATGAATAAGATCAAGGGCGTCCTCTCCATTATCCGCTTCCCCACATACTTCAAACCCATAATTCTTCCAATCAATTAACGTTTGGATTCCTTTCCTCACAAATACATCATCATCTACTAAAAAGACTTTAAGCATGATTATGATCTCCTTTCGTCATTGATTGCTTATTTTTTTATTTAGATATTGCTGCTTGCTCTCAAATTGTTCAAATGCGATAAGAGCTAATCTAGTAGTTAAGAAAGCGATTACACTTATGCTTATAACAGGAATTAAGCCAGGTATCCATCTCCATAAATATTGTAATCCAATAATTAAAACAATTATCATAATTGTCATAAAGGGACTAAATATACCTAGAATCGTTGCATGTTTAATTGTTTTAATAAAACTCGTCTTAAAGTGTGCGTAAACGGGAAATACATATAGAAATGAAACAATATACATAATCAAAAACACAAAGAAAAATACAACAAATAAAACCCTAAGACTACTCTGTAAATCAACGATCCAGTAAAAATCAATATATAATATATATCCAATTAATAGGTAAATAAGTCCGAAACTATTTGCAATAAAAAAATGTTGTTTCCAGGCACTAAAAAATACTTTTGTAAATTTTACCTGGTCTCCTTGCATACGCCATTCGCGAATCGTTATAACTAAGGCCAGTATTGCTGGAAATAATCCAAAAATTCCAATTCCCAATAGCACACCTGCCATCCACAAAATATTTAAATACATCATCCACATAACCCATTCTAAGAATTGATAAAGACGATTACTATTCGCATGTTTCATAATTTCACCTCCAACTCAACCTATTTATAATTAGCTTATGACTTTTTATCTATCACTATTCCGAACAAGAGTGTGTCAAAAAAGCAGATGTATGCATATAGTTAAATCCCCGAAATGAAACCGCTTTAATTTTAACTAAGCAACTTTGTTCATCCGATATACATACTTATTATAATATAGATAAATTCATTTGGAAAGTACAATTATTATATTTGGCTGCTCCTACCAAAGCAGAGTTGTTGTAAATAGTAAAAGAGGACTTTGCTAAAGAAGTCCTCTACTGTAAGCATCATAATTATTTATTTTCTATAAATCATTAAACTGTCATTAAGTTCTTTTGTTTGTGTATAAACCTTTCGATATAGTGTAAACAATTGCTCATATTGACTAACATTCTCTTTAATTGGTTCATATGTTTCCGCATCTTCTAAGAAAGCATCTGCGCATTCTTTTAGTGATCCAAACCAGCCAGACCCATAAGCCGCCAGCATTGCAGCACCCATACCAGGTCCTTGCTCCGTCTTTAGGCGGACAATTTTCGCATTAAAAATATCTGCCTGCATTTGAAGCCAATCTTTATTTTTTGCTCCTCCACCGATTGAGTAAACCATATCAATCTCTTTTCCATTGTCTCTGAAAATCGCAATCGATTCATTCAGTGAAAAGGTGATCCCTTCTAACACAGCACGCGCAAAATCTTTCAGCGTATGGGAACTGTCCATCCCGATAAAGCTTCCTCTTGCCTGTGAATCAGCATGTGGCGTACGTTCCCCGACAATATATGGTGTAAACAATAACCCATTTGCACCAACAGGTACTTCTCCAATGTCTGATAATAATTCATCAAACGATAATTCATTCGCAAATGTTTTCTTGAACCAATTTAAACTATGCCCTGCAGCTAATGTTACCCCCATTGCATAGTAAGTATCTTCTTCACCATGATTAAAGTAATGAACTTTTCCGGCATAATCTTTTTCACCTGTTGGTTCATAGGACAATACAACTCCTGAAGTCCCAATACTTGCAAATGTCTTTCCCTCAGATAAAATCCCTGATCCAATTGCTCCACAGGCATTATCAGCACCACCAGCGAACACATTCGTCTGTGCAGACAATCCTGTTTCGTCAGCTACATTTTTTGTTATTTTACCAACATTTTCATGTGAATCAATTAATGGTGGGCAAATGGAGATATCAAGGTCCAAATCTTCACAAATCTCTTTACTCCATTCTTTCTTCGCTACATCTAATAAACTGGTTCCAGCAGCATCGGAATAATCCATATGCAATGTTTCGGTTAAGCGGTAACGAACATAATCTTTAGGCAGTACGAATGTTTTGGCTTTTGCAAAGATTTCCGGCTCATGTTCTTTTACCCACAGTATCTTAGGTAATGTAAACCCTTCTAGTGCCAGGTTTTTGGTTATGTTAATAAAACGCTCTTTCCCTGCTTTTTGATAAATTTCCTGACATTGTGCTGTCGTTCTTGTGTCATTCCAAAGAATAGCATTTCGAAGTACTTGGTTGTTTTCATCTAACAAGACAAGACCATGCATTTGTCCAGAAAAACTTAACCCTTCAATCTGGGAAGCATCACCATTAAATTCTTCCACTAACTGCTTTAGACCAGAAATGGTTTGTTTCACCCAATCTTCAGGAATCTGCTCTGAATAACCTGTTTTCTCCTGGATTAATGGATAATCCTTTGAGACTTCATGGACAACTTCTCCTGATTTGTTTACTAGTAATAGTTTCACAGCACTTGTACCTAAATCTACTCCAATTACATAGCTCATTCGATCACCTCTTTGAATAGCATGATAGAAGACTTAGTTAGATACTAAGTCTTCTTTGTAAAAAATTATTCAGCATATGCATTTAATAAGTATTGGTTAATTGTTGCTTTAATTACTTCTAAGCGGCCAGATTTGTTTTTAATCTCTTTTAGATTTAGTGCATACTCTTCTAATGATTTGAAGTCTGCTTTGCCTTCTACGATATCTTTTCCAATACCTTCTTTATAGCTTGCATAACGATCATCAATAATATTTTCAAACACTTTATCTTCTACTAATTGGCTCGCTACTTTATAACCAACAGCAAAGTGATCCATTCCAGCAATGTGCGCATAGAATAAGTCCTCTTGTTCAAATGAGCCACGACGCACTTTCGCATCAAAGTTTAAGCCACCTGAACCAAGTCCACCATTCTTTATAATTTCATACATTGCGAGTGTTGTAGAATAAATATCTGCAGGGAACTCATCTGTGTCCCAGCCTAATAATGGGTCTCCCTGATTGGCATCAACTGAACCAAGAATACCGTTCACACGTGCATAGCGAAGCTCATGTTCAAATGTGTGACCAGCAAGTGTTGCGTGATTTGCTTCAATATTTAACTTAAAATGATCTTGAAGCCCATATTTTAATAAGAATGCATGTGCGGATTGTGAATCAAAATCATATTGATGTGTTGTTGGCTCTTTCGGTTTTGGTTCAATTAAGAATTGAGCACCAAAATCGATTTCTTTCGCATAATCAACCGCCATTTGGAAGAAACGAGCTAGATTGTCTTGCTCTAAACCTAGATCTGTATTCAACAGTGTTTCGTAACCTTCACGACCACCCCAGAATACATAATTTTCTCCTCCTAACTCTTTTCCAATCTCCAACTGCTTCTTTACTTTAGCTGCAGAATAGGCAAATACATCTGCATTATTCGAGGACGCAGCACCATGGACAAAGCGAGGATTTGTAAAATTATTGGCTGTATTCCAAAGTAACTTGACATCACTATCTTTCATATAATCTTTAATCAGCGCTACAATTGTATCTTGATTCTTATTTGATTCTCTTAAACTATCACCTTCTGGCGCGATATCAACATCATGGAAACAAAAGTATTTTGCTCCAATCTTATCGAAAAATTCAAAAGCTGCTTCTACGCGGGCCTTTGCACGGTCCATTCCATCATATTTATCCCAATTACGAAGTGCTGTACCTGCTCCGAATGGATCAGATAAATCTGCGGTAAATGTATGCCAATAAGCAATTCCGAATCGCAAGAACTCTTCCATTGATTGCCCATTAATTTGCTCTTCTGGATTATAAAATTTAAAAGCTAACGGATTTTTAGATTTAGGTCCTTCATACTGAATTTTGTTAACGTTTTCAAACCATGTCATTTTTTCTCGCCTCCAAATTCTTTCTCATATAATTAATATTTCTTTAGTCATTATAGCAAGACCCACTAAGTTTGTCTAGCGAATAAACTAAGATTATAGAATATTTTATTTTTGTATGGTAGAATGATTCTAATGAAGGATATGTCAATAGAGAGTGAGTGAATAAAGTGAGCCAAACATGGAATCAGCATGTTGTTAAAAAGGAAAATAAAGCGCTTGTGCTACATACAATAAAAGCTAATGCTCCTATTTCTAGAGCTAGCGTTGCTCAAGTTACTGGATTGAATAAAGGAACTGTTTCTTCACTTGTCAGCGAATTATTAGATGAGAAGCTAATCAATGAATCAGGTACTGGCAAATCAAGCGGTGGCAGAAGACCAGTAATGCTGCTGTTAAATGAAACGGCAGGATTTACTATCTCCATTGACCTTGGGGTAAATCATATTCTTGGGGTGGTAACAGATCTTCAAGGAAATATTATCCATGAAAGAACGGTTCAATTTAAGAACGATGACTTAGAGATAGTGTTAACACATCTTTATCAATTAATTGATGAGTTAATAATTATTATTCCGGAATCAGAATATGGGATTGTCGGGATTGGAGTTGGTGTGCCTGGTGTTGTTACATTAGAAGGAGAAATCCAGTTAGCACCTAACTTAGGATGGAAAAAAGTTGCACTGAAAGATATTCTGTTCGAACGCTATCGTGTTCCAATTATCGTAGAAAACGAAGCAAATGCCGGAGCTTATGGAGAGAAAGTATATGGAGCTGGAATGGAGTCAACCGAGCTGGTATATGCCAGTATCAGTTTCGGAATTGGAGTTGGGCTAATCCTTGATGGAAAGCTGTATAAAGGATTACGGGGATTCTCAGGTGAGCTTGGTCATATGACGATAGAGAAAGACGGACCAGAGTGCCGTTGCGGAAATAAAGGCTGCTGGGAACTTTATGCCTCTGAGAAATCATTGTTGGAAGAAGCAGAAAAGATTGGGTTTGAAAATGCCAGTGTTGAGCAACTCGTTTTTGCAGCAGAGAATGGAGAAGCAAAAGCAATCCAGTTGTTAGAGAAGCTTGGAGACTATTTAGGGATTGGTATTACGAACATTCTTCATATCTTTAATCCCGAACAAGTAGTTATAGGTAACACGATCCAGCAGGCAGCTAAATTTATTATGCCAGCTATTGAGAAGCGGATTGAGAAAAATGCCATCGGGTTTAATAAAAATGATGTCAAATTAAATGTTGCAAAACTAAACAATCATTCTACTGTTATGGGAATGGCGGCATTCAATATAGAATCATTTTTCAAATCAACGGATAAGGAAATTATTCCTACATAGTTAGCCAATGTTGCTCGATTGAAAGTGGATACGTTTCCTGGTGGATAACTTTATCCATTAATCACTTATTAGGCAACTGCAACATATGCTACATGGGGTGATGACATGGATAAAGATTACATCGAATATCTTAATCATTTATTTGAATGGGGCGACAAATTAAAAAGTAAGATCCAATCATCAGAAATGTCTGATGATGAAAAATGGCAAGCAATTATGCAAGTAGAAAATTGGCAGGAAAAAATACAGGCACTAAAGGGAATGGAACAAGCGGAAACCAGTGAGGATCGCTTAGTTGAATTACGAAATGAAGGAGAAAAATTCATTTCTGATTTAACAAGACAAAAAGCGATGGACAGCATACCTTATGGTAAGCATAAGCTGCCGCCATTACCTTATGCTTACAATGCCTTAGAACCTTATATCAGTGAAGAAATCATGCGTCTGCATCATACGAAACACCATCAATCATATGTAGACGGTCTTAATAAGGCTGAGAGAGCACTATACCTTGAAAAGAAAGAACCAATTAAACACTGGTTAAGAGAACAAGCTTTTCATGGATCAGGGCATTATTTGCACACAATCTTCTGGGGGAATATGACACCAAATAGTTCAAAAAAGCCTTCTGGCAGTATTTTAAAACAGATCGAAAAAGACTTTGGATCATGGAATGCTTTTAAAAAATTATTTACATCTGTTGCCAACTCCGTTGAGGGGAATGGATGGGCGATTCTCTACTGGTCTCCCAGAAGTGGCAAATTAGGGGTACAGTCCTTTGAGAAACATCAGTTATTTCAGATCCCTGATACGATCCCATTATTAGTATTAGATGTCTGGGAACATGCATATTATCTGCAACATAAAAATGACAAGGCAACCTATATTAATAATTGGTGGAATGTGGTCAATTGGGAAGATGTAAATGAGCGATGGAATAAAGCTAAAGATCTGAAATGGAAGCTATATTAGCAGTCAATATTCAAAATCAGCCTTGCTTCAACTAGCACTTATCTTTCTGCATAACTGCAGTCTGCGCAAGAGAAACTAGCACATTCGCAATTCATTTGCAAATGTGCTAGTTTCTCTTGTATTTATAATATTCGCATTATGTTTTTGCTAAAAACCGCTTGAATCAATGAACAAATTTTTATCTGGATGAAGACTTATTGCTTGTCTTAATCTAATAAGAGTCAATTAAATGATCGTCTAATCCAGGATATGTGGCAGAATCGTCTTTTACTTTTATTAATTCTATCAGTTTTACTTCATTTTTGGTTAAAGTAAGATGAAGCGTCAGTTCTTCCTCGCTCACAACCAACTGTTCTGATTCAAAATAAGGAATCGCACTTTTCTTAAGCATTTCTACTTGTGACTTTAGTGGAAAACGCGGCCTCCCCATTTGCTGCCATGTTTTCCATGGATTCGCATGTTTTTCACTAACAGACTGAGAGGATAGGAAATAACTACCGTTAGGGAATGGTAATTGAAGCACAATGTCTTTATCATGCTTCTCTCCTTTTTCCATTACTAGATTCCATACGATTAATGCAATACTTCCATCTTCTCGTTCTGTTACAATTATTTCCTCATCACGATATAATAGCTTATTTCCCAATTGATTAAAAAAAGTGAATAAATGGTATGCAGGTTTCCTTACGTGACCTAATCCCATTAACCCAAAACCGCCATGAAATTGAGATTTTGGTACATCTAATTCCTCAAAAATATCGCTAAAAGTCCAGTATGAAAAAGAGTCCACATAGTCGCCACCCTGACTGAGAATCTTTGCTAAATATGCCGCATTCAATGCTGTGTCATGAACAGGATTTATTGGACTATAGGAAGTATTATATTCCGTTATATGAAATGGTAACTGCGGATAATCAGATTCTTTAATCAGTTGTCTCACCACGCTAAACTCTTCCAGCATCTTATCAGGTACTGCTAATTCCTGATAATAATAATCAGCCGTCACTTTATGTGGTTGTCTGGAAGTGTAAGCATGTCGGGATACGAAATCAACAGGGACATTCTCACGCTTACAAAATGCAAGAAAATCTGTAATCCATTCATCAGAACCGCCGCATATAGCAGGGCCCCCGACTTGGATGGCTTTATTAACTGACTTTATCGCCTGTACAGTGACTTTATATAACTTAAAATATTCCTCTTTGTCTGCACCTTTCCAGAAGTTCACAAGATTCGGCTCATTCCAGATTTCAAAAGGCCATGTTAACACTTCCTCTTCCCCGTAACGTTCGATAAAATGCCGGGTAACCTTACTAATCAGTTTTTCCCATTTAAAATAGTCCTTCGGCGGCGTTACATTCCCTTCCCATGCAAAAATGGTCTGTGAATCTGATGCTAGTAGCTTCGGCATAAATCCAATTTCCACAAATGGTTTTAATCCAAGATCAAGAAAGGAATCAAAAATCCGGTCAATGTAAGTAAAATTATAAAATGGACGAATTTCACCATCAATTTCCATTTCACGATAGATGCCCACATCATCATGCAACAAGCCATGCCCGCGGATATAAGAAAAGCCGATCTCCTGTTGAACTGTTTTCAAATGATCCAAATATTCTTGTTGTAAAGCAAGTCCTAATCGCCCTGTTCCAATACACTTTTTCCAATTGTCAGGGAGATGCTGAACATTGTCAACATTTACCCGTATTTCTTTTGCCATCCTTTTTCTCCTCCCCCAAAAGAGTTCTAAACTCCACTGTATGCCATAAATCCACCGTCAACAGGTATACAGGTTCCTGTAACAAAACCGCTTGCTTCTTCATCAACTAACCAAAGTAATGTACCAAGTAAATCATCGGCTGCACCTAATTTTCGCATAGGAGTGTGGTCGATAATTTTTTGCATTCGCGGTGTTGGTGATCCATCTTCATTTGTCAGTAACGAGCGATTCTGATCAGTTAGAAAGAAGCCTGGTGCAATAGCATTTACACGAACATTTGCTTCAGCCATATGAACAGCAAGCCATTGTGTAAAATTATTGATCGCCGCCTTTGCAGCACTGTATGCAGGTACCTTTGTCATTGGACTAACAGAACTCATGGAAGATATATTAATAACAGTCGTTTTTCGCTCCACCATTCTCTTGGCAAAAACTTGTGTTGGTATAAGTGACCCAATGAAATTCAAATTTAAGACAGAGGAGAAACCTTCCGTTGTCATGTCAAAAAATGATCGAATGGCTTCTTCTTTTATATCCTCTGATTGAAATATTTCATTTGTAGTAGAACCATTAGGGTGATTTCCGCCAGCTCCATTAATTAAGACATCACAACCACCATATGTTTGGTATACTTTCTCCTCTGCTTCTATTACCATCTCACGATTCAATACATCACAAGCAATTGCGGTTGCTTCACCGCCCTGGTTTCTAATTTCTTCCACAACTTTTTCAGCTTTTTCTAACGTTCGATTAAGAACAGCTACTTTCATACCTTGACGTGCCAGTTCAATTGCCATTGCGCCACAGAGAACACCACCACCCCCTGTAACAACAGCTACTTTACCCTTTAAGTTCGAGTGAATTGGTAACATTTAATTCGGCCTCCTTTTTTGATAACTGCAATGCATCCCATAAACCAAGTAAATACATGATTCCCATTGCACGGTCATATAACCCATAGCCCGGTCGGCAAACTTCATCCCAAATATGCCGGCCATGATCTGGTCTTACGTACCCTTGATAATCTATATCACAGTACGCTTTCATGATTCTATCTATCGGTAATGAACCATCTTTGGTTAAATGAGATGTTTCGATAAAATCTCCATTCTCGAATAATTTGACATTTCGGATATGCGCAAAGTGGATTCGGTCTTGTAATTCATAAATCATTTCAACTATATCATTATCTTCTCTTACACCTAATGCTCCGCTGCATAACGTAATACCATTATATTGACTATCTACTAACTTGGTAATTTGAATCAGCCTGTCTTTTGTTGTGACAATACGCGGTAAACCAAAGATCTCCCATGGCGGATCATCAGGATGTATTGCTAATTTGACGTCAAATTCTTCACAGACAGGAATAACACGCTCAAGAAAATATTGAAGATTCGCCATCAGATCCTCTGTTGAAACATTCTGATATGCTTCAAATAGTTCTTTCAATGTCTCTAAACGTTCTGGTTCCCATCCTGGCATCGTGTATTCCGGATTTGCTGCAATTTTACTGACAAGATCAAGCGGATCCATATTTTCAACTTTAGCTTTTTCATAGAATAAAGCTGTCGATTGATCAGGTAAAACGCCAAATAAGTCAGTCCTGATCCAATCAAAAACTGGCATAAAATTATAACAAATTACTTTTACCCCAACTTTTGACAGGTTTTTTATTGTCTCTATATAGTTATCAATATAATAATCTCTGTCAGAATTTCCAAGTTTAATAGATTCATGAATGTTGACACTTTCTACAACATCTAAATGAAAGTGATAGCCATCTGCCATTCGCTTCCATTCTTGAATCCGGTCCAATGTCCATACTTCTCCTGCCGGGATATCATGAAGTGCCCAAACTAATCCCTCTACACCAGGTATCTGGTTTATTTGTGATAGTGATACACTATCATTGCCCTCACCAAACCACCTAAAAACCATCTTCATGCTGTTCCCCCCTCATAATCAATAAAAAGTTCGTCCTTTTTCATCAGGTATACCTGATTTTCGGTAAAAATACGTATTGATTTGATCACGCCATTCTCTAGCATTTCTGATCTGTAGTGCTAAACGTTCCCGAATATTGGTATATCTTAATGGGTCGATATTATCCTTCATCGTTTCCCATTGTTGGACTAATTGTTCTACCTGCTCATAACCTAAGAAATGAGTATCATAAATATGTTGGATGACCGTTTTTCCACTTTTCAACGTATACTTGTATGGTACGTGGTGGAAAAATAATAGTAATTCATCAGGGCAGGAATCAAGATTGTTATATGTTGATTGATTCGGCTCTTCGTATTGTGAAGTATAGCCAGTTCCTGTTTCTTTTGTTCTGTCTACACCTATCCCGTCACGGTCTGCAAAATGATAGGTTCCCCATCTTGAATATTCATATCCGTCAATATTGGGACCATAATGTGTATTAGGTGTCACCATCCAGCCAACACCAAGTGGTGCTGTATAGTTTTCATAGATTTCCCAAGAATTCAACAACATATCTCCCAATACATTAACAACGTTTTCATTACTTGTAAATGTTTGTTGAATCCATTCATTTGCTATTGTTTCTGATGATAATTCTGGATTCCATGTTAATCTTCCATATCCATATAAATTTGCTTGTGCTAAAGTATTCCCTGTCCAGTTTTCATCATTACCTATATTTGACACTGCAGCAATGCCACTATATTTATAGGGATGAATACGACCTGCTACGATATCTTCAATTGTTGTACCTTTCCCTTTTATATACGTATCAAATTGTAACACTTCTTTCCATTGCGGAATGAGGTAGCATAAATCGCGTTGTTGACCTGTATATTCCTGGGCAACTTGAAATTCAATGATCTGGTTTGTTTTTTTCATTGCTCCAATTAAAGGGGACACAGGTTCACGGACTTGAAAATCCATTGGGCCATTTTTTATTTGTAAAATAACATTCTCATGGAATTTACCATCCAACGGTTTAAAATGATCATATGCGGCTCTTGCCCTGTCTGTACTTCTATCTCTCCAGTCTTGGACACAATTATAAACAAAACAGCGCCAAATTACTTTTCCTCCGTATGGAGCAAGTGCTTCAGCCAGCATATTCGATCCATCAGCATGGTCCCGATCATATGTGAACGGGCCAGGGCGATGTTCTGAATCCGCTTTAACAACAAATCCGCCGAAATCAGGAATGTAGTGACAGATCTCTTGAACTCTATCCTTCCACCATTGTTTCACATTGACATCTAATGGATCCGCTGTATCTAATCCATCAATTGCGATAGGACTTGCAAAATTAATACTCAGATAAAGGGTAATTCCATATGCCCTGAAAATATCAGCGATTTCTTTAATTTCAGGCAAATATTTTTTTGTTATAAAATAGGTTTCTTCTTTCCATACATTAACATTGTTTATGGAAATAGCATTAATACCAACAGAAGCTAAAAATCTTGCATAATCTTTAATTCTGGATTTGTCCTTGACTATTTTGCCATTTTCATAAAAAATGGAATTACCTGAATAACCTCTTTCAACACTTCCATCAAGGTTATCCCATTGATTTAACATCCGCAGACTGTTTTTGGGCTGATCGAGGAGATTTAGTTTAGTAATATCATGGCCATGTTGCACTTCTCTTAATAGATGGTATACACCATACAACAATGCTTTATCTGATTTACCAGTAACAAGTAATTGATCGTTTTGATAGGAAATCAGGAAGCTTTCATCTGAAATATCTGCAAACTTGTGCTTCTGTTGTTTATCTACCAATTCACCTAACTCATCAATGATACCGATTACAATTTTTGCATCATTACTAGTAGAATACGCTGGTTTAACTTGGAACATCTTTTCAATTGCAATTGTTAGTTCATTCTTAATTGATGTAGCGATACACGAATCATTTAGTATCGCTACTTCTTGCCACATATCCTTATTCTTACTCTCGACTGGATTGTATTGAAGCCACATGTTATACATTGTACTTGTTTTCACCTGTTCACAACTCCTTTTTTTAATATGTGAAAAAATTCGGATTATCTGCTTTTAATGCATCTTTTTCGATATCAACTAAGCGAAGATGTGCAATTATTTCCTCTTCTGCTAAGTTAACATCATTGGAAGAAATAGCTTCAAAGATTCGCCGGTGTTGTGATACGATGATTTTCCAATCATGATTAACCGCAAGTCTTAATAGTCTTAATCGGTCAAACTGGATATTCATGCGTTTTACCATTTCCCATGTATGAAGTTTGTCGCACCCTTTATATAACAGGCGATGAAATTCATCGTCTAATTCAAACAATCTTTGATATGAACCTTTTTCCAGGGAAAATTCTTGTAATGTTAAATTTGTTTCAACTTGTAACAATGCTTCTTCATCCATTGAATTGGCTGCTTCACAAACAATCGCCTTTTCAATATTTTCGCGAACGAAGCGGCCTTCCTCCACAGCTTTTAAATCAATTTTAGTTACAATTGTTCCGATTTGTGGAAAAACACCTAATAGTCCTTCTTGATTAAGTTGTAAAAACGCCTCTCTTACAGGCGTTCTACTTACTTCTAATTTGTCGGATATTTCTTTTTCCGATAATTTGGTGCCAGGTGAGATTTCACCATGCATTATCTGGTTCTTTATAATTTTGTAAACATAGTCTCTTGAAGAACCTTTTGTCCGTTGACCTTGTCCAACCATTTCAACACCTCGATTCTTTATACTAGTATGGTAGTTAATATTATACGACGTTATGTAAATTATTTCAACTATAGAACAATAATTTTGGGCAGCAATTAATTATAATTCCACAAAATCACCCATTTCTCGCCTTCCATTGTGACATATACCGGTTGCTGAATAGTAAAAGTGCCATATTTGCCTTGAAATGATTGGCTTACAGTATAATGATATACCTTCATTATTTCTCCAGATTCCTGACTCATACGCCATTTTGGTAATTCTTCTACAATGTTATAATTGAAATCAAACGTGCTCACACCCAAATTCTCTTTATACATATAAGTCCGTTCCTGAATATAATAATTTTTTTCAAATTTATCTTTCATCTGAGAATGAAATAACTCCCATGAGTTTGAATAGTCTCCTGCTTGTTCATAACTGTAAAACAGTTCCAAAGCACGTGCAGCTTTTTTTTCCGGATCAAATAAATTACTGAAAAAGAGAAATACCAGTACAATTATACTTATAGAAATTAATAAAAAGAGAATAGTTTTCAAATTGAAGAAACGATTTCTTTTATAATAATATCGCATTTTTATTCACCCCAAAGAAAGAATCAAATACAAAAACCCTTTATTCAAGCATATTCAATGCTCATCCAAATTATTAATTACTTTTTTTACAAAAAAATTAATTCTTTTTACCTATTGAAAACCCTTTCTAAATTTTATATACTGTAAACGGTTACAATAATAGTTGTTGTGTACATATACTGTTCATTCTCTCGTAGAGATGGGTGAATGTATGTACAGTATTTTGATTCAAAATAGATTGTCCCCCTTTGCATCCATATGAGAATATGGGTGCCTTTTTTTGATTAAATGAACAAAAGCCATGATCGATTGATCATAGCTTTTGTTGTGGTATTATCTTTAATGAGCTTCTACTGGCTTTACATATGTTGGATTATTATTTTTCATATACATTTTTCTGATATAAGGAATCGCATATCGATCCAATCCAAATCTGCCGGCATTATATCCAGCTACAAGGATAAATAGTGTGAGCAAAATCATTTGACCATTTGTGCTTACTGTTCCACTAAACAAGAAGGCGAAGTTCATGATGATTCCCATTAATGCCGCGAAATTAGTAAACAATCCCAATATTAAAGCTATCCCTACTAACAGCTCTCCCCACATAACCAGGAATGTAAAGATATCGGCTCCAGGTAATGCGACATTTTCCAGAAATGCTGCCCACCAGCCTTGTACTGCTGGATGATCACCAGTGGCTTTGCCAATCGCTCCCTGTATAAAACCTCCAGCATCAAAACCGCCGCCAGTAATTTTTCCCCAGCCTCCAACTACCCATTGATAACCAATATATACTCTAAGAAAAGTTAAAACTGCAGCAACAATACGGTTTTCTCTTAATAAATTTACAAACATGTCAATCTCTCCTTTTTAATTTTAATTTTTGTTCAACATTTCACATATTCAGATAAAATTAATGTGCCCCTGCTAACGTGTTTTTACGTTGACTTACTCTTTCTTTTACTTTTTCACGAAGAAATGGAATGACAAATCTGTCTAAACCAAATCTGCCGGCATTATACCCTGCGACTAATAAGAAAGCTGTCAATAAAATCATTTGGCCATTTGTACTTACAGTTCCACTTAAAACAAATGCAAAGTTCATGATAATTCCCATTAATGCGGCAAAATTTGTGAATATTCCTAAAATCAATGCAATCCCTACTAAAAATTCGCCCCACATTACAAGGAAGGTAAATATGTCTGCTCCTGGAATAGCGACATTTTCCAGAAATGCTGCCCACCAGCCTTGTACTGCTGGGTGGTCACCAGATGCTTTTTCAACTGCTCCCTGTAAGAAACCACTTGCATCAAATCCTCCACCAGTGATTTTACCCCAACCTCCTGTCATCCATTGATAGCCTAAATAAATACGAATAATTGCAAGAAAACCAGCGACGAACTTATTGGTTCTTAAAAACTCTACAAACATGTAACTCATCTCCTTTTTATTTGTTCAATTATTCACAAATTGTTTTGTGTTTTGTTATCTTGTTTACACTTATATAATACCACGATCTGATGATTTTGGAATAAGTTTGTTCACCATTTCACAATTTGTTCAATTTTATTTGTCTAAATTATGACAACGAGTTAAAATTTGGGTATGCTAGACCTATAGCGTTTTTATTTCAGGTTAAAATTCAATGCATTAATCTTAATCGAAAGAGGTGCCTAACATGAAGTATCGTCGTCTAGGAAAAACAAATCTTAATGTTTCTGTTGTAGGAATTGGAACATGGCAATTTGGCGGAGAATGGGGGAAAAATTTCACTCAGCAAGAAGTTGACGCTATTTTACATCAGGCAAAACATCAGGGAATTAATTTAATTGATACAGCAGAGTGTTATGGGGATCACTTATCTGAGCAGTTTATTGGTGATTATTTAAGTCGAAATGACCGTGAAGACTGGATACTTGCAACAAAGTTCGGCCATCATTTTCACCGAAACTTTGAAAGGACTAGGCACTGGTCTGCAGAAGAAGTTGCAAAACAGTTAGATAGTTCCTTAAAATCGTTGAAAACAGATTATATTGATTTGTATCAGGCACATTCTTGTACTGATGAAGAATTTAATAATGATGAGCTATGGACAATGCTAGACAAACAAAAGCAAGCAGGGAAAATTCGCCATCTGGCTATTTCTCTTGCAAGCAATGTGGAAAGTAATCAAACAGACAAAGCGACTGAAGTTGGTGCAGAAGCGATACAAGTTGTTTATAACCGTTTAGACAGATCCCCTGAAGATAAAATCTATCCATCTGCCATCAAACAAGATCTTGGTGTACTTGCCCGTGTACCGCTTGCCAGTGGTTATTTAAGCGGCAAATATAAGCCAGGCGCTACATTCACCAGCAATGATGTTCGCTCACGCCATGACCGCATTGAAACGGAACGAACACTTAAGTTAGTTGAAGAAATTGCTTATCACGAAGTTCCAGAGGGATTGGATATGGCAAGCTGGGCATTAGCATGGTGTTTAAGACACAATGCTGTCACTACTGTTATCCCTGGTTGTAAAAATGAACAGCAAGTTATCTCAAATGCAAAAGCCGCAGATTTGGATATGGTATCAATAGAGCACCCACAAAATTTGAGTTAATTGATTTTTAGTCTTGAGGTGGTTAACCTGCTTCAAGGCTGCATTTTAATAGATATTAAGCTGAAGGGGGGGAATATAATGGAAAATTTAAAAGAACATTTGAGAGAATTAGAGGAAAGCCATATCCATATGGAAGTCCGAATAGATCATGGAAAACTTGCGGAAATTCTTGCAGATGATTTTTTTGAAATCGGGTCATCCGGTTATATGAGCAATAAGGAGGAATGCCTTAATCATGGTGTTGTATTAACGGAGATGGAATTGTTCAATTTTGAAATTTTCCCATTGGCAACAGATGTTGTTTTAACAACTTATTATATTGTGGACAAAACAAGGAAGCGTAACACCCTTCGCAGTTCGATATGGAAGTTTATTGATGAGAGGTGGCAATTGTATTTTCATCAAGGGACCATCACCCCGTTAGAGCTGAGTGAAATCCTAGTTAAATAAATAGTATAGGTGCGGGAATGAACTTCTTCACGCAATTCATGAGTGGGCTTTTCCTCACTCCTCCTGCCTCTGGCTCTTTCTGATGTTTAAACTGCTTTTATTTCTCCATAAAAAAAGCTGTTAAAATTTACGAAGGTAACTTTTAACAGCCTTTCAGACAATCCATCATCATTTATACATGTTTAGCAAAATTTTGTTTAACTTCTTCTAATACCTCATCTCCATTACGTTCCCATAATAGCTTGTTGATGATCTCCACTTCGATCGGACCATGATATCCGGCTTCTTCGACAGCTTTTCTCATCCGGTTAATTTCAATCACGCCTTCTCCCATCATGGCACGGCCGGCAAACATATCTGGCATTGGCACCTTCCAGTCTGAAACATGAAATCCTAATATTCTGCCTTTCGCACGCTCAATTTCATGATACAAGTTAGGATCCCACCAGACATGATAAACATCCACAACAACTCCTACTTCACCAGGAGAGTAATTCTCAGCAATTGTGTTTGCTTGTTCCATTGTGTTAATAACAGATCGATCAGCGGCAAACATCGGGTGAAGCGGTTCAATCGCAAGCTTTACCCCATAATCCTTTGCATATGGAACAAGCTGATCAATCCCTTCTGCTACCTGCTGTCTGGCAGTATCAATGTCACGGTCAGCACTTGGTCCGCAAACTAACACGAGAGTATCTGTTCCAAGTTCTGCCGCTTCTTCAATGGCACGTTTATTATCATCAATTCTTTCTGCACGTTCCTTGGCAGTTGCTGCCGGAAACATACCTCCACGGCAAATACTTGACACTTTCAGACCAGAATCCTGGATCAATTTTTTACTCTGTTCCAAACCGATTTCTTGTATTTTATGTCTCCAAACAGAAATCCATGGTACATCATGACGCTGGCAGCCATCAACAGCTTCCTTTAAACTCCACTGATCCAAAGTTATTTGATTCAAACTTAAACGGCTTAGTAACTCGTCAGACATTAATGTTCCTCCTGTTCAATACCAGCTAATTCTAATGCAAGCTTCATTCTATTTTCCGCTAATTCAGGATCACGTAACAAACCAGCATCATCTGCCATAACAAATAAATCAGATAAATGGACAATAGATCGCGAACCTTCTTTTCCGCCAATCATGCGGAAGTGATCTTGATGGCCATTTAAGTAAGCCATAAAGACAACCCCTGTTTTATAGGAAAAAGTCGGTGCCTGGAAAATATGTCTGGAAAGCGGGACCGTTTTTTCGAGTAATGCGTCATATGCAGTCCAGTCACCTGCATCCAGCTTATGCATTGCTGCCGCTGCCGCTGGGGCAATCGCATCAAATATTCCCAGAAATGCGTGACTGTATCCCTGTTCATCCCCTTTAATCAGTTCAGGATAATTAAAATCATCACCAGTATACATGCGTACACTTTCTGGCAATAAACGGCGCATGTCTATTTCTTTTTGGGCATCAAGAAATGAAATCTTAATTCCA
Source organism: Gracilibacillus oryzae (assembly GCF_009498735.1). Lineage (GTDB taxonomy): Bacteria > Bacillota > Bacilli > Bacillales > Amphibacillaceae > Gracilibacillus > Gracilibacillus oryzae. Next base: position 92,974 of record NZ_ML762433.1, read on the forward strand.
TCGACTTTTGCTTCATTATCCCGGATGATTTGCAGACATACTTCCATCGCTTTATCAATATCATCTTCAAAGCCCCAATAGCCTTTTAATGCGGGATCAAACATATCACCAAGCCAATGTAAAATTACCGGCTCTTTTACATTTTGCAGAATTTTGTTATACACCCGCTGATAGTCTTCTGGCCCTTTGGCACATGCTGCTAAAGCACGGCTTGCCATTAAAATGATTCTTCCGCCTTCCCCCTCAACAAATGAGACCTGCTCTTCATATGCTTTTTCCACATCTTCTAGGGTTACATCTGGAGCTGGTGCTAAATGATCTGTACCTACACCACTTGCCACAGTGCCTCCAACTGTCTTTGCTTCCTTTACAGAGCGTGAAATCAGTTCTTTTGCTCTTTCCCAATTTAATCCCATTCCCCGCTGTGCCGTATCCATTGCTTCTGCAACAGATAGTCCGAGTGACCAAAGGTAATGGCGATACTCCATTGTTTTGTCCCAGTCGATCTGACCATCTAATGTCGGGTCAGCACTTGATAATGGATCTGCCACCACATGTGCTGCTGAGTATGCAATTCTTTTTTCAAATGGTTTATTTTCAGGAATATCAAATGGTGTATAATTTTTTGTTTCATAAGAATAAAGCTTGCGATCTTTATTTGGTAATAACAATTTTCCCATATGAAGACCTCCTTAAAGTTTAATTTCCGGTACGTCTACCCAGCGTCTTTCTTCCCATGATTTCAAACCAAGATCAGAAAGTTGGGTACCTTTTGCTCCTTCTAACAGATCCCATGGGAATGCTTCATCTGCAAATACATGCTTTAAGAAAAGCTCCCATTGTACTTTGAAGCCATTATCGAACACATCATTTGTTGGTACTTCCTGCCATTGTGCTTGGAAATCAAAAGGATTCTCGATATCTGGATTCCACGTTGGTTTTGGTGTGTTTACCCGATGCTGAACTTTACAGTCGCGTAAACCAGCTACCGCGCTTCCTTCTGTACCATCAACTTGAATTGTTAATAGATCATCACGGTTTACACGAACAGCCCATGATGAATTTGCCTGTACGATAACCCCATTCTCTAATTCAAACGTTCCGTAAGCTGCATCATCTGCAGTTGCTTTGTATGTTTCACCATTTTCATCAACTCGTTCTGGAATATGAGTTGCCCCAATACATGAAACAGCTTTTACATTACCAAATAGATTGTCAATAACATAGCGCCAGTGTGCGAACATATCTACAATGATTCCCCCGCCATCTTCCTTACGGTAATTCCATGATGGACGCTGTGCTTCTTGCCAATCTCCTTCAAAAACCCAATAACCAAATTCCATTCTTACAGACAGAATTTCTCCAAAGAATCCAGAGTCTATTAATCTTTTTAATTTCAGTAAGCCTGGTAAAAACAGCTTATCCTGTACAACTCCATTTTTTACACCGGCTTCGTTAGCCAATCTTGCCAGTTCAATCGATCCTTCTAAATTGGTTGCAGTCGGCTTCTCACAATAAATATGTTTTCCGGCAGCGATTGCCTGCTTAATACTTTCAGCTCGCCTTACGGTTGTTTGAGAGTCAAAATAAATTTCATTATAATCATCCGCAAGAGCTGCTTCTAAGTCTGTTGAATAACGTTCAATGCCATGCGCATCTGCTAACGCTTTCAATTTCTTTTCATTACGACCAATTAAAATTGGATCAGGCATTAATGTGTCATCATTCTTTAATGTGACGCCACCTTGTTCTCTAATTGCTTTAATGGAGCGGATTAAATGCTGATTCGTTCCCATACGTCCTGTTACACCATTCATAATAATACCAATTTTATGTTGTGCCATTTATTATCCCTACCTTTTCTGCTTTGATAGATTCAGTGTAACGAAATAAAAAAAATTCGTCTTACTAATCTAAGAACGAATTTCTTAATTTCGGAAATCAATTATTCTATAACTTCTTTTGACTCGTGCGATATTTATTTGGAGAGATCGACACAATATTTTTAAAAGCACGATAAAATGTGGAAATGGATTCAAAACCTGCTTCAAAACAAATGGAGGCAATATCTTTATCTGTTTCTGCCAGCATTTTTTTTGCAAGACCTATCCTTACCTCTGTTAAATACTGAATTGGCGTTAGCTGATAGCTTTCTTTAAAGATCGTATTCATATGTCTTGTACTAATGCCTAGTCTTGTTGCTAAGTCCTCAGCATGAATCCATTCATAATAATGTGAATCAATGTATTCCTTCAATCTGTCAGCTCTGAGAGCATTCGCATCAGCTGCAGATGTTTTCTTTTCACCTCTAACCATAAGCAACAGCAATTGTGACAGAAAGATTTTTAAAGCGAGTTCCTGTTCATTTGTCTCATTTGTCTGTTCATACAGTAATGCTCGTAAAATCTGCCGTATTTCACTGCTGTCGAAAGGGTTCAAGCCAATAATTTTTGTCTTATTTAAAGCCAGTTTCTCATACATTGCATTGTCTATTACACGCTTATCAAAAGCTAAGACAAGGATTGTTAACTTTTTATCAGAGATGATAGTATGCGGTGTAAATGGTTTAATAAATATCATGTAATCTTGCTTAATCGGATGAGGTTCTCCATCTAAAATAATTTCACCTGTACCTTCAAGGGCATATAATAGTTGATAGATAACATGATGATGATTTTCCACCATATCGCCTTTACTATGTTTACTTTCATATAATTTAATTCCAAACGGTTCTAGATTTATTTCATTAAGCATATGAACTTCCCCCCATTATTACCCTAAATCTATAAGAGGTTGTTCAAAAAGTCCGGTAAAAATGACACATCGTATTTCTTCGTTGGCTTGGTTATCCGCTGCTCACATATTAAAAGCATACGTTCCGCTGCTCAAACCTGCGCCGCCTTGAACTCCTCGGTCCTTTTTATCCTCCTTTTTGAACTCGCACTATAATTCTTTTAATTTCCTATTCTTATACTGCATAAATAAGGAAGTTATGATATATTTCTATTATACTGTATAGAGTTAAAAAGAAAAACGTAATAAAGACATTAAAATAGTGAGGAGTTTTTTTATGGAAAAGAAGGTATCCGTCGTATTGGTTGGTATTGCTGGGTATGGCAATATTTATGCAAGAGAATTTTTCATCGACAATAATGTAAACGCATACCTGACAGGAGTTGTTGATTTATACCCTGAAAATTCAAGATATTATCAGGATATAATGGACCATAATATTCCTGTTTATTCTGATTTAGAAGATTTCTATCAGGAACATTCAGCAGATTTAGCTATAATTTCTACACCTATACATTTACATAAACAACAAGCATGTCTTGCAATGGAAAATGGGAGCCATGTTCTATGTGAAAAACCTGCAACAGCAAACCGGGAACATTTACAAGAAATGATCGATACCAGAGATCGGATGAACAAATTACTGGCAATTGGTTTTAACTGGTCTTTTACTGATTCAATCCAGCAATTAAAAGAGGATATACTTTCAGGCTTGTATGGACGGCCAATCAGGATGAAAGGCCTTGTTTTATGGCCGCGAAATGCAGATTATTATAACAGGTCAAGCTGGGCTGGGAAAAAATTAAGTTCTGATGGGGAATTGATCTTAGATAGTGTCGCTAATAATGCTACCGCTCACTTTTTGCATCATTTATTATATTTAACGGGGGATTCATTGGAGCAAAGTGCAGAAATTGATCAATTATCTGCTGAATTGTATCGCGCCAATCCTATCGAAACATTTGACACATGTGCCGTGCATTTATTAACTAAGAATAATGTCGAGATGGTCTATTTAGCGTCACATGCAGTTGCTAATGAACATAGACCAGAGTACACGTTAGAATTTGAACACGCTACGATAACCTATCGTCCTACGATCGAGAGTTCCGATATTGTCGCAAAGTTTAAAGATGGAAAAGAAAAAATATATAAAGATCCAGAGAAGGATCATTTGGCGAAATTCGGATTTATTATTAATACCATTTTAGCTGGGAGTAATACTGTATTATGTGGACCAGAAGCAGCTAGCGCTCATGTTAACGCAATTTACGGGATGCATCAATCAGTTAAAGATGTTCCGCATTTTCCCAAGAAATGGATTACTGTAAATGAAGAGAAGAAATTAAGAATTGTAGAAGGCCTGGAAGAAACACTGACACAGTGTTATGAACAATTTTGTTTACCTAGTGATTTAGGTGTTGAGTGGAGTCAATCTGGATCAATTGTTAAGTTATAAAATTTAATTGGTTAAGTCAAGAAGACCATGGAAACGGAACGATAATCCTGGTCTTCTCTTCTTGGTATTAGCTCTTAAGTATATGAAGCCCTTAATTTAGCTAAGCTCTCCATTATCTCAGCTTGAGATTTTCCCATGTTGGATTCTACAGCAGCAATATAAGATCCCTCTACAATAGGTATATCCTCCGCTATTGTGAAATTTTCGATGGAAAGCATTTCTATTGCCATTTCTGCATTCATTTTTGCGCTGCCTAAATCATAGAAAATGATTCCTTCTGATTCACTCCCCAATGAATTGAAAGCTTGTTCCAATGTCATCATTTTCAGTACCACAGGCAAGAAGTACTGGTACATCCGTAATGACTTGACTGATTAAATCTTTTACACCTTGACCAATGGAAATACTATGGGACACGATAACTATCGCTACTTTATTCACAATTAATCCTCCGTTTCTACAACTGTCATTAGTGCCTGGAAGATATAAAAAGATGACATGGAACCTGGATCCACATGCCCTTTGGAGCGTTCACTTAAATAAGAGGCACGTCCTTTTGTTGCTTGCATTTCTCTCGTATCTTCTATTGTTGCCTGGCAAACTTCCAGCAATGCTCCCCAATCTTCTACTGGTTCCTCTTCTAAGAAGTTAGCTACCTGGTTCCATACATCGTAAAGGGTTTTTTCACCCATTTCAGCTTTCCCCCGCATTTTGATTCCTTCAACTGCTTCTTTCACAGCCGCTTTAAAAACTGTTTCATCCACTTCTTTCCCCTGCATTTCCATTGACATTTTGAGAAAGGCAGTTCCGTACAATGGACCTGACGCACCGCCAACTTTAGCTGTTAATGTCATGGCAACACTTTTTAGCACATCTGCTACTGTATCATAATCAGTATCTTCAATTTTTAACATTACTTCTCGAAAACCGCGTTCCATATTAATGCCATGATCTCCATCACCAATGGCCTGGTCTAATGTGGTTAATTGCTCTTTATTTTCCTCCATCAGTTTTTGAATTTCACGCATCCATTTTTTCGTCTTTTCTACTGTTAAAATAATCATCATATTCTCCTTTAGTTAGAAAATGCTATAGTTTTCGATGGTTTGTTCAGCATTTCTTTTAATTGGTCATCTAATTTTAATACGGTAATCGAAAACCCTGCCATGTCTAATGATGTCATATATTCTCCTACCCATGTTCGATAGATAGTAATCTCTTTTTCCTCTAACAATTGGCTAACTTTTCGGCTGACAAGGTATAATTCCATTTCTGGTGTTGAACCTAATCCATTAATCATTACTGCCACGTTGCTGTTACTGTAATCAATATCTGCTAAAATTTTTTCTAAAAGTGTTGTTGTAATCTGGTCTGCATTCTCTATTGGAACACGTTTAATACCTGGTTCGCCGTGAATTCCAATTCCGATTTCCATTTCATTATCTTCTAGAACAAAGCTTGGTTTACCAGCAGCTGGAACTGTACAGGATGATAAAGCAACACCCATTGAACGAACATTGTTAATCGTTTTTTCTGCAATAGATTTCACTTCCTCAAGTGATGCACCTGTTTCGGCAAGAGCTCCCGCTATTTTATGAACAAACACCGTTCCTGCAATTCCCCTTCTTCCTGTAGTAAAGGTACTGTCCTGAACAGCAACATCGTCATTCACAACTACTTGTTCTACTTTGATTCCTTCCATTTCGGCCATTTCTTTCGCCATCTCGAAATTCATTACATCACCGGTATAGTTTTTAAGAATTAATAAAACACCGGCTCCACTGTCTACTGCTTTCAGTGCTTCTAACACTTGGTCAGGTGTCGGTGATGTGAACACCTCCCCTACAACCGCTGCATCAAGCATTCCTTCTCCAACATATCCGGCATGAGCTGGTTCATGGCCACTGCCCCCGCCACTTACTATTCCGACTTTACCTTGAACTCGTACATCACTTCTTGTGATAACTGTTGTGTTTGGCAGCCTTTTCAAAAAAGCAGAATGTGCAGTAGTTATGCCATCAATCATTTCATCCACCATCTGATTAACATCATTATAAATCTTCTTCATTCCGGCTCACCTCGTCTTCTTATTTGATACTATATTACATCAGTATAAAAGGGATTTCCACTTATAGCCAATCGCCAAACCATAAGCTCGTTAAGTTTACCTGCTTTATTTGCAGTTTCTTCTCTCTCGTTCGCTTTTGACTTTTGAGTATGAAAAAATCGCGAAGCAATGCTGACTTCGCGATTTTGTTTTTTACTCTGCTGTTGGATGAACGGCTTCGTATAATAATTGATCAAGCTCGTCTGTGTATTTTTTCTTTTGTTCCCCAGACCAGTTGAAAATAGTCTGCATTTCATTAATCACGGCTTCTTTCTCCTGTTTTACCCAGTCAATGTTGAAGAATAATGCGCCAGTTCTTCTAACAAAAATATCTACTGGTTTACAAGCAGCTTCATATTGAATACTGTATTGCAGTACCGCATTTGTTAATGGAGAAAGGCTGCTGTCCGAAGTCTTTGCTTCATTATATAATTCAAATACTTTCGTTACATTGGAGCCGTATCTCTGAATGATATTTCTCGCTTGTGTTTCAGTTAAGCCAATCTCAGTCCCTTTCTTCATTTGCTCATTCATAAATTGAACAAATCCTTTTGATCCGCCGACCTCTCCTCCTGAAACAGGTAGATGCTTTGTATCACTTGGCTGGAATACTTTTCTTTCTGCTTGAATCATCTTATCTGCAACAAAATTGACTACATCTTCAGCCATTTTACGGTAACCAGTCAATTTACCGCCTGCAATAGAGATTAATCCAGATCCAGACTCAAAGATTTCGTCTTTTCGGGAAATTTCAGATGGATCTTTCCCTTCTTCGTGAATTAATGGGCGTAATCCTGCCCAGCTTGATTCCACATCATCTGCCGTAATATTCAGGTCAGGGAACATAAAGTGAATGGCATTGATCACATAGTCACGATCTTCTACTGTCATTGTTGGATGTGCAATGTTTCCTTTATAAACCGTATCTGTTGTACCAACATATGTTTTTCCCTCTCTTGGAATAGCGAAAACCATTCTGCCGTCAGGAGTATCAAAATAAATAGCCTGTTGAAGCGGGAATTTAGATTGGTCAAATACTAAGTGAATCCCTTTTGTCAGCTGCAGTGTTTTGCCTTTTTTGGAATTATCCTTTTCGCGAATCGTATCAACCCAAGGTCCTGCCGCATTAATGACATATTTTGCTTCGATATCATGGAAATCACCAGTCAACTGGTCTTCTACTTTTACACCGATCACTTTTCCATTATCATATAAAAGATTATCCACTTTGGCGTAATTCAATGACAGTGCGCCGTTTTCAACCGCCTTTTTCATTACTTCCATTGTTAAGCGTGCATCATCCGTTTTGTATTCCACATAATAACCAGCACCCTTTAATCCTTCACTTTTTAGTAAAGGCTCGCGCTTTAATGCTACATCACTGCTGAACATTTGTCTTCGTTCTGATTTTTTTACGCCCGCAAGGAAGTCATAAACACGCAAACCAACATTTGTTGAGAAAGGACCAAATGTACCGCCTTTATAGAATGGCAACATCATCCACTCTGGTGTGGTAACATGTGGGCCATTTTCGTAAACTATCTCTCTTTCTTTTCCTACTTCTGCTACCATTTTAACTTCGAATTGTTTTAAATAACGTAAACCGCCATGAACTAATTTTGTAGATCTGCTTGATGTTCCTGCAGCAAAATCCTGCATTTCTAACACGGCAACATTTAATCCTCGCAGAACGGCATCCAGTGCAATCCCTGCTCCTGTTATTCCACCACCAATAACGATCATATCAAGTGGAGTTTTTTTCATTTCCTGGTACGTATCTTGTCTTTGTAAACTTGAGAAAGTCATAGATTTATCGTCCCTTCGATATCTTTATATTTTTATTACTTAAATACTCGTGTTGCCTCAACAGCTTTTTTCCAGCCACTATATAAATCGTCTCTTGTCTGATCATTCATTTTACTTGCAAATTGTTTATTCACTTTCCATTGCTTCGTAATTTCTTCTCGGTTTTCCCAGAATCCTACAGCAAGACCAGCTAAATAGGCAGCACCTAAAGCGGTTGTCTCAATAACTTCCGGTCTTTCTACAGGTACATCTAAAATATCGCTCTGGAATTGCATCAGGAAATTATTCGCAACAGCTCCGCCATCTACACGAAGTGATTTCACATCAATAGCAGAATCCTCTATCATTGCACCTAATACATCCTTCGTCTGATATGCAATTGCTTCTAACGTTGCTCTGATAAAATGTTCTTTCGTTGTCCCTCTTGTCAGACCAAAAACTGCCCCTCTTGCATCACTATCCCAGTATGGTGTACCTAAACCGACAAATGCAGGAACCATATAGACTCCGTCAGCTGACTCTACTCTTTCAGTATATTTTTCTGATTGTTTGGCATCATTAAACATACGAAGTCCATCACGCAACCATTGAACGGCAGAACCTGCGACAAAGATGCTTCCTTCCAGTGCATATTCAACTTTTCCATCGATACCGCAAGCAAGTGTTGTTAGCAAGCCATGATCAGAACGAACCGGTTCTTCTCCTGTATGCATTAACATAAAGCAGCCAGTACCATACGTATTCTTTACCATTCCCTTCTCAAAACAAGCCTGCCCGAACAGTGCTGCTTGTTGATCACCTGCAATACCTGCAATCGGTATGTTTTGTCCATAGAAATGGTAGTCAACCGTTTCTCCATATACTTCTGAAGAAGATTTTACTTCAGGCAACATGCTTTTTGGAACATCCAGAATATCAAGCAGTTCTTCATCCCATTTCAGATCATAAATGTTATACATTAAGGTTCTCGAGGCATTAGAATAATCTGTTACATGAACCTTGCAGCCAGATAGTTTGTAAATTAACCATGTATCAATCGTTCCAAATAATAAATCACCGTTTGCTGCTTTCTCTTTTGCTCCATCCACATGGTCTAAAATCCATTTCACCTTTGTACCGGAAAAATATGCATCGATTAATAATCCCGTTTTATTGCGGAAAGTCTCCTGATATCCTGCATTTCTCAACTCACGGCAAATATCTTCCGTTTGCCTTGATTGCCAGACAATTGCCTTATATATTGGTTTTCCGGTATGTTTATCCCAAACAACAGCAGTTTCTCTTTGATTTGTAATTCCTATCCCTGCTATTTGTGATGGTTCGATATCTGCTTTTCGCAATACTTCCGCAATACAAGCCAGCACAGATGTCCAGATCTCATTTGCATCATGCTCAACCCAGCCTGTTTGAGGGAAGAATTGTTCAAATTCCATTTGTGCTGCTTCAACAATTGTTCCCTCATGATTAAAAATGATAGCTCTTGAACTTGTTGTTCCCTGATCAATTGACAATATATATTTTTCCAAAGGATAACCCCCTCTTTCTCTATCTAAACTAATCACAAACACTTGCTCTCCCTTAAAGTAATAAAAAATCCACACAACCAGTAATGCTCCCCTATTTAATAACAAGGAACATCTTACTTAGTTGTGTGGACTCCATATCTCCGGCACAATGTTAACTTTTAGATACTTTAATCATATTATAAATTGTTTGAAAATGTAAATGCTTTTCTAATCAAACTGCGACAACAATTTTATGACCGCTGATACTTTTACCATTAACTTTAATTTGTCGTTCCTCATTTTCTGGAAGATACAATGTTATTTGATCAAATGGAAGATCGTATTTACCTTCAACTTCAGTGTTTAGTTCAATCACGTCATCATTGCATTCCATTTTCACTTTAATATTTGTGTAGATTCCCTCTTGATAATCCAATGTGTTCCCATCATCTTCATAAATCCACTCTTCTGTAACTCCACTTGTCTTGTATGGGAAGATTAAGATGCCTCTTTCCTCTTTCGTATCAGAGAAGCTGATTTCACCGTCCCTAATCGGCAGAATGGAGCCGGCTTGAGCGAACATCGGAATAGTTTCTAATGGAGCATCTACTGTTATATCCTTACCACCTTGATAGTACTCATTAGTGTTCACATCATACCATCCATGCTTGTTATCAGGTAAGTAGACATCTCTTTCTATTGCCCCTTTTTCTACAACATTACAAATCAATAACTTCTCTCCAACAATAAAATCATCATTCTCTGCGAATGTGTTAGGATCATTGTCAAATTGATATAAAGTCGGTGTTAAAATTGGTTTATATTCTTTATGTGCTTTATGCACTGCCTGATACATAAACGGAATCCACTTTACTCGTTCCTTCATTAACCCTCTGATTAACTCTAAATATTCTGGATACATCCATGGAACATTTACTGTTTTATCATCATTCCAAGAGTGGATCGTGAATCTTGGGTGGAATATCCCGTTTTGAATCCAACGTACAAATAACTCCGGTTCAGGAGCTAAACCTGAGAAGCCTCCGACATCATGGCCAAAATTGTAGACACCGCTCATACTTAAGCTTAGACCCATTTTTATGTTGTAACGAATGGTTTTCCACTCCGTAAAGTTATCTCCTGACCATGTTTGTACATATTTCTGTAATCCGGCTGCCCCTGATCTGGAAATAAGATATGGACGGATATTAGGATAAAATTCTTTTTGTGCTTCATAAGAAGCTTTCATCATTAACATCGTTTGGATTGGTTTAATGTGACTTACCGGCAGTTGGTCACCAAATCCATGTGCTAATGCTTCTTCATCCCAGATTTCGTATTCATTGTTATCATTCCATGTTGAATCAATTCCGTAAGATAACAATTGTTCTTTGACTTTATCTTTCCACCAATTGAAAGTACCTTCATTAGTGAAGTCTAAATATGAACCAGTATCATCCCAGAACTGTGACGTTTCCGGTTCACTTGCGTCCTTGGATAAAATGAAATACTGTTTCTCAGCAAGTTCTTCATACATTGGATGATCATGCAATAGTGCTGGTTTGATATTGGCACATAATTTAATCTCATTATTATGGAAATCTTCCACCATTTCATGAGGTGTTGGAATTTTGGAATAATCCCAGTTAAATACATACCGTTTGTCACCAATACTTGTATATCCAGATGATAATTGGAAAGAATCACATGGAATATCAAATTCTTTACATGAATTTACGAATTTCTTTAATTGTTCCTGTGCATCAGGTTCATCGGTATAAGTCATTGTTGATCCTGAATAACCCAGGCTCCACTTCGGAGGCATAATTGTTTGACCTGTCAGTCTAGAAAATGACTCTACAACATCTTTGATGCGTGGTCCCAGAATAAAGTAATAGTCTAAATTACCTTTGCTAGCATAATAATATTTATACCAGCCATGGTAATTATCTAATTCATTTCCTAAATCAAAGACAGAATCACTGTAATTATCATAATACAATCCATATGCAATTTCTGTTTTTTTATTGTAAGTGACATAGTATGGAATATGTTTATATAATGGATCCGTATTTTCAGCATCATATCCCATAGCATCAATTGTTTGCATGCGATATCGTTTTCCAGCTTTATTTAAAGGACCGCCTTTTTCACCTAACCCATAATATGATTCATCTCTCGTTCTTTCAAGGTAGTGATATACGCCATTCCCTAAGCTTTGATTAAAATTATAGCTTTGGGTCTTTCGATCATGAAATTTCAGGCCATTAAGTTCTATTTTCACTTTTAATTTACTTGTGATTATTTCAACTTCCTGATCCGTTTGATTGAGTTCAAATTCAGGTAAGCTGAATGGTGACAGGTCAGCCTTATTTCGGCCTTCCTTTGGCATATCCTCCATTCCTGGAGTAATTGCCCAAGTCTTCTCTAATAATGGATGTTTCTCCTCTGGCATATATACACGAACAATGTCTTCTTCCAGTACATATACATGAGCGATAATATCTTCAGCCTTTAATGTAACTGTATTATTTTCTGCAGAATCTACCTTGAAGTATTTTTCTTTAATCATAATTTAAACCTCACTTTTTTATAATAAGCCTAATAATCTAGGAATAAATAAACTAATCCATTCAAAATATGTTACTAAGAAAAGTGTAATAACTAATGGAATATACAAGAGAAATAATGGCTTAATTATTCTCTCAATCGGAACATTCGCTACACTGCTTCCGACAAATAATGCACTTCCTACTGGTGGTGTCGTAATACCGATACACAGGTTAAAAACAAGAATTACACCGAAATGTACTGGATCTATTCCTATATTAGTGACAATAGGAAGGAAGATTGGTGTAAAGATTAATATAGCTGGAGTAATATCCATAAAAGTACCAATTATTAGAAGGATAACATTCATTAATAATAAAATAATAATCGGATTATCGGATATAGACATTAGAAAGTCTGTCATATATTGCGGGATTCCTGCATATGCCATAACCCACGACATAATAGAAGATGTCCCAACAAGAAACAATACTACCCCTGTCATGACGATCGTTTCTTTTAAGATTTTTGGAATGTGATTAAGTTTAATTTCACGATAAATTGCTGCAAGAATCATGGAGTACACTACAGCCACTGCCGCTGCTTCTGTCGCTGTAAAAATACCAGCTACAATCCCGCCGATTACCACAACAATTAAGGATAAGCTTGGTAAGGCATCTAAAACAACAGCAAGTCCTTGTTTGAAATTAACTTTTTCAGCAATTGGGTACTTTTCTTTTCTAGCAATAAAATAAGCAACAATCATGATGGAGAGTCCCATCAAGATTCCAGGCAAATAACCAGCCATAAATAGTGCAGAAATGGATGTTCCCCCGCTTACCAATGAATACACGATAAAAGCAGTAGTTGGCGGGATCAATAAACCTGCAGGTGAAGAAGCAATATTTACAGCAGCAGAGAATGCCGGATCATACTTCTCTTTTTTCTGTAATGGATTCATCACACTTCCTATCGCCGCCGCTGAAGCAACTGCTGAACCGGAAATGGATCCGAACAACATGTTCCCGACAACATTCGTATGAGCTAAAGAGCCAGGCAATCTGCCTACAAATAACTTGGCTAAGTTTATCAGCCGAATCGCAATACCGCCATTATTCATAATACTGCCAGACAGCATAAAGAAGATAATTGCAAGTAATGTAAAGCTGTTAATACCTCCAAACAATTTCTGTGCTGCCGTAAATGTTATCATTTCTAATGGAACTAACGTTAGTCCTGCCAATATAGAGGATACCCCAACCCCAACTGAAATAGGCACACCTAGTATTAATAGTAAAAAAAATGTTCCGAATAATACAATAGTTGCTAATAAAGTTGCATCCATCGTCATTCACCTTCTTCCTGATCGATCTTTTTATAACTGCTTATCCCTAAAAGTTTGTATATTATGATGATAAAACCGCTAATCGGTATAATCGAATAAACAAGCCCTTTAGAGATACCTAATATAGGAGTTGTTTGTACGCTCGTTATGTTTACAGCATCAATCCCACCAATTATTAAGAATACAACTGCAAACAATACAATAATTAAATCAACAAAGATGGTAGTTGCCAATTGGCCCTTTTTATTTAATTTATTTGTAGCAAAAGTCAATGCTAAATGTTGGTTGGAACCAAACGCATAACTCGCACCTAATAACGAAGTCCATATCAGTAAAAATCCTAATAATTCATTTGTAAATGTACTTGGACTTCCAAGAACATAACGTGAGACCACTTGCCAGATTGCACCCAACACTAATATTAATAATAATATGGAAGCAACAGATAAAATTATCCGATCCAACCCTGTTTTAATTTTAGATACGATAGACATGGAGTGAACTCTCCTCCCTTTAATAATTCAACATAGTTTTTTGAATTGTTTATTTTAACTCATTAATTCGTTCCATAAGTTCTGCAATATTTTCATCTTTCATAAATTCTTCGTGCAAAGGCTTAACTTTTTCAATAAACGGTTCTTTATTAACATCGTTAAAGGTAACTCCCATTTCCTTTGCCTGTTCAACTGCTTCATCTAATGCTTTATTCCATAGTTCTGTATGTTCTTCCCTAGTTTCTTGTGCGACTTCTTCAAATATTTTTTGCTCTTCTTCTGTAAGACTGTTCCATAATTTTTCACTAATAACAACAATATCAGGAATATTGGTATGTTCAGTAAAGGAGAAATAGTCAGTAACCTCTCCATGCTGTCCTGTTGTTAAAGCAGTTGGATTACTTTCAGCTCCATCAATAACCCCTTGTTGCAATGCAGTGTAAATTTCACCATATGAAAGCGGAGTTGCAGTACCACCAAGAGCTTCTACCATATTGATCGCTGTCTTACTGTTCATTACACGAATTTTCAATCCTTCAAGATCTTCCGGTGTTTCTATTGGTCTGTTCGTTGTATAGAAACTGCGTGCACCGGAGTCGAAATATGATAGGCCTCTAAAACCAATTTCTGTAGTGGATTGATAAATATCCTGGGCAACATCAGATTCCATTACTTTTCTATAATGCTCATCACTTGTAAAAATATATGGCAAAGAGAAAATAGAAAATTCTTGGGAAAATGACTCTAATGCTCCTGCACTTACCTTTGTCATGTCAACAGAACCATTTTGAATTTGCTCTAATATTTCGGTTTCATTACCTAATATCCCATTAGGATAAATTTCAAAGGTAATACTTCCATTTGTTCTCTCTTCAATTTTGCTTGCAAATGATGTTAACGCCTGGTGTATAACATGGTCCTCATTCATATTGTGTGCTAATTTCACAACTTTTGATTTATCGCCAGTATTAGCGGTTTCATTATTACTGCAAGCTGCAAGTGATACTATCATTATTAATAAGATACCTAACACGATACCTCTTATCAGTTTTCTCATTGTCCTAACCCCCAATAATTAAAGTTCTCCCTATCATATTGAATTAATTTACCTGATAAACAAATTCTCCTCTATTTAAGCGTTTTACTGTTGACAAAACAAAAGATCCAGACTAAAAAGGTAATATGGCAAAAATTCAATAAACTATCGAATAACCATATAACCTAAACTAGCCGGATCTCCAAATCTCCATAATGCTTTGTTTTATTAACTTGTAAGATATACAATATCTCATTTTAAAAACGCTGTCAATGGAATATGACAAAATAATTTAATCCCCAAACTAATTATTTAATCAGCCCCTGTATTGAAGAAATCAATATTTCCAAAGGTTTGACCTTGAGGTAGTAATCGCTTTGGCTCCACTATTAAGCGCAGTGTCTATATCTTCTTTTGATTTTATTAAACCACCAGCGATAACTGGTATCCCTGTCTTATCAACGATGTCAATAATGATAGATGGCACAATCCCTGGTAAGACTTCAATATAATCTGGTTGAGTTTTTGTCACCAGTTCTAAGTTCTTGTCAATTGCAGAGCTATCAATAGCAAATAATCGTTGGATTGCGATAATATTATTCTTTTTTGCCATAGAGATGACATTAGCTCTTGTAGAAATTACTCCGTCAATCTTAATATCTCTAATTAAATATTCCATCCCATACTGATCGACCTTTAATCCATTGATTAAATCAACATGAACAAATACCTTCTTTTTTTTATTTCGAATTAGTTTAACTAATTGACCTAATTGTGCAATTCTTGTTTCAAGTAAGATGACGATTGGAAAGTCACTTTCTAATATTTTTTCAAAATCTTTCATATTCCTTACGGCTGGTAATACTCCTGTTAGTTGCATCATTCATTCACCTACTATATAAATTTTGCGAATCGATTATATTTTCAATAGAATATAATGAAACATATCCCCTTCACTATACTCTATCATACATACCAGAAATTCTGACAATTCGCACAACTCAAACAAAAATATTATTATTTTCGACAATTTCATGATATGATAATTAATGTGCCTATTTTTTATAGCTCTTATGCGATCATATGAAGTTATATCCTCTACCCAACTCCAGCCAATAACATAAGCAAGACTTCTAATAGCTCGATATTACTTATTAAAAAATTATTAATTTGAAAGGAAGTGGGATAAATGGGAGCAATTTCTGACGAAAAATCAAAAGTTTCCTTACTGCAAGACGTAGAATATTTAACAAAAATATTAGATGACGTACTACTTCACGAAGGTGGAGAACCTTTATTGGATATTGTCAAACAAATTCGTGAGCTTTCAACGAAAGTAAGAGAAACAGAAGATAATGAATCACAAAAACAGATCAAACAAACAATCAAGGAGCTTGATCCGGGCTCAAGACAGAATGTAATCCGCGCATTTGCGATTCATTTACATTTATTAAATATCGCTGAGCAAAACTATCGTACACGACGACGCCGTGAGTATCAAGCACAGGATGCTGATATTATTCAACCAGGTTCCCTGGAAGCTGGAGTGAAACAATTATTTGATAACAATGTAACACCAGAACAAATAACGGAATTACTTGAAAAATTATCTCTGGAATTAATTATGACTGCCCATCCGACAGAGGCAACCAGAAGAACTATTTTACAAATTCATAAACGAATTGCTAACCTTCTTACATCATGGGATTATGCTGTAACGCGTTATTCTAAGAAAATGATTAAAGAAAGAATTGCAAATGAAATTACAATTCTTTGGCAAACACAAGAAATCAGACAGAATAAACCATCAGTTATGAAAGAGGTCTCAAATGGTCTTTATTATTTTGACCATGTACTGTTTGATGTACTGCCTCGAGTTCATGATGATTTAGAAGATTTGCTATATGAAAAATACAAACAAAGATGGAATATTCCATCATTCTTACGTTTTGGTTCATGGATTGGCGGAGATCGTGATGGGAATCCAAATGTTAAAGCAACAACAACTTTTGAGACATTAAAATGCCATCGTGAGCTGGTACTGAGAAAATATAATGAAGCTTTAGATACATTAAAGGATCGTATGAGCCACTCAGATTCGAATGTTAATGTGAGTGATGAAATTCTCGAATCAATTAAGAAAGATCAAAAAGAACTAAACGAAAATGGCTGGCATAAAGAAGATGAAGTATATCGTGTAAAGCTATCTTTAATGTTAAAGAAATTGGAATACACTGCAAATGATGATGAGCGAGGATATCAGAAGTCTGAAGAACTTCTTGCTGATTTATATCTTATTCGTGAAAGCATGAAGCTTCACCATCCAAAGAGTAATCCAATCAAGCTATTAAGAAAAGTTATTCGACAGGTTGACTTGTTTGGGTTCCATTTAGCTTCATTAGATATCCGTAACCATAGTGGTGAACATGAGTCAGCCCTTAAAGAAGTATTGAAAAATGTGAATATTACTGAAGACTACTCTTCCCTTAATGAGGAAGATAAAGTAAAAACATTGATTCAAATTTTGGAAAATCCACGTCCAATGATTTCTATCTATGATGAATTCTCTCCTGAAACACTGGAAGTAATTGATACTTTCCGCATGATCAAGCGTGCTCAAGATACGTTTGGTATCAGAGCTATTGAAGTTTACTTAATTAGTATGACTAGTGCGGTAAGTGACTTGCTTGAAGTTCTTGTTCTTGCTAAAGAAGCAGGATTATACCGTGTATATCCTGATGGTAAAGTTGTGAGTAAAATTCACGTCGCACCATTACTTGAAACAATAGATGACTTAAAGAATGGTCCAGGAATGATCAAACAATTATTCGATATTCCATTATACCGTAAACACCTGGAAGCACGCGGCGAATTGCAGGAAGTAATGTTAGGTTACTCTGACAGCAGTAAAGATGGTGGAAACATTACTGCTAATTGGGAACTTTATAAAGCACAGCAGGAAATCCACGAAATCGCCTCAAGCTATGGGGTGAAATTGAAATATTTCCACGGTCGTGGCGGTTCTTTAGGACGCGGTGGCGGATCATTATATTCAAGCATTCTTTCCCAGCCGCCTATTACATTAGGTGATGGTGTTAAGATCACTGAACAAGGGGAAGTACTGTCATCACGTTATTTACTGGAAGATATCGCATATCGAAGCTTAGAACAGGCGACATCTACTCTTATGACAAGTATCGTTGGTATTAATGATCAAACAGCAAATGATCCTCAACCAACAAAAGAAGAAGAAGAAGTAATGTAAATGATCTCTGAATACGCATTAAAAAAATATCAATCATTAGTATTTGAAGATCCTGGGTTTATTAAATACTTTAACCAGGCAACACCACTACATGAACTTGGTGATTTAAATATCGGTTCACGTCCAATGAAGCGTAAAGGAAGTAATCGATTTGAAGATCTTCGTGCTATTCCTTGGGTATTTGCATGGACTCAATCCCGCCAATTGCTTCCAGCTTGGTTTGCTGCAGGTACAGGTATCAAGAAGTATTTAGATGAAACAAATAACCTCGAAATATTTAAGAATATGTATCGACACTGGCCGTTCTTTGAAGCAACCATTAATAATCTGCAAATGGCATTAACGAAAGCTGACCTGAAGACAGCTAGTGGATATGCCAATATGATGGAAGACAAAGAAATCAGTCAGCGAATCTTTTCTCAAATAGAGGAAGAATACAATCTGACAAAAGATATTGTTTTACAAATTACTGGTTTAGATGAATTACTTGATCATAAGCCAAATATTAAAGAATCAGTCAAATTACGTAATCCATTAGTGGATCCATTAAACCAGCTCCAAGTATTACTTGTTTCTCAACTTAGAAAAGAAGAAGAGGGCAGCGAGCAATATGATGAATTATTAGTGGAAGCACTTCTGACAATCAACGGGGTTGCAGCAGGTTTACGTAACACTGGATGATTACAAGTTCTATCCTTTGGGTATACTTTACCCAAAGGATTTTTTTATTCTTTGTCAATCTCCTTTTTAAAAAGTAAAGAAAGCATAAACGGAGATGTCTAGCTCCAAGCGCCTGCCCCTCGAGGTCTTAAGCGATCCTGCTTTGTGGCAAAGATCGCCACGTCGCAGTTTCGCTTAAGCTTGTCGGGGCAGAACGGGCGCTTTGAGCTTTTCTTAAAATGTGTCTATTTTATGAATTAATTGTTACAATTTTTTGAACACTATGCTATAATAAATGTAAACACTTACAAAATTCTAAACGGGGTGAAAATTATGGGTATTCTGGTAATTTTCTTGTTTATATTTAGTTTTACGCCATTTCTATTATGGGGTGACAAATGGAAAAAAACAGCTGTATTACAAATTCCGTTTGTAATCGGTGCTTGGTTTATATTTATTAAGCATATGATGGTCGGGATTGCCCCTAACGAAAGCTACTTATGGATAATATTCATTGCAAATTTAGTCTATGGCCACATTGCCTTTACCATCATTTTATTGGAATTAAGAAAATCAATGAAATTCCGTCAAAGCTATTTTAACAGAACAGTTTAAATAACCTATAAGGACAAGAGTAATTTATCATACTGTAATCCGTACAATTCAAATTGTACGGATTGTTTTGGTATTCTGAAAACATCTTCCTCTACTTTCTAAAGTCCTGCTTTTGAAAAAAATCTTCCAGGTGTGCTTACAATTCCAGATAATTTCTCATCCTTGTTTGAATACGCTTTCTCAAGTATAATTTAGTTATATAATATTCAGATTTAGGAGGGAATATATTGAACATTGTCATTGCTCCTGATTCATATAAAGGAAGTTTAACAGCAACTGAAGTGGCTGAAACGATGCAAAACGCTATTAAAGAAATTTCTGATGACCATGTTATAATCAAACCGATGGCAGATGGCGGTGATGGTACAATAGAAGCCATTCTTTCATCGGGGGAAGGAAAGTTAATTCATCTAAAGACAACTGGACCACTTGGAGAACCTGTAAATACATATTATGCCATAATTAATCAGAAAACAGCAGTAATTGAAACAGCGCTCCATGCCGGAATTATCCAAGTACCTGACAAAGACCGCAACCCTGAAAATACGACTACATACGGAATTGGCGAGGCTATCAATGATGCGATCGATAAAGGATGTCAAACTATCATTGCAGGTTTAGGGGGCAGTGCAACGAATGATGGTGGTTTAGGAATGCTGCAAGCTCTTGGACTGAGAGCTTATGACAACAACCATAACGAACTTGGCCCATATGGCAAAGACTTGTTAGCAGTAGAAAGTGTTGATATCACCGAATTAAATCCAAAATTAAAATCCATTGACTTCAAAATTGCTTGTGATGTTGATAATCCATTATGCGGTCCAAACGGAGCCACCGCTATTTATGGTCCTCAAAAAGGGGCATCAGAATCACAAATTATCACATTTGATCAAGCACTTCAAAAATATGCCGACATACTTGAAGCAAAGCTGAACACCTCTATCAAAGACTTTCCGGGTGCTGGAGCTGCTGGTGGCTTAGGCTTTGCTTTTTTAGCATTAGGGGGCAAACTAGAATCTGGTGCTCAATTAATCGCAACTGCAACTAACTTAGAAGAAGCTATTAAAAATGCTGATATCATTATCACAGGTGAAGGCCAGAGTGATGAGCAGACATTATTCGGTAAAGCACCAGGTTATGTAGCAGATCTAGCGAATAAATATCAAAAACCCGCGATATTACTTTCTGGCAGCTTAGGGAATAATATAGATCCATTGAGGCAGAAATTCGCAGGGTGTTTTTCTATCATAAACAAACCTTTATCACTGCAGGAATGTATGGATAATAGCAAAGAATTGTTGCGTGAACAGACAAAACAAATTTGTTCATTAATTCAAAAATTTCAATAGTGATAACTTGTTTCCGTCTCCTGGATTTGCGATAATAAATGAGATGAAATTATTGCAGAAAATGACAAGCCTTGTCATTAGAACATTTTATTTAGGAGGTCTTTTGCTTGAATGACTCGTACCATAATACCAAGCTTAAAGTTTTTTCATTAAGTTCGAATACACCTCTAGCAGAAGAAATCGTTCAACATATCGGCATTGAACTAGGAGAATCATCTGTTAAAAGATTTAGTGATGGTGAAATTCAGATTAATATTGAAGAAAGTATCCGAGGATGTGATGTGTTTGTTATCCAATCAACTTCTGACCCTGTAGAAGATCACATTATGGAATTACTTATTATGACCGATGCTTTAAAAAGGGCTTCAGCAAGGTCGGTAAATTTAGTTATTCCTTATTACGGGTATGCAAGGCAAGACCGAAAATCGCGCGCTCGGGAACCAATCACTGCAAAATTAATAGCAGACATTATTCAAAAAGCAGGTGCGGACAGAGTAATATCGATTGATCTGCATGCCCCACAAGCTCAAGGCTTTTTTGATATACCTGTAGATCCCATTACAGCTGTCCCCATTATCGGTAATTATATACAGGAGAAGCAACTAGAAGATATTGTTGTGGTAGCACCGGACCATAGCAGTGTTTCCAGAGCAAGGCAGCTTGCAGATCAATTGAAGGCACCTATTGCGATTGTTGACCGCAGAGGACCAAGAGAAAATGCATCGACCATTAATATAGTTGGGGAAGTTGAAGGAAAAACATCCATTATTATCGATGATATTATCGATACCGGAAGAAGAATTACTACAAGCTCACAAGCATTGGAAGCACATGGAGCCAAACAGGTTTATGCATGTACCACTCATCCTGTATTATCAGGACTCGCTGTAGATAAAATAATGGAATCCAATGTTAAAGAACTGATCGTAACTAACACAATCTTATTATCCGAAGAAAAACAAAAGGATAAAATCACCCAATTAACTGTGGGCCCAGTAGTTGCAGAAGCTATCATCAGATTGTATGAGCAGCAATCGGTTAGTTCTTTATATAAGTAGCATAACTTTATTTTTGAAACAGGCGAAACCACCATATCTGGTGGTTTTTTTGTTTTTCCTGAGCACACTTTATGGGCGATAACATAATATAGCCGTATAAGAGAGGAAGAGGTTAACATGCATAATAATATATTTCAACTAATAAAAAAAGTAAACCTTCAACAATTTATTACCATCTCCTCCCCATTGCTTTTATTACTATTATGGGAAATTTGCTCAAATACAGGAATATTAGATTCACGTTTTTTTCCACCACCTACTCTCATTATCCACACAATGTTTCAACTTGGGGAATCTGGAGAATTATTTTCACATGTTTCCATCAGCTTAACGAGAATCCTTCTAGGTTTTCTTCTTGGTGTCATACCTGCCATTTGCATAGGTCTTTTAATGGGAATGTATAAATATTTTCGCCATTTCTTCTCTCCTATCGTAATGATATTTATGCCAATCCCTACTTTGGCAATGTTACCAATTATTCTAATTCTATTTGGTATTGGTGAATTCTCTAAAATGGTTACAATAGCCATCAGCGTTTTCTTTCCTGTTGTGATTAACACAGCAGCAGGTGTAGCCAATATTGATCGAATCTACCTGGACGTGGCGAAAAATTATCAAGCAAATGCAAAAGACTTTTTCTTTCGAATCGCATTACCCGGTGCGATGCCTGTTATGCTTGAAGGAATTCAGATGGGGCAGGCAATCGCATTACTAACCATTGTTGCAGCTGAAATGATTGGTGCTAATTCAGGTATTGGTTACTTAATCTGGATGAACTACAAAGCATTTTTATTACCTGAAATGTACGTTGGTTTAATACTTATTTCTTTTTTTGGTTATATATTTTCCATCATTCTCCGTGGTTTAGAGGCCAAATTATTGCCATGGAAATAATTTAAGAAAGGGTGAGTCTATGGCTAAAATAGAAATTAAACAATTATCAAAACGGTTTAACAAAGGAAACAAGTATATTGACGCATTAAGTGGTATTGATTTAAAGATTGAAGATGGAGAATTTGTTTGTTTACTAGGCCCAAGTGGCTGTGGCAAAACAACGTTACTGCGGATTCTAGCAAGCCTGGAAACACCCACCACTGGTAATATTACTATCCATTCTGCAGCTGCCAAAAAGAACCCGACACAATCAATGGTATTTCAAGAAAATGGAGTTATTCCGTGGTTAACTGTTGAAGAAAATGTCGCGTTTGGACTTAAGATGCGACACTTACCTGAAGAGATAACAAGAAAGCAAACTGATTATTATATTGAAAAAGTTGGATTGTCTAATTTTCGCAAACTCTATCCAAAAGAATTGTCCGGGGGAATGAAGCAAAGGGTTAGTATTGCCAGAGCGTTTGCTAACGACCCCGACATCCTGCTAATGGATGAACCATTTGCTGCATTAGATGAACAAAATAAGTTTATCCTGCAAGAAGAACTTCTGTCGATCTGGCAGGAAACAAGAAAAACAGTGATCTTTATTACACATAGTATAGATGAAGCTTTATTGCTGAGTGATCGAATTCTTTTAATGAGTGCACAGCCAGGTAGAATTATGAAAGATATTAAACTTGATCTTCCACGACCTCGCTCCATTGAGCAGGTTCGATCACAAAGTGAAATTACACAGAGATTTTTAGAGATTTGGGAGCACTTGCAAGAGGAAGTAAAACAAACTAGGTTAATTTAATGTAATGGAGGAAAATAAAATGAAAAAGTTAGCTTGGTTCGTTGTTTTATTTATTGGGATGATCAGTCTGGTTGCATGTCAAAGTAAAGAAAGCAGTCCTTCTCCTGCCCCTTCCACAGGTAATGAGTTGTCCCCATTAGAAGAACCAGCAAAAGTTGTAATTGCGGAAGATGGGTCGGCTTCTGGAGCAGGCTTTTATATCGCCAAAGACAAAGGATATTTTGAAAAATACAATATAGAAGTTGAGTTTGCTACATTTGGAAATAGTGATGAAATGCTTCCTGCTGTTGCTTCTGGTGAAGTAGATGTTGCTGGTGGAATCTCCTCTGCCTCTTTCTTCAATTCAATCGCTCAAGGAATTGACGTTCGTTTTATCGCAGATAAAGGACATAACAATGAAGGCAGTTCCTATTTTACTTTTGTTGTGCGAGAAGACTTAAAAGATGTGATCATAGATTACAGTGACATAAAAGGCAAAAAAATTGCTGTTTCCACTAAAAACGGGGTTGATGACTACATTTACCACGAAATGCTTAAACATGCTGGTGTATCCACTGATGAAGTAGAGTTCGTATTAATGAGTGATTTTGGCAATATGATGTCAGCAATGGGAAATCAGCAAATTGACTTAGCATTACAAATAGAACCTTTAATTACCCAAGGGGAGAATCAAGGAATTCATCAGCGTTTTGGTGATGCAACCGACTATGCACCAGAAGCACAAATCGCTATGGTTTTAGGATCACCTAATTTTCTTACGGAAAGACGGGATGTTGCCGTAAGATTTATGGCTGCATATTTGGAAGCAGTAAGAGATTACCATGACGTATTTATCAAAGGGATAGGAGACGAAGCAGAAATTATTTCAATTATGGCGAATCACACAGCGTTAAAAGATGAAGCGTTATGGGAACAGGTCGGTGTAACAGGGCTGAATCCGAATGGCTATATTTTTGAAGAAGATGTAAAGAAACAATATGAATTTTATAAGGAAAACGGTGCGATACAAGCTGAACTAGATTTTGAACAAATCATTGATATGTCATTAGTCGAAGAAGCTATAGAAATTATTGGCACATATGAAGAATAATCTGTGACTTTGATCAGCGGAAGTTTTTGGACCTTCACTTGTCAATAAATTATTCCTAACATGTAAAGAAAGATCCCGGACAACTAACTCCGGGATTTCCAATTATGTAGTATATTGTGTTTTTCTTACTTATTGAATTGATTGTGATTGTTTGACTTCCTCCCATTCAAATCGAAACAATATCTCTGTATTTAATTTTAGTATTTTAACAGTTAAACAAAATAATAAGAAATATTCTGCCTCCCCATCATGATTGATAAATTGCTTCCTTTCTATCACTGGTTTTTCAGAGGCTGAATCATAGGATAGTTTCATTGTTTGGTCTTTTGCATATAATCTCACACAATGATCGAAAATCTGATATTCGTGGTCCTCGAGAATCAGGATTTCTTCAATAGTTACTGGAGATTCATTAAACAAAAAAGAGTCTACTAATATCAACTCAGGTTTCTTCTTTTCCCAGCTAAATGTTCGCTTGAACTGGGATAATGCCGGATCAGAATAAGCATTCTCCATTGCTAATGAGAATACATTTTTTTCTTTTGTAGAACTAGCTGTTTCGATTACAGCATGAAAGTCAGGGCCAAATGATTGATAATACCCATTAATAATAGGTACAGAATGGCCTTTGGCGCTATTGCAGATAAAATTATATCTTTCTGTTCCAAAATACGCTTTGTTATATTGCCCCGCACCTAAATCTTTAAAAAAATACTGGTTGTCTGCAAACAAGATAAAATGACCGATATCATTATGATTATGCGGTTCATCATTATGGCCGCCTTTTGCGGCAAAAGCATATGTTCTATTATCTTTTGTGAGCCGGGAAACAGTTATCGCTGAATCTATTAACTGATAATCCTGATCAGGCCATTTAGCACCTAGTGAATCCACATTTGTCCAAACCAATTCACGAAAAGCTGGAGCCCATCTGCCGCAATGATCAATAATCTCTTTTTGGCTAATTTCCCTGTCTGGTATATGTACTTCGGGAAATTTTATATGCAGGAATCGTGTAAATCCTGCCATTGGTTTAGCAAGTTTATTCGCATCTGAAAAATTCACTGTATAATAATGACCCAGGAATATTTTTTGCTGAAATAATGCAATTTCTCTTACTTTGTCATGTTGCCAAATATCGCTAGACTCTCCTCTGTATTTCTCCAAAAGATCAAAGAAATAAACAAAGTAGCCGAAGCCATACTGCCAGTAACTGTATCCTTCCGTACAGGCCCCATCTGCTTTATAACCTTCCAAATAACAATTCATAGCATCAACGACTCGATCGATAACAAGGTGGAGCTGTGTATCATTATCGTGTAAATAAATCGCCGCAGATCCAATTGATCCAGCACAGACAGAAGCCCAGTTATGTGTCGCAGTTTCCCAATGAAAAGGACCATTATCAATAAAATTCTGCAAAACTCGACGGTCGACTTCTATCTTTACTTTTTCTATTAAAAAAGGATCCAATCTATTATAAAACAGGTGCAGTAATTCAGCTAATGTAAAAGCTGTCTCTGCTGCAAACAAATCTATCGTATATTGCTTTTTCCCATCTAATTGATAATCCTGATAGCTTTGCCCTTCCAGTTGTGGGTCGATGTGTGCCGGTAAACACCAGCTAAACTCTTGACACACTTGCCATACTTCATTTTCCAACCACATTAGATATTGATGATTTTCCGGAGAGAGAAAAGCCATTAATCCAAAGGCTGTTAATCTCTTTCGCCTTTCAAAATAGATAGTCTCAAATTCCTTTCTATCACCTTTATTTTCAAAGCTTCGGAATGTTTGGTAAGTAATATTCTCCAGATTTTTTTTACTGTATTCTTTGACCTTCTCCTGTAAAAACCGAAGTATATCTTCGTCAACATTATGCTTATCCAGTACATGCCAATAATTTTGCTTTATCATTTATATAACTCCCTTTAAATACTTCTGGCGATATTCATAGGGCGTAAACCCAGTAATTTGTTTAAATATTTTAATAAAATAACTTTGATTATCATAACCAAGTAGTTCCTAATCATTCCGATTGTATCATGGGGAATATTAATAATTCTTTAACTCTTTCCACTTTTGCACGTTTCACATATTGAAGATTTTTATGGTTTTTTTGTTAAATTTACGTCCCTTATTAAATATTGTAAACCTTTTCATCGCGAATTTCCAGTTCATTTATTATTGATTATTAGCTTCTGCTTGTGTATGAATGGAGCTAGACATCTCCGCTTATACTATCTTATCTTCAAACAAAAACCCGGACACGCTATTGATATGCTCCCCTTAAGGTAGACAGATTAAAAATATAAAATCTGTTCATCTTAAGGGGAGTTTTTATGTCTAATC
>NZ_ML762434.1:0-77077 GCF_009498735.1 Gracilibacillus oryzae
TAAAAGAACAAATATGTATTATGTGAATTAGGTTGTTAACATTGTATCTATATTTACACATAAAAAAGGACTTGACTTTCAGAGACCTTCTCAATGCCTTGAGCGGATCAAAGATAGTGCGCTTTGGCATTGAAAGGTGGTTAAGCCAGAATACTTTCACTTGTCCAGAAGAATTGCTATACACTTTGCTTAATCCGTCAAAATTCTCAGTCGATAACAATTTTTCGCTGTCACCCCAAGCTGGTCGAGCAAATTATAATTCGCATATGCACCGACAGCGGCACCGATTCCAGGTATCATTTGAAATAATTTTACCAAGTCAATATAATCACGATATTCTTGTTGGAAACTGCGCCAGTCCATGTCGAGTAACTTCCCTTTTTCATCTTCCCAATTTCTCACTATATGGTAAGTTTCCCGTCGTTTATCATCATTCGAGAAAGCCAGCTGAAATACGTGGAGGAGGAATAGCCGCTCTTCATATTCTTTTGTATCAAAACCATAAGATGCAGCAACTTCAAACAAGAACTTCATCTTAATTGACAGCAGAAGCGGAAAGTCTGCCAATCCCAGCAAAATGCCTCCAGCACCTGTGCCAGCACCTTCAACTGCTGCTGTTCTTCGGTAGGAAGATAACTTTGCCTGGACTAAAGCTTCTTTTTCTTCTAAGCTTAAACCATCTGTTTTTCCTTTAGCTGTTGTAAAATCAGAACCAGTTAAGGTTGCTTTCACCATATGCTTTATTGCTTCCGTCACAACCTGGTGTGCTTTCTCCGGTATAAAACTGTTAAATTTATTTTGAGCCTTTTTGGAAAGAGATTGCACTAAACTTTTGTTTTTCAGTAACTTTAATTCCCAGTCCAGCATTTCTTGATATGCTGTTTGTTCATATTGATTCATCGTGTCATCTCCTTAAGGGTTTATTTTATTTACGCACTATAAGACAAAAGGTTTCTGCTTTTACCATAAAAAAGTTTTATTTCACTAGTAAGAAAAGCCCTCACTTTTCAGACAATAGTGAAGGCTTTTTTCTATAATTTAAAACGGGATATTTGCTTTAAAAGGCTGTCTGCGATGTGGGTAAGCTGGGAAGACTGGCCATGCAATGATGTCAACAGGTCTGCAAGCGCAACGGTAGTATCAGTTGTGGTTGCCGTTTGCTCTTTCAACATTTGGCGAATTGTCTCCATTTTCTTATAGACTTCTTCCACATCTTCCGTTGAAGAATCTTGATTTTTTTCTCTCACATACACTTCTAATTGATCAAGAAATTCGATAATATCGTCCAATTGTTCTCTTAATTGCTTTGTTTCCTTCATAGAGACAGTATACAAATGCTCAACAGACTTGGCTGCATCAGCTTCTAACAATACCGCCAGCCGTTGGGTTTGATATGCCTTGTTACTCGTTTCTTCCAATACATGATTTAAAGTCCTGACCATCTTATTCGCACTTTGGGAAAGCTGACTGAATTCATTTTCCTCATTTATCACACTTTTAGCTGTGAAATCTCCTGTCCCCAGCAATTGAACTTGTGTATTAATCGTTTGGATGTTTTGGAAAATACGATTAAAGAAAGTTGTAGTTAGTAAAAATAATAATAGAATAGAAAGAAGTCCAGAAATAACGAGTAATATTGAATGACGGTAAAGCGGCCCGCTTAACTCTCCATAATCCAAAGCAAGATAAATCACTTCTCCTCCTTCTGTCGGGATAAAAGACTTGTACACTCTTTTTCCATCTACTTCTGCATTATATCCTGTTTTTTCAGGTTTAACTGATAAGTCCAGAATCGTCTGTCTGTCTCTTTGCTGAAATAAATTAATTTCACCATATAAAACAGGAGAAGAATATAACCCGCCCTGAAGCGGCGAATTTTGAAATTCGTGCGGAGCTAATACGGCTATATCTAATATGTAAGGATTTATATTATTTGCTTCTGTTAATGCATCCGGCACCACATCATTAATGAAATGATGAATTTCTTTCGTTTTAATAAAAGCATTAATAATATAGTCAGTCCCTTGTACATGGTAATATGAATACTTATTAAAGAACATATCTGTTTCCTTTGCATCTGACTGAGTAATTGATAAAACATACATTCCTTTATCATAATAGCTGAGGATGTCTTGTTCAGAAGGGACTCTATCATTTAATATCGCATGGAGATTCTTGTTAATACTAGACACTTTTTTAAAGCTGAAGCCGACTTCTTCAGGCTCACTTGACTTTGCTACAACAAAATCATCAGCCTCACTGGGAACAATTAATGAAATTCCGGCTACACCTGCCTCTTCACGTATGGAGACTAATTCTTCTTCTCTTATTTCCTCTATCTTTTTGCCACCAAGTTTTTCGCCAATATAACGGGATAAGTAAATGAGGTTTAAATCAATCTGTTGTTCAATTGCTTTACTTGCTATATCCATTTCTTTAATTCCCTGCTCTATTCGGTCTGAGATGATCTCTCCCTGTTCCTTTATCCCTTCTTCTATTTGTTTATGAATAAAATTAAGTTGCATTGCTCCGATCGTAAGCACAACAAATAGTATGACAAGAAGGATTCTTTTAATAAATTGTCCCCTTAGTGTCGGTCTTCCTCTTCGCCCCACAGCTATCCCGCCCCTTTTCTCGTTGTCAACACACAATGTTAAAGAATTCGCTATTTTTCAAAAAATTCCTGCTCCTGCTTTTGCAATAAAGCCACAAATATTTCACTAATGACTAAAGACCTATTCATAGGTTTATAATACCATATTTCATTGCAATATAAATCTTTCTGGCAACTCTTATGATATTCAGTGAGCCACTGATGAATAGCTGATGCAATAAAACTTAGCTGTTCTTGCTTTTTCTATGTATGATTGCTGATTAATGAAACATGCTAAGAATTACCATGAACGGATGGAGGAATGTTCTATGTTGGAGGATATCATGTTAGTTATCGGAAGAGTAATTACTATTCTCCCTCTTATGCTGATTATTACATTATTTATGGGAAGAAGGGCAGTTGCGGAGTTGCCTGTCTTTGATTTTCTCATTATTATTACTTTAGCTTCCGTTGTTGGGGCAGATATTGCTGACCCGAATATTAAGCACTTCCCGACAGTTATTGCCATTATTGCAATTGGTATTTTGCAAAAGAGCGTTTCTTTCCTGAAATTAAAGAACCGTACATTTGGACATAAGATCACCCTCGAACCAATTATTGTGGTTCATGAAGGCATGTTAATCCAGAAAAATATAAAGAAAATCGGTTTTTCTATTGATAATATATTGCAAATGTTACGCCAAAAAGAAATATTTGATATTAGTGAGGTAGAGACAGCCATTATTGAAGCAAACGGATCAATAAGTGTATTGAAAAACAGAAAAAAAAGAGGAGTGACATTAGAGGATCTGCAAATATCCGGGCAAAACTCTTGTATCTCCTATCCTGTTATTGTGGAAGGAAAAATTTATACAAATGTATTAGACACATTTGAGCTTGATGAAACATGGTTACTAGAACAAATCCAGCTTCATAACCACCCTTTACAAGATATCTTTTTCGCAAGCATTAATTCACTGCAAGAATTACACATCTGCGCTTATGATGATATGCCAAAAGAATTGCCGCCAATTTATCACTGATGCAGGAAAAAAATCGTTATCATATTTTATTTCACTCTGCCATAAATAACAATATACTACTATTTAGAATGGAGAGAGAGCAGATGCATCCAATTCATTCATCGAACATTGTTGTTTATGGTACAGGAATTGTTACAGCCATTCCGGACCAGGCCACAGTGCAGCTTGGGGTCGTAACAGAAGGAAAAAGCGCTCAGGCTGTGCAGCAAGAGAACAACAACAGGATGACGCAGGTCTATCAGGCACTATTAGCTTATGGAATTCCCCAAGAGAGGATACAAACAATTGAAGTCTCCATCATTCCCCAGTATGAATATATTGACGGGAACCAGCAATTAATAGGATATCAGGCAACAAACAGAATATCTGTTCAAATAGACAATGTTGATCATATTGGTAATATAATAGACATAGCAGTTACTAATGGAGCAAATCAGATCTCTGATATCCAATTTCAAGTAGCGGATGAAAATCAATACTATCAAAAGGCACTGCAAGCCGCTTTATACAACGGCAGCCAGAAGGCGAGTACCATATCCCATACACTTTCACGTAACATATCCCTGCAGCCTGTCAGTATAAAAGAAATACCAGCTGACTCCCCCGCTCTATATAAAACGTATCAATCCTCCTTCTCTGCTAATGCAGCTGTCCCCGTGTCCCCGGGGCAATTAGAAATCGAAGCTAAAGTAAAAATGATTTACTGCTTCACTTAAGTTGATCATTAACCCTTTCTTCCAACACCGTTTCCCTTCTCTTCCGATCTTTCTAAATATTTCTTTTTGTAAACAAATGTTTATCAACACAAAATATCGGTTATGAAAAATACATGGATAATTTTAAAAACAAAAAGAAATGAGATATAGAGGAGGAGAAAATTATGAAACCACATGAAATGCAAAAAGAAGGAACACCTAGACAGAAACAGGATCGTCAGCCTGGTTTTGAATCAGAAATGACTCCATTGCCACACCAGCCGACAGATTATAAAGGTTCGGACAAATTAAAAGGAAAAGTCGCTTTAATTACTGGCGGAGACAGCGGTATTGGCAGAGCTGTATCCATTCTTTATGCAAAAGAAGGGGCGAAGCTTGCCATTGCCTACCTTGATGAAGATAGTGATGCAGAAGAAACAAAACGATTAGTAGAGCAAGAAGGTGGCGAATGCATTCTGTTACCTGGTGATATTAAAGATCCTGACCATTGTGAAAATTTAGTTAAAAAAACAGTCGATCATTTCGGCAAAATTAATATCCTTGTTAATAACGCAGCCGTTCAATTTGTGAGAGAAGACTTATTAGAAATCTCTAATGACCAACTAGAGGAAACATTTCGCACAAACTTCTTCTCCCAGTTTTATTTAACAAAAGCAGCTGTGCGGAATATGAATGCTGGAGATACGATTATTAGTACTTCTTCCATTAATTCTTACAGAGGACATCCTGTGTTAATTGACTATTCAGCCACAAAAGGTGCGATAACAGCCTTTATCAGAAGTATTGCACAAAATTTGGCTAAAAAAGGGATTCGAGCCAACTCTGTTGCACCAGGGCCTGTTTGGACACCATTAATTCCGTCATCATTTGATGAGGATAGTGTGGAAGAATTTGGTCAGGACAGCTTAATGGGCAGACCTGGACAGCCGTCAGAGCATGCATGGCCATATGTGATGTTGGCTTCTGATGAATCTTCTTATATGACAGGGCAAACCATCCATATTAATGGCGGTTCCTGGACCTCGTCTTAAGAAGATATAATTACAGGAACATTACAATTCCTTCGTTTAGGATTATAACTAAGATAAAGGGGTAATTAAACAATAACCGTTGTAAAGCTCTGATATTGTCAGGGAGGATTAACGGAAAGATTATCACCATCTTGTTGCAGTACAACTTTAAAAAATCCAAAGGAGGAATTGTAATGAAGTGTACAGAATGTGATGGGGTAGGATTAGTGCGTTGTCCAGATTGTTCAGGCGAAGGAATTGATTATGGAATTCATAAGTGTGAAGAATGTGCCGGTGAAGGAGAATTTGCCTGTGAAACATGTGAAGGTACAGGTAAAGTAGGTTTTCTTGATAAGGTCAAATCAAAGCTATAAAATGCAGCAGGATTATCATCAAAAAGTGGATAGAGGATGGGACATTATGTGTCCATACTGAAATCCGGGCGATTGAATGAATCGCCCGGATTATTTTACTTCCATTGCTGGGACTTTTAAATTAAATTATTGTTCGGTAATCAGACTCTCATATCTTTTTTTTAAACTACTTCTCTCTCCCAATGTCTGTGTGAAGCAATGGCGTCAACAAACTTCGGCACAAAGGATTTTTTATCATCTTCAATGATAACTCCAGGGCTTTTGTCCATTTCCGCTGCATTCAGCAATTTTCTGCCTTCCTCAGTTGCACCAATTGCTTTATAGTGTGAGAATGCTTCATAAATAAACAAGGTCGCTTTTTTATAAAATGCCTTATCTTCCTCTTTCCCGCCTATAATATAGACTGCATCAAACAGAACAGAGTCTGCTGTTAAGAAAGTATGTTGAACTTCTAATTCCGCTTTATCTCTTCCCATCACTTTTCCTAATTGATCGCTGACAACTTCTGGCTGTAATCCTTCATTCTTTAAGTCTTCCAGAATTGCCATTACTTCTCCATCTTTAAAACCATCACCTACAATTACAGCAACTTTTCTTGTTTTCGGTGAGTGTGTGGTGTTCTCCTGACTAAGTGCTGGAGATGCTTTTGTTACTGAATTTGATTGTTCCTGTGGCAATTCAGCGCCAATTGCTTTCGCAAAACCTCTTGCTAACTCTGTGCTTACATTTGCAAACATGTCCACAACTTGCTGTTGAACAGACTTACTTTCCACTTTCCCTAATTCAAAACTGAATGCCTGGATCATATGTTCTTTCTCTGCGTCTGACATACTGTTCCAGAAAAGGGTAGCCTGACTGAAATGGTCTTTAAAACTTTCACTGCGGGCACGGATTTTATGCCCCTCTACCTTTTCCTCATAATGCTTATAGCCGCCTTCTGCCTCTGTAGAAGTGGCTGGTGTATTTTGTGCGAGTGAATTTTTGTGATAGCTCACAGGTCCTCGATTGATCGTTTGTCTGCCGTAGCCGTCACGCTGATTGTTATGAAATGGACATACAGGACGATTGATTGGCAGTTCGTGAAAATTCGGGCCACCCAAACGGATTAATTGTGTATCAGTATAAGAGAATAAACGCCCTTGTAATAAAGGATCATTAGAAAAATCAATGCCCGGTACAACATGGCCTGGATGAAAGGCAACCTGTTCTGTTTCGGCAAAGACATTATCAACATTGCGATTTAATGTCATTTTCCCAATCAGCTTTACTGGTACATCTTCCTCTGGCCATAATTTGGTTGGATCTAAAATGTCAAAGTCAAAACGGAATTCATCCTCTTCCGGAACCATTTGCACACCTAATTCAAATTCGGGATAATCACCATTTTCAATCGCTTCCCATAAATCACGGCGGTGAAAATCAGGATCTTTCCCATTAATCTTCTGTGCTTCGTCCCAAACAACAGAATGTGTACCTAAAACTGGTTTCCAGTGAAACTTTACAAAATGGGATTTGCCTGCTTCATTCACAAAGCGGAAGGTGTGCACACCAAACCCTTCCATCATTCGGAAACTTCTCGGAATGGCCCTGTCTGACATTGTCCACATTACCATATGTGCTGATTCCTGGTTATTTGCAACAAAATCCCAAAAGGTATCGTGAGCTGAAGCAGCCTGTGGCATTTCATTATGTGGTTCAGGCTTTACTGCATGAACAAAGTCCGGAAACTTCATTGCATCCTGAATGAAAAATACCGGAATATTATTACCTACTAAATCATAGTTACCTTCTTCAGTATAAAATTTTGTAGCGAACCCTCTTGCATCTCTTGCAAGCTCTCCAGATCCTCTGCTTCCTGCAACTGTTGAGAAGCGGACAAATACTGGCGTTGTTTTCCCAGGGTCCTGCAGAAATCCTGCTTTGGTGAACTCTTTCATTGATTCATATACTTGAAATTCCCCGTGAGCGGCAAAACCGCGAGCATGGACGATTCGTTCTGGTATTCTTTCATGGTCAAAGTGAGTCATTTTTTCACGGAAATGGAAATCTTCCATTAATGTTGGCCCACGTTCACCAGCTTTTAGCGAAAATTCATCTTCAGATACTTTTACTCCTTGATTTGTCGTCAGTTTCTGATTTCTGTCATCTGTAGTAAACTGTTCTAATTGTTCCTTTTTGCTATTGCCGCCATTTACGTTTCGCTCGTTACTCATCATGTCCTTCCTCCCTTTAGGAATATTTCCCCTAAACTTATTTCCCTCAGAAAGTTGAAGTCAAACCAGTTTTCAGGGAACTTAACCTTTTTGTAATAATGTAAGCAAAGGACATAAACAAGCTTTTTAAAGTTCCCATAAAATAGAGAAAAAAGGAGGAATTTCTTTGTCTCATAGAAAAAAACGACTGAAAATCTGTATACCAAGAGGCTATAATTGGTGTGGTCCAGGGTGCAGCGGACAGGGAGCTCCGGTGAATGGTGTTGATGCTCTTTGCAAGCAACATGATTATTGTTATCAACATAGTAAAAATAAGTGTGAATGTGATCAAGCATTTCTAACAAAACTTCAGCCCAAAATAGACATGACTACAAGAGAAGGCAGACATGCCCACCTTATCTATCAATATATGAAGCTGCAAACATTCTTCACCTGTCATCCCACAAGAAAGATGAAATAAAGGGAGACTCAGTGATAAAGGTTGATAAAAAAGAGAAAGCTGCCTTTCCTATTATAAGGAGAAGGCAGCTTCCATCATTAATGTTGTCCCTTAATCTGATCAACATGTCCGATATGTTTGTGATTTAACCACAAGTACAAAACAGATAAAAATACAATAATGGCACCAACATAAAAAGGTACACTTGAATTAAACCTTTCTGCTAATTCACCTGCCAGGAATGGGGCAAGAGCTCCACCAAGAAAACGCAGGAAACTATAAGCCGCAGAAGCTGTTGAACGTTCCACAGGACTTGCATTCATTACAGCAGTTGTAATAAGGGTATTATTATTTCCTAACAGTGCCCCAGCTATGACAACTGCCGCTATTAATAACCATTTGGTAGAATTAAATATTCCCATTACAAGTAACACAAGTGCAAACAAAGTTAACATTGCACCAATTGATTTGATTGTGCCGAATTTTTTTTGTAACACTGGTGCCATAAAAACGGAGGTGATGGCGAGCAACAATCCCCAGCCCAGAAATACATAACCTAATCCATGCTCATCCAGGTGCAAAACAAAAGGAGAATATGCCAGCAATGTAAAGAAGCCAAAATTATAGAGTGCTGCCGTAATGCCTAGTACAAGCAAAGACCGATGTTTTAATGCCCGCAATGGATCGATTATGGATATTCTTTTCTTATTTTTGGACTGATTACCACCAGCTGCTTTCGGCATAAACACAGTAAGTCCTATGAAAGCAATCACCATTAATGCAGCGACACCCAGAAACGGACCTCGCCATGAGATGGCACCTAAAGCCCCGCCGATTAACGGTCCGACAGAAATGCCCAGTCCGATCGCTGCTTCATATAAAATAATGGCTTTTGCATTTCCGCTTGTTGACAGAGTGACGATAGCGGTTAATGCGGTTGCTACAAATAAAGCATTCCCAAGTCCCCAGCCGCCACGGAGAAATACCAGTTCCCAAATACCATTAGATAAGCCGCCTAAAGCGGAGAATAATGCAATAATAATAATTCCAGAAAGCAGTGTTCCTTTCATCCCAATTCGTGACGTGATCGCCCCTGTTATCAGCATCGCGATTGCCATTACGGCATTATAACTAGTAAATAACAGCGTGACCTGGCTTGGCGCTGCATCTAATTGGTCCGCAATCGCAGGCAAGATCGGATCCACCAGCCCAAGACCCATAAATGCGATAATACAAGCAAAAAACACAGCCCATACTGCTTTTGGCTGTGACAGAATATTTCCTTCCGAACTTACTTGAAGTTCTGCTGCCGTATTTATTTTTTTATTCATTCTTAACTTCTCCTAACTAAAAAAGGTTGTATAATACAATTACATTATTGTATCATACAACTAATTATGTTATTGTGTCAAATCTGCTATAATACTTAACAGATACATTAGTCAAGGAGGACCTTGTGTGAACAACAAATCGCTGGAATTAATTGAACAGGAATTAACCGACCTTATTCGGAGAATTGTTATATCAGAAAAAAGAAACGATAGTCTGGAGCGATCTGGCTATATATTGCTGCGCTTATTACTATCACATGGACCGGCTGGTGTGAAACAGCTGGCAGAAAAACTTCAGCTTGATATATCAACAATCAGCAGACAAGCTGCAGCCCTTGAGGCAAAGAAATATGTGGAGAGAGTTCCGAATCCTGCAGATAAAAGGTCTTACTACTATACCATCACAGACAAAGGCATCAAGGAGCTGGAAGAGAATAAACAAAGACGGTTTGACAGACTTGAAAGAATAATGGAAAGCTGGTCAGAGGAAGAGCAATATAATTTCGGCAAACTATTGAAGAAGTATAACGAGCATGTAAAAGAGAATCCAAAACGGTGAACTGTTTGGATTCTCTAACCCTGTACTAAAAGCGTCCTGATTTAAATATCGAGTACATCATCCATGAGAACATTAACATCGCGATAACAAATCCAACTTCAATTGCCGGAATATCCCATAATAGTGAGGTCTGTCTGCCTAACGCAGAACCAATGATTAAACCTACCATAATTAAGCTGAATGCTAATAAGACAATACTGAATGATAACAGATTCCCTATCCTGTCCAGTTTTTTGAAGAATGAATCAGCCTCAGGGATGCTGACTTGAATTGGCAGCTTTCTTTTCTTCACTAATGTTGTCAGTTCCTTTACCGCTATTGGTAAGTCATGGATGACATCCCCATATTCCTGGATCTGTTCAAATAAATCTTCGGCTAACTGTTTTGGGTGATATTGTTCTTTGATTAACTCTTTTCCAAAGGGTTCAGCCGTCCCCACGATGTCAGCCTCAGGGTCCAGCTGCTCAACAACCCCTTCCATTGTCAAAATTGCTTTGCCAACTAATGTTAGATCTGTTGGAATCGCAATATCATGTTTGTTTGCAATAGCATACAAATCTGTTATGGATTCCCCAAGTCTCATGTGTTTTTTCGATATGTTATCATATTTGATTAGAAATTGATCAATATCCCCGCTGAGCACATGATGATTAACACCATCCTTGACAGCACCCATTTTTTGAACTGCCTTTATCACTTCCGAAGATTTCTGTCTTACCAATGCAATCAATAAATGAGCCAACTGTGTTTTCATCTCTTGAGAAAGCCTGCCTGTCATCCCAAAGTCAATCATGGCAATTTTCTCACCAGGCAATGCCAGTAAGTTACCAGTATGCGGGTCACCATGGAAAAACCCTTCTTTAAAAATCTGCTTGTAGACCGCCTGCATGATTCTTTCTGCTAATCGTTTTGTATCATATCCCTTTTCCTGTAATTCAGTGATTGCATTCACTTTGATCCCATCAATATATTCCATTGTTAATACCCTTTTTGTGGTATAATCCCAATAAATATCAGGGATGATAATATGATCATCTGATTCAAATTGTTTTGCCATAAGGTCAGCATTACGGCCTTCACTGACAAAATCTAATTCCCTAATGATCGCATCAGACAATTCTTCGACTATCTCTCTCACCTGATATTTTCTTGCCCAATGAACGCGCTGGTCCGCTCTTTCAGCTAATTCTTTTAAAATCTCTATGTCTGTATGTATCGATTTTTTAATATTTGGTCGCTGAACTTTGACTGCCACCTGCTGTCCTGATTTTAAAACAGCTTGATGAACTTGTCCGATGGAAGCAACCCCAACTGGCTTAAAATCAAATTTCTGAAAAACTTTATCAGCAGGAGCACCAAGTTCCTGTTCTATAATCCGGTTAATATCTTCGTTATCCATTGGCCTGATGCCATCCTGAAGCTTTTCTAATTCCTTTATGATATTCTTTGGAATTAAATCAGGTCTCGTACTTGCCATCTGGCCTAGTTTAATGAAGGTGGGACCAAGCTCTTCCAAAAAGGACCGGATTCGCTCACCGGCAGTTTTCCGATGTTTCTGCTGATTCTTTTGCATAAAAATTCTTCTGGGCAATGAAAAAACCTGATCAAGGCCTAATTCTTTAACAAAAAAACCAAATCCGTTTCTGGAAAAGGCTACAGCAATTTCTCTGTATCGATCCATGTGTCTGATTCTATCTCTAAAAATGTTGTCCACCCCCTTTGCTTATGATCATTCTGTCATTATGGATGTATTTTTTGCTCTAATGCTGCCAGCCGCTGTTCGAGCGCACGTAAATCATCTTTTCTTACCACTTCAAGATCGTCTAACATTGCCTGAAGTTTCTGCTTTACTTTTTCATCCATTTTCCCTTGGCTTTCTTCCCCTTTTTGTCTTAACTGGGCAAAGATATCATTTGAATCTTCTCTAGATAATTCTCCCTTTTTGATTAATTCATCGATTATTTTCTCTGCCTGTTCCTTGCTTACTGCAGCCAGACCTAAGCCCAGCGATACACCTTTTCTGAATGTTTCTTTCATCAGTGAGCGCCTCCCTTATCTTTGAGCTTATCGCATAATTAAACCTTAATAATCACTACCCAAAAACACTTCATTAAAAACCCGTGTTGGATAGGTTTTACCTCTTCTTAAATATAAAAAACATACATACCAAAAAATACCCAAGTGGATTTTCAGCTCGTGCTGTTCCCGCTGGAGTCTCGCATTTTCCCCAGCTTTTTAGGGTTTTCTAAACTAATAAGTGGAACGAATATCATCCTGTTAAGACAGCCTCACTTATGGTAAGTTTAGGACGAACATCAACTCCGCTTAGAAGACTCTCTTCCAAAGCAGGGATCTGAGATGAAGTGGAGGATGAGAGATCCTGTTTTCATAAACACAAATAATCCGAACAGTGTTCGGATTACAGTATAAACAGACAAACTACTCTTGTCCCATCCTCTCTACTTCGCTTCTTTTATTTCCCTAAAACTTCACTCAATCGATCAGGGTAGTTAGTAAATATTCCTGTAACTCCCCAGTTTATTAATGCATTCATTTCTCGTTTTTCGTTAACAGTGTAAGCATGGAGTAACAGGTCTGCTTCACGGACATCTTTGATGAAAGATTCATTAAGATAGAGATAATTAACTCCTATTCCTGTTGCATATTCCCTCAGCTCACTTAATTCCCTTTCCGTTATTTGTGCAGGTTGTTTGTAGCTCAATAATTGAATAAGAGGGAGATCAGGTTCTTGTTGATGAATCTCCAGTAAACTTTCCTTACTGAACGATTGGATAACGATGGCACCCTCCCGCTCTGCTGGTATAAGCTGATACTCTTTCAATATCCTGATTAAGGCTGCCGTCATTCCCGGAGATTCGTCCGGCTGCTTTATTTCAATATAATAATTGGCATCTGATCCGAAATGTTCAAATACTTCTTGAAGTGTTGGGATCTTAAGCCCTTTGTAAGCCTCTTGTGCTGCTCCCGGAGATTCAAGGTTAAACCATGAACCAGCATCCATTTCTTTCAGTTCTTTTAATGTAAACGAATGGACAAAGCCAGTCTTGTCTGTTGTGCGGTCAATATCAGCATCATGCATGGCAACTAATTCGCCATCTTTAGTCATTTGCAAATCAATTTCTATGTAATCCGCTCCCATCTTCTCTCCTAATTCATATGCCTTTATCGTATGTTCAGGAGCATGACCTGACGCACCTCTGTGGGCAATGTTAATCATACGATTGACAGATAAAAGGGATTCAGATGAATTTTTCATGAAGGAAACTTCCTCTATTTTCTCCTCTTGTGGAATGATTAAATAGAGGACGAAAAAAAATAATACAATAAATACAGCAGCAAACATCCACTTTTTCTTCAGTTTTATCACCTGGCCATTGTAAGTAATTTCTATTCATTATCTCAGTCTGAACGGTAAGCGTTCGAGAAGATCTTAACACAATTTTCTTAAAAATCAACATCAGGACTGACCCGACAGGAAAAAAAAGTTAATAATTACTTTGACAGATAGAGCAATTTACAGTATTATTACTCTATGAGATAGAATAGTTAGGAGGAAGATACTGTCCAATGATAAGAAGTGATATTATACGCGGCCATTTAGATTCGATCATCTTGCGCTTAATTTTGGAAAAAGACAGGTATGGTTATGAAATATCCAAGGAAATCAGCACACGTACAAATAATCGATTCCAGATTAAAGAAGCAACCTTGTATGCAGTATTCCAACGGTTAGAAAAGAAAGATCTAATTGAATCCTATTTTGGTGATGTTTCTAAAGGAGGAAAAAGAAAATACTATAAAATTACTACACTAGGAAAAGCATATTTAAAAGAAGTGGTTGTTGAGTGGGGAGAAACAAAGGAAATAATTGATTTATTTATGGAGGGTTTATAGTGAAAAAAATTAGAGATTACGTAGATTATTTATTTAAAGATATACCAGAAAGTGAAAAAAAAGACGCTGTAAAAGAGGAAGTGATACAAAATTTAGAAGAAAAAGTCTGGGATTTGATGGATCAAGGCAAAGAGGAAGAGGATGCTGTAAATAAAGCAATTGTCGAATTTGGTGATATAGAAGATTTAAAGCAAGAGTTAGGGAGCAAGCCGCCAATAAAGAAAAAGAAGAATATGACAAAAATAAATCTTGGTTACTCTGTATGGGGCAGTGCTCTCATTATCGCCATGTTTGTGTTTATGAATTTCTACTATTCTCCTAATGTCATCTGGTTTGTCTACCCAACCTTTGCAGTAGTATGGTGGCCGTTAACAATGTATTTCCGCTGGTTGCGTACAAAGGAGAATGTAAAATGAAAAAATATGAATTAAGTTTTGCAGTTGTTGCGAGTGTAATCACGATCGCCTTTTTACTTGTCGTTAATTTAATCACAAG
Organism: Gracilibacillus oryzae; assembly: GCF_009498735.1. Lineage (GTDB taxonomy): Bacteria > Bacillota > Bacilli > Bacillales > Amphibacillaceae > Gracilibacillus > Gracilibacillus oryzae. Next base: position 14,689 of record NZ_ML762434.1, read on the forward strand.
CACTGCTCATCTCTGGTTTATCTATCCGGCATTTGTGATCTTATTTTGGCCAGTTAGTTTATACAGTCTGAAAAAAGGCAAGCATAAGCAATTTTCCATCCTCTGCAGTTTGCTTCTTATTGCCTTTCTTGTTGTAATGAATTACATCAATACTCCAGAATATCCCTGGGTGATTTTTGGACTCTTTCCTATTTTGTGGTGGCCTATTCTTGTATTACTAGGAGACCGCGCGAAAACAATCCAAGTAGCGTTGATTGGAAGTTCCAGTATTATTCTCTACTACATCTGCTTAAATATTATTATGGGAGCACAGCATCCCTGGGTTATTTACCCGGCATTTGTAGTGTTATGGTGGCCGCTCGCTGTCTACCATGGACAAAGAAAAAGCTATTTTGCATTCTCTATACAAGCAAGCATCTTAATAAGTGTTTTCTTTATTACTGTTAATGCGATCACCTCACCACAAGCGATATGGGCAATCTATCCAATCTTCTGTGTGCTATGGTGGCCGTTAAGCATGTATTACTTTGTTTACAAGAAGAAGGCAGGAATTTAATGCTTGAAGGGATGGTTACATGATCAAAAAAATGATTTATTTTCTGTTCAAGGTACCATTACATCAACAGACATGCAGATTTGACAGGATAGCTTTAACAAATTATAGTGATATTTCATTTCAAAAAATTAATCCTTCATGATCATATTTCAGCATTTAATCGCGTATTTGCAGCTGCACCCTCTGGGAATAAAATTTTTTTGAAACTTTTACCTAAGAGTTTTCGTCATATATATATAGGTAAGAATTAATATGTTATTATAATACTAAAATAAAATAAATTTCCAAATTGTTAATAAAACTTTATCGTTTTTTTATATTTAATTAATACAATGTTAAGAATACTCAATTATACTATTTATGGACTATAAAGCATATTGTTTTTCATGAGTAAAAACTGGGGGACTACATATGAAAATTTTAATTACAACGGAATGGTATTCTCCTGTAATTAATGGAGTGGTGACTTCAATTGTCAACCTGAAGAAGGAATTAGAGAAATTAGGCCACGAAGTCCGGGTTCTCACATTATCAGATGAAGCAAAATCCTACGTAAAAGATGACGTCACATATATTAGTTCTTTAGGTGTTGGTAAAATTTATCCTGGCGCACGTGTCACATTATTTAAGAATTACAAATACCTGCAACAATTAATAGATTGGCGTCCAGATGTTATTCACTCGCAATGTGAGTTCAGCACCTTCCGCTTAGCAAAACATTTAGCGAAGTGTCTTCGTATTCCAATCATTCATACCTATCATACGGTATACGAAGATTACACACATTATTTCTCTCCAAACCAAAAATGGGGAAAAGCAATGGTAGCCATTTTTTCGAGAAAAGTTCTTAAAAATGCTACATATGTTATCGCACCGACAGAAAAAGTTAGCAATTTATTGCAGGATTACGGGGTAAAGCAGCCGATTAAAGTAATTCCAACAGGGATTGATTTATCCAGCTATCAACAATTTAAAACAGACCAAACAAGAAATACTATACGTAAACAACTAAATATTCCTGAGCAGGATAACTTACTGATCTTTGTCGGCCGCTTAGCAAAAGAAAAGAATCTGGAAGAAATTTTGTCTTATTTTTCACAAATAGATAATAAGAACATGTCATTACTGATTGTCGGAGATGGGCCGCAAAGGCAGCATCTTGAGAAGTATGCCAAAAAACTGAATATTGAAAACAAGGTTATCTTTACAGGGATGGTACCACCAAAGGATATTCCATCTTATTATCGGACCGCAGATGTTTTTGTGAGTGCATCCAATAGTGAGACGCAAGGACTGACCTATATTGAAGCACTGGCAAGCGGCCTGCCTGCATTATGCAGAAAGGATCCTTGTTTAGAAAGTGTTGTGGAAAATGGCGTAAATGGATGGCTTTTCGAAACTTTCCGTGAATTTGAACACTATATGAAGAATATATTTGAAGAGCAAACTGTCTACAAAGAGCTTTCAGCAAATGCAGAAAAGACTGCTTATGATAATTATTCTTCTGTTGCCTTTGCGAAAAACATAGAAGACACGTATTATGACGCAATATCTTTATATAATCATCCGAAAAAGGATATTGTTTATTTCAACCATAGTGGAATTAACCAATGAACGACACACAACTAAAAAATCAAAGGCTATTCAAGTTTATATGGAACACCATTACAACCATTAGTTTAATCGGTTGTATTCTCTTTTTCATTTATGGGATCAAGAGTGAACTTTTTTACTCACAAGAAGCATTAGAAGACTTTCTCAAACAGTTTGGTGTATGGGCACCTTTGCTTTTTGTCGCCCTTCAATTTGTCCAGGTGATTATACCAATCGTACCAGGCGGGATCAGCTGCCTTGGCGGTATTTTAGTTTTCGGACCTGTTATGGGATTGATTTATAATTATGTTGGAATTTGTTTAGGTTCCATTGCAGCGTTTCTCATTGCGAAGAAGTACGGCGACACCGTTATGTACTTTTTGTTTAAACCCAAACTGCGGGAGAAATATCGCCGCTGGGTTGACGATCGGAGATTTGGACTTTTTTTTACAATCATGATTTTCTCTCCGATTGCACCAGATGATTTTCTCTGTTATTTAGCTGGCACAACTAAGATGTCATTAACAAGATTCACCATCATTATATTAGTCGGAAAACCATTGCCAATTGCTATCTACAGCTTTGGACTTGAGTTGATTTTCCGTTATATCGTTACTTTCTTTTAACAGTTAACACAAGGGGGATTTGAGTGTGAAAGTTTTATTGTACGCAGGGTCATTAAATCTTGTGAATAAAAGCGGGATTGGTCAGGCGATCCGTCATCAGAAGAAAGCATTAGAACATTTAAATATTACACATACAACCGATAGGAAAGAGGATTTTGACATCGTACATTTAAACACGATTTTCCCTAATTCTTTATTGATGAGCTGGTGGGCAAAAAGAAAAGGCAAGAAAGTTGTCTATTATGCTCACTCTACAATGGACGATTTCCGCAATTCTTTTATTGGTTCGAACCTGATCGCACCATTCTTTAAAAAATGGATTTCTTTTTGTTACAAAAGTGGAGATATTATTATCACACCGACAGAATATTCAAAGTCCATCCTTGATACTTATGGTTTGGACCGCCCTATTTTCAGCCTTTCCAATGGAATAGATACTCAATTTTTCCAAAGGAATGCTGAAGCAAGAGACAGGTTCCGCAAAAAATATAATATAGATGATAAGGAAAAAGTAGTCATCTCTGTCGGACACTTTATGGAGCGAAAAGGAATTGATGATTTTATTGAGTTAGCAAAACAATTGCCGGAGTACAAATTCTACTGGTTTGGCCATACAAGCATGAATCTTGTTCCAGCAAAGATAAAGAAAGCAATGAGGCAGGAGATCCCTAACCTGTATTTTCCAGGGTTTATTAACCGTGAGGATCTGCGCGATGCTTATTGTGGCAGTGATTTATTTCTCTTCCTGACACACGAAGAAACAGAAGGCATTGTCCTGCTTGAAGCATTAGCTGCAAAAATACCAATCCTTGTCCGCGACATACCGATTTATGAACAATGGCTTACTGACAATATTCATGTCTACAAAGCAAAACAGTTTGATTCGTTTAAAGAGCAAATTGCCAACATTGTCGAACAGAAAGCAACAGATCTGACAGACAATGGGTACAAGCTTGCTTTGGAGAAGGATATTACCAATATCAGCAAAAGACTAGTCGAATTATATTATGTGAGTGATAAGGCAACAGCGGAGAATGAAAGAGCCGCAGAACGATAATCGCGTTTGGACAGAGAAATATCGTAATGAACCAGCAGCATCCTTTTCTTGACATTAGTCAATGTGAAAAAAGGGTGCTGTTTATCAGCTTTTAAAAAAATCCATTTTATCAGGAGGAGATCTATTTGCCAAAAGCAATTTTCATCGATCGGGATGGTACAATCGGAGGAACAGATAAGGTTGTTTATCCAGGTGAATTTCAACTCTTTCCCTTTGTTGACAACACTATATCGAGATTAAAAGAGGCCGGAAACCTTATTTTCTCTTTTACAAATCAACCAGGAATCTCCAGAGGAGAAGCAACCAGAGAAGACTTTGAAAAAGAACTGAAAAGCTTTGGATTTGATCAGATCTATCTATGCCCCCATCAGCATAATGAAGGTTGTCTGTGCCGAAAACCTTCCGCTGCAATGCTGTCTCAAGCTGCATTAGAAAATGATTTGAATCTAACAGAATGCATCGTCATTGGTGACAGGTGGACAGATATGCTTGCAGCCCAAGAAGCAGGTTGTATGAAAATCTTAGTCAAAACAGGTGCTGGAGCAGAAGCTTTTCAGAAATATAAAAATAACGATTATTATGGTAAATATGCTGAAGTAACTCCTGACTATATCGCATCAAATTTTAAAGAGGCTGTTGATTGGGTTATTTCCGCTACATAATGATGGTAGAAGGATTTATTGAAGACAGGGAAGTCACCTCAAGCTCTTTTGTTATTAGTTTTTTCATTTAATAACACTTTTTCTTCGATATATGCATAGGCTTTTTTTATTTCTTGTGCATAATCTTGTGTAATTTCGAAAAAATTGGCACTATGAGCTATACAATTGTTTCTCAGTTCCGCATGTTCTGCGATAAATTGGCTGATCGGACGTTCTTCCTCCCCTCTTTTTTCAATAATGTTTCGATAGGGAACAATATGGGAGGCAAAATGCTGTTCAATGTAATCTGCTGAAAAAAGCAGATAAAGAGAAACAATATCATCTGGATAGATCTTTCGTAATGATTCCACCTGTTCTGGCAACATGTAGCAGCCTTCGATAACAGCATGTTGCTGATTTTCTATCATTGTTTTAATCATTTCCCTTACTATCGGCCATAATTTTTCTGCTATCTTTTCTTCACTGTCTTCAGGCGTAAACCCGCAATTCTTATCACTTCGGTAAATGCCCATCTTCAGATGATCAATCGAATAATAAGGAACATGATATTTCTCCAAAAGTTTCTGGGCCATATTCGTTTTTCCTGTACAACTGACCCCGCCGATTAAAATAATCATTACTATATCTCTCCTTCGAGAAGTTTTATTCCGCCCAAGGCTGCTTCACTTAATTCTCAAATATATCTGGCGCCAAATCCCGCCACATCAATAAGGCTAAATTTGCTTACTACTCTATTCATTTAAGATCCCTTTTCGCTAAATAATCAGTGACTGTCTCAAAAAACAGGTGTGATTGATCCATTTTAAAGTAAATGGAACGGATGATTTTCTTCAAACCAAATAGTTGGCGAATCTCGACAGGTTCATTTAATTCAATCACATAGGGAATTGGCTCTTGTTCGAGACCATGCAGTGCAAGCGAGATACTCTCACGGTCTTTTGCTGTTTCTTTTGGTGATTTCTCATTTTTTCTTAGTTCACTAATTTGTTCCCATGTGATAAAACCATATTGTCTTATCCCTTTTTGAAAATGAAGCCCTTTTTCATCAAGTACTACTGGTGACAGACGAATGGCCTGATAATCAGCGATAATAAACAATAATGCAAATATATCAAAGAATGTCAGAATCCATGCAGCAACATGGCTAACCTGTGAAACTAAAATGTGGACAGCGATAACTTCAAGCACCATTGCATGGACAAGCATAAAAAATACACCTTGATAGCCGCCATCTTTATGGAAAGTAAAGGTATGTCCGCTATCCGCAACAGGAGCTTTTTTCCGCCAGCTGAACAGACTATAGTAGATTGCCGCAATATCTGTAGCAAAAACCCTTAATATCAGCTGGAATTTATTGATGTGTTTATTTTTAAAAGTAAAGGTTTTGACAATCGCAACGGAAAAACTGCTTAGAAAATGATAATGCTGTTTCTTTTCGGTGTGATAACTTTGAATAAGCCTTGGCATTCTTCTTACAATAGCGATAAATAAAATAACTTCAACCAAAATGACAGCAGCTTCTAACATAATGACAGAATAATTAAAATAGGTGAGGTATCCATCAGCTTCATTTGGAATCATCCAATTAGCGAGAAGCAATCCCCAGAAGATAAATGCACACAACACAAGCCATGATACTCTTTTCTTAAAGCCAAGAAAATAGATTGCTAATGGCAGAATGATCACAAGATCAATCGCTGTACCAATCCCAACCAAATCATCAACAGGACCGACCAGCTGCACCTGCATGACGAGATAATTGGGTACTAGAATAATGAGCAAAAATATGATAATGCGCTTCCAATCAATATTGTTTACTGGAAAAGTTCCAACCATTTTATCCCTCTTCTCCCTTTTTCCATTTATTATATAGGAATTAGATGGGGAATTTCAGGTTTTTTTAATGAAAGTCCGAAAATGTTCACAAGTGTATAAAGAAGAGTGAATATGCACTTAAAAAAACTACAAAAAAACCGACAGAACTATCTCCATTCTGTCGGTTTTCTCTATTAAAATTTGAATGATTCTCCATTTTCTGCTACTTCTACGCTAGAAGCGAATCCATTTTCTTCAATAAAGCTTTTCAGTTCAGCTTTGGATAATGTCCAGTGGTTTACAGCTTCCATATGGACAGCAATAATTTTTGCATCTGGTGCCGCGTTGTGCACTTCTTTGACATCCTCTGTGCTCATTACAAGTGATCCACCTTGAACAAATTGGTTGTCTCCAGCATTGACGATAATCACTTCTGGATTATGCTTAGCGATTTCTTGTTGCACCCCATCATACCAAACAGTATCTCCAGCAACATACAATGTTTTCTCTGATTCATGCTTGAATACAATACCACATACATGTCCAGCCGCTTTCAGGATTTCTCCTCTGCCGTGCTCGCCTTGTGTTTTAACTAACTGGATACCTTCAAAAGTGGTCTCTTCTGATAGAACTTCTACGTTTTTGAAACCAGCATCGCGGATAGCAGTTGCATCTTCTTCGTTTTGCGTAAACAGTTTAATTTCTTTAGGCATCATTTCTTTCGCTGCTTCATCCCAATGGTCAGGGTGAGTATGTGTCACGATAACTGCATCTACATTAATAATATCGCTAACAGATACTGGAAGATCTTCTAAAGGAAAGTTTTGATCTCCTTGCGGCGCATCTGGAGATGGATTTGGCATCGGAGGATAAGCACCCTTGTCTGCCAGCATCGGATCAATCAGGAATTTTTTCCCTGCATATTCGACAATAATAGTTGCATTACGTATTTCTTGTATCTTCATCTATAAAAACTCCTTTTAATATAAATTCATATTAACTGCTACATGTCTATTCTAACCTGTCTCCACCCGAGCGTTACAGAGATTAAATAAAGAGTTTTGCCCTTTTCACTTTATTATTTAAATTGTTTCACTAAATAAATCCGTGTTGGAAATATATTTGATCAATAAGGTATAATAAAACTTGGGAGTGGATGATAATGAATAAAAAAGATATTGCTGCAATTCGCAGACAATTTAAAGTGGAAAATGATTTATTGAGAATACACGATATTTACAATGTTTATATTATGAAAGAATCGAGCGACATTTATCATCAGGAATTCCAGCCTTTTTCTTTGCTTGAACAAGACCAGCAAGAGCTATTTATGACTAATTTTAAAAAAGTGCTGACAGGTAATTTAGATGAAAAACTATTTGAACTCAAATTCCAGTCCAATATAGAAAATTCCAGTCAGCTGATTTTACATAAAGGATTACTTAGTGGAGAAGTAACAGAATGGCAGACGCAAATGCTTGAGCTTGTTGAGAAAATGCTGCATGAAAGACAGTATGAAGTAGATATTGTTGTTACATTTATCCGCGCTGAATATATGAAACCAATGAAACGAAGCAATGAGGAAACAGAAGAAAGTGACCGGGATTCCGTCTACTCGCATCCCTTTATCCTCTGCAGTATCAATAAAACACAAGATCCGAAAAAAGAGCTTCACTTCGATTATGTTGAGAAGGAGTTCAAATACCATGTTGTGGTGGATCCTGTGATTAATCTGAATGCACCTATTGGAGGGTTTTTATTCCCATGTTTCACGGACAATGAGCCTGATCCGGAATTTATTGAAGATGTCCTCAACGCAGAAGAAACACTTACTGCAAAAGATGATAAAATTGTTTTCGAAGAAGTTGTCAGAGATGCTGTCGGCCATCAAATCAGTACAGAAAAACTCGCGAATATGTATGAGGAAATTAACCGTGTGGTCGAAGAAAATGAAGAGGGAGATACACCAAAGCTTGATTACAGAGATGTAGAAAAAGTTCTTAAGACAAGCGGGATTGATGATGTTACTCCGGAGAAAGTAGAAACTGCCTTCAAAAATGTCCTTGATGACGAAAAATATGAGCTGAAAGCACGAAATATTGTACCAAAATTCACATCTAAATCAATTAAAATAAACACAAAAGTAGCCAACATTGCTGTAAGTCCCCAAGATCTGAAATTCGTCAAACAAATTCAGCTGGATGGTAAACGTTATTTAATGATCGAGGTAGAAGAAGAAACGATTGTCGATGGATTTACGATGATTCCGGAAGCATTTTAAGGGAAAGATGTTGAGACAAAAATAGTTTGGCCATACTGTACCACCGCCCCCCGGTAAAGACAGATCTACTCAAGAGACGTTTGCTTGAGTAGATCCATTGGATGCAAGCGAGTATTCCCCCAACGGTATTGGCATCACTATCTATATAAGTACTTATTGTTCGTCTTTTAGTCTGTTTTGTTCTGTATAAAATGTCTCTACTTTAATTCAAACGTCGATCCATTGATCATTTTAACGTCATCCCTTAGTTGGATTTGTTTTATCAGCTTAAATAGTGCTGCATCTTTTTGCTTTGCCTCGATCATGCAATCAATTTGCGGCACTGTGCCGTTTATTTCTTTTAAAAAGTCAAAGAACATGTCGATATCAATATAATCTGCATGGTGTCGTATCTTTTCATTATCTTTCGGACTGGATATATGCATTTTGACTGGTAGGTTGGAATGCTTCCATGTCTGCAAAATACGGACCCAGTTTTCTGCCCAATTTTCCGTTTTGTGATGGACTATGTGATGATGATAGTCAAACACAAGGGGGATTCCTAATTTTTCGCATAAAAACAGGGTATCATCAAGTGTAAATGAGGTATCATCATTTTCCAGCATGATCATCTTTTGAATGGCACTTGGAACGACCATCCAGTTATCAACAAATCGTTCCAGTGATTTCTCTGTTTCTTTGTAGTTTCCGCCAACATGCATCACACAGCGGTGCTCAGGATCAATTCCCATTCCTTTCAGTAATAAATAATGCATTTTTAATGTCTTTACTGAATTTTTCAATACTTCCTCTTTAACAGAATTCAGCAGGACAAAATGATCCGGATGAAAGTCAACACGCATCTGGTGCCGCTGCACAAACTCTCCTATCTCTTTTAATTTCTCCTTAAGTGGCTTGATATAATTCCAATCAGGCAGTTCTTCATGGTTCGCTAATGGAATCAATCTTGATGTCAGTCGGTAGAAGAAGATATCTGAGGCTGCATTATGCTTCAGAATTCTTGATGTGTTATGTAAATTATCTAAGGCAATTCGCTCTAATTTGCGAATGGCCGCCTCTCTGTCACGAATCTTTTCGAATTGCTTAAAGGTCATCGTCTGGGATGGTGAGGCATTTTTAATATATTTACTCATTGCAACATAGCCAAGGCGAACAATGGTCATTTTTACCTCCGGGTTATTTTTGAATGTTTTTACCTATAGCTTTGCCTAATAGAGAGGAAATTATTATGTAAGTCACTATAATATTATACGGAGTTAAAATATCATCCATCATATTCATTGCATTAGGGGATTACAGACACTGTCATAATGTCAGTGCTTTTCGGTTAATATCGATTAATACATTGTTGATCTTTTTATAATCGGCTGTGGCGGGCAATGCAGATTGTTCCCCCGCTGTCTTTAATTCATCGTTATATATATCAATCATCTCCAGTGCCTCTTTTAAAGAATATTTTCCATTCCGGCAATCAAGCAACAACTTCCGATTCGGTCTGTATGTACAAAAATCGCCTGTATTCAATATTTCGATCGCACTTGTCAGAAGCCTGATACTGTGCATAAAAAGCTTAGTATCATATTTACCATCATGATCTGCCCCATTTTTCAGCTTTTGAATTTGCGAGTACGCATAGCCGCTAAACCGCTTTTGAATATATTTAGACAAAAAAAGATGCCGATTATCTATTAACACTTGCCCAGATTCTGTTACTTTCAGGTAATCTTCTGGACGGACAAACAAAAGTTCAATATTATTCGGCACACCTTGCATCGCATCTTTGACAAATTTGTTAATATGCATAATGATAATGTCAACATCATCTTTCGTGTTTTTAAAATTCTTGCCGCCTGTTGTATTGTATTCATTGAATGATTGTAAGCCAAGATAATAATCTACTGGCGGGATACAAATGCCTTTATAGTCGCGATCAGATTGGGCTGTGTTTGTTCCATAGGCATAACTGCCAACAGGCGCTAACAGGATTGTTCTATCCTCAAGCCAGTCAATATTCGAAGCTTCTATCTCTTTCATTTGTGTCTCTCCTTATGTTCGATCAAAAATCGATTCCCTTCTTTTTAACAGGTTTACGGAAATAGCCTTTATCCTTATGGTAAAGAATTAGTGCAACAAATAAAATCGCTGCTGCAATCCAGATAGAGATGTAACCTAAATAGGTTGTGGAAATCGTACCAATAAGGGCACCAATCAGGAATGCTAGTATAATCAGAATAAATTTCTTTGATCTTTCCTTCGCTTCCTTGTCTTTATCGACTATTGCGGAATAGGCTGCTTGAAAGGCTGTGCGCAGGTTCCCTGTCGTCATAGTCGAGTTGTATGACCACTTATCCAGATAGTTGAATGTAGATATTTGAACAGACGAAACAAAAGAAATACTTACTGTCACAACCATATTCGGTATACTGCCAGGCAATAGCCCGACAATGATTAACACAACACATTCCAGTAATAGAATTGTTCTTCTGTAACTATACAGCCAATTTCTCAAGTTGGATTTCTTAAAAAGCTCCGCTACTATAACACCTAGAAAAAAAGCGAGGATCGGCGGAATATATATAAGGCAGTTCTTCCATTCACCAGTTCCTATATTTATTGCAAGTAAGACAATATTGGCTGTCTGCGCATTTGCGAATACTCCGTCCCTGCTGATAAACGTATACGCATCAAGAAATCCCCCGACTAGTGTTAACAAAAATGCAAGATATACCGAGTTTGATGACAATGAAGGAATAATTGTATGTTTATTTTCCATTACCCTATCTCCTTTATCCCAGGAAGATATCCTGCCCGATTTCCTCTCTTTCATCATAATCTCCTGTTCCCGCCATTTCAAATTATTCAAAGAAAGAATAGGACGATCTTTCCCATACCTGACGAAGAATTTTGATGTTTAAAAGACTTTTATTCTTCATTTCTCTAATTTCGGGTGCGGCTTTTGATGTTTATACATATCTATCCCATACTCTTTCCTAAAAAAAACGGAACAAGTCGCCTTATTCCGTTTTTTTCATTATAATAATGTCATCAGTGCGCCACCTGCTGCTCCTGTCACCACCACAATCCATGGTGGAAGCTTCCAGAAAACTAACATACTGAACAAAACAGCAGCGAAAGCAAAATCAATCGGTGCCAGAATAGAACTTGTCCAAATTGGATCATAAAAGGCAGAAATTAAGATCCCGACAACTCCTGCATTGACTCCCATAAGTGCACCTTTTATCTTAGGATTCCTGCGCAAGCCATCCCAAAATGGCAATGTTCCTAGAATAAGTAAAAATGCAGGCAGGAAAATCGCTGCAGTTGCCAGCAAACCGCCAGTCCATCCATTCATAACCGCCCCTAAATAAGCGGCGAAAGTAAACAATGGACCTGGAACAGCCTGAGTTGCCCCATAACCTGCAAGAAACGCCTCTTCACTCAGCCAGCCTGATGGGACAAACTCTTGTTCAAGCAATGGTAAAACAACATGCCCTCCACCAAATACTAAGGCACCAGAACGGTAAAAACTGTCAAACATAGCGATCCACTGAATGGACGTAGCTTCTCTTAACAGGGGAAGCAGAATCAGTAAACTGAAAAACAGCACTAAACAAACAGTCGCGAAACTTTTGGAAATGGCTAACTTAATACTGGATGCAGCTTCATCCTTATGATTACGAAAAATGATAAATCCAATAATTGCTGATAAAAGGATTACTCCAACCTGTGTATAGGTAGTTTGCCATAAAAGTGTTATGACTAGCGCTAATAGTGCGATCGCTTTTCTGCTCAAATCTGGAGTAAGTTTTTGTGCCATCCCTAATATAGCATGTGCAACTACAGCTACTGCCACAATTTTCAGACCGCGAATCCAGCCTAAATCACTAACATCCATTCCTTGCAGTATAATGGCGAATATAATTAGGGCAGCAACAGATGGTAAGGTAAAGCCAAGAAAAGATACAAAGCCGCCCAGGATACCTCCTCTAATCACCCCTATTCCAATACCAACCTGACTGCTGGCAGGGCCAGGAAGGAATTGACATAATGCCACTAAGTCTGCATAGGCTTTTTCGTCCATCCACCTTCTTCTGCGGATATATTCTTCATGGAAATACCCTAAGTGTGCAACAGGACCGCCAAATGATGTGAATCCTAACCTTGTCGATATCATGAGAATCTCTAATAATGTTTTAAATAATCCTTTGTCATTGTTCATTTATTCATCTCCTTCCAAAATAACATTATAAAACGAATCGTACCATAAGAGCATAGACCAAGGAAGCCGTTTACAAAAATTTAATAATAATCTTTCCCCAAAAAAATAGCCCACAACTTTTTGTGAGCTATTAAAGCCATTTTTATTTATTTAGCAGATGGTTCCGAAACTTTCACTAACAATTTCCCAATATTGTTTCCTTTAAACAAATCAAGAAAGGCATCCGGAATATTTTCAAATCCTCCTTTAATCGTTTCTTCATAGGTTAATTTCCCCTCGTCAAGCCATGAAGCAAGAGCTCTTGTCCCTTCATTAAATCTGTCAAAAAAGTCACCAACCGTAAATCCCTGCATAAGAGCACTTTTCTTGATTAACACAGTCTGAACTCTTGGGCCAAGATCTGTTGTCTCTTTATTATAACTGGATATTGCCCCACAAACCGAAATACGGGCAAACTTATTCAATTGGGTGAATACCGCATCAGAGATTTCCCCGCCGACATTATCAAAATAAACATCGACACCATCAGGGCATGCCTCTTCTAAAGCTTTTTCCATATTCTCTGTTGTCTTATAATTGATTGCTTCATCGAAATGCAATTCTTCTTTTAAATACTTTATTTTTTCGTCCGTACCCGCGATTCCAACGACTTTTGCACCTTTGATTTTAGCAATTTGGCCAACAACAGAACCTACCGCACCAGCAGCACCTGAGATAACAACTGTTTCTCCTTCCTGCGGTCTCCCTATCTCAAGCAATCCAAAATAGGCAGTTAATCCTGTCATACCAAGGATACCTAAATGGGTAGATATTGGTGCAATATCTTTATCTATCTTCCGCACTTCATCTTCTTGGGCAGTATAGAATGTTTGCCAGCCGAATCCGCCAATAACAATATCTCCTTCACTAAAATGAGAGGATTTAGATGAAATTACTTCACCGATTGCGCCACCTTCAATCACTTCATTTAATTGATAAGGTGCTACATAAGAAGGGGCATCTACCATTCTTCCGCGCATATATGGATCAACGGAAACATATAATGTGCGAATCAGCAATTCCCCATTCTCGGGCTGATTAATCTCTTTTTCTTCAAATGTAAATGTATCCTGATCTGGCGTACCTTCTGGCCGTTTCGCTAAAAGAATTTGCTTATTTTTTTCCATTCTCCCACTCCTTTGCCTCATGTTATTATAAAAGTAACAAAAAATGGAGAGTAACAAAAGATACATGCTCAGGACGTGCTAATTGACTCTTTTTTGTAATGAGTATATTATAGACTCGTAAAGTCTATAATTAGGGGATGAGAAAGTGAAGTATTCAAAAGCAACAAATTATGCACTCCACACCATTGCTTACATAGCCCTATTGCCATCAGGGAAAACGATTGGTGTGAAACCATTAGCAGAAGTCCAGCAAGTGTCTCCTTCCTATCTTTCTAAAGTGTTAACTAACTTAGTCAAGGCAGGGTTTATCGAATCCATAACAGGTGTCAAAGGTGGCTATAAATTAATCAGGAAAGCTGATCAAATCACTTTTCTAGATATAATTCAAGCAATTGAAGGGACATCTTCATTGTTTCATTGCAGTTTGGATCATGCGACAACAAAGAGAGAGAATTGTCTGATCGAGAAAGTGATGAATGAGGCAGAGCAGAAAATGGTGGACCACCTCAACTCGGTAACCATCCAACAGATTACAAAACAGTTTGACGAAAATATCGTACATTCATTTCTTGGAAAAGCAAACTAATTTTTTTACCCTTATTATAGACTATATATATCTTTAATATCTTTAAAGGAGATGATTCAATGGTTTACGATTGTGCTATTATTGGCGGCGGGCCTGCCGGCTTAAATGCAGCATTAGTCTTAGGGCGGGCTCGAAGAAAGGTTGCTCTCTTTGACAACAATCAGGCAAGGAATTCGGTAACACAAGAGTCCCATGGATTTATTACAAGAGATGGCGTGTCTCCTGCAGAATTCAGAGAATATGCCCATCAGGATATACAGAAATACCCTTCCGTAGAGTTTGAGTCATGCACCATTGAAAAGATTGAAAAACAAGAGGATCATTCTCAATTAACCTCCAACAATGGCAAGACCTTTTCCAGCAAAAAAGTAATTCTTGCCTATGGATTAAAAGAAGATTTACCGGATGTAGAAGGGCTGAAAGATTTTTATGGAAAAAGTGTGTTCAGTTGCCCTTATTGTGATGGCTGGGAATTAAGAGATCAACCGTTAGTATTAATCGCTGAATCAGAGCATGCTGTCCATATGGCGAAAATGATTTATCAATGGAGTAAGGATTTAGTTATTTGTACGAATGGCTTGCAGATCATACCAGATGATGAGGCGGCATCACTGAAGAGCAAAGGACTGCAGATCCAGGAAAACAAGATTTCCCACTTATCAGGTACTGATGGAAAGCTATCAAAAATAGTTTTTGAGGATGGAACTGAATTGCATAGAACTGGCGGCTTTGTTGTTACAGAACTAAAGCAGCCAAATAACCTGGCTAGTTCCCTTGGTTGTGAACTGAAAGGAAACTTAGGAATTATTGTCGACGATTTAGGAAGAACGAATGTAGAAGGTGTCTATGCAGCAGGGGAAACATCGAATATTGGCCCAGCGCAGTTAATCATTGCAGCCGGCCACGGAGTTCGCGCAGCAGCTGGAGTGAATTATGATATGACAATGGAGGAATTTAAATAAGCTTGGGAAGTGTAAATAGAAGAAATATAGTAATGATGAAAAAACAAAGAGGATGGGACAGAAGTAGTTTGTCCATACTGTAATCCGCATGATCATTCCATTGAATTAGTCCGGATTATTACTTACAGAAAAAAGAATTTTTCATCCTCCACTTGATCACAAATCCTTGCTATGGAAGAGAGACTTTCAACAGAATGGATAATCGTTCCAAACTCAGCTTAAGTAATGCTGTCTTAATGGAACAATATTCGTTCCACTTATTAGTCTAGAAATTATAAAAAGCTGGGGAAAATGCGAGACTCCAGTGGGAACAGCACGAGCTGAAAATCCACTTGGTAAAGTGACTTTCTTTACCAAGTTAGTTGAAGCCGTGCCCACGGAAAGCGAGTATTTTCCCCAGCGGTGATTTAGCATTACCTATATTAGTACATTAGTGAATGGCTATCTTGTGTATTTATTGTTCGTTTTTTTGATTATCTATTTTCGTTATGTGCCATCCTCGTTTAGATTTTAATTTTCTTCCATTTCTTTTCGGTTTTTCTTCATCAATTTAGACAATATCTCATACACGATTGGTACGATGATTCTGAGAAGCTATTATTTCAATTTTATTATACTTATTTTTCCAGCTATGAAACCAGATTTGATTTCGCCAGAGTCTTAGTGAAGGATCAGGCTATTTCACTTGAAATCGAGCCACTATCAAAATTAATTAAATATGACAAACATATGAATGCAATTGTTTTTTCATTAGTATCCAAACAATTCAGTCATATACCTCCATTAATGCATCCTGATATTGTTTATACAATTAAAGGATTCCTTAAGTTATATTCAGAGCTATTATTTTTATCTAACTATCCTATTGATTTGGAGATACTGTGCAACACATTAGTGGAACGAACACACGTTATTGCTGAACACTCAACTATACCAATTCTTACTGAAGAGTTCTTTGCTATTCCTTACCCTGAAGTATTGACACCGACCAATGACCAGCTAGAGGATTTATTAATAAAGACTAGTAAAGAAATTACGGATGATACAATCCAGGAATCAATCGTATTATTAAAGCAAAACATATATGAAAGAAACCTCCCTAATGCCGTTGTACAAGGACTTTTAAACAATTTAAGAAGGGACCCGCATTGTAAATGGGCTGCATATTTATACGAATTATATATGGAGAAGACGCAAGATTAAGTTATACCACTGAATGAATTCAGAACGCCATTCATTTCTCAGCAAGCAGACCTCTCTTGTCCCGTTCTGCTCCACTGCAAATAAGGTCATGAGTACCATTCAGTTATCTTACCTTGGTACTCATGACCTTTTTACACGTTAGGAAAGCATATAATTACTGCAGGGTCTAGTAAAAGCGTACTATTCTTCAGTTCCGTTCATTATCACAATTCTTCCCTCTAACTCAGGACTGATACTGCCTTGCTCTTTCACATACTCCGAGAATGCATCACGCAGGAAATGCTTCGTTTTCAGCACTTCAACAGTGTCCTCCTTCAGCATTGTGAACAGGTCGCCGCCGCCTGTTAAAAAGTCATTAGCAGCCACTGTGTAGGTCTTATCTACATCAATCGGCTCACCGTTGACAAGGACTTCTACTACTCTGGAACCTGGATCAAGTGAAGCATCAAATGTATATGAAAGTCCCGAGACTTGCAGAAAACTGCCTGATGCAGATGGATATGCTGCGACTCCATGCTCCAATGCTTCCCAAACAGTCTGTCCGCTCGCTTCCACCATAACGACTGTATTATCAAACGGAAGGGATTCATATATATTTTCCAATCTAATCTCACCCTGCGGAATACTGGCCCGGACACCACCACCATTTTGCAAAGCAATATCTGCTCCTGTTAAGGCTCTTAAACTATCCGCAATTGCATTTGCAAGATTTGATTCTTGCAATCTTACTGTTTCACGTTCACCATTTAGCGCAACACTCGACTCGCCAACAACTGTTTTCATTTCTTCATCAATTTGACTTTCATAATTCCGGATAATAGATTCAACTTCAGGATCATTCGCTAGATTATGTGTCATAAAAATGTGGGCAAAATTAAATCCGAGCATTTCATCACCAAGCATATGAATATTGATCTGATTCAACGTTTCCGAATGCTTCCCTGGTGCGATCAGCCATGACTGGTCAATTTTTTGCGGAAAGTCAACGATATCCTCTCCTCCACCGATAATTATGTCAAATCCATCTACCTTTGTTGGCAGAACTTCATTATCTGTATGAAGATGCGATAAACCAATGACAATATCCGCCTGATCTCTCACAGTCTGAACTGTTTCTTCTGCTGATGTAAAGTGATCGTCAAATGAAATCCCCTCTACATTTTTCGGATGTGTAAAATGATGACTCTGATCATCTGTTACACCTACAATCGCAATACTTGTCCCATTGATTTCCTTCATTATATAAGGTTGAAGGAACGCTGGGTGTTCTCCCTCATAAAGCGTATTGGCAGATAAAAAAGAAAATTGAGCTAATCCTTCATTACGCTGCATAACAGAAAACGGAAAGTCAAAATCATGATTACCTAACACCATAGCATCATAACCCATTTCATTCATCACATCTATTGTTGCTGCACCTTCCGAAAGGTTCGCGATATTTGTATTATATGGTGCATCTCCTGCATCAATCAGTAATGTATTCGGTTGTTTTGCACGGAATTCCTTCACAATATGGCTCATCTTAGCCAAACCGCCAATTTCCTGTTCTGCACCTGATGGGACATATGGCTGTAAATGCCCATGAATGTCTGCCGTTGCAAAGACCGTGATAATCTGGAAATCGGGATGTGATAAGATATCATACAAATTTTGCGCTGCTTTCCCACGGGTAATTGGTTCATTTTGCTGTACTTCTTCTTGTGTAAGAAAATCAGCTTCCACAAGCTTTTGATCAAAGTCGATTGTTTGCTGAGCACCGAAGATGACCTTTCCGATCATATCTGCCCATTCCTTATAAGTCACAGCCTCCTCAGGGTCATACTCCTCTTTAGAGAATTCGAGTGCTCTAATTTTAAACAATCCTTCTAACTCTTCCAGCGCCCAGTGAGTCTGCAAATTCTTAACGGTAGGAATAGTGAAAGATTCGTCAATAACGGCGAGGGGATCTTGATAGGTTGTCTTTTTTTGTACCGTGGGGTCTATCGGTGTTGTAGGATGGATTTCTGCTAATTGAAAGCCGCGATTAAGCATAACGGCAGCTTCAGCACGAGTTAAAGCCCGTTCAGGGTCAAAATTTCTATTTGGCATACCATTTAATATGCCCATTGACGCTAATTGATTTATCGCCTTCTTGTAAGAAGAGTCAGCAATGTCATTATAAGCATCACCAGTTGCTGCTGATGCCGGAAAAGCAGTAAGAAAACTTATAAACAGAATTATTGCGAAAACAAATAATTTCTTCAAGATTTCATCTCCTCCATCTTTTTTATAATAGTATCCAAACAAAAGGCAGCACAAGTGTTTACCTTAGCTGCCTTTTGTTGAATCAGCACTCCCTTATTTTGCGGAGATACTTACAATATTGCCACTTTCATCAAAATGAATAGTTTGTACATCATCATAAACTCGACGTTCTGTACTGATTAACTCGTAATTGTCATCAAGAACCGGGAAAATGTACACAGGGGATAATTTTAAAGCTGCACCTGTTTCCGTTTTTTCCAGATCCATTTGTAAGTGCCCGTAATGTAAACCGCCATCAATTAAATGTTTCACACCATTTTCATTTGTCTCCCACAATTCAGGTTCATCTCGTGTGGCACTCCATCTTGTATGGGTGTTATAGCCTTGCGGGACATATTTTCCTTCTTCATCTTTGATCATTTTTTCTCCACGCAACCCATCTGCTGCAACACCAACATCATAAGAATAGAAACCAATACCATCATCATTTAAATCTACGAAGCTGCGTTCAAACATTTCATCATGACCGCTGATAACTACAGATACACCATATTCTTCAAACAATGGCGTATACACTCTCATTGCGATACCTGACTGGTTATCTGCATGCTCATGATTAGGCGGTGCACCGTGAACACCAATAGAGTAAGCAGCATGATGGAATTGAACAAGAATAATCTGACCTTTTTCACGCGCATCTTTCAACTGCTCTTCTACCCATTTATATTGCTCTGTACCCGGGTTAAAGTTTGGTAAATCACTATCTTCTGCTGTTGTCCCTTCAAATACTTTGGTAAATGCCTCATTATAGTCTTCTGTCGTAAACTCACCTTGTGTATCTGTGGAAATATACGGATCACCTGCCGCCCCTTGCTCTGCCCACACTGATTCATTTAATACAGAATCATCCTCACTGTAAACATCGCCAGAGTATGTGTCTGTCTTCGTTGATTCATCAGGTATTCCATTTGTTGAATCTAGTGTTAACAATGTAACAGGACCGATATCAGTTCGATAATAGGAATCTTTATATTGCGGGTTATTCGCATCACCTGGTGTATCAAAATATTCATGGTACTTGTTACGAGAGATAACCGCAGGGCTGCGGTCTTCGTCACTGCCGTATCCGCCATTAATCGAAGCATACGTTTCCCAGTTGCCTAATGCAGTAAGAAGTGGCGTATTTGACGCGATTGTATTAAAGTCACCTGAGAAATGACGCCAGAACTCATCCCAAGCCGGCTGAAAACCAGCCCCTTGTGATAAATCTCCTGCGATTAACAGCGCATCCGGATTTGCTGCCTGAATGTGTTTTAAATTTTCTTTTAATGCTGTTTGCTGGTCAAGCGGATAACGAACCAAAAACATCCCGTTTCTTGATTTATTTCCAAATTTCTGATCGAAAAGTGATGCTTGTCCAGGACGCTCTTCTGATCCGGCAGCATATGGATTGACTGTATGAAGTTCCCACTCACGATGTTCCAGAGCACCATATGGTTCTGTTTCCGTATCCGAGAAGGCAACTAAGGTTAACTTGTCCCAATCACTATTTTCAGGATAAGTTTTAAATGATTCTGTGTGACTTTCTTCTCCTTGCTGTACAGTATATTGGTATGTTGAATTCGGTTCCAACCCTTCAATTGTTACAGAATGTTTATAGTTAGCATTAGACTCTAACCAAGAACCTTTCGTTAACGACTCTCTCGTCCAGTTACCCGGCGCATAAGTTAGTTCCTGTTCCAGTTCTTTGCCCGTATACTCCATTAAATTCATATAGTAGGGGTCTGATGTTAATGTTTCTGTCGCTGAAATTCCAGGACCTGATACAGTTACCGTTCCAGCTTCATCTAGTTCAGATACCCAGTTGATTGTCATAGAAGTACTCATCGGTGACTGCAGATAAGGCAGCACACGGAAACCTGTTTTCGGTTCTCTGAGGACACTCTGTGAAACTTCCTTTTCTGCTGCATTTACAGGTGTGACTCCTGTTGATACAAGGCCAGTTGCAGCGATTGATAGACTTAATGCGGAAATAGCCATTCTTCTTAAAAACAACTTTTCTTTCATAAAATCTTCCTCTCTAGCATATTTTAACTCTATTCTATCAATCGATTATTATAGAATTGATACGTATATGTAAATTGTATGTAAAGTATGATTTTCCATCGTTCTCTTCCCCAAAGAGAAGGAACCGCTTCCCTAGCATTTCCTCTCTCTGCATACCCTTTTCCGCATGCCTGCCAGCAAACTTGTTCGGTAATGATTTTTCCCTCTCACACAAAGTTGTATTACTTGTTGCCCCACCCTTGCACTATAAGGGTTATTTTCCTTGTTTCCAGGCACAATAATAAGTGAAATCATACAACTTCACAGATTTAATATAATAAGTTATACAACTTATTGTTCGATTATAATTGACACTTATACGTATGAGTGGTACTATTCTTGTATAGAAGATTACTTACTCAATTAAAAGGTAAAAGATACTTTAGCGTTCTACCTGAAAGTTTACCAATCTATGAAAAGGTTTAACTTTTTAATCGTTAACAAAATTCGATAAATTAATTAGGAGTGGTTTTTATGGCAAAAGAAATCTTGAATCCAATTGTATTACAGCGAGCTGATCCTTTCGTATACAAACACTCGGACGGCTATTATTACTTTACTGGTTCTCACCCGCTTTATGATCGCATTGTATTAAGAAGAGCAAAAACACTGAATGAACTGCATGACGCAGAAGAAACAGCTGTCTGGTGGAAACATGAAAGCGGTCCATTAAGCGAACTGATTTGGGCACCGGAAATCCACCGCGCGAATGATAAATGGTATATTTACTTCGCCGCAGCACCTGATACGAACATCGATGATGACACATTCAATCACAGGATGTATGTTCTTGAAAGCGCATCAGACAATCCATTGGAAGGCGAATGGGTTGAAAAGGGAGAAGTGGATACAGGAATGTCCACATTTGCATTAGATGCAACAACCTTCTTCCATAAAGGTGAGCTATATTATGTATGGGCACAGCAAGATTTAGAGATTAAAGGACATTCGAATTTATACATTGCAAAGATGGAAAATCCATGGACATTAAAGACAGAGCCTGTAATGCTCACAAAACCAGAACTCCCTTGGGAAATCAAAGGTTTTTGGGTAAATGAGGGACCTGCTGTATTAAGTAAAAATGGCAAAGTCTTTATTACCTTTTCTGGAAGTGCCACTGGAGTGGATTATTGCATGGGGCTTCTCACAGCAAATGAAGATGATGATTTATTGAATCCGGAATCATGGACGAAAAGTCAGGAACCTGTTTTCCAGAGCGCTCCTGAAAACGGCCAATACGGTCCGGGACATAATAGTTTTACAGAGTCTGAGGATGGAAATGATACTATCTTAATCTATCATGCCAGAAATTATACCGAAATAGTTGGAGACCCTTTATACGATCCTAACAGACAAGCTAGAGCACAGAAAATCGAATGGGATGAAAACGGTAACCCTGTCTTCGGCAAACCTGCTCCAGATGACAGATGGACACCGAAAACACGAGACGTTCTATAAGCACGCGGGCAAAAAGTCGGCAAATTAAAAGCAAGAAACTTGAGGCGGTACAGCGAGGAGCATCGGAACCTAGGCTTTGACTACGGGAGAAGCGGACTCGCAAACCAACGAAGAGATTCAGCGCTTATCATTTGTTGGCTTTTTGAACACGCTCTATAAGAGAAAGAAGGTATACACATGAATAATTTAAAACAACTAAAATTTTGGAACTTCGGGGGCATGTATTATTTTTACTTTATGATTTGGGCATTAATATTTGCCTTCCTGCCATTCTGGTTAAATAATGTCGCAGAACTCAGCACAAGTGTAGCTGGTCTGGTATTCTCAGCAATGGCTATTACCGCCTTGATTCTTGAGCCGATATATGGAATTATCCAAGATAAACTTGGCTTGAAAAAATATTTATTTGGATTTGTTGTACTATGTCTATTATTTATTGGTCCTTTTGTCCAATATGCTTTTATACCATTACTTGAAACGAACGCAATATTCGGCGCAATCATTGGTGGCGCCTACCTAAGCTTATGTTTAAATGGCGGGGTCGGGGTCGTAGAGGCATATATCGAGCGCTCATCACGTGCAAGCAATTATGAGTACGGACATGTACGTTTATTCGGTTCACTTGCTGGTGGTACCGCTGCATTTATCGGTGGTATTATGTTTGTTCGAAACCCATACAGCATATTCTGGGCATGTACAGTTTCAGCAGTTTTACTTGGGGTACTCTTATGGACTCTTCGTGTCAAAAATACAGCAGATGAGCCAAATGCTTCTGCAGAAAAAGAAGCTGAAGAACCAGTTACTAAGGAAAACATTCTCCAAGTATTTAAGAATCGCAGTTTTTGGGGTTTCGCAATTATGATGATCGGTATTGCTACAATGTTTGATGTTTTTGATCAGCAATTCCCGAACTATTTTGCCAGCTTTTTTACTGATGAATCTCAGGGAGAATTAGTATTTAGCCGAATCACTTCTGTACAGATTTTCATGGAAGCAGGCTTTATGGTTATCGCACCATGGTTCATCAATAAAATTGGCGCGAAAAACGGTCTTATTCTGGCAGGGGTTGTTCTGTTTATCCGAATTCTCGGATCTGCTTTTCTAACAGAAGTCTGGTTGCTGGCATTTTGGAAACTTTTGGCGGCGGTGGAGATGCCATTAATGCTTGTCTCCATTATGAAATATATTACTGGTGTATTTGATGTTCGTTTATCTGCAACTGTTTATATGCTAGGGTTTAACTTTTCGAAACAGGTTGGAATCACGGTCTTCTCCTATGTAATGGGATTATTATATAGCGAAATCGGATTCCAGAACGGATATATCGCACTATCTGTATTCGTGCTGACCTTCGTCATTGCAGGTGCTTTGATTATGAGAAGCGAAAGTTATTATACGAAGAAAAAGAATCTGTCTGCTGCTTAGTCAGGCAAAAAAAAATGGGACTCTGATAACAGGGTTCCATTTTTTTATTAACTTGCTATGGAAAGATATAAGCACAAAACAAAGGTAAGGAAAGACAACGGCGTCATCACATACCGCTCCTTCTTACTTCGGGAAATCAGATTAGCGATAGTATTTATCCCCAGAAAGACTGTAATTCCCCAAATAAGTATCTTCACAGAAATAAGATCAATGCCGCTGATAATATTAGAATGCAACAAAAGAACAACCGCAAAAATCAACAGTACAAGTGCGTTGACCCCGCTTACCACTCGAAGTTTCACTGGCAACACTTTATAATATCCGCCCAAAGCAAATTCACCTAAAGGATAACCGCATGCAAGCAGGATTTGAAAAACAGAAATGCCGACAAAGATAATAGCAACAACCATCGATAATAAAGCCACTATACCCCCCCTCCATCCTTTTGTTCATATATACGTCAGATTATTAAGAGGGTTTCGTTATTTTTATCATGAATTTCTTAAGATATTATTGGCATAGGTTGTCCTCCCCTTCGCATACATATTAGAAAAAAGGAAGGAGGCTGTTCTATGCATAATCAGCTCATTCGTTATGCTGTAGGCTATGTTTTCATCGCTTCTGCCATGATGAAATTATTTGTTGCAGACTTAACTAGTGCTTTCGCCAGCTACGGGTTACCTTATCCTGATGTTGTTGTATTGATTGTCGCAATAACTGAATTGGTGTGCGGCATTCTGATCGTATGTAATTATTATGTGAGAAAAGCAGCAATGCCATTGTTAGCTATTATGATTGCTGCACTTCTGCTTACCAAAATCCCTCTGCTTCACAACGGCTTTTTTCAGTTTGCTTTTGAAGCACGGTTGGATATCGTGATGTTAATTTTGTTGTATATTCTCTGGAAAAAATAATCCCTCTGGACTGGTGTATGTTCAGAAATACCCAATAGTCAGCATGGCTGCTGACTATTGGGTATTGGGTGTTAATCAATACTGATAACAATTTTCCCTGCTGCATGATGTGTTTCACTTAATGCATGGGCATCATATACACCTTTTCGGGAAAGTGGAAAAGTGCTGCCAACAATGCTTTTCATTTTACCTTTTTCCAGTAAATCAGCCAACTTGCTGAGCTGATTGCCATCCGGCTGAAGCCAAATACCTTTTGCTTCCGCATTCTTTTCTTTTGCTTTATCTTGGTCTGGTTCACCGACGATGGAGATCAGACGCCCATTTTCTTTCAAAACCTCAAAACTGTCATTTTGCGTTTCACCGCCAATAGTATCGAAAACCAGGTCGATATCTTTTAATACATCTTTAATATCTGTTGTATGATAATCAATCACTTCATCCGCTCCCAATGTTTGAAGCAAATCATGATTTTTCGGACTAGCTGTAGTATAAACGTATGCACCGGCTTCTTTTGCTAATTGAATTGCAAATGAGCCAACACCACCGGCACCTGCATGAATGAGTACCTTTTGTCCTTTTTCCAGCTTACCATGATCAAATAATGCCTGATATGCAGTCAATCCAGCAAGCGGCACTGCTGCTGCTTCCGCAAATGAAATGTTGGCAGGTTTCTTCGCTAATAAATGGTCATCTACAATGGTGTATTCTGCATATGTTCCAAGCTTTGTCGTATCAGGTCTGGAAAACACTTCATCTCCTACTTTCCAATCAGTTACCGCTGAACCTGTCTTTTCGATAATCCCGGCAACATCCCAGCCTAGAATAATCGGAAATTCCCAATCAAACATTTGCTTCAAATATCCCTCACGAAGTTTCCAATCAATCGGATTAATGGATGTAGCTTTTTCCCGAACAAGCACCTGGTGTTCACCAAGTTCCGGTAATGTCACTGTGCCTTCTTCTAATACTTCCTTGTTGCCATATTGATTAATGATGACTGCTTTTGTTTGCATTTCCGTTCACTCCCTTTAAAGAATTAGTGTTATCTAAAGCACTATCTATTGTTATTATTACCACAAAATGTTCTCGGCAAATACCAAAATGCTTATACTATGTTGGATACCGAGTGAATGCCGCTTGGCTGGAAGTGCGGTGTTTTGATGCTATGGACTCTCCATTAAACCTATGCCATCTACCATCGATCAAAAAAAGAAAAAGAACACCTCAAAGGCATGCTTTCTAGTTTAATGCATATAACGATATTCCATCAGTTTCTTCAACATTGAAATTTCTTGCTGCAGTTCCTTCCCAACATTGGTTTCACCAACTTTTTTCCGTTCCATTTCCTTATCAACAACGCGTCTGACGGAAAGGACATCTGCTCCGTTATGGATCACTTCGTCTTTTGAATTAAAATGCTGGTGTGCGACAAGCTGCATGCCGAATGAATTATAAAGCAAGGTATAGCCGGCAATTCCTGTTGTGGATTGATAAGCTTTGGAAAAACCGCCGTCAATGACAATCATTTTGCTGTTTGCTTTAATCGGGTTCTCACCCTCCACTTCTTTAACAGGGGTATGACCATTAATAATGTGCCCATGGTCAGGATCCAAATCGAACTCCTCCAAAATTCTGCGGCAGACCTCCTCATTCTCTCTTAAATAATAATAATGATTTTTTACTTCTTTATGGGATGCTTTATCTTTGATAAAATATCGTTCAAATGTTGTCATGGCACGTTTTCCGAATAAGGACGAATACTCTCCCGTCCATAAATACCACACCATATCTGTTGCCAGATCATCTGTCTCCTCACGATGAGAAAAGGCATAACGCAAATAGGATTCAAACAGATCCAGCAGCGCGCGCCCTTTGTATACTTTTCCTTCAATCTCCATCTGTTCCAGTTCACCATCTTCATTAAGCGGAATACAGCCATGAATAAGCAAGTTTCCGTTGTATGGTAAATACAGATTTCCTTTTTTCATTAAAAACTTCATATGGCGGGCCAGTTTCTCTGAATGCTGGACAGAGACTAATAATTTATTGATAACCTCCTCTTCTTCCGCTAACAATTTCGCCGGGTCAGAAGGAACCATTGTGGCAAAACAGGTATTTTCCAGCGGATATGTTTTGCCGTAAACTGTAATCTCATTTTTTTCATAATCAATTTTCTCAAGCACTAAGCGGTCTTCCATGTTAAAAAAGTCGCGCCGTTTGATAATCGGGCTTTCTAATTTAAATTGAATCATGGCAATTGCCTGATGAATTTTGGTAATCTGCAAGGCTTCATGTCCGGATAATGGTCTGTCTTTATGCTCTTTCGGACGGAAAGCCGGATTATCATCATAATATTTTTCCGCCAATGTAAGCAATGGGCGAAGATTAATGCCATAAGCATCTTCAATAATATCCAGATTATTATATCGGGCACAAATCCGGATAATATTGGCAAGGCAAACTTTTGATCCGGCATAGGCACCAAGCCAGAGCACATCATGATTGCCCCACTGGATGTCAAGCGAATGATAATTTATGAGTGTGTCCATAATTTTATCAGGGTCAGGGCCACGGTCATAAATATCCCCAACAACATGAAGATGATCAACAATCAGGCGCTGAATCGTGTAAGCAAGCCCTGTAATCAGCTTATCAGACTGGCCGAGTGTAATAATCTGCTCCAGAATTTGTTCATAGTATGTTTTCTTGTTGGAATATTTATCTGATTTATAGAGCAATTCTTCAATAACAAAAACAAATTGCTCGGGCAATGCTTTTCTCAGCTTAGATCGAGTATATTTGGATGAGGCGTATGGAATCAGTGTGATCATGTCACAGATCACTTTTTGATACCAATCATGCAATTCTTCTTTATTTGTCAATTTACTTTTAATTAATTTGATTTTGTCTTCTGGATAATAGACAAGTGTGGCAAATTCATTAATTTCCTGTGCTGTCATTTTATCTTTAAAGATGTCCATGATTTTTTCCTTCACCTTACCTGAGCCATTGCGAAGAACATGTTGAAAAGCGTGGTATTCTCCGTGTAAGTCACTGACAAAGTGCTCCGTTCCTTTTGGCAGATGGAGAATTGCTTCAAGATTGATGATCTCTGTTACGACTTTTTCTTCGGAATCGTATTTCTCAGCTAATAAATCTAAGTATTTTGTTTTCAACTTGAGGGCTCCTTTCGGTTATCGGTCCATTATTTATACGCTATATTGTATCAATAAATACAACATATATCTAGAATTATTTCTTATTTAGTGCAACACAAATAAAAAATACAACGAAAATAACTTTATATAGTATGCGTTTATTCGAAGTAACATAGCTCTATTAATGTAAAGATTTTTTGCTATCAGATAAATATTATGAAGAATATGCGTCAAACTAAAACAAGCATATATTTTCTTAGAAGGAGGAAAGCCTGTGGATGAAGTACTGAAGTTTCATAAGAAAGATATTAACAACTCTAATAATACAGAGTCTGCCTTTCAAGTATTTCTTGAGGAAAATTTGATTGCAGAAGTACGCGGAACTAATCCAAACCAATTTACGGTTATCCCAATGAGACAATTAGATGGCTATAAGGAAGATAAGCTTGATGAATATATCGTCAAAGTTCTCTCAAGTGAGTAAGAATACAACAAGGTTGAGACACGACATAAATAGTGAATAAAAATTAAAAAACAAGCGATTCATTCACTAATGTACTAATTTAGATATTGCTAGCACACCACTGGGGAAAACACTCGCTCTCCGTGGACACGACTTCAACTGGAGTTTCGTATTTTCCCCAGCTTTTAGTGATTTTCTAGACTAATAAGCGGAACAAATATCAGCCTGTAAAAGCAGCATCACTTCAGGTAAGTATAGGTACGATCATCTATTCCACCTGAGAGCCTCTTTTCCAAAAGCAGGTATCTGAAATTAAGTAGAGAATGATAGTCCTTGTTTTGAGAAATTAAATTATCTAATGGAATCGTCTGGATTACAATATGGACATACTAATTTGCCCCATCCTCAAATAGGAAATTTTATAATAAACAGCAGTAAATCACATGCGGCTAAACGCAGTGATTTCAGCTGTGTTTATACGGGTTAAACTTTCCCACTCCAATCAAACTCTGTTATGAATAACCTAAACATAACAACTTTCTATCACTACAGTTTAATTAATCTCAAATTGATATTTGTATAATCTCATTTATAGATGTATAATAAAATCAATAAATGAAAACGCTTTAAAAATATACAATCTTTCACACTAGGAGGAGGACTTTATATGACACAAATAGAAAGAAATGACAAAATGCAACTTCTGCTAGACAAAAATAAATTTAATAAGGAAACTTTATATAGTTTGACAGACGAGCAAATTGAATATTATCACTGGCTTTATTTCGAAGAATCTGTTTATGATTATATGTGATAATCGACAAGACCCAGTCGCTGTTTCTAGATTGAGAATAATATAAAAAGTGGAACCTTTTATCGAAACGAAAAGATTCCACTTTTTTTTGGTCATGCTGTTAATCAGTCCAGGAGATAAACCCTTGCTTCAAACGGTTGTAGTGTTACCTTTGCTATTGATTCTTTATGAACCACATCATAGTTGGATAACGCCAGTTGTGCTGTGTAACCCTTCAGGTTCTCAGGTAAATGGAACTCTGCATTTTCCTCAAACAAATTGATCATTATTAATGCTTTTTTCTTATCGAATGTACGAGTATAGGCAAAGATCTGTTCATCGTCTTCCAATATCAAATCATAAGATCCATAAATGAGGGTCTCTTCTGCTTTTCTGAGCTCGATTAAACGCTTATAATAGTGGTAGATAGAGTCTGGCTGGTCCAATTGACTGCCTACATTGATTGTTTGATAATTCGGGTTTACCTTTAGCCAAGGGGTTCCAGTGGAAAATCCGGCATTTTTCTTATCATTCCACTGCATCGGTGTCCGGGAATTATCGCGGCCGCTTTTCCAGATATCTTGCATAATCTCCTCATGCGCTTTCCCTTCTTCTCTCTCATTACGGTATTTATTTTTAATCGCCACATCATTATAATCTTCAATCGATTCGAATTGGACATTGGTCATTCCAATCTCTTGCCCTTGATAAATAAATGGCGTTCCTTGCATGAGGAAATATAAAGTTGCCAGACCTTTGGCAGATTTATCCCACAGCTCGCCATCACTTCCCCATGTCGAGACAGAACGCGGCTGGTCATGGTTCTCAAGGAAAAGCGCGTTCCACCCTAATCCATCTAAACCTTTTTGCCATTTTGTTAAGGTTTCTTTCAATGCGGCAAGATCAAGTCCCCCATCAACTTTGTTGTCCCACAAGCCCAGATGTTCAAATTGGAAAATCATATTAAATTTCCCATTCTCCTCGCCAACCCATTCGTCTGCTTGTTCAATAGTAACACCATTCGCTTCTCCGACAGTCATAATATCATATTTATTAAACGTTCTTTCTTTTAATTCTTCCAGGAACGCCTGGATTCCCTCTCGATTCATATGGCCGTCAAATGAAGGTACATATTTTTTCTTTTCGGGGTTTGGCATATCCGGGTAACCAGGTACTTTTTTAATATGAGAAATGGCATCAACCCGGAATCCGTCAATCCCTTTATCCAGCCACCAATTAATCATCTCATATACTTCATTGCGAACCTTTTCATTTTCCCAGTTTAAGTCTGGCTGCTTACGGGAGAATACGTGCATGAAATATTCCTTCGTCTTTTCATCATATTCCCATGCCGAACCTCCGAAGATCGATTCCCAGTTATTCGGTTCTGATCCGTCTTCTTTGCCTTTATGCCAGATATAATAATCTCTGTACGGATTATCTTTAGAAGAGCGGGCTTCAACGAACCATGGATGTTCATCAGAAGTATGATTGATAACCAAATCCATGATAAGTTTCATCCCCCGCTGATGCACCGCTTCCAGCAGTTGATCAAAATCAGCCATTGTACCGAAATCGGCCATGATCCCTTTATAATCACTAATATCATAACCATTATCATCATTCGGAGATTGATAAATCGGGCAAATCCATATAACATCAATCCCCAGCTCTTTAATATAATCTAATTTAGAAATAACTCCCTGAAGATCACCGATTCCGTCACCATTGGAATCCATAAAACTCCGTGGATATATTTGATAGGCAACAGCCTCTTTCCACCACATCTTCTTCATCAAGTTTTCCTCCTCGTTGTCCGTTCCCCGCTTATGACAGATTTCTTTTCGCAAAATAAAGAGAGGTGCACAATACGATTGCACGATTATTCCAGTTTTCCAAAAAGTCAGCGCAATCGATTGCACACAGCGGGATTCTTATCCACCCTAACACCATAGTATAAGGTAAATAAGAAAAATAGTTACCGCAATCCTCTCCCAATCACTTTATCAGGTAATGACGACATCTAATTTATTGTTACTCAATCCTCTATTTTCTTTGTTGACTGACGATACTTTATATAATGAGGTACAATAATTCTTTTTGCAGGCTCATCCTTTATTTTTACTTTTTCGATAAGACATTTGGATGCATGCACACCCATTAAATAAATCTGTATATCTACCGTTGTTAATGGCGGCCTTGTTATTTCAGATAAATACACATTGTTAAAACTAGCGATCGAAATATCCTCAGGCACACTAAAATTGAGCTGCTCAAGCATATTGATAACACCAAGACTAACCAGGTCATCCGCTATGACTAACCCTGTCGGCGGCTGATCTAAAGAAAAAAGCTCTTCTACCGCTTTACGACCGCCAGACTCCAGAAATTCTGTCTGGATCTTGTATTCATCCCTGTCAGGCAATCCAGCTTCTTTTAACGCAGACACATACCCCTGCATCCTGTCTACAGTTACCAGACGCTCTGTAGAACCTCCAATAAAGCCAATATGCTGGTGTCCAAGATCAATCAGATGCTGGGTAAGCTCTCTGCTGGCCCGCACATTGTCATTATCAACATAGGTGATTTGATTTTCATCGCGGTAAGGCTTGCCTACAATGACAAAAGGAAAATTCTTTTCGAACAGAAAATTCGTTACTTCATCATTTGCACGGGAATACAAAAGGATAATCCCATCTACTCTGTTACCAAACACCATCCGTTTTACTTCTTCAAATTGCTCTTCTTCTGTCCCGCCTGTTGATACATATAAGGAATATTCCATTTCATGGGCAACTGAGCCAATCCCTCTTAAAATCTCAGGGAAAAATGGGTTTTGTAAAGCCTTGTCAGTAGAGGAAGGCATTACTACACCGATTGCCTGAGTAGAACGTATCGCCAGGTTCCTTGCATTTACATTTGGATGATAGCCCAAATCCTTCATTGCTTTTCTTACTTTCTTCTTTGTCTCCAAACTGATGCGAGAATTATCTGCTATTACTCTAGATACAGTGGATGGAGCGACTCCTGCTAATTTTGCTACATCTTTAATTGTTACGGCCACAATTCTCACCCTCAAATAGCTGTTCAATACAGCCAATCCTAATTTTTTAGTACAATTATACAAGATTTCTACTTATTTATATACCTATTGATAGATACATCATCCACTATTCAATCTTCTAATCTCTAACCTATCCTTTTGTTGCCCCGGCAGTTAACCCGCCGATCAGGTATCGTTGCAATAACAAGAATACTAACGCAATTGGTACTGCAATTAAAATGGCACCTGCTGCGAATATCGTAAAGTTGGTCGAGAACTGATCATTGATAAAGTTATATAAACCTAAGGCAAGTGTATACTTCTCAGGACTTGTTAACACAATTCTCGGTAATAAGAAATCCATAAACGGAGCCATAAAATTAAACAATGCAACTACTGCTAATATCGGTTTTGCTAACGGAAGCATAATTGTCCAGAAAATTCGCAAATGCCCTGCACCATCAATCATAGCTGCCTCATCCAACTCTTTTGGAATCGTATCAAAATAACCTTTAACAAGCCATGCATTAAACGGAATTTGACCGCCTAAATAAATTAATGTTAAACCTACTAAAGAGTCTGTTAATCCAATCGTTGTTAATAGAATATATAAAGCAACCATCCCCATCAGTGCCGGGAACATTTGTAACAATAAGAACATATATAATCCATATTTCTTACCAACAAATTTATACCTTGAAAATGCGTAGGCAATTAATGATGTTAATACAATGGAACCTAATGCATTGGCAACTGCTACACCAAGGCTGTTTTTATACCATGTCAGATAATCACTGTTCGGATCGGTAAATAACCATTTATAATGTTCTAAAGTTGGGTTATCTGGTATCAATTTCGTCACAAGCATGTTCGAACCTGGATTTAAACTCATCATAATCGTCCATAATAATGGATAGGCAATAATGATAAACATTACCAGAAAGAATAAATATATGAACGTTACTTCGATCTTTGATTTTGTTTTTGCTTTCATCGCCATTAGTAACGCCCCTCCTCTTTAAATGCAGCAGTTTTTCTGAATTGGAAAAATGCAAAAACAGAAATAACAAGACCCATTATAATCGTAATGGCTGCTGCCATGTTATAGTTGTTCGTTTCAAACGTTAATTTATATACCCACGAAATCAAAATATCGGTTCCTCCGGCGTTCTGCCCCCGGACCGGCGGGTTACCTTCATTAAATAGATAGATAATATTAAAGTTATTAAAATTTTGCGCATATTGCATGATTAATAGTGGCGCTGTCGCAAACAAGACATGCGGCAATGTGATAAAACGAAACTTCTGCCACCTTGATCCTCCATCGACATCAGCTGCTTCATACATATCGGATGGAACACTTTGTAAAACACCGGTAAATAATGCGAAAACAAACGGGAATCCTAACCATGTTTGAATCATAATAATCGCAATCTTCGCCCAGAACGGGTCAGATAACCACGGGATCATGACATCAAATTGACTTAAAATATCTCTGTTAATCGCACCGAACGTTGGATTAAATAATGCGGAGAAAATTAAAATCGATACAAATGCCGGCACTGCCCATGGTAAGATCAGCACAGTACGGATTGTTCGCTTGAATTTAATTCGCTTATCATTCACTAATATAGCTAAAAACAGACCAAGAACAATTTGCAGTGTAGTCGCAACCACTGTCCATACGATTGTCCATGTGAATACGCTCATGAATGTATCTTTCCATATATCCACATTTACCAGATTGACAAAGTTATCAAAACCGACCCAACTCAACAAGTTTCTAGGCGGCGCATTATACTGATTATAATCCGTAAAAGCCAGACCCAGCATAAATGCTAATGGCAATACAACGATAAACAAGAGCATAATAAAACCTGGTAATATTAAAAAGTAGGGAAATCCACCATTATAAAAATCCAAAAAACCTCTAAATAAGGTGGGATTAGGTCTTCCTTCTTCTCTTGCAATGGCATCTTTCCTTGCATCCCTTATATTAAATAAATAAATCGCTACTAAGAAAAATAATACGATCAACGATATTAAACCTTGGATTAATAATTGAATTGAATGATGTTCTCTTTCAATTGTACCTAATGTAAAGAGCCCCCATAAACCGATGTCAAGGTAATTCCATGTAGTGATAAGAAAAGACAATATAATAGTAAAGATTAATATCCCTTTGACAATCCGTCTATTGTAGATTTGCCCTAAACCCGGAACGACAATAGACAATAATGTTGCCATATTTCGAGGTTTACTAAGTTTGAATTTGTCATTCTCTTTGTTAGTTGCCACAACCTGTTCCCTCCTTAGATAAAAATGATATATGGAAAGTGATACTCCCCATATATCATTTTTTCTTTTTACTGATTAACTCCCGAAGCGGAAATATTATCTTTTATAATTTGAACAGCCTCATCTAATACAGGTTCTACAGGCTCGCCTTTCGAGATAAAGGAAAGGCCATTATTGATCGGATCCCAAATTTGTTGTACAGCCGGAACAGACGGCATTGGCTCACCAAATATTGCTTGTTCAGCAAATGCAGAGTAGATTGGATCATCTGCGATTAATGGGTCATCAATGGAATCTACACGTGTCGGCATTTCACCTGCTACTTCGTAATAAGTCATTGAATTTTCCTTGTTAGTAATATAAGCCATTAAATCCTCTGCCCACTCTTTGTTTTCTGAGTAATAAGAAAGCAAATATGCCTTCACACCTACAAACGACTTAGGATTTTCACCGTTCTCAAGGACAGGAAGCGGCGCAGCTACCAGATCTTCGCCCAATGCATCTGCATATTCTCTTACCATCCATGGACCATTAATTACTGCAGCTACTTTTCCTTCTTTAAATAAACCATTCATAATGTCCGGAGTTAAATCCTGCGGAATATAACCGTTTTCATACCAAGACTGAATTAACTTACCACCTTCTACTGCACCTTCATTATTTAAACCGATATCATTAATATCATAGTTTCCGTTTTCATTCTTAAATACGTATGCTCCGTTACCAGAGAAGAATGGATAGCTGAAATAGAAGTTTGCTGCTTCCATCAGGAAACCGTATTTGTCCTCACCAGGAACAGTATGCTCTTCAGCAATTTGCATTAACTCGTCCATTGTAGCTGGTGCTTCCTCGATTAATGATTTGTTATAGAATAATGCATATGTTTCTGTTACAGCTGGATAACCCCACGCTTCTCCATCATAAGTCACTGCGTTCACTGCAGTCTCTGTATACTCTGACGCTTTATCACCTAAGTTTACCGGATCAACAAGCCCGCGTAATACTAAGTCACCAATACGATCGTGCGGCTGGAAAATAATATCTGGTCCGTTTCCAACAGGTCCTTCCACATCTAACTTTTCAATTTGGTCTAACATGTTAATCGGAATCGCTTCCACTTCAATACCTGTTTCTTCTGTATACTTTGCTGTAATTTGTTTTACTGCTTCCTCTTGTTTCTCTTCCGCGTTTACCCAGATTGTCAGCTTTTCAGGCTTTTCAGGCATTCCTGACTCTTCTCCACCCTGCTCTGTATTAGACCCTTCTGTCTCACTTGTTGGTTGAGTCTCTTCAGGCCCACATGCTGCCAACATCCCAATAATAATCATTAATCCAAATAGAAATGCTATCTTTCTTTTCATCTAATAACCTCCCAATATATTATATTGTATTTATTTTGCGCATTTTGCGAAAACGTTTGCGCATTTGATGATTATTATTATACATACCCCTCTATCATTTGGCAACCATAAAAATTAAAAGTTCGTAAAATTTTATAAATCAAGTATTAATAATAAAGTTATCGCTTACAATTTCATATAAGTTTGTTATAATAGATTCCAGATCACTGAAAATCTATCCTGCCGAAAGACCGAAAATATCTATTTTTCAACAATTATCGCTAAAACTTTCTATATCATTGTGCAATCGTTTGTACATAAAAGGAGGATTATAATGAACAAAGCAGCAATTTATCATCGTCCCAAAAATAATTTTGCCTATGCATATGACGAAGAGACACTACACATTATCATTCAATCCGGCAGGGATGACCTGCTCTCCATTGATTTAATATATGGGGACCCATACCAATGGGAGAACGGAAGCTGGCTAAGTAACGCTGTCAGCATGGAAAAATCCGGATCAACAGAACTTCATGATTATTGGTTTGTCGCCATTAAACCAGAATACCGCAGGATGAGATATGGATTCAGATGTGTCAGCAAAACGGAAAACTGGACTTACACAGAAAGAGGTTTTTATAAAGAACCCCCTAATGACAGCGCGCCATTTTTCTGTTTCCCATACTTACACGCTCAGGATGTTTTTCAGGCACCAGCATGGGTAAAGGATACAGTCTGGTATCAAATTTTCCCTGAGCGATTTGGAAATGGAGACTCCTCCAACGACCCAGAAGGGACATTACCATGGGCCAGCACAAAACCTGCCACTGATAATTTCTTTGGCGGGGACTTTCAAGGAGTGATTGATCATTTAGATCATCTTGTAGAACTCGGCATCACCGGCATTTACTTTACACCAATCTTTAAAGCATATTCCAATCACAAGTATGACACCATTGATTATATGGAGATTGACCCACAGTTTGGTGATAAAGAAACTTTTCGCAATTTAATAAAAGCATGTCACAACCGCGGCATTAGAGTAATGCTTGATGCGGTTTTTAATCATAGCGGCTATTATTTCATGCCTTTTCAAGATGTTTTAGAGAAGCAGGAACGATCAGAATATAAAGATTGGTTTCACCTTTGGGAGTTCCCTTTAGAAACAGAAGATGTACCTAATTATGATACATTCGGATTTGTCCCAAGCATGCCAAAGCTAAATACTGCTAATGTGGAAGTTCGTAACTACTTATTGGAGGCAGCGCGCTACTGGATCGAGGAATTTGATATTGACGGCTGGAGATTAGATGTTGCCAATGAAGTAGATCATGTATTTTGGCGCGACTTCAGAGAGGTAGTAAAGTCTGCTAAACCTGATGCCTATATTTTAGGGGAAATCTGGCATGACTCAATGCCATGGCTGCAAGGGGATCAATTTGA
This sequence comes from Gracilibacillus oryzae, assembly GCF_009498735.1. Classification (GTDB taxonomy): domain Bacteria; phylum Bacillota; class Bacilli; order Bacillales; family Amphibacillaceae; genus Gracilibacillus; species Gracilibacillus oryzae. Next base: position 52,103 of record NZ_ML762434.1, read on the forward strand.
TGCCGTAATGAATTATCCATTCACAAATGGTGCCATTGAATTCTTTGCCAAACAAGCAATAAATGCAAATGACTTTGTCAATATACTGACAGATGTGTTGCATATGTACCCAGCCAATGTGAATGAAGTTTCGTTTAATTTACTGGATAGCCATGACACTCCAAGAATTCTGACATTGGCCAACAATAACCGTCAACGAGTAAAATTATTATACCTGTTTCAATTGTCATTCATCGGAACTCCTTGCATTTATTATGGAGATGAAGTTGGCATGGCTGGTGATGAGGATCCTGGTTGCCGGGCATGTATGGTATGGGAGAAAGATCAACAAGATCGTCAGCTTTTTGATTTTGTTAAACATCTCATTCACTTACGCAGAACAGTCCCTGCTTTCGGCAACAAGGGGAGCTTTCGTTTTCTGTCAGCAGATAGCCTGACAAATACGATTGTTTATAAAAAATCCACTCAAGATGAGCAAATTATATTTGTATTAAATAACAGTGAAAAAAGCAGTAAAGTGTCGGTAAGTGAGTTAGAAAACAAAACAACGAAAGAATTAATCACGAATAATCGAGTTACCTTTGAGGAAGACACTGTCGTTAATTTGGAACCATACGGTTATTATTGTTTTAGAATCTTGTAAGAAAAACAATATAAAATGAGATTTTGATTAGTGGGGGTTCTTATATCCCCCACTCAACATCTTCGTGAACTCGATACTCTTCGTTTAGGGTGACAGACAGTTAGCGCTGGACTGAATTTTTACATACCCTACACCCTCTGATCCATCCACTTCACAATATCAGCAATTGTCTTCCGATAATATTCAGGGTGCAACAGATGATGAAAACCATCATTGAATGATAACCATTTCTTGTCAAGTACTTCTAATTTGTCTAAAAAGTCCTGAATGATAACAGGCTGAACAATTGGGTCTCTCTTGTCATACACACAAAGGACTGGATTGCGAAAGGAAGCGGCGTCTGTTAATGCACTCATTCCATTTCGCAGCAGTTCCGCTAACCATTTCGGAGTAATCTCTGCCGTCATATGCGGATCATACTGAAGGGCTTTCGGCTGAGGTATGTATGGTCCCAATTGCCCCATCTTTCTGATAACAGACTGCCATTTCATCGGATTAATTGAAAATGCCGGTATGAACCTTGATGACAGGTCGATTGCCTTTTTGGCGATTAAAGGAATTTTCAGTCGCAATGCCAATGCAGGTGCTGATAAGATAATACCTTTTGTCTCAGTGGGATAAATTTGGCTGTAGCGTATTACCACTAAACCACCTAGACTGTGGCCAAATAAGAAAATCGGCAAATCATTAAAGTTAGTTGATACCCTTTGAATCAGTCTATGCAGATCATCTATATATTCCTGAAAATTATTGATATGCCCCCGCACACCCTCTGATTGGCCAAAGCCTCTTAAGTCAGGAGCAACGACAGCAATATCTCCTTTCACACACTGTTCACTAAAAAGCTGATACCTGCCCGAATGCTCTCCTGTACCATGAACAATGATAATAACGGCTTTTGGCTTAGAAGGTGACCAGGTCTGGCAGAAAAGGCTAAGACCATCTGGTGACTGGATATAGTTACTTGCGTGCATGGTGATTCCTCCACTTATCTTGATAAATTATTGAATTATTATATTCAGTAATCACTATTTGTTGAAACGAATGGCAATGTTCTTAAATAGCCAGGACGATTGGAAAGGCTGAAGATTGGTTAACGAAGAACTTTTCATATACAACGGTTAAGTGGTTCATGTTCCGTTCTTTTTAACACACTTGGGATGTGTGATAGACAAAATATATTTTCCCTTCTTGATAAAATTATAAACTTGATTTTGTGTTATTTTTTTGTGAAAGGATTGTGTTCTTGCCTTGCTGTTAGCATTGGTTAAAATGAAAGAACTATACTTGTGTACTCCAGTTAATCATACAATGTTTAAAATATCCCGAACGAGGAAAATGTTCATTAAGGAGAGTGATAACATGAAACCAATTAAAGCATTATTTTTGAACACTTCATTAAAAAAATCTTCTGAATCCTCTAATACACAGGCGCTGGCAGATGAAGTTTTAGCAATCCTTTCAAAGGAACAGGCTGAAATAGAGACCATCAGGCTGGCGGATTATAATATCTCACTGGGAATTAGTCCTGATATGGGAGATGGAGATGAATGGCCCAAAATTTTCGAAAAAGTAAAGGAAGCGGACATTCTTATTATCGGTACACCAATCTGGCTAGGCGAAAAAAGCAGTCTGGCTACATTGGCAATTGAACGATTATATGGCAGCAGCAGTGAAACAAATGAGAAAGGACAATCCATCTTTTATAATAAAGTTGGCGGGGTTGTGGTGACTGGAAATGAAGATGGTGCCAAACATGCAGCAGGCTCTATTTTGTATGGTCTTTCGCACATTGGGTTTGTTATCCCGCCAAATGTGGATACGTACTGGGTTGGGGAAGCCGGACCTGGGCCTTCCTATATGGAAGGAGAAGGAGAAGAAAACTCGTTTACAAAACAGCATGTAGAAATGCTTGCATATAATACACTTCATCTTGCGAGGATTTTCAAGGAAAACCCTATTCCTGCTGAAGGGAATGTACAGGAGTAAACAGAAGATCCTCTAATCAAAATGCTGTAAAAAAACAGACTCCCCGCTCTGGAAGTCTGTTTTTGCTCTTCTATAAAATTTGTACTTCTGATCTATCTTTAGCTAAGACTTATAGGTTTTTATTTGATAAACAGCCGAGGATAAAAAATTCCCCGCCTCTTGTGAGCTGGAGATTTTATTTCTTCTTACGGATTTGTTGACCATAAACCAGCAGATTTAATAAATACTCTTGGATGCAATTTTAACTGGGCGATGATAAATTCTGCTAAGTCTTCTGGCTGCATGACTTTTTCCGGGTTTCCATCAGTCAAATTTTCCTTGTAAGCTAACTCTGTTGCGACAGTACTTGGAGTAAGAGCAGACACACGGATATTATGTTTACGTACTTCTAATGCAAGTGATTCTGTCAGACCAAGCACTCCAAACTTAGAAGCACTGTACGCACTTGTTACAGGGGCACCTTTTTGCCCTGCAGTGGAAGAAATGTTAATAATATCTCCGCCATTTTTGTCGATCAATTGCGGCAGGACAGCACGAGTAACATAGTAAACACCCATTAAATTGATATCAATAATATTTTTCCATTCTTCTGGTGAAAGGTCCAGGAACTTGCCGAATTTTCCTACTCCGGCATTATTGATTAGGATGTCTGTCGTACCTAGTGTGTCTTGCAATTTTTCAACAGCTGCATTCACCTGATCAATTGAAGATACATCTGCGGTTGCATAAGCTGCTTTCACACCCAATTCTTCTACTTCTTTAGCCACAATTTGCAAGTCCTGCTCCGAACGTGCAAGCAAACCAACATTTACCCCTTCTTTTGCTAATGCAATTGCAGTTGAACGGCCAATACCTTTCCCTGCACCAGTAACTAACGCCACCTTACCTTGTAATGATTGTGCCAATTTGTAAAACTCCCTCCGATATGTATCGTATCAGCAATATTATCTAACAAAATCGAAATTTAAGTCAAAAATTATGACTGAACTCTAGCAGTTTTGTACAGCATAGCCCAAAATAAACATTGATTTCCCCTGCTATAACTAAATGAGTATTTGTATTTATAATATATGACAATTAAGGATTATAAAAACAGTGTGATAGTTCAAATTACCTTGCAATAGATTACTAATATCATTACAATTAGGAAAAAGATAAAGTTTGAGAGAGAAAGGGGAAGATGATGAAAAAGGAAAGAAATACACTGATGCACTGGGTTGCTGGTGCTGTTATTTTACTTGCTGTTTTAGTGAATTTATTAGGCAGAAAGTTTCATTTGTTTGATTTTTCACATACAAGTGGCGATTTTGTTCCTGCAACGGAAATTGAGGCCCAATATGGGGAAATCCTTACAATACTTCTTGTTATTCCGATCGTCCTGTACTTGCTAAGTCTTATTTTATATCGCAATAATACCAATCATTCTTTTATTCCGTATATACTGGTACTAGCGCTGGCATTTGCGAGTATTAGCATCATATCAGGGGGAAGCGGAAGAGTTGAATTCCACTTTAGTATATTTATGGTGGTCGCTGCCGCAGGATATTATCAGAATATTAGGCTAATTTTTATGATGACCATCATTTTTGCTGCCCAGCATATTATCGGACTCATCTTTATCCCTGAAGTGGTTTTCGGTGTAGAGAGTTACATGTTTTCTATGTTTTTATGGCATGCTATCTTCCTAATTCTTACTTCAAGTGCTGTCAGCTGGCAAATATTCAGCGGGAAGAAGATTGAAACATATTATCAGGAGAAACAAGAGAACCAGCGTACAATTATAATTGAGGAGATTGTGGGCAGGCTTTCAACTACAACAGAGCAAATCTCATCAGTATCTGATACACTTTCCATTAATACAAAGAACTCCTATCATGAAAGTGGCAAATTAACAAGTGTGATATCAGATGTCTCCTCAAAGATAGAGCAGCAGCTGAACATAATGCAGGAGAACAGGAACACCATTACTCAGATCAATGATGGGATGAACAATATTCATATCACCGCCCGTACTGTTGCAGAGAATACCACTATTTCTGCAGAAGCGGCTCACAACGGAAGTGAATTGATTAAACAATTGTTACATCAAATAGAAGAAATAAATAATGATGTTGATCTTTCTTATGAAAAAATCAAAGAACTGCTGCAGCATTCTCAATCTATTGAAGGAATTATCAGTATCATTTCCGACATCGCAGATCAGACAAATTTACTGGCTTTAAATGCATCAATCGAAGCAGCCAGAGCTGGGGAGTCCGGAAAAGGATTTGCAGTGGTCGCTGATGAGGTTAGGAAACTTGCGGAACAATCTTTACACTCCTCAAAGGAGATTTCTAAACTAATCCAGACAATTTTATCAGAAACAGATCAATCTGCTGATTCCATGAAAAATGTGAAGAGTTCCACATCAGAAGGTCTAAAGATTGCCGAGAAGTCCAATGAAGTTTTCACCCATATTTCAGCAACAGCAAACAATGTAGCAGCACAGGTACAAAGTGTATCCTTGATTACCGAAGAATTAGCAAAGTCATCTTCACACGTAAATTCATCCATTCAGCAGATAACTGAATCAGCACATGCTTCATTTTCAGGTACAAAGGAAGGAATCCAATTTGCCAATCAGCAGCATGAAGTATCAGAAGCAGCATTCGACATTTCGCAAAAGTTGAACAAGTTAACGACAGAGTTAGAGGGTGTGATTTTGACGCTAAGAAGTGAAATGAAGTAGAATTCTCCTGATATGCTGTATCAAGGATTAAGGTCCGGCAGGGTACTCATTCACACACCAGCCGGAACTCCTCTAACTCATCTCTACTATCTGTCTTCCCTTCTTTCCATAACAGATATTCATTTGCATCTTGATCATAACAAGTAAATATTGTGCTTCATCACTTGGTTGATTCGGGACAGTCATAATTGAAAACAACTATATATGCTGAATATCAATCAACAATTTTTTCTCAATTTTGTAAAGCTTCCTTGTTGAACATTCTATATTGAGCAGTTTGAACAAGAATTTAACGGGATACATAAGGGATAAGACTTCGTTCTATTGACTAACGCTTTAAAGGAGAGATGATTATTATACAGCTCTGCTTACGTCCTCTGGTAAATGGATTGTTTTAATAGAGTGAGATGGTCCGTTTTGGCACATTACTGTTTATCGTATTATGGTATAATAAAGTAAGACTTTAATTGAGGTATTACAACGAATATAGCGCTGTGATAAGAGTAAGCAATACATATATAAATTACCCGCTGCGGGTTAGTGATGAGAGGGTTCCTAAGCAGTATCGGCTATTGAATCCATAGACCTCTCCAGTCACATTTGCCAGGCATAAAAAGGCTTATATTTTCAAATGATCCATTAAATGGACAATTGAAGTTATCAAAAGCAAACATCCATACTTTGCTCTCATACTTAAGCATTCAGCACCAAGACTTCCGGTGAATGAAAGGATTTCAAAATTCGAAAGGGTGCAATTAAAAATGGGTCCCATCATAGAAAGAGGGTAATAATATGAGGCCTAAACTTTTCATCATACTGTTCTTCACAATGATATTACAAGCATGCGGAACCACTAATGAAAGCGTTATAAAAACACAGCAAGGGAAATTAGACTTAACCGAATGGAATCAGGATGATGAATTAATCCCATTATACGGAGAGTGGGAGTTTTACTGGAACCAACTATTAGAGCCCGAAGACTTTTCTGGCGGGTCTGTGAATGATGAGGCACAAATGATTGATCTACCCGCCATTTGGAATACCCATACTTTAAATGGACAGCTATTACCCAGTGATGGTTATGCTACTTTCCGATTACACATCTCCATACCAGACTTAGATGATGTATTGGGATTGCAGCTGCCTATAATGTATTCTGCCAATAAGTTATGGGTGGATAATCAACTGATTGCAGAAAATGGACAAGTCGGTAAGAATAGGCGAACGAGCGTACCTGAAAAGCATCCTCAAGTGGCATATTTTTGGCCCAAAGATCATACGTTTACGATTACCTTGCAAATTTCCAATTACCATCATATCAACGGGGGAATGCTTGATCCTATTATTCTTGGAACCTCTCAAAACATAAATGTCAGCAATGTAAAAGAAATTATCTTTCAATCCTTTTTAATTGGATTTTTAGTGTTAGCTGGCATTTATCACATCGGGCTGGGTTTCTTTAGAAAAGTGGAGCCATTTTTCTATTATTTCGGAATACTCTGTTTAGTGGCTGCTTTTCGCTATTTAATGGTAGGTGATGTATTCTTTATCAAGCTGTTTCCAGGTATCCCCTGGGAGCTTGCTAATAAATTAGATTATATTAGTTTGTATACTCATGTACCCTTATTAGCCATGGTACTCTATCGCCTTTTTCCTAAGGAGAGCTATAGATGGTTTACGAAAGTGACGATTATCGTTACGATTTTTTACGATTTCCTCACATTATTTACCAATTCGAAAACCTATTTGTTATTTGAAGTATATTTTCATCTTTTTATGATTATATGTGTAGGTTATAGTTTGGTGGTTGTCATAAAATCACTGAAAAGCAAGCATGAGGAAAGATACTATCTGTTAACAGGGATTACATTCTTAATGGTTACCATTCTATTAGATATATCCGCGGCATTCCTCCGCTTACCTGAGGTGGATGTGTATCCTGTCGGGATTGTGTTTTTAGTCATATGTTTTTCTTTGGTTATTTCGAGAAGAATATCGACTTCCTTAGATCTCTCTAAAAACTTAGCGAAAGACTTAGCTCAATTAAACAGCGGACTGGAAGCTAAAGTGGAAGAACGGACACTGCAATTACAGCAATCGAATAGAAAGCTTGAGGAATTAAACGATAAACTTAAAAGCATGGCTTTGATTGATGGGCTGACAAATATACCGAATCGAAGGCAATTTGATGAGTATTTTAAAGAACAATACACTATTTGTGCGAAAGAAAATATACCACTTTCCATCTTGTTCTTAGATATCGATTATTTTAAAAATTATAACGATTGGTATGGCCACCAAAAGGGAGATGAATGTCTGATTCAAGTAGCCCATGTATTGGATAAGCAGATTAATGCGTTACCCAATGGATTAGCAGCCAGATACGGCGGGGAGGAATTTGTCTGTCTCATCCCGGAGGCAGATCAAGCTGAAGCACAGCGAATAGCTAAAAACATCAATCAGCAAATTGAGCAATTAAAAATCCCGCACGAAAAATCGCCTGTTTCCAACTATGTCACCAGCAGTGTCGGGTTATATACTGCTATTCCCCAAATACAGATTGATTTAAATACTGCTTTAAAGCAAGCAGATAAAGCGTTATACCAAGCAAAAGCTGCAGGAAGAAATCAAGTAGCATCCTGTAGTACTATCTAACATGCGTACATTCACTCACCTGTTATGCTTCCTGGAGGTGAGGAATGTACGCTTTCTAATTTTGAGGGTTCATTCACAATAATAAATTTTGAACAAAATCAAGTGCAACAATGTTATGTAAAATGTGACGCTATTCTGACTAACTTATAAAAATTAGTCTATTGTATCTCTTTTAGTGGCAGTGATATGTTCTCTTATATCTTGTAAAGCATCGTACATTTTAAACATTAAAATCAATAATTCACAATAAATCCGTACAACAAGTGGCCCGATAATAATCATTAAAAGTCCAGTAAAAACTTGAAATCCACCACCATAGAACGAAGAAAAACCTGCAATCATTGTTCCCAAACCAGAAATAACCGTTATTGCTACCCCAATCCAGAAGACCACTTTAATAATAGTTGGTGTGATCATCTTATCAAAACTTAAGAATTTCTGTATCAAATTAATCAACTCCATTTTTTTCATTATATACACATTGTTACACTTGATTTTATTGATTAATTTAACTTTCTTCAGGTTTTGAATAAATTATATAATCAGCTTTTCTGTTTGCAGCTTGCCTGGTTCTCTTCACCATTTTTCATAATACAAATATTCTACAAAATTTTCAACTATTTGGTACTTTTATACATCTTATACATTAATTTTTCCAATTTTATTATGTTTGTTACAATTTTTTACATAAATTCTAAATTACTGATATAATGAATGAAAAAAGATAAGAAAGGTGAAGAAAATGGATTTATTCGCTTATATCATTATAACTGTTGCCAGTAGTTTTCTATATTTTGTTCCTAGTATTCTAGCATTTATGAAAAATAAGCCAAACAGAAACAGAATCATTCTTATTAACTTTTTTTTAGGATGGACGATATTCGGCTGGGCAGCGGCACTCTATTTAGTATGGAAAAATAATCACGGAAAAGTAAGTTTCTGAACTCTTATCGCAATATACTTGTCTGGGCTTTTTTGTTGTTTTCATTCACTCATTATTTACGGTTAGCGCTCTAATAAATGGTGCCTGTTCCTTTGCGAAAATATAGGGAGCAGGCACCTTTTTTTTAAAAAATTATCTGATAATTTTCATTTACAGCATTGACTTTCCCCTCACCACCCATTATCATTAATAATGATAATCATTATCAATTAACTATATTACATAAAAGGGATGGAGATCTAAATGAGGATAGAAGGAAAGTTAAGGTTAAGCGCTTTATTTATCTTTGCCATAATGAGTGCAGCATTGATCGGCTGTTCATCAGATAATGCAGAATCAGCGGCAACTGATAATAATTCATCAGATTCAGAGGAAGAGGAATCAACTGAAACAGCAGAAACAACTGAATCTGAAGAAGCTGATTCAAATTATCCAATCGTTATTGAACATGCTTTTGGTGAGACAGTCATTGAAAGCAAGCCTGAACGTGTAGCGACAATTCAGTGGGCTAATCATGATGTGGTCCTTGCATTAGGTGTTGTACCTGTTGGTTTTTCTGCAGCTAATTACGGTGTACAGGATGACAGCGGCCTTTTGCCATGGACAAAGGAAAAGCTTGACGAGCTGGGTATCGAGGATCCGAATATTTATCAGGATACAGATGGACTGGATTTTGAGGCTATTTCTGACTCTAACCCCGATGTTATTCTTGCCGCATACTCTGGAATTACTCAAGAAGACTATGACCTTCTTAGTCAAATCGCAAAGGTTGTTCCATATCAGGACGGTCCTTGGGTAACTACTTGGCGTGATCAGGTATTGTTAAATGCAAAAGGAATGGGTATGGAAGAGGAAGGAAGACAACTGATCGAAGATACGGAAGAATTAGTCCAGGAAAAAGCAAGTGAATATCCGGAGATGAAAGGAAAGAAAGTTGTCTGGGTTAACTTCTCAGCAGATGATATGTCGAAATTACATCTTTACACACATACAGATCCACGTGGCGCCTTCCTGATTGAGCTTGGAATGGAATATCCGGAAAGTGTAAAGAATGCAATCACAGATGAGTCTAAATTCTCGTTACAATTAAGTGCGGAAAATGCAGATATTCTGAATGATGCAGATATTATCATTGGCTATGGGGATGAGAACTTGTATCAGGCAGTCAAAGCAGATCCTCTACTTGGCAAAATTCCAGCAATTGAAAGAGGATCTGTTGTCTTTATCGGTAACAATACAGCATTGGCGGCTGCCGGAAATCCTAACCCGCTTGCGATAGAATATACCATCGATGAATACTTAAATTTAATTGGAGAAGCCATCAGTAAGATCGATGAGTAATAGAATAGTAGTAAAAAATCAACGAAATGACTATCTTCCGCAACATTTAACAAAGGTACTTGTAATCAGTTTGATTCTGCTGGTTGTTTGCATTGCTGCATCTCTTGCTTTTGGCTCACGAACAGTAGGATGGAACGGTTTGATAGATGGATTATTTTATCCAGAAGTAGATTCCTATGATGCTAGTGTTGTCCGTCAGAGAATCAGCCGAACCATCTTCAGTTTATTTTGCGGGGTGGCACTTGGGGTGTCTGGGGCATTAATGCAAGCAGTCACCCGTAACCCGATAGCTGATCCCAGCATTCTGGGAGTGAACACTGGCGCTTCTTTATTTGTTGTTAGCGGTATAGCATTTTTCCATATCACTACAGCCAATCAATACATATGGTTTGCACTGGCTGGCGCTGTGATCACAGCGATTTTTGTATTCGGAATCGGGTCAATGGGGCGTGGTGGTGCTACGCCTCTTAAACTTGTATTGGCAGGAGCTGCGACAACTGCGGCATTGTCTTCTCTTGTTATGGCAATTATGATCCCAAAGTCTTCGGTGATGGATCAGTTTCGCTTCTGGCAAGTCGGCAGTGTAGGATCAGCAAGCTGGCATTCGATTTCTACTTTTCTCCCATTTTTAATTATCGGGCTTGCTGCAGGTATTATTTCCGCCTCTGCCCTTAATGCACTGGCACTTGGGGATGAGGTTGCTACAGGACTTGGAGTAAGGACAGGAGTATGGAGACTTGTGGCTGCATTTGCCGGTGTGCTTTTGTGTGGTGCCACTACTGCACTTGCCGGGCCAATTGGTTTTGTAGGACTGTTAGCAACACATGTTATCCGTCTTGTGCTGGGCGGTGACCAACGTTTTATCATCCCAATATCAGCAGTAACTGGTGCCATTATTTTAACTTTTTCTGATGTGATCGGCAGGCTCCTCGGGAGTCCTGGAGAGCTTGAAGTTGGTGTTGTTACAGCATTTACAGGTGCACCGATCCTGATCATATTAGCAATGAAAGCGAAAGTGCGTGCATTATGAAAAATCAATCGATAAATTTTATTAAAGAAGGTATACAAAAAAGACGTATTCGCTGGATCCTGGTCACAAGTATCCTGACTGTACTTGCCTGCATTCTCGCCTGTGCTATGCTTTTACTTGGAAACACGTTCTATCCTGTCCAGGATGTGATCCAGGCTCTTTCAGGTGAGCAGATTCAAGGAGTATCTTTTGCTGTCAGTACATTGCGCCTGCCAAGAATGCTTGCAGGGCTTTTTGCCGGGTTTGCATTTGGTGCTGGTGGGTACATCTTTCAGACACTGCTGCGAAATCCGCTGGCAAATCCGAATGTAATCGGAATAACTGCAGGTTCAAGTGCTGCAGCCGTTTTTTGCATTGTTATTCTACATACAAGCTATGCGGTTGTTTCCATTGCAGCAGTAGTTGCAGGGCTTGTGACCGTTCTGATCATTTACCTGTTAGCAAAAGGGAGCAGTTTCTCTATTGGGCGGATCATCTTGGTTGGTATCGGCATTCAGGCAATGCTGAATGCATTTATTTCCTATATCCTGCTGATTGGCGATGAGCAGGATATCCCTTCAGCAATGAGATGGCTTAGCGGCAGCTTGAACGGCTCACAAATGGAGGAGCTTCCTTCACTGATGATAACTGTCCTCCTCTTTTCTCCTGTCCTTGTCCTGCTGGGAAAACGGCTCAACATGCTGGAGCTCGGGGAACAGGCAGCAACTTCACTTGGTGTCCATACAGACAAGACGAGAATTGCACTCATTTTAGCCTCTGTTTGTATGATTGCGATCGCTACAGCAACGACAGGACCAATTGCGTTCGTTGCATTTCTTTCAGGGCCGATTGCGACAAGACTTGCAGGGGCCGGCTTTTCCAATATCATTCCGGCAGGGCTTGTTGGAGTGAACTTAGTCTTGGCATCTGATCTTATTGGACAATTTGCATTTGAAGTCAGATTTCCAGTAGGAATTATCACAGGATTACTCGGAGCTCCCTATTTGATCTACTTGTTAATCCGAATGAATCGAAAGGGAGATTTATAATGAAACAAACACATCTTTTTCAAGCAGAGAATATTGTTGCAGGCTATGAGAAAAAAGTGATCATCCATGATGTTAGTCTGGAAATTCCGCCAAATGAAATAAGTGTCATTATTGGGGCGAATGGTTCCGGGAAATCAACATTGCTGAAAACATTGGCAAGACTGATTAAGCCGGTATCAGGAAATATCACCCTTGATGGCAAGCCTATCAGTAAGTTTCCGCCAAAACAGCTGGCACGTGTTTTAGGATTATTGCCTCAATCGCCGGTTGTGCCTGAAGGAATCTCTGTTGCCGATCTGGTTGGACGAGGGAGATTTCCGCACCAATCCCTTTTTGCAGGATGGACTGATAAAGATTATCAAGCAGTGGCAGAGGCAATGGATATTATGAATATCACGCAATTTTCCAATCGCAGTATTGACGAGCTTTCCGGCGGGCAGCGTCAGCGGGTGTGGATTGCGATGGCACTGGCACAGCAAACGGATATTTTGTTTCTTGATGAACCGACAACTTTTCTTGATATTACCTACCAGGTCGAAATTCTTGATCTGTTAACAGACCTTAACCGAAAATATGGCACGACAATTGTGATGGTGCTTCATGATATTAACCTTTCTGCACGATATGCTGACAATATGTTTGCCCTTCATGAAGGCAAGCTGGTAGCAGAAGGCGCACCATCAGAAGTTATTACAGAGACAATGATTCAAGACATTTTCGGTCTGCATTGCATGGTTGTAGATGATCCTGTATCTGGTTCTCCTTCAGTTGTGCCGATAGGGAGGTATCATGGGAATGGTGATCTTGTATCAAAATAGCTTTCATACATTGCCGTAATGCCAAAAGATAAAACGATTCTTTTGGCATTACGGCTTCAATTTATATGCTTAGGTAAATTAGAAAAGGTGTAGTATTAATTAACACCCAAATAATCCTCATAAGCATTCTGGTTAATCTCTACATATCGCTCAACACCTAATGATTCAAGACCTGCCAGATAATCATCCCAATCATCTTCAAGGCTCAGTTCTCCTGTTATAAATTGAACAGAGCTCTGCTCCACATTATCCAATATATTTGTTTCCAATGTAGACATCTCGTCCTGTACATCTTCCGGATACCAGATTGCCCAGAAAGGGAATACCTCATCAGGTTCCTTTCCTTCATAAAGGTAAGTTGCTTCTTGAAGGCGTCGTTCAAAACCTTCATCTGTGTAAATGTCTTCGGCTTGTACCCAGCCATCTCTGTATTCTCTTGGCTGGAAGTATTGCGCACTTGCACCCCAAGAATTATTAGTAGACTCTTCTTGGTATAACTGTTTTAAGATCGGTTCTACTTCTTCATTTATAGCAACATCTCCTTCTGCAGGTTTTGCCCAGTCTTCCCCTTCCACGCCAAAATGAGCTCGAGTGGACCCTTCTTCTGTGAACATATAATCTAATAATTTTATCGCTTTTATCTGCGCTTCCTCACTTGCCTTATTTGTAATGGCAAATGTAGCTCCCTGAACAACTGGATAATAATAGGATGCATATTGTTGATGCGGTCCTTTCAATGGAGCCACTGGATCATAAGCATCTCGATTCTCATTATTCGTAAATTCCCATGGGTGGATAGATGTAGCTGCACCGAGAATCATTTCTGAATTATTACCTAATTGCAAGAAGGCATCACTATTTTGAGTGAACGCGCCAGGATCAATCAGCCCTTCATCATATAACGATTTGATATAAGCTAATCCTTCCTTCCACTCTGCTTTATTTGCAACAAATTCAACTTTTCCATCATTGATCATAAGCTTTGAGTCCACATCATCGTAAATAAAACCATTCATCAAAAAGGGGATGATCGAATGCTGTGGTAATGCAACTGATCCGCTTAAAGGAACTTCATCTGCTTTTCCGTTCCCATTTGGATCTTGTTCTGCAAATGCAGTTAATACATTTTTAAATTCTTCATGTGTTGTTGGCATTTCTAAATTCAGCTTCTCCAGCCAATCTGTATTAATCCACATTTTATTAGGCCATGTACAATGGAAACATTCTTCCAGTTGGGGAACGCCGTAAATATTTCCATCAGGCGCAACCGTAATATTATGGAACTCCTCGTATTCTTCAAATACCTTCTGCAGATTTGGTGCATGTTCCTCAATCAAGTCATTTAATGGGATTAATACGCCTTGTTTTCCGTATTTCAGTAAATCACTTGCAGTAAATTGATCCACCCACTCAATAAGAAAGAATACATCTGGGTAATCACCACTTGCCAATGAAATTTGGCGCCGCTCTTTAGCGGCTGCCCCATCCCAAGACGTTGTTTCAAATTCAAAGTCAATTCCAAATTCCTCTTCTGCAAGTTCTGTAAAAGAATTTGTTTCCAAATCAATGGTGTCTCCCTCAGGCATAAATACCGTCATTTTTGTTGCTCCATCTGTACTTTCTTCTTCCTGAGAAGCTTCCTCATCCGAGTTACATGCACTTAATAGTACGATTAGAAATAAGGAAACTATCAACATTCTCCACTTTTTTGCCTTCATTTTACTTCTCCCCTTTTCAGATATTTTCATTTATAATCTGGACCCTGGAAATAATATCTCCTTCACCTCCTTAATCAGCTGCATTAACCCTTAACGGAGCCAATCAGCATCCCCTTCACAAAATACTTTTGAGCAAAAGGATAGATAATAAGTACAGGTAAACTTGATATCACAATAAGAGAATATTTCATTAAGTTTGCCAGCTGTTCTCTTCTTTGTTGTTCAGCGATATCCATATTCGCTCCAGAATCGCTCTGTGTGATTAAGAATTCTCTAAGCTCCAGCTGCAGTGGAAATAGCTCTTCTGTCTTCAGAAAGATCATCGCATCAAAGTAGCTGTTCCATTGAAAAACGGCATACATTAACGCAAGCACTGCAATAATCGGCTTTGACAGCGGCAACACTACATACCATAAAAATTTCAAACTGTTGCATCCATCCATCTCACTTGCTTCCACAAGCTCTTCCGGTACACTTGTCTGAAAAAATGTCCTCGCAATGATAACCTGCCAAACCGCTATCACCTTCGGGATCAGAATCGCCCATGGTGTATCTAACATACCTAATTTTTGAACTACTAAATATTCTGGTATAAGTCCTCCAGAAAACAGCATAGTGAATAGGATAAAAAACATGAGAAAAGTTTTCCCATAAAATGATTTTCTTGATAATGGATAAGCAAATATTACCGTTAATACTACCGCCAGAACCGTATACCCTATTGTATAAAGGATAGAATTTCTAAAACCTCTCAGAACATCAGAATTCGTTAAAACTTCGGTATATCCTGCTAACGAAAAGTCAACAGGCCATAACCATACTTGACCTGAAGTCACCGCTTCCGGGCTGCTGAAAGAAGCACTCACAATATAGATCAAGGGATATAATATGACGATTAAACCAAGCGAAAGAAATGCATAAATAATGATTAAAAAAATTCTGTCCCCAAATGATTCACGAATGGTGCTATTATTACTGCTCATAAAACCCCTCCCTTTTACCATAATCCATTTCCAGAAATTCGTTTGGCTACAGCGTTCACAATGACTAATAAGATCAAATTCACGATCGAATTAAATAATCCGACAGCTGTACTGAAACTGAAATTGGCATTGATAATCCCCATTTTGTATACATAAGTCTGCAGGATTTCTGAAGTACTTAAATTCAAAGGATTTTGTAATAAATATACTTTCTCAAAACCTATTGCCATTAGATTGCCTACACTAAGCACCAATAGAATGACAATCGCCGGCATTATGCCTGGAATATCTACATTCCATATTCTCTGGAGCCGTGATGCGCCATCCATTTTGGCTGCTTCATATTGCTGTCTGTCCACACCGGCAAGCGCAGCAAGATAGATAATGGCAGAATAACCAGTTAATTGCCACGCATCAGACCATACAAAGATCGAGCGGAACATATCAGCATTTCCTAGGAAATTAATCGAATCAAATCCTAACAATTCTGCAAAGGAATTGATAATACCTGTTCTCGGTGACAGCATAAGAATAATCATCGAGACGATAACTACTGTGGAAATAAAATATGGTGCATAAGTAAACAATTGAACAGATCGTTTAAATACTCCATCTTTTATTTCATTTAAAGCAAGTGCCAGGATAATAGGAAGTGGAAATGTCACAGCCAGCTGGTACAAACTCAAAAACAATGTATTCCTTATCAGATCCCATGCCACAGGATTATTAAAGAAGTTTTCAAAATGCTTGAAGCCTGCCCATGGGCTGCCTAATATGCCTTCAACCACGTTATAGTCTTTAAATGCAATTATCGCTCCTGCCATAGGGATATATTTGAAAATAATAAAATACAGTACTGGCGGGATGATTAACAAATATAACTGCCAATATTTTCGAAAACTTTTTTTAGCGAGCTGCCATTGTGTTACTTTCCCCCTTTTATTAAGCGGCCTTAATTTTTGATTCATTTCTAATGTGGGCTTCAGTATAACCCCTCCTTTTTCGTAACAATATTTATCCACTCCTCCAAAAACAAGAAAACGCTTACAAATAAATTATCATGGTTACATTACGTTGGAAACAGACAAATCAATTCTTCAGGTACAATATTGGAAAACCTGCACATGACAGAAAAGGTACATTCCTAATCTAGAGGTACAAATCTGCAACCCCTTGGTATAACAGAGTTTTAAAGCATTCTTTATGTTTATTCCCACTTTATTCAGGGCAATAAAAATAAAGAATGCCTGTGACTAACAAAAGGTCACAGGCATTTTTCTCATTTATCCAATGAATTCCGAAATTGCGTTGGTGTCACATTATTCATTCTTTTAAATGCCCGCCTAAAGGAATGGGCACTGTTGTACCCAACCTTTTCAGAAATTTCATTCACAGTATAATTGGTATTTTCCAAGAGATTTAGAGACTCATCTATTCTGATTTTTTCGAGGTATTCATAAATATATTCACCTGTCTCTTCTTTGAATAGTTGTGTCATATATTTCTCAGGCCGTCCAAATTGTTCTGCTATGGAATAGATAGTTAAATCAGCATTAGGATAAGTGTTTTCCAAGAATTCCCTAATATCATTTACCAGTGAATCATTTGATTTTTGTCGCTCCTTATTCACTTTTTGACAATAGTAATCAATAAAATCCATCATAAGACTTTTTGTTTTGAGTAAATCCTCTGAAACTTGAATACTTGCAAGTTTCTTTAGAGCATACTCAGCTTTGTCTGGAAAAATATATTGATCCAATGATTTCAAAAACGTACCTTTTACTTCATAGAGAAACTGTTCCAGCATATCTGCTGGCAAACATCTTTTATCAATATTCTCAGAAAATAGCTCAGAGATTATTTTTTTCGCTTCATCCGCTTCCCCATCTTTTAAATTCTTTAGCAGCCTGAATTCATACTCTAAAGGATAATAAAGCACTGCTGTCTCCTTCATCACATCATCATACCAATGAACTTTACACGTTTCAGTGTGAAGAACAGCATATTCAATCGCTTGTTTTGCTTCATGATAGGATCGGCTAATTTCTGAAAAAGTCTCAAATCGATGCCCTGCTCCGACCTTTAACATGATCCGGTATTCCTTGTATAGATAAGCTTGTAATGACTGGAACATTTTTTCAATATTGTCTGTAAACTTTTCCTGTCCCTGTTCATCGATGAAAATATAGACTAATTTGTCGGAATTGACATTTGTTAAATAGAAATTGTTATCATGTTTCTTTGATTCCTCATGAATAACCAGTCTAATTGCCTGCAGCTCTTCATATATATCTTTGCTCATCAGTTCTTCATAACCCTCTATTTTCAAAACAATCACATTGCCTTTATTTGTGGACAGTTCTATATTTGCCAGTCTTGCAAACTCGAATAAATTTTCATCTTTCTCTGTCATTTCTCCCGAAAGCAGCTGCTTCAGAAAGGCATCTTTTATAAGGGGAACTTGTTCTGCAATCTGCAGTTGCAAATCGGTTTTCGCTGCAATCAGCTTAGAAATATTGCCATGCAGAAAATCATACTCATTATTCGACTCTGTTCCTGTGTATTCCTTTAATGTTTTGACTAACTTGGTAATCGGACGGCTGTTTCGGTAGGCAAAGAACAAACAAATGACAAATCCTAAAATGAGTGTACCAATTGTCACAAACCAGGTGATATATTTGATTGGTGCCGCCTGCCTTGTTAACGCACTACTGGGAATACCGGCAACATATGTCCAATTGTTTCTCTCTGATTCAATCGAAATAAGCAGTGTCCCATCATCCAAATATGTTTGATTATTATCTGTCGAAAGTGGCGGGAGTTTCTGAATATCAGCTTCCTCTATCCCATTTGAAGTGATAATATTACGGTCATTATCCATCACAAATACCCATCCTCCAAATTGCATCGAGATACCGTTTAAAAGCTTGTTTATTTTATCTGTATCAATCGGAATGACGAGCGATCCATTATAATTTGAAAAGCTGTTCATCGGCAATGGCTGCATATACGTAATTACATCCTTTACCTCTTCACCATTGACAAATTCTTTGCTAGGTAAGATCTGTCGTGGACCTTCCAGAACCGTTTGCTTCCATTCAGTCACTGTGAGATTGGTATAATGATATTGCTGGTAGAAGTGATCTGGACGGAAATATACAGATCCTGGTACCATAACCAGATCCATTCTTCGAAAATATATATAGAAACCTTCCAAAAATTCATTCGTAACAGAAATCGGGGATATTTCTTCCGACAATTGTTTTACACTTGATACAATTCGGGTTTTCTCTGTCACGTTTTTATTAAGCAATGTATTTAGATCATTGTTGGAGGCAATTTGTCTAACGAATCGATCGAGTTCATCCATCCTCTGTTCTAATATCGTTTTACCTTGTTGCAGGATTTGCGTACTATTGATAATAGAATATTTCTCAGCAGTCTTTATCGAAACATGATAGGTAATAAAACCGGCAAGTAACGGGATCATTAAGATAATAAGATAAGAAAGAAAATAACGCCTGAACAACTTTGACGATCCTATCCGATTCAAAATTAACCTCTCCTCCAATCTCCAAAAATGAAAGAGCCGAAATCGTTAGTCCCGTTTCGGCTTTACTTCTCATTATCTGATTAATCCAACTGAATTTTAAATACTACTGGCTTGTCACTGCTGACTTCATTTGTTTCGATTTGCATACCCTGTTCTGTTCGCTCCCATTTAGGCTGCTCCTCATAGCCCAGTATGGTTACATCTTTGATAATCCCATGGAAGTTTGGCAGTTTGCTTGCATCCTGTTCTGCAAGCGACTTTATCGTAACTTTACCGTTTTCAGGGTATTGTAATACAGCTGCATATAAATAAGAGCCATTTACGGTAAAACGGATATCTTCTGCTGTGAAACTTTTCGACTTACTATCTGTAAACTGACCTTCTTCAATTTTGGTAGGGCCCTCACCTGCTTCACGCCATACTTTGCTGCCATATATCGCTTCACCATTCACTTTAAGCCATTCACCAATCTCCAGTAGAATATCTTTATCTTCTTCAGGGATTGTTCCATCTGCTTTCGGTCCAACATTTAATAATAATGTACCATTCTTACTCACTATATCTACGAGATCACAAATAATCTCATTTGCTTTTTTATAGTCATTATTTTCTGTATAACACCACGAATTTTTTGCAACAGAAGTATCGGTTTGCCAAAAGTATGGCTTCTGTTCAGCAAATTGACCTCTCTCAATATCAACTACTGCTGTGCCAAACATAAAAGCATCATGCTTATAATTAATCGCAACATCTATCCCCCATTCTTCGGCTCTGTTGTAATAGTAAGCTGCAAACTTTTTCAGATATGGCTTTACAGCATTGTGCTGGATCCACCAGTCGAAATAAACGATCCTAGGCTGATAGTTGTCAACAATTTCACATGTCCGGATTAACCAGTCTTCCAGAAATTCTTCAGAAGGGGAAGGACTGTGTAAATCATGATGGCCTGGCTCTGGCATTGCCGGCCAATAAAAATCTCCTCGTTCTAATGGTTCTTTAATATCACTGTCAAATTCTTTCCCATGCCCCATAAAGAACCAATGTTCAACGCGGTGAGAAGATGCACATAAAGCGATATTATGCCTACTCAGCGAACTTCCCAATTCTCCAAGGACGTCTCTTTTCGGCCCCATATTATATGCATTGAATTCCGATAGATCACTTTTATACATTTGAAAGCCGTCATGATGCTCGGCAACAGGCATAACATAGCGCGCTCCGGCATCTTTAAACAATTGAGCCCACTCATCTGGATTAAATTTATTTGCCTCAAACATGGGGATAAAATCTTTGTAGCCAAAATCCTTATGGGCGCCATAATTTTCAAGGTGATGGTCATATTCCTTTGAGCCTTGAATATACATGTTCCTTGAATACCATTCACTCCCAAATGCTGGTACAGAATAAACGCCCCAGTGGATGAAAATTCCGAACTTTGCATCTCTGTACCAATCTGCCAGCTTGTATTTAGATAAAGAATCCCAATTATCTTTGAATGTTCCTTCCGCAATTACTTTGTCAATTTCCTTAAGATACTCCTTCATATTCGCACGATTCGTCATTTTATCTCCCTCCAATGTATACGGTTTCATTTAATCAGACTGTATTCTGTATTCGGCGTTTATCATGCCCACTCTTCTCTTCCACTTTTCCATGTTTGATTGTGGACAGGTTGCAGAATCTCCAAGACCTGATGCAAAAGTTCTTCATTGATTGGCTCTTCCGTCCATTGTATATTTTTTGAGATATTTTTTTCACTTGCTGTACTTACAAGGGTTGTAGGAATTTTTTCATTCTGAACACTATATTGAATAGCCAGTTTTGCCAAGTCTTCCCCCTGCTCTTCACAAAATGCTGCTGCTTGTTTACATACGGTTATAATTTCCTTATCTGCAGGGTGCCAATCTGCAACCGAGCGGGAATTTAATAATCCCATCGATATTGGTGAAGCATTGATGAGACCAACTTCTTTCTCCTCAAGTAAGGGAAGAAGCGACAATAGCGATGTATCATTAAGTGAATAATGGCAATATGATAAAATCACATCCAATTCTGTCACTTGAAGCACTTTTTCAAATACGGTAAGTGGCAGCCCTGACACACCGAAATAACGTACTTTCCCTTCTTGCTTGAGTTGCTGCAATGCTGGTATTCCTTCTTCAATCACTTGGTTGTAAGATCCGAATTCGATATCATGCAGCAAAAGTATATCAACATAATCTGTGTTTAGCCTCTGCAAGCTTTCTTCTAAGCTATTTATCAAACTGGTCTTAGAAAAATCAAATTCATTTTCACCAATGCGCCCGCCCTTTGTCGATAAAATAAACTGGTCACGCGGCACATTTTTAATCGCCTTTCCTAATACTGTTTCTGCTTTTGTCAGACCATAATATGGCGATACATCGATTAAATTTATCCCTTGATCCAAGGCACTGTGAACCGTTCTGATTCCTTCGCTCTCGTTAATGTCCCGAAACACAGATCCAAGAGAAGAAGCTCCATAACTTAGTATCGAGACATCTAAATCTGTTTGACCCAATCTTCTATATTGCATGAAATCCCTCCTCTATATATGGCATTTTAATTGATAGAAGTCACTGGCGTTCCGGCCAAAAAATAACTGCTTCTCTTCTTCCGTGAGATAATCCGG
The DNA here is from genome assembly GCF_009498735.1 of Gracilibacillus oryzae. Taxonomy (GTDB): domain Bacteria; phylum Bacillota; class Bacilli; order Bacillales; family Amphibacillaceae; genus Gracilibacillus; species Gracilibacillus oryzae. Next base: position 74,182 of record NZ_ML762434.1, read on the forward strand.
CAATGCTTTCTCGGCAAGTTCAACGACTTCATCATAGCTGGCCGATAAGAGACACACAGGCCAATCACTGCCATACATGATTCTGTTTGTTCCAAATACCTTTATAATATGATGAACATATGGAACAAAGTCAGCGAGTTTCCAATTGTTATGTGCCGCTTCTGTTACCATCCCTGAAACTTTGCAATAAATCGATGGATGTTCAGCTATTTCTTCCATTTGTTTTTTCCATGGCTCACGGATACCATTTTTGATATCTGGCTTTGCAATATGATCAATAACACCTCTGAATGTCGCTTTTTCAAGGAGTTGAACGACAGCAGAAAGCTGACCTGAATGAACTAATATATCTACCGGAAGGTCCAGTTCACCAAAATACCGGAAAGCATCGATATATTCCTGTGTTAAGATGATCCTTTCATCAGGCATATCCTGGATCATCACTCGTATGCCAACAAACTTAGGATGCTGCAAAAATCTATCAAGCTGCTTTTTATAATCTGGATTCTCCAAGAATATCCAGCCTACAACACCTGCGATCGTATCAGTTTGATCACTCTGGGAAAGAAGAAATTCTGTTTCTTCCACAGTAGGCGCTGCCTGCACAACAATGGTTTTATCTACATTATTTTTTTCCAAATGCGGGATTAAGTGCTCTGGAAAAAAGTCGCGGTACAATGTCGGGATTTCCGGTGTAATCCAGCCATAATCATTACGGCTAATTTTCCAGTAATGTTGATGTGCATCAATTCGCATCGTCCATCCTCCTCTTGCTATGTTGTCACAACACCTTTTTTCAGAATTATATTGGCATAAAGAGCACGTTCACTTGTTGTCACAATGGCATATGCTTTTTTTGCTCGTTCATAAAAAGCAAACCGCTCTACCTCTTCAAATGCAGCTGGCTCTGAAGCATTATCTGCTACTATCGCTTTGTAATCATCCCAAATCGGTGTTTTCACTGTATCTCCCGGAACTACTTGCATCAGGGCAATTGGATAATCTGCATAACTGTCTAAAGGAAACAATGGCAAGATTGCTTCCAACAGCTCTGTTGTTCCGCTCCCATCACAACGCACCACTCGTTCCCCATGACTTGCTGACGGGAAATTCCCGTCAGCTATGACAATCTCGTCACCATGTCCCATTTCCATGAGAATTTTCAATAGATCAGGGGAAATGATTGGTGAGATACCTTTTAACATTTGCTATCCCTCCATCCTGATTATATTTTTACAGTTCTACCATTGCTTTAATTATACCTGCGTCCGGCTGGATCCATTTATCAAATGTATTGATTACATGATCAAATGTTGTCCTGTTTGTAATATAGTCTTTCACTGCCAGATTTCCATTTTGGATAAATCGCAGGACATATTCAAAATCTTTCTTTGTTGCATTTCTGCTCGCTAATAGGGTCAGTTCTTTGGCATGGAAATCTGGATCAAAGAAAGTAATATCATCCTTCACCAGTCCTACATATACCAGTTTTCCGCCGTGTGCCGGATAGTGGAACGCCTGATTCATTGATTGACGATTTCCTGTTGCATCAAATACAATTGCTGGCATATCCCCATTGGTGATCTCTCTTATTGATTGTTCCGGTGATTCTAATGCATTGACGATATTATCCACCCCAGCCCATTCCCGGCAAAATGTCAGTCTTTTCTGATCAATATCCATTGCAATAACTGTTGCACCCTCTTGCTTGGCAAACAGCATGACACCCAAACCAATCGGCCCTGATCCGATCACAAGCACATGATCGCCTTTTTGAATGCCTGAACGTCTGATTGCATGGGCCCCGATACTGAGTGGTTCTATCACAGCGGTTTCATCTAAGGATAGCCCATTTGTCTTGATGAGATGATCGACTGGTACAGCTAATTGCTCACACATGCCGCCATCCAGATGTACACCAAGCACCTTCATCTGTGTGCAGCAATTCGTTTTGCCTGATTTACATGCAGCACACTTTCCACATTCCAGATAGGGAATAATCGTAACCTGATCACCTTTTTTTATAGAAGAAGTGCTTTCTTCAATCCAGTCTATAATCCCTGCCAGTTCATGTCCTAAAACTCTCGGATAGTGGAAAAATGGCTGATTTCCTTTAAATGCATGAATATCTGTTCCACAGATGCCGATACGTTTTATCCTGATAATGGCTTCCCCACTATTGGCAACAGGGGCTTCTGTATTTTTCTTTGTTAAACTTCCTGGCTCCTCACACACTATCATTTGCATTCCAGAAGTCCACCCCCTTCCATCACAATTACCCTCATCATATCAGTTGAAAAAGGAAATAATAATTGCCTTTTTTGCTGTTTTTATACTCATTTTTGATATTTTCAACTATTTATATAACGGCCCATATACAGAGCAGGCACGATAATCTGCTCCTTCTGGATTCTCTGTTCCAAACATATTCCACGCACTTGGCCGGAATATGGATTCTGGAGCGACATTATGCATATTAACAGGAATTCTTACCATCGATGCGAGTGTAATTAAATCTGCGCCAACATGCCCATAAGTCATCGAGCAATGATTCGCTCCCCAGTTATTCATAACGGTATAAACATCCCGGAATGCCCCTGTTCCCGTAAGATTCGGCACAAACCATGTTGTCGGCCAAGTAGGATCTGTGCGATCATTTAATTGTTGATGTACATTTTCTGGCAACTCCACCGTGTAACCTTCTGCAATTTGCAGGACAGGACCTAAACCTTTCACGAGGTTTACTCTTGCAATAGTGACAGGCATATCACCTTTTGTCAGAAAATTGCTGGAGAATCCGCCGCCCCGAAAATATTCCGTGTTAGCAGGACGCCATTGGGTCGCCTTAAGACATTTCTCTGCTTCTTCTTCCGTTATATCCCAGAATGGCTTCATT
>NZ_ML762434.1:77087-93992 GCF_009498735.1 Gracilibacillus oryzae
AATGCAGCGGCACCTGAGTTTAGCAAATGGATAATACCGCCCGACGCTTTTCCATCTGCTTCATGGCCTGTTACTCGTTTAATCGCATCAGGACTCCAGTAAGTACGAACATCAGCAAATACTTGAGCTGTATTTGTAAGTAAATGGCCGAACAGCATCGTCACTGCATTTAACGCATCATTTTCTGTTGCCACAATATAAGGTGCCCTAATGCCATTCCAGTCAAAGGAAGAATTCAGGATCGCTTCCATAAAGTCACCATTAGGGAAATGATCTGTCCATTGACGCTGGCCCTGGAAACCGGAGGCTATTGCATTTCTTCCCATTGCTTCTTCCTTATAACCTAACTCCGCCAGTTTTGGATTTCCCTCCATCAGATCCTTTGTTATCATCGCCATTTTTATATTCATTTTTAAATCTGCTTCCTTTTGCTCATCACTCCGCTGATTTTGTTCCGAATTTATATCATCGCCAATGCTGCAATGCTTCTGCGCCCATTGATAAGCCTGTTCGAATTCCTCTTGATCAAAAATGCCCTCATCTATCCGGCGAATGAATTCAGACATATCGATATATTCATTACGCATGCCAAAGTAATCCTGGAAAAGATCTTCATTGATCATACTTCCAGCTATCCCCATCGAAACAGATCCCATCGATAAGTAGGATTTATCCTTAAGTGTTGCTACAGCAAGACCGGCTTTAGCAAATCGCAGCAATTTTTCCTGAACATCTTCCGGAATGGAATGGTCATCAATATCCTGCACATCATGGCCATAGATACCAAAGGCCGGAATGCCCTTCTGATTATGTGCAGCAAGAACAGCGGCTAAATAAACAGCACCAGGACGCTCTGTCCCGTTAAATCCCCAGATCGCATTAGGCCTGTTTGGATTCATGTCCATTGTTTCTGAACCATAGCACCAGCAAGGTGTTACCGTAAGAGTTAAACCGACAGATTCCTTGTCGAATTTCTCTTTGGCTTTGGCTGCTTCTGCTACTCCGCCAATACATGTATCTGCAATTACACATTCTACCGGGTCGCCATTGTTGTATCGCAATTGTTCTGACAGGAAGCTGGCAACTGATTTGGCCATGTTCATCGTTTTCTCTTCCAGTGACTCACGGACCCCTTTTCTTCTGCCATCAATCGTTGGTCTTATTCCTATTTTAGGCATATCTCCAATTAATCGTTTATTTGCTGTCATTATTTTTCCTCCTCTAATTTGTATGAAATAATGGTTTTATATTGTTGATAAGCTTCATCCCATCTATCATTTTCTTCCGGATAATAGGACGGAATGGAAAATGAATTCTTGACGATTTGTCTTGCCTCTCTTAAACTGTCGATAATATCTAAACTAATAAATTGAGAAATGGCATTTCCAACAGAACTGGCTTCTGCCGGACCTGCTACCAATTCCCGCCCAGTAACATTAGCAATCAATTGGCAAAAGTGATGATTCTGAATCGCTCCTCCACCCATATGAATGCGCTTTAATTTCCTGTCAAGCAGCTGTTCTAATTGTTCAATAACCAAGCGATAGTTCATTGCAAGACTTTCTAAAATACAGCGAATGATTTCTCCGCGCGTTTGAGGGATTTGCTGGTTCGTTTCTCTACAATACACCTTTATAGCTTCTACCATATTGTCAGGATTAAAGAACCTGTTGTCATCCGGATCAATAAACGCACCAAAAGCCTCTGTCTGCTGGAAAAGCTGATTTTCTTCTTCATAATCTGTGCTGATTTGCTCTCTTTCCCATATGGTGCGGCATTCTTGTAATAACCACATTCCCATACTGTTCTTAAGCAGCCGGTAGTTTCCTTCAAGGGTCCCTTCATTGGTGAATCCCGCATGCATTGCCTGGACTGTTGCAACAGGCTGATCTACTTCTACTCCGATCAATCCCCATGTCCCACAGCTCATAAAAACAGAGAAGCCATCTCCGATCGGAAGTGCTGCCAGTGCACTTGCTGTATCGTGACCAGCTACATTGACTACTTTTACCGGGCTCATACCCAGTTCTTTGTTAATCTCCGGCAATGTCTCACCAGCGATCGATGAAGATGGGACAACAGGAGCGAATAGATCTGCTGGAATATTAAACATGGATAAAATTTCATTCGACCAGTTTTTCGTCTTCAAATCTATTAATTGAGTGGTCGAACTAATGGTATATTCATTATTTTTCACTCCTGAGAATAAGTAACCAAGCAAATTAGGTGTCAAAAGCAAGGTGTCTGCATTGGCCAGCAATTCAGGGTTGCGCTCTTGAATTGCTAATAATTGAAATAAACTATTGATTGGTGCGGTTTCTATCCCTGTAGTCACAAACAGCTCTTCTTTGGAAATATGTTTCAGTGCTTTTTCCATTCCATCATTGTTTTGCGGATCACGATAGCAATAAGGATTAGCGAGCAGTTCACCTGTTTTGGAAAGCAACCCGAAATCAACTCCCCATGTATCAACCCCCATACTTTCTACCTTGTTATGGCCTTTTTGCAAACTAACTTCCATGCCTTTTTTCATTCCGTTAAAGATATGAAGAACATCCCAATAATAATGATCTGTAAGGTGAACTGGTTTGTTGGAAAATCGATATAGTTCATCTAAATGCATCTGTTCACCATCAAAGCTTGCAAGCATCAATCTTCCATTTGATGCGCCAATATCAAATGCCCAAACTTTTTTCAATTCGCTCCCTCCTGTCCTCAACTAAATTGAATCCTTCAGAAGCTTTGCGCGGTATTTTTCACTGGATAGATTACGTAAATCTCTTGTCTCATCCTCTGTTAATAACCTTGGAGTGCCAACAGACTTGGAAATCGCATATACCTTAGCTGCTTCCTCGACCAGCTGCATAAAAAAGTAGGCTTCTTTCATCGATTTCCCGACTGTCAACACACCGTGATTGCGCATTACCACAACATCGGTAGCTTCGATTACTTCTGCTACTGCATCTGCCAGAACGTTTGTCGTTGGTATAAGATAATCAAGATACGCTACATTTCTGATCATCGCAGGGAAATCAGGAAACATAGCAGGGATTTCCAAGCCAGCTGATGATACTGCTACGGAATAGCTTGGGTGTGCATGCAGGACTGAATCAATATCTGCCCGTTTGCGAAAGCATTCCAAATGCATTAACACTTCAGAAGAAGGCTTTAAATCACCATATACTTCACCTGTTGCAATATGTACCTTAACCCATTGTTCTGTTTCAATTTCCTGCAGATCAAAGCCACTTGGACTAATGTACATAAACTCTCCTTCCCGCATACTCAGATTGCCGCCGGCTCCTACGACCAGCCCAGATGTTACGAGTTTTTCTGCATATTGCTTTAACTGTTCTCTTACATTTGTCATCATAATTCCCTCCATTATAGTAATCGTTTTCATAATGATTATCCTCCTATCGATTTTGATAGGATGGAAACTACTAGTTTTTAATCTACAATGATCTGGTAGATTTGCGGATAAGAATGTCAGGAGATAATACCACTTTACGCTCATCCTCCTGATAACCTCCACTAAGTCTTTCGATTAAAAATTGCACGCCAATCTTGCCAAATTCCTGTGCCGGCTGTGAAGCAACCGTGAAAAAGGGATCAAAATAAACAACAGGTTCCACTTCATCAAAGCATACGACAGAGATATCATCAGGCACTTGTAATCCCAATTCTTTCAGTGCCTTTATCGTACTAATGGCAATAAAGTTATTTGCTGCGAAAATAGCACTCGGCTTTTTCGATGGTTCTAAACATAATAATTGTTCGATAATTTTCTTCGTGGCACCAGACTGGACATTTTTAAAGTCAATCTCGGAAATGTAATGCTCATAAATTGGCAAGGCATTTAATTTTAATGTCTCAAGATATCCTCTTAAACGTTCTCTAGCTGTTGAAACATTGGATGGCCCATTAATAAAAGCAATATTGTGATGACCTAGACTAATGAGATGTTCCATCAATTTTCTGCTTCCTTCATAACTGTCTCCAAGAACATAATCACCCTGGAAGCCTTCGATGGTCCGGTCAATCAGCACAACGGGAATGCCATGATCGCTTAATCTATCAATCTGTTCCAGGGATTGATCACAGGTTGGTGCAATCAGAACACCGTCCACTCTTGCGGATAATACCATATCAATATAATTCATTTCCTTAGCGGCATCTTCATCTGTATTGCATAATAACACTCTGTAGCCAAGTTCAAGTGCTTTATCCTCAGCTCCTCTTGCTAATTTCGCAAAAAATGGATTCGAAATATCAGGCAACAACAGACCTAATGTTTTCGTTTGATTTGAAATTAAGCTTCTTGCTGCGGAATTTGGCACATAACTTAAGTCTTTGATTGCTTGCTCTACCTTTTTTCTGGTCGTTTCTTTTATTTTTCCAGAATTATTGATCACTCTGGAGACAGTCATTGCTGATACATTTGCTTTTTTTGCTATATCATAAATAGTTACCATTTCGTGCAGCCTCTCTTATTGTCAATTTATATCATTATATCGGTAACAATCCTTTCTCTCAATAAGGCCGTTATTATTGACAGTTCCTATAAGTCATTTTATGTTACCGGTAACATTTTATGATATAATGGGAAAAAATATTTCTACTTGTATTCTACAGGATCGCTCGTTACGAATAAATTGCCTTTTTTGCTTTTTTTATACTCTTTTTTGATAATGAGATCGAAAGGATGGTAATCATGCTCAATGAATTATTTCCTTATTCTTTTTCCTATAAAAACAGTAAAGAACCCCAAAATGAATTACCAGATCACGCCCATGATTATCACGAGATTATTTACGTCCACTGTGGGAAAGGGAAATTTTTTATTGATAATAGACTTTATGAAATGAACAAAGGGGATATATTTATCGTTCCTCATGATACATTGCACCATGCCAAGCCAAACAATGATGATTTAATCACATCAACGGTCATCTTCTTCAGTGCGGCTCTAATCCATAATCTATCGATTGATGAACCATTCTCCTATTTATCCTTGATTGATAATATGAAAAAAGAGACAGACTATAAGATTCAGCTCGAACAAAGTGATCAGCTGTTTCTGGAAGGGTTGTTTGCGAGAATCGATCAGGAATTAGCCGAAGAGAAACTTGGATCTGCTCATGCTTCTGTCCTGATTACACATCAAATACTACTGGAGCTTTCGAGAGTACGAGCGAAGCAAAATAAAGGTGTGGGTGACCCTAGTAAAGGCAATCAAGACTGGATGCAGCAAATCCTTACCTATATTGATAACAATCTCCACAGGGAAGTTACATTACCAATGCTGGCAAAACAAGCGCTTTTGAGTACAGCTCATTTCAGCAGAGTCTTTAAACAAACAACAGGCATGGGGCCAACAGCCTATCTGAACAAAAAACGAATTTTTAAAGCGAAGGAAATGCTGTTGCATTCAGATCATACCATTGCATTTATCGCGGAGGAAATTGGCTATGAGAGTATTCCCCATTTTTACCGTATGTTTAGGAAATATATCGGAATTACCCCTGCCAGGTTTCGGAGGGCTAACAAAGGAAGGGCATGAATCACCTTTTAGTACAGCGAATCTGTCACCCAGTCAGGCTTTTGATTCATCGAGAGAATGATAGAAATCAGCATATTTATTTAAGGCAGTGTTTTGCGGGTGATCAATAGGGGAAATATATTATTACAGATAAAATAAGGCTTAAAAAAGGTGATAACATGTTTAAATCGCAAAAAGTAAATAATGCTTTAAAATTAGGACTGCTCTGGCTGATCTATATAACCCTTCTCTACACATTTATCCAGACAAATATAGAGGGTACAGCGTTTGCCATAGCTTTTATCGTCACTACCCTTCTATTTCTCGCAGCAACAGCATGGTATGTCCGCAAAGTAATTAAAAAGCCGGATAACCGTGGAACAAGATAGCATCTAGTTTTACTATTGAACGATAAACCCGTTACCTGTCATAAAATACTTGATAGGCAGCGGGTTTTGTTTGTCTTTGTCTTAGCATGCAAAAAGAAACTCTTTCATTGCAGCAGCAAAAGACTGGAAGTAACGCCATTCACGCTTTCATACTCCTCCAATATGTAGATGGCCCGTTGCTTTTTAGTATGGCATCTTTTGGTGCCTGTTTCATGATAAGAAAGAGATTAAATATATCAACTGATGATGCCATTGCGTTAAGGATGATTAGCACTTTCCAGGAGGTTGTTAAAATACCAAGCATACTTAATACAAATGGCAAGATAATGGAAATAATCAGAAATGGAGCAATACTAATCAAAATGTATCTTGCCTTTGTTATTTCCTCTTCTGTGATCACAAAGCCCCCGAGAGGTGTAATTCCAACATATGTCTTTGCTGATGTGAAAAAATTGGGGATAAAAACCAAGTGAAGTAATTCATGAAGTATTAGAAGAGTTGCTAACATAAGAATTATACCAATATCAATTGTGATGGAGAACGAATCAAATGTCAGGCCAAATTCGCTCAGCGAGATAGTGGAAATAATATCGATTATTCCAATAGAAATAATAGCTCCAATAATCATCAGAGGTAAAGATAATAAAAATGCAATAATGGAACTCTTAGGCTCTTTTAACGGAATCCAGCCATTATGAATCAAGTCCGAATGAAGATTTGGATTGCTTTTAGGCATTTTACTCAGTAGTTTCATTTAATTTCCCCCCTCATTCCTCTCCTGGAAATTGTACGGAATTTATTTTTCTTATTATAAAATGCATCAGCTATTATTGTACTATAGAAACAGCAGGCAGGGATACCTGGAAGTGATACGATTTACAAATTGTGCTAAAATAGGAAAAGGCTAAACAAGCATCCAAAAGGAGTGAAAGAATGAACAAATACTTAAAATTGCTGATTTTCACATGTGCAGTGCCTCTTATTTTATTGGCAGCATGCGGGAATGAGGAGGAAGTGTCAAATAATAATAAAGTAACAGAAACAACGGATTCGATAGAAAGGCAGAGTATTATACTTTCTACTGCCAGGGATTTTGCTACAGAGCAGGAAAATGAAACTGTAGAGCATCCTGAATCAGAACAAGATTACCAGATAGTGAAGATTGATGAAGAAAAACAGATAATCATTAGTGACTTTACAGGAAGAGTCTACAAAAACACTCATTTTGTTTCTGGCAGTTTTATTCAAAACGATACGAACTATAACTATGAAATCATCTTGTCATGGGCAGATGCTGACTTTAATGAACCATTGTTATTAAAATATTCTTCTGATACCGGGACAAATTATACGTTAGAAGAAGCATCTGTCTATTTTGTGGAAGAGGATACGCAAGAAGATTTAGAAGTTTGGGATTACGAATTTTAAACAAATTCTTTTTTCTAAAATTGAAGCTGACAAAACATTTCCTGTTTAGTCAGCTACTTTACTTTCTCTACCATTTTTCTCCACTTGGAAATGGACAGCTTTTATAAGCAAGCTTAGCCCTGAATTGTACAAAGCAGCCACAATGGCCACAGGTTGTATCATACATAAGAGAAGGACAATCTCTGCATGTTATCAATCTTTTTTCATAGACTTCATTTGTTACTATATCGTCCTCAAATTGAAGCTGCTCCATCACAAGCTGTTCTATTTCATCCTGTGAAACAATCACCGAAGCCTGGCAGCCTTTACAACTCATCTTGCTTCCCCCTTACTCTGCTGCTGTTAGTAAGACAACTGCCATCGGTGGTAATGTGACAGAAATGCTATTGTTTTCAACTCTCATATCATTGAACGGTGCTGGCTTTACTGCATCAGGGTTGTCAAAAGTATTGCGGTCATTCATATTGGCAGAGGTTAAAATCGTTCCTGTCATATCAGACACACTGCCACCACGAAGATCTATGGTTACCTTTCTTTCCTGATCACGACTCATGTTACAAAGGGTGATGTTTGTCTTCCCAGAATTATTTTTCGATGCGGAGACATGGATTTCTGGTAATTTTGTTGCTTCATCTTTCTGTATATTTGGTTCGACCGCAAGTAGTGCAGCGTCCTGGTGTACTTTATACATATCAAACACATGATAAGTAGGGGTAAGAATCATTTTCTCGCCCTCTGTTAACACCATTGCCTGCAGCACATTAACGGTTTGAGCAATATTTGTCATCTGAACACGGTCACTGTGATTGTTAAAAATATTTAATGAAACACCTGCTACCAATGCATCGCGGATCGTATTCTGCTGGTACAGGAAGCCAGGATTAGTCCCTGGTTCCACATCAAACCACGTGCCCCACTCATCAATGATTAAGCCGACCCGCTTATCTGGGTCATACTTGTCCATGATAGTGCTGTGCTTTACAATCAGCTCTTCTATATGCAGTGCTTTTTCCATGGTGGTATTCCATTCGTCTGCTGTAAAGTCAGTGGCGGAACCTTTTCCTGCCCAATCTCCAGGAACTGTATAATAATGCAAACTCAAGCCATCCATCATCCGACCAGCTTCCCGCATTAATACCTCTGTCCAATTATAATCGTCTGCGCTGGCTCCACCTGCAATCTTGTATATTTTGTTGTCACCATAGTTGCGTACATAAGTCTGATAACGGCGATACAGGTCTGCATAATATTCTGCACGCATGCTGCCGCCACAGCCCCAGTTTTCATTTCCTACGCCAAAATATTTTAGCTTCCACGGTTCGTTACGGCCATTTTCTTTTCGCCAATTTGCCATTGGCGATTCGCCATCAAAGGTCATGTACTCTACCCATTCGGACATTTCCTGAACCGTTCCGCTGCCGACATTTCCACAGATATAAGGTTCTGCACCAAGCATGTCACAGAGCATCATGAATTCATGCGTACCAAAGTGATTATTTTCCACTACACCGCCCCAGTGTGTGTTCACCATATGTTTACGATTCTCACGCGGCCCAATACCATCTTTCCAATGGTATTCATCAGCAAAACATCCCCCAGGCCAGCGCAGAACTGGAATCTGCACATTTCTAAGCGCTTCCAATACATCGTTGCGTATCCCGTTCGTGTTGGGAATCGATGAATCCTCCCCTACCCAGAGTCCTTCATAAATACATCTGCCTAAGTGCTCGGCGAAGTGACCATAGATGTTTTTGTTGATCGTTGCTTTTTTTACATCTGTGTTGATGACGATTGTGTTGTTCATTGCTAATCCTCCCATTATAAACAAATTTTTAATGCTGCAATAGATATTTTATGATCATTTGCAAGCGATTTCATTCTATGGTGGAATCAAAAGAATAATGACCATCTTTTTATATGACTCGAACACATTGATGTTAATCAAATTATACTATATACTTTCATCACTTCCAATTATATGAATATTTTTCCAGAAAATAAAAAGCCCTTTTCACTAGCAAGTGGAAAAATCGGGCTTTTACGGCGCTTTATTTTTGCTTATCCTGATCAGAATAACGTTCTGACAGCTTCTTTTTATGTGCCAGAAATACTTCATCCAGGGAGATATTGTACTTGTTTGCAATTACGATCACATTACCTATTACATCTCCCAATTCTTCTGTTAACTCTCGTTTATTTTCCTCATAAGTTCCTTCATTTTCATCAGGCCTGTCCCTGCCTATTTCAAGGGCCCTTATCGCACGCGCAACTTCTCCCGTTTCTTCTGCCAAGAAGCCGATACGAATGAAAATATCTAACTCAGACCATCCCCTTTTTTCATAGTACTCCTTTACCCATTGCTGAAATTCAGTAACATTCATTTTATCTAACCTCCCCATTCGCTAGCTATAGTTTAACAAAAAAAGATTAGTTTGATTATTGATTCCAACGTTTAATCAAGTTTTACTTAAGGAAAAATAATAACAGATAAACGTAGAGGAGGAAGTCATCATGAGAAAAGCTATTATTATGTTCATTTCCCTGCTTATTTTTATCTTCACAACTGCATGTAATTCTGCTAATGATGAACAACAAGAGAGCGCTGTTACGGGGGAAGATCAAAGGGAGAATGATGAACAGCAAGTGACCAATACGGAGAATAAGCAAAATGAAGAAGACATAGCTTTAAGTAAAAGTGACGCGGAAGATATTTTGTTAGAATATGAAAATAGTTTTATGAAGATTGTAAACAGTTCTGCAAATGATGGAAAAGTAAAAAAATATCAATCAAAAGATGAGCTCATTTCCCATTTTCAAACTATTATGTCAGACAGTTTAGCCAAGGAACGTGTCCATACTTATTTTAAAGAAGAAAATAACGCGTTATATATAAAAGCTATGGAAGCACCAGTCTGGCTGATGCCTGATCAACCTTACACACTAGAAAAAGTTAACGACCAGGAATATCATGTTATCCAGGAACGGGAGAGTGCCCTGCTCGGACATGTGAACATCACCTTCACCCTAACACGTATGGACCATAACTGGATCGTGGAAAATGTGAAAAGGGAACAGTTCAATAATGAAAGAAGCGGACAGATTAAGGAAGAGAAAGCCATTGCCCTTGTTCGTCAAAATATTCAACTTGATGAAAGTACCAATCCAAAGATTGAAGTTGATCACACATCTGAAAATGGAAATTACATTGTCCATGTTTATGAGGTTGTAGAACAGGAAGAAGGTTCACACACAGCAACTTACGGTTGGTATAAGGTTAGTAAAAACGATGGAAAAATAACAGATATGGTGAAGTAATGAGAAGCCGTATGAAAAATATTTGTTCATGCGGCTTATTATCAGCCAAAGAAGTTGCAGTTACGACAGCACAGGATAACAATTATGCTTTCATCTAGTTATCTTTCACATCAATCAAATACACTTTATTTTCAAAACCACCGCGGTTGTTTCGCTTCTGCTTTCGTACGCTCAACAATTGAGCTTCAGTATAGCCGTGCGTTTTACCAAGAGCGATAACCACTTCCAGAATATCTGCTAATTCCTCGGCTGCTTCCTCATTATTATTCGCCGCTTGATACTCTTGGCATTCTTCTGCTAATTTATTTATCAGTTCTTGTTTATATGTATGATCCTCAAGTATCTTGGTGTTGTATGTTAATTGCTTGCCTTCAAGAACAGCAGGGATCTTGTCATGTACTAATTTATTATAAATCGGCATAAGCTTAAGCCTCCTTTTAAGATATAGAAGAATTATACCATGCTTCCAGAAAGAAGCAGTTTCTTTTATAAGATTTAACTCTTGTCGAATCCTCAACATTTTTGATGATTCACGTGGAACATTGTCATCAAATGCGCTTCCCGTCTTGCTTTAGATGTCTAAGGAAAACTCTGGTAAAGGTAATACTCCCAGAGCAAAATGTTAAAAATCAAGGCCTGTATAATGATTTTTTTATAAAAAAATCTATGCCTTGCCAGTAGTTCAGCGCCAATGGATGAAGACATATTTCAAACAGCGCTTTATCCGCGTTATAGGGTTTATCGCTTTGCATCGACCGACAAAGTGTGTAACAATTATTACGATGATGTAACATTTAAAGGGGCCAAGAAACATCCATTTTTGATTGAAAAAGCAAAGAAAAGAGAACATGCTGATTTATCAGAAACTCTCAACAGTCTTTATCAATGAAGTGATGGCAGGCAACATGTAGTGGAAAATCATTAGCAAATAAGACAGACGTATTTTACCTTATGGTTTTATCATGAATGAAAGAATTTTTTTAAGCCCCGTACCGTCGTGTACTGGGGCTTTTTTGCCTATTTTTAATTATTTTGGATGAAAGGAAAACAGTTACTAATTTAAGGAGTGTATTTTTCTTGAAGAAAAACATTATATTGATTTCTTCTCTATCTGCAACATTATTATTTATTTTGTTTGGTGTATTTTTTAATGATTTTCTAACTAATTCATTTGCCATTATCGTTGATGCAATTGTTAGTTATTTCGGCTGGTTCTATATTCTGGGAGGTTTCTTGTTCCTTGTAGTTTGTATATATTTAGGCTTTTCGAAATATGGAAAGCTGAGATTAGGAAAGGACTCTGACAGACCTGAATACAGTACAAGAACCTGGATTGCCATGTTGTTTACGGCAGGAATCGGCGTCGGGTTAGTGTTCTGGGGAATAGCGGAACCTGTTTCCCACTATGAAACGCCACCAGCTGGTGAGGGCCTTACTGCAGGAGCTGCTGATACGGCCATTACGTCATCCATTTTCCACTGGGGACTTGGCGTCTGGGCTATCTATGGCATTGTTGCATTATGTATCGCCTATTTTCAGTATCGAAAGAATTTGCCGGCATTGCCGAGCTCTGTCTTTTACCCGATTCTTAAAAATAAAATTTACGGGCCGATCGGGAAGACCATTGACAGTTATGCGGTTTTCATGGTTGCACTGAACACCTCTGTTGTCTTAGGGATGAGCGCCATCCAATTAACGAGCGGGATCAATTATTTATGGGATGTGCCGAACAATTTCGCCACACAGGTTATTATCATCGCGATCATGACGGTATTATTTATGATTTCAACATCCAGCGGGGTCAACCGGGGCATGAAATATTTATCCAATACCAACATGCTGCTTGGCTGTTTATTAATTGTGGGAGTCTTTCTTTTAGGCCCATCTGTGAAAATTATAAATATCATGATCAATTCTACAGCCGATTATATCGGAACACTGCTTCCTGCAAGTCTAAGGTTGGAGACATTTGCGGAGAATCCGTGGATTGAGAATTGGACGATATTCTATTGGGCATGGATGTGTGCATGGACACCATTTGTCGGCAGCTTTATTGCCAGAATTTCTAAAGGGAGAACGATCAGAGAATTTATCCTTGGCGTGCTTGTGGCACCAACTGGAATAGCTATTGTATGGTTTTCGGTGATGGGAGGATCTGCGATTCATTTAATTCGTGAAGCTGGACTCACCTCATTAATCGATATCGTGAACACCAATAATTCGGCAGCTTTATTTGCCTTTTTGGATTATTTCCCTTTTAGCTCTATATTAAATATTATCGCAGTCATTGTGATAACACTATTCTTTATTACCTCTGCAGATTCTGTCACCTATACATTAAGTATGTATAGTAAAAACGGAGATGCCAATCCTCCGAATCGTTTAAAAATGCTGTGGGGCGTACTTTTTGCAGGTGGATCAATCGTATTAATCATGAGCGGTGGCATTGAACCGATGAAAAATGTCGTGATTGCCATTACTTTCCCTTTCTATATTCTGATCGGATTTATGTGTTATTCGATTGTGAAGGATGTCAGGAAGAAGAAGCTTACAAAGCAATCCAAACAGCGGGTTGTTCCAATCGACTCTACTGCCGAGAAAAAGGTACAAGTAAGATAAACGATTCACAAACCTCATTTTATGTTCATCACTATTTGGGACACTTATATTTCTCTCTTTGGTTAAAGAGAGGGATATGGGTGTTTTTTGTTTTTTCAGAGCTAGTATTCTCTATACATCTTAAGCAAAAAAGGCAATGTTCCTCTTATTTAAGAACATTGCCTTTTATTTATTCTTACAATTTAAATTTATTGATCAATTCATTTAAATCATTGGATAATTTATTTAAATGTTGCGCACTTGATGTGACTTGCTCTATTGAGTTACCTGTTTGATCAATGGTTGCTGAAGTTTCTTCAATACCTGCAGCTGATTCTTCAGAGACAGCTGCTATTTCTTCAATCGACTTATTGATCTCATCACTGTTTCCTGCTATGTTTGTTAAATTATCAGATATTTGCTTAATTCCATTCGCCATTTCTGCGAGTGAATGATTAATCTCTTCAAATGTTTTTCCAGTAGACACAATCGTATTTTTGCCAGTTTCCACTTCTGTATATCCATTTTGTAAAGCGCCTGTCACTGCTGCTGTTTCCTTTTGAATATCGTTTACGATCTGTGTGATATCTGTAACAGATAAAGATACTTGCTCTGCTAATTTACGCACTTCATCAGCAACTACCGCAAAACCTTTCCCCTGCTCTCCGGCACGTGCAGCTTCAATTGCAGCATTTAAAGCTAGCAGATTTGTCTGTTCAGCAATGTCTTTAATCACATTCACCAGTTTAGATACTTCCTGAGAACGCTGATCAAGACCTGCCACCTTTTCCACAGTGTCTTTCACAATCGAATCAATAATTCCCATTTGATTAATAGAAGAATTCATCATTTTACTACCTTCATCTGTTAACTGAAGGACATGCTGTGAGGAAGAATATACTGTTTCCCCGCTATTGTTTGCTTCATTGATGATCGTACTGAAATGGTTCATCGAATTTGCAATATCACTTGTTGTGTTAGCCTGTGATTCTGAGCCGCTTGCTAACTCTTGCATTGTGCTAATTACTTGTTCGCTGCTTTCTTTTACATGGCTTGATGACTGGATTAATTCATAACTTTGGTCATTAAGCGTATTCGAGACAGCAGTTATCTGATTCAACATGTCTTTCAAATTGTCGTTGACACGATTAGATGCATCAATTAAATCGGCAATCTCATCCTTTGATTTTGTTACGAGTGGTTCACTGCTTAAATCACCACCAGCAATTAAGTCCATTCGTTCTTTTAATAGTACGATTGGTTTAGCAATAGCTTTTGGCACAAAAATGGATAGCAGGACAATAATTATAATTAATATAATGCCCGAGATAATTGCGATGACAGTGTTGACTTCCGCGTTTTTCAGTGCAGTCTGGCTGCTTGCTCTGCTCTCTGTTTCTCTTTGTAGAGCTAAATTCATAAAAGCATCCTGTGTTTCTTTCATAAGGGGATCAATATTCTGTTCCAATATGATTCTTGCTGTGCTTGTATCTCCTGATTCCAACGCTGGGAAATATTGTTCATCAACAATTTGATTGATTTGATCAATATTTTCTACAAGACCTGCAACTTTTTCATTTTCACTTAATTCCAGAACTTCCGCTTTGATCCCTTGAGTAGCTTCTCTCATTCCCAGTATTGCTTGTTTATGACCTTCATCTTCAGTAATAAGGTATCCTCTGAGTTCATTCTGCTGACTACCTAGAATACTAAGCATTTTAAAATCTGTAGCAAGTAACGGAATTTCCTTATTTGCAAGTTGCTCGGTTTCATTTGCCATATCAAAATAAGAATAAATTAAATATGAGCCTACTCCCAATACTAAAATTGTTATCAGTGCGAAAAATGCCATTATCTTTGTTTTAATACTTTTAAACTGAAATATTTTATTCATATGTCATCACCCCTAGTTAGTATAAAAGTAAATATAATCTACCTTACTAACTATATCGGTTAAATTATGGCTAAATATAGAGAGAATGACACGAAATTCTTTCGATAATGTGACAATTATATTCAGAAAATTATTCCTATTACTTACTAGTGGAACTAGACATTTCGTCTATCACTCAATTCGTCCATACTCCGCTTACTCCTGTACTTGGACTTACGGCATTTTTTTCATTTGGGCAAACGAAAAAGACTGGATAGAATATCTACCAGTCTCCACAACTATTCAAAAAACATGAGCTTCGTGCCTTTTTAATATTCGGGAAAATTGATGGCAATATGCCTCTAGTTCATCGAAAAGAACAGTGTAAAGCACCAGGTTATTGACTACTGATTTAGTCGAACCAGGCACTGCACTGAATTTGGTGAACAGCCTTCCCAATTTCTCATCATCCATAGCGGTCCAGAACTGTATCTGTTTGACATCAGGATTACCATTCTTCATTTCTTTCAGTAGTGCATCCAAACTATATAGAAACAAGAATGTATTCCGAAATTGCTTTTGTAAAAAGGCAACCTCAACTTGACATACATGCTGATCCTCATAATCGTTTGCACCTGTGCCATAGACAAACCCTGCAGCCCCCACAATTTCATACGGCTCATCACTCCTGATCAACATTGCCTTCCCGAATATTAATGGACTACTGACAAAACTAAGATTCATAGCAAAAGAATAAGGCAAGTTTAGTTCTTGATGATACTGAAGCAAAAATTTTATATATGCTTCAAACTCCATTTCTGATTGACATGTTCGAAATTCCACATCCATTATTTTGATGCTGCAGCTCTTAATGAATCATTCACTTTAACAATTCGACCGAATCCAGTGCCTTTTTGAAAATCTTTCATTTGCGGTTTTGCTGGCGCCATTATTTCTCCTCCTTACAAATCAAAATTATATTACTCATGAATATTATATCTTATTAAATTTCTTTAGGAAAGTGCTAATGTTAAGAATTTTCTGATAATAAATAATTTCTTTACCTAGCTTTCCTTCGCGTAAATAGCTCACATCCATAAATTTTGAGTACAACTTACATACATAATTATTTTCCGCATAAGCAGCAAACTGAACTTCCTTTACCTCTGGATGGGAGCTCGCGATATGATTTATCATATATTGCAATCCATTAAGAAATGCTCTTGTCCCTCTTACCTCCCTTGCAAAAACAGCAATATCTACAAAAGCTACCTCACTATTTTTAAATTCTTGGTCTGGTGTTCCATGGTAATAAACAGCAGCACCGATGACCTGATCAGTCGAGTCGCGCACTTGAAGGAATTGACCTTGCGTTGCATAGGAATATATAAGCGACACCATATCCAGTGTGGTAAAGGAAGGATGAAGCTCATGCCTGTTCTCTAGTAAAAATAAACTTACCTTGGCTAAATCAGTGTCATTACTACATGGTTGAAATTGTGCCATTGTTCTTTCTCCCCTTTTTTAGGATGGCTGGGCAATCCAGCTAATATATTCCCATTTTATTTAGAAAATGCTTTCGTCATTTCTTCCATCACCCAGTTCGTCCGTGCTCCACTCACTCCTGTACTTGAGCAAAAGGCGTTTCCGTCCGTTAATTCTGCCATGATTGTCTCAATAAGAGGCTGATGGACATGCTGTGGCGGCTCAAACTGCCATTGTTCGGTTCCGTCAGTCTTTGTTAGAATCACTGGATCATT
>NZ_ML762434.1:94002-118597 GCF_009498735.1 Gracilibacillus oryzae
CCCGACAATTTCATTGATATCCTTATGATCATAGGCAGAGAAACACCAGTTTCCAACACCATGAACGCCTGATTCGAAGAAGTAATTGCCTGTCACAATATCTTCCGCTTGATAATGACCTGCCTGATTTGATGCAATACCTTGCACTTTTTTAATCGGTCCTAATAAGAAATCCAATATATCAAGGGTGTGGCTGGCTAAGTCAAAAAACAGCCCACCGCCCGAGAGTTCTGGCTGAAGACGCCAAGGTAGCGTTTCTGAGTTCGTCACATTCTCCGCCGCCTTTTGATACTGTGTTGTTGAGGCAAATCGAATAGCGCCAATCTCGTTATTTTCCAGCAGCTCTTTAATTTTGACAAATTTAGGCTGGGCTCTGCGATAATATGCAACAAACAATGGCACTTTCGCCTGCTGACAGGCTTGCACCATCTCATTGCATTCCGCCCAGTTACGTGCCATTGGCTTTTCCACATAAACAGGCTTTCCTGCCTTTGCTGCCTTCAATGTATATTCCCTATGTGAGCCGGGAGGTGTCGCAATATAAACGGCATCAACGTCTGGATCATGGATCAGAGCATCTGCATCGTCATACCACTTGGCAACACCATGTCTTTCTGCATAGTCTTTCGCCAATTCACCAGTTCTCCGCATTACCGCCACTAACTCAGAGTTTTCTACCTTTTGAAAAGCAGGTCCACTCTTCACTTCTGTTACATCCCCACAGCCAATGATTCCCCCACGGACTTTTTTGAATTTCATGGCAATTTTCCTCCCTCTTTTCCCAACGTGAACTTCTCAGCATTATCTATTGTTGGTTGTATAATCTTTAGTTTAGCATTAGTGGGATTGGATAAGTAGTAAGATAATGCTAATTTAAAGAAATGAGGAATGGACTCTAAATTCATTGTATTTCAATAGTTAATATATAAGTTTTTCTATAAAATATATAGCTATAATACTTGATCTTTATTAGAGATAGCGCTATAATAAAAATAGAACGTATGTTCCTTGTTGTCATCATTCACAGTAAATAAAAGCAGGTGATGCAAATAACAACCACTAGCCTATGTTACCCTCTAAAAACTTCTTAGAATGTACCTCATTTAAAAATTCATCCTGTTCGAAAACTCCAGGTATACTGTGTCCCAATGTCCATTATGTATGCTATAATCAAATCATATTTAATAAGGAGATGTTATTAAATGTCGGAAAAACTTTTATTGCAGATATTAGGTGAAGTTCATGGATTAAAAGATGATGTTCACGGTTTAAAAGATGATGTTCATGGAATAAAAGACGAAGTTCACGGTCTAAAAGATGATGTTCACGGAATAAAAGACGAAGTTCACGGTCTAAAAGATGATGTTTATGGAATAAAAGACGAAGTTCACGGTTTAAAAGGTGGAGTTCATGGAATAAGAGATGAGGTTCACGGATTAAAAGAGGAACAGAAGGAAACAAATCAACGGTTGGACCGATTAGAACAAAAGACTGATTCTATTCAGGAGCAAACCGCTAAATTGAGTGAGTATCATGCTCAAACCACTATTCTTATGAAAAACATGGCTACAAAGGATGATATCGGATATCTGAAGGAACTGTCTTTTAAACATGATGAAGATATATATAAGCTTAAGTCACAATATCAGGATAATAACTAGAGAGGTTTGTTATTTGGGGCTATACGCTCTCTCTATCTTAATTTTGATAAAAAAACCTGTCACTTCCACCTTAATTAGTGACAGACACTGATTTCTGTTTTCCCCTCATTCACCCAACTTGGCAATATAATCCACTAAAAAATGCAGAATAATCAGAGGAATAATCGACCCTGTGCTTATATATATAATGCAGAATAAAACACCAAAGAGACTGGTTCTTACCACCCCCATTACAAACCCTTGATAGGTATGGGCAAGACCAAATATTAGTGAAGCAAACAGTATGATTGCCCAGATGGAAAGGCTGGGAAATAAGTAGGCTAACGCATAGATGGTAAAGCCTCTGTATATCACCTCTTCAGTCAGTCCTGCAGTTACGGAAACATAATTCCATCTCTTCTTCTCCCTTTCGGTAACAGGCAGTAATGGTGCAATAACCGAATTTTCCAAACCTGCCTTTTGCTTTTGTGAAAATTCCTGCTTGATCTTATTACTAAATTGATAGCCAATAATAAAATACAAGACAATCACAATATAACTAATACCGCTGCCAAGCCCAACATAGGTCAGCCAAGTTCCCAATGGTTCTGTGTTAATCGTTGGAAGTGCCAGACCGATATCTCTGAAGGTCAGTTCTGTAAAGAAAATTAATAATAAAATGACGAATGTTGGTACCCATAATGCGATCATCACTTGATTATAATACTTCATTCTGGCATTCTGATCTGTTTTGACTCTCTTTTTAAATTTCTGATAATCAAAATAGCCGATAACTGGTTCATAGAACAGCAGGAACAATAGTAACAGCCAGATAATTAAATCCATTTTCCTTCCCCTTCCAGAATCTATTATTCTGATTTCTTTTCCATATAGTAATCTATCGCCTGGATAAGCCATTTCTGTTCTCTCTCAGTAAAAGGAGAAGGCGTCATGTCTTCCAGGTCCTGAAGCTCCTGTTCTTCCAGATGCACATTGACAATTACCTGCATTAAATCCTCTCCAAGAAAAGATAAGGTTTCCTCTATATATGACTCCACCATTGCCTGTACTTCCATGTCTTCGATTGGCTTACCATATAATCGCCTTACTTTTTTTGTCATCTGGACAAAAGTCTGATCCAGCGTGATATTCTCTTCCACTGTTTTCTGTGACAAACCTTCCACAACTTCTTTTAGATGATGCTTTTCCAGCCAGTTCTTCTGCATATGTTCTGCAGGTAAACCATTAATCAGACTAAACAGTAAATTACTGTCTACCTCTCCTTCCTCTTTAAGTAAACTGATCACTCTTCTAATCGCATTCATGGATCTTTCGAGTTTTTCTTTTTCTGCTTCCAAGGCATTTAAGTGGTGTGTTAATGTTTCATTCAGATCAACAGTAAAACTTGATTGATGCAGCAATGCGGTAATACCCTCCAAACTGTAGCCGAGAAACTTTAAACTGAGAATTTTTTGGAGTGTGATAATATCCTGATACTTATAGATTCGATGGCCTGACGATGGCTGTTTTGCCGGTACTAAAAGGCCTATCTCATCATAGTATCGTAAATTACGAATCGATATTCCTGTTCTTTTTGAAAATTCCCCTATAGAAAACTCCTTAGCATTATTCATTAAGCTTGCTCCTATCTGAAGGTTTGATTCTATTATAAAACCTCCAGTAGATGGAGGTGCAAGTTATTATTGATTATTTTTCTGTTGAAGCAATTGTGTGGATAATTATGTTTGATGGACATGGAAAGAACCGATTAATAAAGCAGGAGTAAAGTTTTCGTCTAAGCGAATATCATGTTCTCCCTTTTTAAAACCGGAAGAAATGACTGTGCTAATCTCCTGTTCATTCTCAATAATTTTCTTTTATTGGGGGACCCCTAGAATTTATGGGATTTTATGTTAAAATAATGATAATGATATTATAAAAAAGTTGTATTTCACATAGCGATTGTATTTGTAGCATGAAAATTCAAAAGTTAGGTGGGATTTTATGTATGGCTTAGACTTGATGAAGTTACTATTCTTATTAGCTATCATTTTAATATTATGGTTTTCGTTTACTCTTATAATAAGAAGATGGTTGAATGTGGAGAGACCGAAATGGTCTTCCTATAACCATGTTAACGGGAAACATAAAAGGATTGATTGGATCATTAGAATTGCTGCAATATTCATGCTTATAGCAGGATACATTATAAACATGAGTAGAGACCCGGCAAATTGGTATTGGTTTTTACAACCATGGTTCATATTAATTATTTTCATTTTTGCGATTCAGATAGTTCGGGCTGTTATGGAACAAAAGTATGCACAAAATCCTAACGCGTATAAAGTGACAATTGGTGAAATTATATTTATTTTTTTATTGTTTTTCACACTATTTCAGACTGATTTTTTTGGATTAGTATAAGCAGAGCCAGAGCCTAGTTTACTACAATGCAAATTTTCCGTTATTAAATCATAAACCAACCATCCACGTAGCCTGATAAGTACTCGTTTATTTGTTCTAATCGTTGCTGTGGTTCCTGCTCAGCGAAGTCTTTATTCATGTTTCTTAATATTCGGCGAGCTAGCGCAATCTCAAAAGCTTACTCATATAGTCCTCTCAATACAGAGATTCTTTTTTTGATCTCATCCACTAACTCAACAGGCTGAATTACCTTTGCATCCTCTCTTAGATAGATGAAATAATCAGCGAGAAAATCAACGTCAGTCTCGCTTATGGACCCATATACTACCGCTTGACCATTGCTTTCTACCAGGTTAGAGTTTGGCCAACTATTTGATTGGTATTTCTTAACACCAGTAGGAGATAACTGCACAACAAGCTCATATTCTTTCTCTTGTGAAATGCTGCTGATGATATCGCTCAAGTTGTTGACTTCAATTTTTATTTTATCTTCCCTATCAGTTATTTCAAGCTCAGATATGTGATCACAGCGGAACAGTCGATAATCCTTTCTCAGATAACAGTATGATGGACAATACCATCTTCCGTAGCGAGAATACAATCCAATCGGCTGGACATCTCTTCTCACTCCCTTGTAAGAAATACATAAAGGCTCATTCTCAACCGCTGCCATAAACAGCTCTTTCAGAAAAGGAACCTCTTCACTCTGATTATCTATCTGGAAATCCACCCTATTTTTGATAGAGTCAATCTCGTCTTTCATTAGTCCATTTAAATTCAAGTAAAATTTCCTGATAATCGATTCATACTCAGATTCAAAAGGCAGGCTCATAAAATGTTTTAACGAAGTGAGAGCAAAAAAGATTGAAAAAGTTTCTTCCTTCGTAAATGAGACTGATAGCAGATTTTTCTCTTCTAAAACCTGATATCCCCCATTAACTCCTACCTCTGATATTAAGGGTACACCTGAAATGCTTAACTCTTCGAGATCGCGAAGAATGGTTCTTCTGGAAACATTAAATTCTTTCGCCAAATCATTTACTTTAAATTTCTTCACTCTATTTATATATAATCTCAGCTCATTCAATCTGACCGCCTTACTCAAATTCCTCTCCCCTTTTTCTTTAATAGGTGTCATTAGTTGTCACTATTCTAATATAAACTATAAGTATTACAAAATTTAAATGAGAAGAGGAGTGATTTGAAAATGGATCAAATCGAGAAAAAAGAGGTATTAATCGTTGTACTTGATGAGTTTGCTGAATGGGAATTAGCATATGTTGCCGCATTTTTAAACAGTTCGGAGCATTATACGACAAAGTTTGTCAGTATCGATGAGGGTGTCATTAAGTCAATTGGCGGTTTACGTGTCATGCCGGATTATACGATTCACAATATTCCAGAGCGTTTCTCCAGTTTACTACTGATTGGCGGTAATTCATGGCGCAAGCCGCTTAGCAGCAAAATCATTCCACTTGTAGAAAAGGCACGTACTATGGATATTCCGATTGGGGCAATTTGTGATGCGACTGTTTTTATGGGCGCTAATGGCTGGTTGAATGATATCAAGCATACAAGCAATGAGATCAATGACTTAAAAGAATATGCAAAGGAACATTATCAGAATGAAGAGAATTATGTATGCGAACAAGCAGTCAGGGACGGGAATATCGTGACAGCAAATGGCACAGCCGCATTAGACTTTGCCAAAGCTATCCTTGAATTATTAGAAGCATATTCTAAGGATCAAATTAATCAAGTTTATCAGTTTCATAAAGTAGGGTACTATGAAGCACAAAGAACGGTATGATTTGTTTCACTCTTTTCAAGATGATACTTTTTTAATCACAACTGTCCCGGTGAATTGATAACTGGGATAGTTAGATTTTTCTCCAATCAAATTATCGAAAAGCTCTTTCAGGCCCGCATAGAAACTATTTTTAGAGTTCACCATAATGGTTTCGATGGCCTTTCATATTGTTATAACCACTTTCCCCTGTGCACGCCCTTTTTGAAAATACGTAAATGCGGCAGGGACTTCATGTAAGGGATATGTTTTGTCAATAACTGGTCTCACTTTCCCCGCTTCGATGAACTCATTCACTAAAACTAGATCTTGTTGATTCGCCTTTTGCATAAAGGAACTGAATTTCTTATTTCCAAACATGGATATCCAAGGACCCAGCAACATGAATTGATACAATTGGTCACTAGGACCGCCAACAAGGACAAATAAGCCGTTCTTTTTTAACTTTTGTTTATAGGTGGAAAGAGAGTGAGATCCATTTACTCCTAGAATTAAATCATAGGTTTGCTGATGATTTTCTAAGTTTCCTTTTTGATAATCAATCACATGATCAGCACCAAGGGAACTTGCCAATTCTGCGTTTCTAGTACTCACCACAGCCGTTACTTTTGCACCAACAGCTTTCGCAATTTGAATGGCGAACGTTCCCACACCACCTGATGCCCCTTGAATTAATACTTCCTGTCCTGCCCTTACTTTCCCTTTGTTCTTTAATGCTTGCAGGGCAGTAGTCGCTGCCATGGGAACAGCTGCAGCTTCTGCAAATGACAGATTACCAGGCTTCAAAGCCAATGACTCTTCGGCTGTAACTACATACTCTGCCAGAGCACCCCAGCCATTGCTGGATAAATCCCCATATACCTCATCACCAACCTGAAACTTGGTAACCTTCTCCCCAACGGCCTCTATAATCCCAGCCATATCCCCACCTGGAATCTGGTATTTCGGTTTTCTGAGCCCAAATGCTAAACGAGCTGGCAGTGGTTTCCCTGTTAGTAAAACAAGATTTCCGTAATTGAGTGATGATGCAAGAACTTTTACCAGCACCTGATTTTCCTCAGGTACAGGTGCAGCTACCTCACTCAGTCGCAATACATCCGGAGTTCCATATCTTTCACTGACAATTGCTTTCATCTTTTTCCTCCTTATATTCTTTTATCATATTTCCACGGTGAATTTTGCGTTTTTTTTCATTTGGTGGTTTAAATTATTCACTCGGGGGTATTTCCTTTGGCTAATTCCTTATCAAGTTATGGTTGCTTTCACATATTCATACTTCATTTTTGTTAAGATTGTGGTAAGGATATCGATAATTTTAGAGGAGTGCTGCAAAGATGGGTCAAATTGAAAGTGCGTTTCTAATTGTGGTACTTCTTACAAAGCTGGAAGATAAAAATGGTTATATTTTGTATGTCTTTAATTCCTTAACCTTTCCGGACCTTGCTGTATTACTAAATAGATAGACATCGCAAAAATTAATGGTTGTACCATCAGTTAATGAAAGCACACCATTGATGGAAGCGGATTTCCCGTGGGTGATGACTTGGTGAATCTCAAGACAGTCAATGTTCTGTTTATTTCCTTCCTCTAAACTGGAAATAAATGCAGATAGACCTTCTATTTTTCTATCTTCTTTTAATTGAAACCAAACAATCGATTCATCTGCATATTCCATAATGATATCATTCTGCCGCTTCCATATAGCTATAGTAAAATCAATGACAATTTGTTTCCTTGGTGCATTATCACACCCTTTTGGGATGATAAGCTTCATTTCATTTTGGGGACTGTTCACTTCATTTAATCTCCCTTTTTTCAAAATGGGTTGCATATTATGTTGAAGTTATTGTGTGGATAGTAATGTTTGATGAACATGGAAGAGCGCAATCAATAAAGCAAAATCATAGTTTTCTTCTAAGCGAATTTCATGCTCTTCCATTTTAAAACGTGAAGAAATGACTGTGCCAATCTCCTGTTCATTGTCTAGGATTTTCATTTCTAACTGGGCTTCTTTTAACATTTAACTCAATAGTCCATATTTCTCCACGTTTTCCTGTCTTACTCATCTTCCTTACCCCAGAACATTTCTTCTTTTTCTTTAATGATTTGCTCTTTTGGAGGTCTGCTGTCAAAGTAATTATCAAATAACTTGTTAAGTAATTTGATCCGTTCCCCATTATCCATTTCTTCAATTGCTTTCATTATCTCATCAGCAGTCATTCATAACCACCTCATTTAGTAATTGAATTCTTTATAGAATTATACAATAGAAATAAATGTGCGATACGGGTACCGTATAAAAAAACTAAACTTTTCAGATAACAATTATCTAGGCTGTAGTGGATTTGTTTACTCTATGGTGAAGTTATTGTGTGGATAGCAATGTTTGATGGACATGGAAGAGACCGATTAATAGAGCAGGATCATAGTTTTCGTCTAAACGAATTTCATGCTCTTCCGCCATTTTAAATCGTGAAGAAATAACTGATCCAATTTCCTGTTCGTTTTCCAGTATTTTCTTTTCTTTGGAGAGTTTCCCGCCTGATACAGTAATCGTATGGTCCGTTAGTTCGGCTACCATTTTATCTTTTGTTACACCAAACTTTGTAACAAATATTCCGATTTCCTTATCATTATGGTAAACCTTCCATTTTGATTTAATCAAGTTCTTATAAAAGGGCTCTTGTATAAATTCATATTTATTGTCGCTGTTTTCTGCTCTAATGTTAAAAGTGATAAAGACACCATCACCGATCCCGCCAAGATATTTACTAAAAACGCGCTGAACGCCATTTTTAAAGAAAACCTTTAAAGAAATATCTGTCTGATTTCCTTCACTTTCCACAACTAAATCTTTCTCAGATAAACCAAAAACTTTTTCTTTAAAGAAATACTGTTGCATCAATAGATCTCCCTCTCATTATTTATTTATATGTATAATTATTTCCCTAAGAAAATATTACCAAAACGTGGATTGGGATTGTACCATTTGAGCCAAGTTTATCTCTATTTTCGCTCCCCTATTGCTTAATATAAGCACAATATATTTCATTTTCATGTGTTCCCTTCGATTGTCTTGAAGAATTGGAGATAAGTCAATGGATTAGGGGGTTTTAGTGTTAACTAAACAAAAAATTTACATTTGGTTGTTTAGAAAAAAGGATCCTACCGAATTTCCTAACCCAGATAATGAGAGACAGAAAACACTACTAGCGAGGTAATCACTATGGAATTTTGGAATCACAATAATATTAACTATAAATATAAACCATCCTATCACTTTAACTTTAAAAATAATTAAAAAAATCATATAAATCTCATTCCATGTGTTGTAAAATGTAGATAATTAGAGTTATAAGGAGTGGTAGCTATGGATAGATATAAATTTGAACCGCAACAAAGTGAAATGATTGTTAATGCTATTGTTGAAGGATATCGCGATTACATCGACCATCGTAAAGACCGCCACGAAAAAATGACTATTAGTTCTGCCTTTGCATGGACGAAAGGAAACTTTATAGAAAATAAAATCTCAGAAATCAGCCCTGCACTTAATATAACTTATAAAACTGCCAAAGCAGGACTGACATGGGACTACTTACAATTTATCCACGATGATACCAAAAAGCTTTTTCTTATTAAGAATGCAGCATATTTTAATGAAAATAACTTCTCACAGGCAGTATTACCAAATAATCATAGCAGTAAGACCCGAAGAACCTATCTCCATGAACTTTCAAAAATAAACCATAGACTTGAGTTTGCTCCAGAAGATGAAGACGGATTTTCTAATGAAAATAATAAACAACTCTCTTTCTTTGTTACTGAGGAACAAATTTTGGATGAAGTAGAGCACTTTCAGCATACATACAATGAATTTCACATTCTCACCTATAAGATTGACAGTGCCTATCAAATTTTTGAAATTATGCATTATTTACCTAATCCAGAGAATAATAAAGCATATAAAGTAGAGGATCTTTCCAGATATATTACTGGATCTGAATTAACGGATGAAGAACGTGAGATTATCGCACCAGAGCAGGACAATGGTATAATAGATCCTGCAGCTTTCGACATTGGCATCTTAGAGGAAGAAGAGGAAGAGAACAATTAAAGTTTGAGGGGGAGCAGAATGTTTATTGGTGAAAATTTGACTAATCTTCGTATCCTGCATGGCTATTCACGCAAACAGCTCTCTGAAAAGTTACATGTAACAGAACAGGCAGTATGGCAGTATGAGAATAATTACACATCACCAAAAATGCAAATTGTAAACGACTTAAAGTCTATCTTTCATGTTAAGAGTAAGTATTTTTATCAAAAGGATATCCTAAAACGTTATGTAGTGCCAGAAAGCATATCAGTCATTAATATTGCTTACCGTTCAAAAGTAATGAATGTTATATCCAAAACACAAGCAGAAGCAAAGCATGTTGAATTCTTAGATTGCTTTGTTAACTATATAACCGCTAATTTATCACTGCCAACACAAAAAATCATTCAATTAAGAGACGAAGTAATTGGATATTTGAATAACTCTGTAGATGATAGACAAACACAAATAAATAAAATTGCAGCACTGACACGTAAAAGATTAGCGTTTCGAAGTGATACGAATGATAATCTAATGTTTTTAATGGAAAAAAGCGGTATATTCATCTTTGAAAAACCAATTGGTGATGAAATTGATGCTTATAGTTTGTGGACGAAGCAAGATCGACCTTTTATTGTATTAGGAAATTTAAAACGCTCAGCAGTACGCAGAAATTTTGACCTGGCACATGAACTTGGCCATTTATTGCTTCACTATAAGGTGGAGTTCACTAGTTTAAACCGTCAGGAACACAAAGAACTTGAGCAGGAAGCTAATCTATTTGCCGGTACTTTTCTATTACCTGAAGAAGAACTGTTAGAGGATATTAAAAACGTTGCTTCGATTACTAACCCTGATGCTTATATAGATCTTAAAATGAAGTGGAAAACATCTCTTCAAGTAATAGGTTATCGAGCTGCTAATTTAGAGGTATTAGATACCAAAAAGCACCGGAACTTTTATGCATCACTTCATCGGAAAGGTTATCTCAAAAGAGAACCTCTCGATGAATCATTAGCAATCCAGAAACCTGAAAAGATTAAATCAATTATTGACTTAATTGCTAATAAGAAATTGATCGATCTGAGAGAGATGATCGACAAGGATTGGATGGTAGATATTTCATTTTTGCACAGATTAACAGGTATAGACGCAGCATTTTTCAACAACTATATTAGCCATGATCAAGATTTTGAGTTAATAAATGTTACAAATGTCGCTCCAAGTAAGGCTAATTTTTAATGAAAAAGGTGGACCTATTGCTTGTAGAGTCTACCTTTTTATATTCACAGGGTTAATTCGATGAAAAAACATGGTGAATTAATTGTCCGTTTGATGACCACTGTCATATCCTAAAGATGATAAATTCCCCATAACTCTATCAATCAGCGTTTTCCATATATTTATAAACCTGTTCAATTGTAGGCATACTAGCTTGCGCTCCTTTTTTGCCAGCTGCTATGCCAGCAGCTAAATTAGCCATTTTAATAGATTCCTCTACATCCATCTTTTTAGCCAGCTCAACTGCCAATACCCCATTAAATGTGTCACCAGCACCTGTTGTATCCACTGCTTTTATCTCATAGGCTGGAATTTGTTTTCTCCTGCCATTCAGAAAAAACTCCACTCCCTTCTCCCCTTTTGTGCAGATTATCTTATCAAATACCTTCCTGTTATAAAGATCACCATTCATCATTATTGGCAATTCCTCTTCATTCGGTGTAAGAAAAGTTAGTTTATCTATCATTTCTTTATCCAGCTTCCTTACGGGAGCAGGGTTATAGATGACGGGAATCTGATGTTCGTGACAGTAATTTATTATCTGGTTCTGAGCTTCTATTGGAATCTCATTTTGCATTAGGACAATATCTGCTTTTTTTAGCTTTCCATAACTGGCATTAACTGAACTTATGGCATCATTTGCCCCTTCGATTATCATGACTGTATTTTCATAATCAGAGATAAAAGCTTTCTCTGTTGTCTTATCTGGGACAGTTAAAACATTTTCTATTAACACATTATTCTGTTGGAGATTTTCCAGAGCTAAAGCTGCACATTGATCTGCACTGACAGCACCTAAAAAGGTAACTTCACCACCAAAGCGTGAAGCTGCTATTGCCTGGTTTGCTCCTTTACCGCCGGGAGAAATTTTGTATACTTTTCCTTCCAACGGTTTTCCTGGTATTTCCCATTTAATTGCTGTGGTAATGAATTCTATATTTATCCTTCCTACTACGGTGATTTGAGGTTTTAGAGATGACTGGGCATCCATGAAATATTCACTCCTTTTCGAAGTTATACTCCTATTGTTTATTTATACAAAGTTAATCCGAGAGATTTTCGTATTAATTACTCCATTATTTTTAGGAATATTAACAAAAATATAATAGCCCCCCTTCTTTTTGTAACAACACCCTCATTATATACAACAAAATGTTGTAGGTAAATACATAAAACACTTATTTGTTGTATATAACTATTTATACAAGCTTAGGTTGTATAATGCATCCAAAAAGGAGAATATGATGTTAATATTTCAAGAAAGACTAAAGGGGCTGCGAGAGGAATATGAATTCAAACAAGAAGAGATGGCCAAGAAACTAAATATTTCAACCAGTGCCTACGGATATTACGAGCAAGGGAGAAATGAACCATCCTTAGAAACCATTAAAGAAATTTCAGCAACATTTAATGTTTCGACCGATTACTTACTGGGACTCACGAATGTCAAGAACTCAGCGAATCTGTCCGCTGATGAACTCAACCATTTAACATATGAAGAGCTGGATTCTATCAATTTTTTAAAACAATCAAAATTATTAGAAGAAATAAGCATTGCTCCTAAGACGGACTTACATCGCCTAGAACGATTATGGCATTTTATTAAGAATGAATTAGACATGGAAAAAGAGCAGAAATGAAGGGGATTTTCATTTCTGCTCTAACTGTTAGCCATAGAAGGCATTATCTCTTCACCATTCTCTGAGATACTATTCCTATTCCTCCAAAAATATCTCCTCTAACGAAGGCTCTTCCACGTCCACACGGTAAATATCAATCTTATAGGTACCAAGTGCACGAATGATTTCCGCAATTTTTTGCTCACTTTCTACCTGGATTGTAAAATGGTTCTCTTTTATATCCAGCTGTGTCCCTGCCTGCTCCAGCCATTGCTGCATTGTGCTCAAATCTGCCGGTCGAATTGGTGAATGTTTAATTGTAACAGTAATGGTGGACTGGTAATAAGCCCGGAGTTCATCCATTGTACCACTCTTTTTAATTCTACCATCTTTCATAATGGCAATGCGTGAACAGATTTTCTCCACTTCATCAAGGTTATGAGAAGTCATAAAAATCGTTTTTCCTTGTTGATGCAGCTGCTGAATTAATAGATGGATATGAATAACGGATTCTGCGTCTAACCCTGAGGTTGGTTCATCCAGGAAAATCAATTGTGGATCATGGATAATTGCCTGGGCAATCGCAAGCTTCTTCTTCATGCCGAATGAAAATTTTCCCGCCTTTTTATTGGCATGCTCCTCCAACCCGACAAGCTTTAACACCTCCATACAATGCTGACGGGAGACAGGCTTGCCTGACACATCCGCCAGATAGTGAAGATGATTTATCGCTGTCATTGATCCATATAATGAGGAATAATCAGGCATAACACCAATCTTCTTTTTTATGGAATCATTTGGTCCCTGTACCCCTAATAAAGCATAAGACCCTGAGCTAGGCTGGATAATTCCTGTTAACATATTAATAAATGTCGACTTACCAGCACCATTTCGGCCTAAGAAGCCTAATATTTCTCCTTTTTCCACTTGGAGGTCAATATTATCTACGACCTTGTTCTTCCAGAATGATTTCGATAATTGCTTTGTTTCAATCGCCAGCATTTAGCATTCCCTCCTTCTGAATACAAGTAATGCGATCCCTACCATAACGCCCGCTAACAGTAAAACAACAAGAAAGCTATAATTCTGTTCTTCTACATAATAAAAAGGGAACAAATACTTTAGCCAGCTTACCCATACATTAGAAGTTAAGGAGACCCAGCCATTTAAGATAGGGAACGCAATCCCGATGACAATACTAAGAAACATAGTTATGCTTGGTTTTGGTATAAGGACAGATAGGAGAACGGTAAAGGCACTATAATAGATTGCCAGACTTGCCGATTGGAACAATGTAATAAGATCAAAACGATGGACAAATATACTGATAATCACGAAACTAGTTAGTAAGCAAACAAACCAAAACAGAGCGATCCCCAGAAATTTTCCAACGATGATCGATGTACGCGAAGTACGTGTAACCAGAAATCTTATCGTGCGTTCATGCATTTCGCGATTGACGATATCATGGGAAAGCCCCATCACAAACAACATCCCGAGAAACATGATGAGAAAGGAAATTCCGACGGTATGGATGATCTGCTTTTCTTCACTGGTAAAATCATCACTTAATGATAGCAGCAAGTCTGAAAAATCAGCAGAATAATACGCTGTAAGTAAAAAGATGGCAATAATAATAATCGATTTAATTCCTTTAAATGATTGAATAAATTCTCTTTTGCAGATGGCAAGCATTTATTTCTCCTCCTTTTTCTACACTATCTATTATATCGTCTCTTTCTTAACCACAAAGAAATGCTGCCTTAATTTTTCCTTAACTGGTCTCTCATTTCATTAAGAAATGGTATGATAAAGTGAGACTTTGATCAGTGGAGGGGTTTCTATCCACTGATCATTTGCGAAACTTATCAGGATGCTTAGCGTCTGTGATAAGCATATAGAATACTAGAATTAGGAGTGCCTTTATGCAACATTCACCTATATTAATTGTTGATGATGAACAAGCAATCTTACATATGCTGCAAACGATATTGAAAAAAGAGGGATTTACGCAAATTGATACAGCTGAAACCGCGGAAGCAGCTCTTCAGCTGTGTAAGCGCAAAGAGTACAGCATCATTTTATTGGATGTGATGCTCCCTGGCGAGGATGGTTTGGAAGTATGTCCGAAAATCAGGGCTATCTCCAGTGCAACGATTTTCTTTTTAACTGCCCGCACAACAGATTTGGACAAATTATCTGGCTTCGCTGTTGGAGCTGATGATTATATTACCAAACCATTTAATCCACTAGAGGTTGTTGCCAGAATGAAAGCACATTTACGGAGAAAAGATAGCCCAAATGCCAAACAGCAGCCAACCTATTATGAGTTTGGTGATTTAATCATTCATCCGTTATCTGCCGAAGTTACTTTACGCGGGGAAAAAGTGATGCTGCAAGCACAGGTATATAACCTGTTATTGTTCTTTTGCCAGCATCCCAATCAAGTTTTTAGTAAAAGCCAGCTTTACGAACAAGTCTGGGGCGATCAATACTTTGGGGAAGATAACACCGTAATGGTTCATATCCATAAACTCAGAGAGCAAATCGAAGAAAACCCGAGCAAGCCGAACTATATCATAACAGTCAGAGGGCTTGGGTATAAGTTTGTACCAGATGGGGACAGGCATGAAAACACATAGAAGGTTTATCGTGCAATTTCTCTCCCAGCTGCTTGTACTGTTTTTCATTTTTACTGTACTCGCCATAACAATTATGGCTCTGATAGGATACTTCTTAGAACAAACCGAGACGTTCGACGATCTGACAAAGGCCAGTGAATCATTTATTGAATCGAGAGTGGAGATAGAGGACGAAACTGCACAATTTGATCAGGATTTACAAGTCTTAGCGGAGGAACAGGACGGCTGGCTTGCTGTTTTAACCGAAAAGGGCGAGATTATTGGCACTTTTCATGCCCCCGATAACTTAGCAGAAGGAAATCTTGCCACATTACCATCCGATATTACTACCTATTGGGAGGTGCAAAAATATCCAGAGCATCCCTATTACGTCGTTTTTGGTATATATGATTGGCAAGGAAACGCAATGCAGGCAATACAGGAAAATGTAAGTTGGGAAACTCAAACACTGGAGCTCTCTGCAGCAAGCAAACAGATCCTGGACATTCATGCTAATTGGACGATACTTGTTGATGATTCTGGAAACGTACTCGACAGTTATGGACAAGAGGCTCCCGCTGCCTATCGTACAGAAGACATGCTGGCCATCAAAGCTAAGCAAAAAACCGATCATGCGGCAAGTTATGTCCATCAGCCTTCCCAACTAACATTGGTTGTAGGGAAAGCACCTGTATCTTCCAGCTTGAAAACAAATATTCAAGGAACAATTAATAACAGTGTGATAATCATCGCGATTCTCACCATCTTATTTTTATTATTGGCTACATACTGGTATGCACATAAATTCAGCTCTCCCTTACTTACGTTTATGAGATGGCTGCAAAACCTGAGACAGGGCATCTACGAGGAGCCTGTTAACCAGAGAACCGGACAATCGGTGCTTGTAAATAAACATGGAACCGTAAAAAAGAAATACCATCTCTATAAAGATTTGATAGTTACTTTGACACAACTAACCACCATCTTAAAAGAAAGAGAATCAGAGCGCGCAAGGACTTCTCAGTCAAGGGAGGAATGGATCAGCGGGATTTCCCATGATTTAAAAACACCTCTTGCATCCATCCAAGGCTATGCGAATATGATGGAATCTGGTGATTATTCCTGGAGCGAAGAAGAGATTCGGGACTTTGCCGGCATTATTGGAGAAAAATCCATGTATCTGAAGGATTTAATTGAAGACCTGAACATAACCTATCAATTAAAAAATCAGGAATTAGCAATTATGAAAGAGCAAGCAGATATCAATGAATGTATTCGCAGAAGCCTGCTGCAATTTTTTAATAACCCTATTTATGATGATAAGGAGCTTCGCTTTCAACCTGAAGCGAAGGAAATTATTACATCCTTTGATGCCAAATGGTTTCAGCGGGTGATGGATAACCTGATCGCCAATGCTTTAAAATATAATCCTGCCGATACTGTCATTACGGTCTCAACCGAACTGATCGAACAGCATTTAATTGTTATTAAAGTCATGGATAACGGTGTAGGAATGGACAAGGAAACGGTTCAGCATCTGTTCACACGTTATTATCGCGGAACCAATACAACAGAGTCTGACAGCGGTACAGGGCTTGGGCTGGCCATCTCGAAGCAATTGATCGAGCTGCACGATGGGTCGATTAGTGTGCAAAGTAAGCCGGGAGAAGGGACGACTATAAGGATTTTATTGCCTGTTGTTAAATAAAAAAATTGTTATTATATAAATTCATGTCCTGAAAATTATTTATGGTTAAGGTAGGGAAAAAGTATAATTTCATCGTTATATGTATATACTAGTATATACATATAATAAAGGTTGTGATATAATGGAAAAAAAGCACCATAAAGGAGTGTTTATCATGTCTATTACAGCTAAGAAGTGGGGGAACAGTATTGGCGTTCGAATACCATTTAAATTAGCCCAAAAATATGGTGTAGAGAACGGTACTGAATTAGAAATTTATGATCTGCAAGATGGAATGATGTTAAAAGTATCAGATAGACCAACATTGGAGTCCCTGCTTTCTCAATGTGAAGGAGAGAATCCAGTTGGAGAGCTATTTGGTGACACGGTCGGGAAGGAGGAATTATAATGCAAGTACCTGCTAGAGGTGACCTTATTTATTTAGACTTTAACCCACAGACTGGAACTGAGCAGGCAGGAAGAAGACCTGCTCTTGTTATCTCCCCTGAGAAATTTAATCTTGTTACCGGTTATGCATCCGTATGTCCAATCAGCAGGACACAAAGAAAATGGGGTTTCCATATACCTGTACCTGAAGGGCTTGCTTTCGAAGGTGTCATTATTACCGACCAAATCAAAAATTTAGATTGGAAAACAAGAAATGCCGAAATAAAAGGAAAAGCACCGAATGATTTTGTAAATAAAGTTGTACAAGTTATACATACTTATATCTACGAAGAATATGAAGAACGAAGTGGCGGTTTTTAATATTTTTTTGAGCAAAGCAGGGATGGTTCTGGCGTGTCACTCATAGAAAGTGCAACAGGAGAACAGCCCTTACTTTCCTTTTTCCAAACTTCTTTCACTTCGACTTTTTAAACTTTTCTTAAATTGTTAATGGTATCATCCGTAATTTGAGTATCAAGATTCGCCAATGCCATTAAAGCTGCACCACTCACAGCGGAAAGTACAGGCTCTCTAACTTCATATATTTTTCGGCTTCTTTGCTGTAAAGATTCGGTTATGCCAGTTTCCATATAAGGACTTGCTAGAACACTTCCTATATATGCTACAGGAACAACATCAGATGAAAAACAAGAACCTAATATCTCCACACCAACCACCAGTTGATGAATAGATCGATCACATACACTTCTCGCAAGCTCGCTTCCATCATTAGCTGCTTCCGTCACTAAAGATCCCATTTGCCCGAAAAACTTGTTGCGTTCTCTGTCATCTTCAATAAAACCTTCTAATCCTAACAACCTAAGCTCATTAATCTCTTTCACATTCCAAAAAGATAATACTTGATTAACTAATTTCTGATCCGTTTCATTTATGTTGCCTGATAATATTTCAAAAATAACATCATAAGATAGAAAACGTGCCGCACTGTAAGCATACTGATGAAAGTCAAAATTGCGTATCTCTTTTCCTGCCTCGTTAACAGCAAATATAATGGAACCCGTGCCCGATACCACCACAATTCCCGGTTTCATCAAAAAGGCACCTGATTGAGCAATCACAGCATCATTTACTATCCATTTCGGGCAATTCAACCCTTCTATTCTAATAAGTTCTTCTGCCCATTTATAGTCCTCTACTGAATCAAGGCCCGCAATTCCAGCGGTAACCCCCTTAACATTTGTAACATTACAGGCTGCTAGTGATAATGCTTCCAGGATTGCCTCACGAACATTTTCTACGGCTCGCAAATCTTTTTTTATAGAGGAAGCACCTTTTTCAGTGTAAGATAATTTATTTCCTTCCATATCAGCAACCACCACTCGAGTATGAGTTCCTCCCCCATCTATACCTAATACAACATCAAATCGACTAGACATACTTCCAACCTCCCATTTTTTCATTCCATTTCAGAAAAGGGAGACCTCTACTACAGTTGTGAAACCGGGATGGTTGGTGTGATCTCCTCACTATGACGACACTTGATAAACAATTACCTCTGCTATTTTTGAATATTGACTATTAAGATCTGCCCTTAGAAAACGATTACATGCATACCAAAATTATAACACTGTGAACATCATATGATAATATTTTTCGTTCGACTACGTAAATGTGTAAATTGTATTTCATTCACCCAGCTTGGCAATACAATCCCTTTATTTATAGCTGTATAATTTGAATCCTTGATGTAATGTGATAACCATATCCTTGGCGACATTTTAACCGTTCCTGTTAAAGTAGTTTATACTACTAATATTCTGGTAATAATATAACCAACTAGACATAAAGGAGTGTTCATGCAGATGAGAAAAAGACTGCTTTGGTTAGGGAGTTTAATTATTCTATCAGTACTGCTCGTTGCTTGCGGGGATAATGATGAGGTAGAAAATCCTCCACAAAATGCGACAAATGATGAGCAGCAGCAAACAAATGATAACAATACAAGCCCGAATGAGGATACAAATGCTAATACAGATACCGGCTACGGTTTCACAAAATTTGATCTTGATGCAGATTACACAGATACAAATGATGCGCTGGAAGTGGACTATGACAATGAACAAGATGATAACATGGAAGCATCCTATCGAGATCAATCACAAGATATAGATTTAGCTGGTGATGCAGCAATAGAAGAGCTGGACAGTATCTTTACTTCCTTTGAATTTGATGAAAATACATCAGACGAAGAAGTATTAAATGCAGTTACAGAGGCTTTTAGCATACCTTCAGACGCACAGAATATTGAACTGGAGATCGAATTCGATAGTGGTACGGAGAAAGAGTATAGGATGTAAATAGAAAACAGGCTTGAACTTTAAGCCTGTTTTTATGTTGTGGTGATAGTAAGTACTATTTCTTATTTAGATTAAATATAGCGCCACTATAATACAGGGAGCACTCTGCTGATCTCCTTTCTTATTAATCCCAACATTTATTATGTAAAATTTGGTATAATAGGAAAAAGGAAGATTTGAAAGAAGTTTTAAATTAGACCCTTCCATCACACCAAGGGGCAGCATTAATAGAGGACGAATACACTTCTTTCTAATAATTTAGTCTAAGGAGTCTTTTATAAATGGAGCATCTGCAAGAAGAATTAGTTAATATTCTATCAAGTACTACTT
This sequence comes from Gracilibacillus oryzae, assembly GCF_009498735.1. Lineage (GTDB taxonomy): Bacteria > Bacillota > Bacilli > Bacillales > Amphibacillaceae > Gracilibacillus > Gracilibacillus oryzae. The sequence goes on from NZ_ML762434.1 coordinate 114,273, forward strand.
TAAGAAATATATTGTTAGTTTTAACCACATCCATTACTATATATGGGGCATTTCGTACTGTTGAACACTCGATTGTAAAAGTAATCAATAAGACTCATATCGAAAAACTGTTTTCGCCGAGAATAGACAATATTAAAGACGGTATAGTAGAAAAGGGAGTTGTCATATTGACATATTTTCTCTGTGTTAATATCTTCAGTTTTTCAATTGCCTTAACTATTAATCAATCATCTATTTTTTATTTGGTAATTATACTAGCTGCCACTTTATCATTTTTTGTCTTTTTATTTTCCAGCATTCTGTTTGCTATTATTTTCTTTACCAAAAAGTTTCATTCTAATAAACGGATAAAAAACTACACTACAAAAATAAAAGCGGGATTCATGAAAGTCCCTGGATTGAATAAAATTAATACGTTATTTTCCACAAGAACAAGATCCCTTCGTGTATTAGTAATATTTAATCTGTTGTCTATCCTATTAATTGGGATGTATTTAACTGTAAGATTTTATTATGATCACATAATAGATGATAACTTTACTGTGGAGAATCTTCCGTCTGTATTTTCTTCGTTTCTTTCGAATTTGCTGCTTTATATATTAATATTTACTTTTTATCCTATCATCTTTACAGCAATTCAAAGCAAACTAACATTATCCAACAGTTACAGATTGCAAATAGTTGAGGAAAACTTAAATGAATTGTTAAAAGATTTAGTTGTCCTCTATCGGATCGATAGTAATAAAGTCATTTTAACTACTCCACAGGATTTTAAAGAAAAACAAGAAGGTACCTACAGTAAAATTGTCATGTATGATGAAAACGAGAATAGAATATATGATTTTACATTAATAAATGACTAAACTACTTTGATCGGACATATTGATTCAGCAAGAGTGCGGCTTCTCTTTCAGAATAACGAGCTAATGTACAAACTCTGACGAACTTTCACGTGCCTTATCCTTTTATGTTAGAATGCAACTATACGGGTTTAATGAACAGACACCTGTAACTTATCAAAGAAACTTCATCGTGGAGGGGATAAAATTGAAGAAAAGAATCATGATCACATTAACTTTACTTATCAGTATTCTGGCGATTAGTGCTTGCAGTAATTCAGCACAAAATGAAGAGGTAAGCGAAACTCCTGATACAGAAGAAACCATGACTGAATCTTCAGGAGACGCAGAGGAAGAGCAAAAAGATGTTGACGAAAGTTTTTACGGAGACCTTGATTTGCCTGAAAATCAGCTTGGTTTATCTATTGGCGACACGGCTCATTGGAAGTATGGGTATCAGGATATTATCCGGGAATTTGAAATTACGCTCAATTCTGTAGAGATCACGGAAACTGCGGGAGATGAGCCAAGTCAGGAAGGCAACTATGTTATCGCAAACGTTACACTTAAAAACCTGAGCGAAGTACCAGTTGTCGCTGAAGATGGATTAGGACTTAGTTTAGACAATGAAAATGCCAGTGGTTTTCCTTGGTTTTACATTGATGGAGTAGCAGAAGAGTGGCCAGGAGAAATACAACCTAATGAATCACAAACAGGTGTATTATTATATGATGTACCAGCTGGTAATTCCTATTCATTAGTTAGTGGTGAGTCCTCTGCTAATGCAAATACCATTTCATTTGAATTTACAGCAGATGAAGCTGAATAATACGGGCGCCGTTAAATAGAAGTGATCAAGGGAAGGTTCTGTCGTTTCACTTTGAGAAAGTGCAACAGGAGAACCTTCCCCGCATTTCAGAAAAAATCCTTTCGTGTATCAAGCGCTCAAAAAAAGATTATAATGTAAAACTAATTTGAGTCAGACCCATCTTGTTAAGTACTAATAACTGAATTACCCTTCTTTTCTATAATAGTAATAATGTTACTGCCAAGAGAAACAATAGACCCTGCAACTGCGCTGGCGATCAGCCAGGAACTTGGCAGAAGAACTCCCATTGGTATCATGATTAGAAAACAAAGAAGGATAAAACTCTGATAGAATGAAGAAATTATTCTTGCAACAATATGATGAAAAATTGCTAAGACAATAAGTGGAATAAATAGCAATACTAACATTAATGCAGACAGCATCAAACCAACTAGTTCATCGGGCTTAACAGTAACAGGTCCTGTTGTTGCTGCTGCTAATAAAGTAATAATAGCGAATACCAACGTTAATAGCACCATAGAAATTCTTTTTACCATGACAAAAGCTCCTTTTTCACATAATAAATCTTTAAGCTAAACTATTGTTGTTCTCCTAAACGATTAAATGCAAACTACTCATTTTTCAAATTATCCCGCTCTTCGCCTGCCTTATCACGAATTTCATTTCTCAACTCTAAACCTTTACTCCGTAATTCCTTACGATATGAAAAAGAAGTGTTAAATAAATATGATCGTAAATCGCGTTGTCTTTTTGATGCTTCAAAAGGCCGTATCTCTAAATCACTCTCTTCTTCGCTTAATTGTTCATTCCAGTATGCAGCAATTTCCTCCATCCGCTCTCGCTCTATTTTCGCAAGCTCTCTTGCTTCTTTTTCTGTATCAAATAAGGCATTAACTCTTTCATTCTGTGAGTCGAGATAGTGGCTTACATTCTCACCGGACCAACGCAGCCATTCTGAGCGCAGGTCTCGTTTCGCTTGCTCAAAAAACCTTTGCAAATCTTCTTTTGATTGGACTGTCGAATAGTCGCCATTACCGGCTTCAGCGACTTCCTTAAGTGCCTCTTGCCCTTCATCGTCCAAGTCAAAGCCAATAATATTAACAACAGCTTCTATCTCTGATTGATTCAGACTTTTAGCAGTTTGAACAGGATCCCCCTCACATGTTTCCATCCCATCACTAACAATATAGATAATATTATTCACATTTTCCCCTGTCTGGTCTTTTAAATCATTCATCGCTTCCTCCATCGACTTTGCTAAAGGGGTCCAGCCAGCTGGAGAAAATTGCTCAAGCGAAGCGGTAAATTCCTCTTGATTAAATTCCCCAAGTGGATAAATTTGTTCAGAACTATTACAGGATAACTCCCAATCGGCTGGATCACTTGTACCTTTGTGACCGTATACACGCAAGGAAACTTGGACTTCTTCTGGAAGCTCTGCTACAAACGATTGTACAGCATCCTTCGCTAGTTCCATCTTACTAATACCGTCTATCTCTCCTCCCATACTCCCGCTTGAGTCAAGTAAAATCTGCACGTTCATTTTTGGGCCGACTACCCCTTCTGGTGTACTTAACTCCCCATCAGGTTGTGCAGTAGGTGCAGCAAAGGAAGTATCGAAATCTTGTATTGCTTCATAGAAAAAACGATAATCCTCTGCTATTAATGAAATAAATCGATAATAATAGTCATCCTTTGATTCCCCTGAAGGAAATCCTTCGATCTCTTTCTTTATTGCCTCCAAATCATAATTGTCTCCACTATAGGGCCCTGGCTCCAGTTGCACCATTTCTTCAGGATCCTCTGTGACATACCGTAAATAATCGTCATTAGTCGTTTGATTAGCTTCAGCATTAGCCGTTTCTGTGCTTTCATGGCTTGATTCCATGTTTTCGGGCTGTTCTTCATTCTCCTGATTACTTGTATCATTAGAGCAACCTGCAATAAAGAGAATGCAGATAATCAACCCATAACCTAACAGTCTGCTAATTTTCATCTCATACTCCCCTTTGGCGAATCATCAATCGTTAATATTACGAATCCCATGGTATTTTTTCGACTAGAGTATAACACAAAATTATTAAATGTTAGTTAAAAATGGAAAAAATGGTTCATAGCAACTAACAAAAGGCAGGTAAAAGGTCTGTGTTATAGGCCTTTTACCATTATGGAAATAACATGAGGGAAGTACTAATTGTTCCTAAAGATAGATTAGGACTAAGTTTAGAAAATAACCAAGTCGATAGTACTCCTTGGTTGTCCATCAAGGGCGTAGTAGAATAGTGACCAGGAAAATTACAACCTAATGAATCACATACAGGGGGGATATGGAGATTGTGGCATTTGTAGCTGCTATCGTTGGTGTTACGACAGCGGTGGTTAATTTAACTATCACGATAGTAAACTTCAAGAAAAAAGACCATCGCTCGGCCAAGGGATAGTCTCATGCTTCAAACTTACAAGGGGGGATTTCCTCCCTTGCACACTCCATATTATACTTTTAATATAAATGAAATATTCAATAATAACAAGAAAGATATGATCCGTAATGAATCACTGCATGTTGACAGTTGGCTGAAATGGTATGTCAACACTAAATCGAACAAATTTTTAAAGGTTGATTAACTTGTATTCAGTCGGTGTTAAATAATCTAATG
>NZ_ML762435.1:0-25346 GCF_009498735.1 Gracilibacillus oryzae
ATTTTACTGGTATATTTGGGTAAATAAGTGTTTCTTCTTATCTAGCGAAAACTGTCTACTTTAGTTTAGCAGTCACAGAACCTCAGCAGAAAGTAAAAAAAGGTGACCGTTTAGGTTAATTACAAAGAACACAAATGATAACATTCATTTGTGTTCTTTTTTATATTCTTCAACTAACCTGCCTCGTCAGTTTAAGTGAACAAATTCACAATACCACATATCTTCATACTTAAATCATACCAGAAGATAAAAAATAATTGTTATTATTTCCCACATTATTAGAAATAATTTGTTGCACAGTAATGGTCTACTATGCAGCTACAGGAGTAACTCAAATCTGTCCTGTTTGCTGAAAATTATTTGCACTTTAAATTTCGATTCTAACCTGGCCTTAGATCGCATATCCCTGCAACTATGATTAATTCGACTTTCCCCACCATCATGGTACAATAAAATAAAACCAGAAACCTTACTTTCTATTCATTGATGTTATACAATTCTTAAATTAGTACATTGTACTTTCTAAGAAATTAGGTGAATCTATGCAAAATTACAGTTTAATAGAATCATGTTTATTTTTACCTGCTTTTATAAACAAAAAGAAAGTTAACAAACACTTTACGGGCAAGTCTGTCCTGATTACTGGTGCAAGTTCAGGGATAGGTGAGCAAGTAGCCTATCTCTTAGCAGAATGTGATTGTCATTTAATTCTAGTTGCCAGAAGAGGTGACAGACTTTCACAGATAAAAGAAGAAGTTGCCGCAAAAGCTGCCAAAGTAAGTGTTTTTCAAGCTGATCTTCGGAATGTATCTGAAATTGATACGTTTCTAGCCTTTCTTCATAAGCTCCCTGGCGGTATCGACATTGTTATAAACAATGCCGGACACTCAATCAGAAGATCCATCTTTGAATCTCTTGATCGTCCTCATGATTTTTCACGGACAATGGCAATCAATTACTTTGCACCAGTCCGAATCTTGTTATCTATTATCCCCCTTCTTAGAGAAAGACAAGGCCAAATTATTAATATATCAACGATTAATGCATTATTAGCTCCTGTTCCCTATTTCGCAGCATATCAGTCTTCCAAATCTGCTTTTGATGTCTGGCTTAGGGCAGTTTCTCCTGAATTAATCTCTAAAGGAATAGCAACAACAAGCATCTATTTACCATTAGTAAGAACAGCAATGATTCAGCCAACTGCTGCATATAAGAATATGCCTGCAATGTCAACAGAGCATGCGGCTAAAATTATCTGCAAATCCATCTACAAAAGAAAGAAAAAATATCAGCCTTGGTGGATTGTATTTGGTCAAATAGCTTCCATTTTCAGCAGAAATTTTGCCGACTTTTCAAAAAAAGGGGAAAAGAAATAATGAAGATTTTCACTCTCTTATATGCTCTTTTTAAAATCAAGCTGCTTTCTCCTATGAATTTATACCGATTGATCATTGCAATACAACAAAATGGGATTAATCCAATGCTGCTTCTGGATTGGACTCAAAGGAGAGTTGGTAACTGTATTGCCATAGTGGACGACGATGAAACAATCACCTATCACCAGCTTTTTCAACAAACAAGAAAGATTGCTTATAGGTTAAGGGAAAATTATCAGCTTCAAACAGGACAAAAGGTAGCAGTTTTAGGCAAAAACAGTGCAGCGCTTGTAAAGGCAATATTTGCTGTTTCAAGGTTAGGAGCAGATGTCTATCTGCTGAATGCAGAAATGAGTAAAAGCCAATTTCAGAATATCCATCAGCGTCATTGCTTTGATTTTATTATTTATGATAGGGAGTTCAATGATTTAATTGAAGAAGACAACTTTAAAAATGGGAAGATATTCACCAATCATGATCAGTTGCCAGCCATAAATAATCTTATACATACAGCCATTGATGAGAGCCACCCATTAAAAAGATGCTCGGCCGGTAAACTGATTCTGCAAACAAGTGGTACTACAGGTGTTGCCAAAAATGTGGCACATAAACCATCGCTGTTTCACTATTTGCATCCTTTTCTTGCCTATATTCAACGGCTGAAGGTGTTACAATATCAAAATGCCTATGTAGCTACACCTCTTTATCATGGTTATGGAATCGCTGTTATGCTTCTCTACTTATCATTAGGTAAAAAGCTAGTGATCAGCAGGCGGTTCGAATCAACCAAAGCCTGCAACCTTATTTACGAGCATCAAATTGAGATGGTTACAGTCGTTCCTTTAATGCTGCAGAAAATGTTGCAAACGAACCCCGAAAAGTTAAAATCACTCGTTTGTATCGCATCAGGCGGAGCAAAATTGCCAGTAAAGCTCGTTGAACAGACTAGAGAACAACTGGGAGATATTCTGTACAATTTATACGGCACCTCAGAAACCGGATTTAACTTTATTGCTGTGCCAGAGGATTTAAAAACCGCTCCGAAGACATTAGGCAAGAAAATTGATGGACTTCAAGTAAGAATTTTAGATGATAAGATGGAAGATGTTGCGATTGGGAATATAGGCCAATTTTGTGTAAACACTGCATGGTCCATGATAAATCGACATCATACCTGGATAATGACAGGTGATCTCGGCTATTGTGATAAGAATGGGCTTTATTTTTTCTGTGGACGTACGGATGATATGATCGTTTCAGGTGGTGAGAATGTTTATCCAATTGAAGTGGAGCAAGTGCTAATTCAGCATCCCTTTGTTGAAGATGTTGTGATAATAGGAATGGATGATCAAAAATTCGGGCAACGATTGAAAGCCTTCGTTCTTTTAAAGAAAGATGCACGCCTTTCCGAAGAAGCGTTGCTAGAGTGGTTACGCCCAAGAGTGGCCAGATACCAATTGCCTGGAGAAGTAAAGTTTGTTGATAGAATACCTTACACTAATTTGGGTAAGCTTGACAGGAAAAAGCTTAATTAAAATTTTCATTCGCTATATTTCTTTGATAATACTTAAACGAAATAGACAACGATTAAAAAAAGATGATCCAATTTATAAGAAGGAATTTCTCAAGTAGGTGCAACTCCTTCTTTTTTTTATTCGTTTGAAGATTCAATAAATGTAAAGTCAAGGATAAAAGATTTGTTGATAAAGCAAAGATTATCAACAAATGTACTGCTTCAGAGTTGATGATTTGTCGATTAAATGAAGATAACCAACAAATGTACCGCTTCAGAGGTGGTGATTTGTCGATTAAATGAAGATAATCAACAAATGTACTGCTGCAGAAGTGGTGATTTGTCGATTAAACAAGGATAATCAACAAATCTACCGCTTCAGAGGTGGTGATTTGTCGATTAAATGAAGATTATCAACAAATGTACCGCTTCAGAGGTGGTGATTTGTCGATTAAATGAAGATAATCAACAAATGTACTGCTGCAGAAGTGGTGATTTGTCGATTAAACAAGGATAATCAACAAATCTACCGCTTCAGAGGTGGTGATTTGTCGATTAAATGAAGATTATCAACAAATGTACCGCTTCAGAGGTGGTGATTTGTCGATTAAATGAAGATAATCAACAAATGTACTGCTACAGAGTAAGTGATTTGTCGATTAAAAGAGGATTTTCAACAAATCTACTTCTAGAGAGCAGGGATTTGTCGATTAAAAGAATATTACGACCAAATCCCATGCTCCCAAAAGGTGGTTTGTTGATACAAAACAATAATATACCGTCATTCTCCCAATCTCCATCACCAATAGGAAAATTTGAAGAGAAATATTACAAGTTTTGTGCAAGTGTTATTCAGGTGACTGAGATGGATTCAAAGATTGTCAATTTTCACTGATATAATAACAAGTTGCTGCTGGATTATGCCTCTTAAGTATTCCCTTTAATTCATTAAGTTTAGACGCCATCGCTAATTCAATATTTTCTTCGCTTAATCCAAATTTTCTCAGATGATATTCAATTTCTTTTTGTTTGCTTTTTGATAACATACGAATAAAAACTGACTGCTTACAACTCATTTATGATAATCCTCTCTATAATTTAGATGTATTTTCACTATTAAGCTACTTATTAATTTTATTTTATGTTCGACATTTCTTATACCCTCATTTCCTCATTTTCAAACTTATAGGGTTATGGAGAGGAAAAATGATTCTATATAAAAAGTTCTTTTCAGATGGATGATTTGTGAACAAAACTTCTTATTGATCATATATTGTAGCAAATCTGCCTACTGAAAGAGGTGTCGGTATGAGTTCATTACCAGCAGTTGATCTCGGCTTGATGACAGAGCATTTATTAGCACATGATGGAGTAATTACGAAGTTAGCATACTATCAAAACTTAGCAGCAAGTGCAGAATTACGCAGTATCCTTCAACTGCAAGAAAAGATCATGCAGAGCCATGTGTGGGTTATGATGGCTTTTATTAATCCAAGTTATCACTATCATGGGGAAGTCCCCCCTTTAAGTTCTTTTAGCGCAGAGCCTTTTTTCCAAGGAACAGGAACTGAAGACAATAATAAGTGGATTGCATTAGAGGCACATAATACAGCAAAAAATATGTCTTTAACCAATTATCAATCTGCTATGATGATGCAGGATAAACATGTAAGAAAAGCACATATTGAAATGGCACTACAGCAAAATCATATAAAAGCACTATATGCCGATTATATAAGTAAAATGGGATGGAATTTTACACCAATGGCAACTCCTGAAGCACAAATGAAAACACTTCTTCACTTTCAATATTTGCTCAGGTAATATATTCGGCAGGGATAAAGCTGTTACAAGAATAAACAGGAGTAGCAATTGCTCTACTCAAGCGGAAATCAGATCATTGCTTCTCTTTTTCCGATTTCATAAAATGAAACCATAAATTATGAACAGAAAAAAGACACCTCTCTTGAGATGTCTTCACTCATGGCTTGGATCACTGTAAGGGAAATTTTAAATTAAAAATTCCCTTTATCCGCTTCTCCTGCATTTTTCTTGGCAGCTTCCCAATCCTGTGCCATTTCTTCAACAGATTTCACCTTTACCCTTGCTGCTCCTTCGTAATCTTTCGTTGGAATTAATTCCTCTTCTTTTAATCTTCTCTCCGCTTTCTCAATAGCAGTCTGGTATTGTGGCAGCCATTGTTGCTGAGCAACTAACATTTCATCAACCATCTGCCAGATTTCTTTCGGATTACATACTGCTCCTACTAATGGGTCCATCATCATTGCCTGACGTAATAAGTAATCATCACCATTTACAGCTGCTTCTACTGCAAGTCTCTGAACAGAAATACTGACATTGCACACGGCCGCCGGACCTAATGGCAGCTCCCCAACATACGGCATATTAATTCCATTTTGATCAACATAACCAGGTGCTTCTATGATGGCATCGTCCGGAAGATTGGTAATAATACCATTGTTTACACGGTTAAAGTGCCCTCTGTATACACGCCCTGTTTCTAAGCCTTCAAGAATGTAGGAGCCGTGCTCTTCTCCTCTGTTCTCCTCTTTATATTCAAACGCAGGTTCTTTTAACCAATTAGGAAAATCTGTTTCAAACCAATTCCGGCCTTCTGTACAAACTCTCAGGTAGCCGCCGGTTTCTCCGTTAATCCATGTACCCATATCGATCCATTCCTGTATTTCTTCCGGCCGCTTACGGTACCATGGCACATATTCACTCAAGTGGCCATTTGACTCTGTACTGAAATATCCAAAACGTCGCAACATATCGATTCGGACTTTTTCTGTGTCTCTATATTCTTCATGATTCTCAAATGCTTCCAATAATTCTCCCGTACGATCCTCACCATCTGTTTTTACTTGAATGTACCATGTCTGATGATTGATGCCTGCACAAATGATATCAACTTCTTCTTTCTTCTTGTCTAACGCTTCGGCAATTTGTTTATGACCGTTTTGGACACCATGACATAAGCCGATTGTGTTCACACCGCCATATTTATTGCATGCCCATGTTAACATTGCCATCGGATTGGCGTAGTTTAACAACAATACATCGGGATCTGCTGTTTCCCTAATATCTTTACAAATATCTAACATTTCTGCAATTCCCCGTTGACCGTACATAATACCGCCAGCACTTAATGTATCACCAACACACTGATCCACACCATATTTTAAGGGAATTTCCACATCAGATTTAAAAGCTTCTAAACCACCGATTCGCACTACATTGAAAATATACTTGGCACCTTTTAATGCTTCTCTCCTATCGGTGGTTGCTTTTATGTTGACAGAAAGTCCATTCTCATCAATATCCCGCTGACATAATTGTGTTACCATCTCCAAATTTTTTTCATTAATGTCTGTAAAAGCAACGTCGATCTTCTGAAATTCCGGGACCGAAAGAATATCTCTTAATAAACCTCTCGTAAAGCCAATGCTGCCTGCACCAATAAAAGCTATCTTAAATGTCACCATTATTTCCTCCTTTTTAGCCCTGTGATAAAAAAAGCTTATCATAACAAATTTGAAAGCGATTTAATTTTTATCGTCAGTTGCTAAAAAAGTGTATAAAATCCTAACATTATATTTGACGGAAATGTTCCCGATATGCTGAAGGAGATAAACCTGCATCTTTTTTAAATAAGCTGCTGAAATACTGACTAGTATTGACACCAACATAATTTGAAATTTCTGTTACAGGTATTTCCGTGTGTATTAACAGCATCTTGGCTTTATCCAGTCGCACTTTGGTTATGTATTGATTTATCGTCATATTTAACGAGGCTTTGAACAATCGGTGTAAATAACTTGGATGCAAATGGCTCATGCTTGCCAGATCCTCTACTCTTAAAGCTGTATCATAATTTTCATGAATGTGTGTCAGTACTTTCTTTATATAGAAACTGTCTGATTGCTGATCAAACTCCATGCGATTCCGGTCTGTCCATAATAATAATTGCACCAGTAAATTATCTATTAACAGCTGATTACTGTCTGTTTGTCTGTCTAGTTCCAACACTAAATGGCGGAGAGTATTGTAGACAGATTCATCATCCTTTAATAGAAAATAACGATTATGCTCATGAAAGAGACTTCTTAATGTTAAGGAATGTTCAAATAATACATCTAAAGAAGTAAAATGCTGCCCCTTATCCTTTTTTAAAAATTCAATGTTCAGCATACGGCATGGATTTTCTCTATGAACAATCAGCCGATGTTTTACATTGCTTTGAATCCAGATATATTGTCCCTTCCGCAGATCAATCATACGATCTTCAATTTCAATTTGGCATTTTCCTTTTATCACATACATAATTTCCATTGCTGAGTGGTAATGCAATTCCATCTCAAATTCGTGCCATAACTTATAGTAATAGGCTACTACCTCAAGAAAAGACTGTTTCATATTTCACCTCTTATTCGTTTAAAGGCTGGTTTAGCATCTTACATTTACATTCGCCCGTCCTTTAGTAAAAGTGCTAGTTTCCATATCTTTTATCAAATTCTACTTTATTAGAATTATATACTTTTCTGAAGTATAAAAAAAGAAGGTATAACAAGCGATTTACTCACTCGCTGTACCTTCTTCTGTAAACATTCTTTCTTTATCTTATTCTGGAAACACCATTTTTAAGTCAATGACCAACCCGCCAAGAATAGAAATTGGTACCATATCTTCAACAGAATATAAATCTGGTCTACCAAATCTTTGATTAGACTGAAGTTTATAGACACTAAGGACTTTTTCAGCTGGTTCAATTATCCAATATTCTTTTACGCCTGCTTGTTCATATCTGTTAAATTTATCAATTTTATCTTTCCTTGCAGTGGAAGGCGAGGTGATTTCCATAACGATATCCGGACTTCCTTTACATCCATAATCATCCAGTTTAGTTGTATCACAAACAATGGTAATATCCGGTTCCACAACATTTTGACGATCCGCGGCCTGCTGTGAAGTTTGTATATCTAACACCACATGAAACGGGGCAGGATATACTTTACATTCTTTTCCTATTAAGAAGTTAGCAATTTGACGATGCAATTCTGATAAGATTTCCTGATGAATTCTGGACGGTGCTGCCTGCAGATGAGGTACACCATCAATTATTTCAATTCTCTCATCCTCTGGCCATGATAAGTAATCAGCATACGTATACTTTCGGTCTTTTTCTGGTAATGACACTTGATTTCGCCTCCAAACTCAAGCACATTTTTTCTATTATTATATCACGGCAAGCAGTTCTCTCCAATATGCTTACTTTTTAGATAAATAGTCCTATCCCCCATCAGTTAGTCCGTATATTTCCCATGATCAGGAACAGCAACGGCATCAAAATTACGTACTAATTCTTCCAAGTCCTCTGCTAAAGATTCGCCAGTCATCGGCAATCCATGTCCGGTAACAGCAACCAGAGGCTTCAGTACTGCCAGTTTGCTGACAGATTCTTTTGCAGCAGTCCAGTCTGTTGTTAAATATCTTGGTGGTCCATTTAATTCTTGCTTTTGGGTTAATACATTATAAAGTTTGTCTGACCTTACCGTAACGATTGCATCTCCTGCAATTAGGGCTTTATCTTCCCCTCTAAATAAAGAAATATGTCCAGGTGAGTGGCCTGGTGTATGAATCCATTCAAATCCGGGCATATGCGGAACACTTCCATCTGCAGGAAGACTTTCTACACTATCTGCTAAATCGACAGGTTCATTTGGAAACATTTTTGACATTTTAGCAACCATTCCACCTTCAACTGTCGGGTCTGGTTCAGGATAACTCTCTTTTCCTGTTAAAAAAGGCATTTCCAGTTCATGTGCGTAAACAGGTACATTCCAATGATTGATCAGTTCAATAATTGCCCCAACATGATCAAAATGTCCATGTGTCAGAATAATAGCTTTTGGACGGCAACCCTTGCCAAAACGTTCCTCTGCAACGGAAATGATTTCCTCGGCCGAATTGGGCATTCCTGCATCAACTAAGACAAAATCACCCGTTTCAGGATTGCCGACAAAGTGCAGATTTACGATTTGATTCGTATAGCTGTACAAATCTGGCAAAACACTGATCCCAGAACCACTGTTAATGGATGTTGCCGGGATTGTTTTGTAATCATCACCATAATTCATTTCTTTATCCATAAGTAACCCTCTCCTTTTGTTCATGGTTTATTTTTTTAACGCTAAAAGTCTGTATTCCCTTCACTCTTCAAAGTCTTACTTTAGTTTTTCACATTTCATCCGATTTAAACATTTATCACTGCGTTAAGCATCCTACCTGCAAATAGATATCTTATCAACAATTGGTTCGTTTATCGATAAGCAGAGAGTAAAAAAAAAAGGCAGCCGCTCACTTTCAACGACTGCCCTAATATATTTCCTATTTATAATTTAAATTGACGGATTAATCCATTTAACTCTTCTGCCAGTTTCGAAAGCCTGTCAGAACTATTGGCTACTTCCTCCATTGAACTGCTTGCTTGTTGAGCTGAAGCAGCAGTTTGTTCCACACCAGCTGCTGATTCTTCTGACACAGAAGCAATTTCCTCGATTGCAACATTCATTTTTTGACTGTTAGATGACATATCAGTAAGACGATCATTAACTGCTTTAATATTCACAGCCATTTTTTCTACTGACTGATTAATATTTATAAATGCTTGTTTCGTAGTTTCCACTTGATTCGTTCCTTTTTCTACTTCATGATAACCGCCTTCAAGTGATGTCACTACATCACTTGTTTCTGCCTGGATATTTATTACAATTGTTGTAATATCAGCAACAGACTCTCCAACCTGTTCGGCAAGCTTACGAACTTCATCTGCTACAACTGCAAAGCCTTTGCCATGTTCGCCAGCGCGAGCAGCTTCAATGGCAGCATTCAAGGCCAGGAGATTCGTTTGTTCTGAAATATCTTTGATGACAGAGACTAGTTTTGTAATTTCCTGAGATTGGTTGTCTAACTTCTGTACTTTATCAACAGCTGATTTTACTATTTGATCAATGGAAGCCATCTGTTGGACAGAACTTTCCATTAGTTGACTGCCTTCTTCTGCAATGACAAGCATATCATTGGAGGATTGAAAAATGTCTTCCCCATTTTGATTGGCTTCATTCATTTGGGTTGCGAAGGTTTCCATCGCATTAGATAAATCACTTGCATTGTTCGCCTGTGTTTCAGAACCTGATGCTAATTCCTGCATTGTTGTTGCAATTTGCTGTGTCCCTGTTTTTACCTCATTTGCAGACTGAGTCAATTCTTCACTTTGGCCTGTTAAGTTTTCAGATGCTGATGATACCTTCTGAATGATTTGTCTTAAGCTATCTTGCATGTCTTTCACCCCAGATACCAATTGCCCTATTTCATCTTCTGATTCAACTGTTAATTTTTCCGTCAAATCCCCGCCACTTATTTTCTTCACACTAGCGGTTAGAGATTGTAATGGCTTCGTGATAGACCGAATAATAATGAATATGATTAAAAGGCCAATCAATAAAGCCGCTGCAATTACAAGGATTGTTGTTATCATAATATCTCTAGCAGCTACTTCCAGTTCCTTAGTATACATTGTCCCCGCAATCTTCCATCCAGTTAATTCATTTGTTTCAAAGATCATTTCTTTATCTTCACCCTCAAATAAATAGGAGAGTTTCCCATTATCCTTGTTAAAAACAGTATCTGTCCAATTACCTGTTGGTTTTACGCCTGATTCCTCTGTCGGGTGAACTAAATATTGATTACTTGCATCAAGCATAAAGACATAGCCTTCACTGCCAACTTTAATCTCTTTGGTAATGCTTGCTATTTTGGAAAGGTTGAAATCCATTCCGATAACACCTGACCCATCTTGAACTGTCCGGGCAATTGTGATGACCATTTCATTTGTTGCAGTATCTAAGTAGGGGTCTGTAATGATTGCCTCTCCCTGATTTGCCATTGCTTCTGTATACCACGACTGTTCTCTAGGGTCGAAGTCATCAGGCAAATCTTGTGCTGGTTCCAGCAGTAAATCTCCTGTTTCGGTTCCTATATAAATAAGTGATACTTCTGATCGCAGTTCCTTATATTGATGTAATGTTCTTGCAATCTGTTCATCTTGCTGAATCATTTCACTGTTTACAGACTCCGCTATGTATGCAAGATCTTTCATTTTAGGTTGAAATGTATCATTAATCCCTTTATTTACTCGACTGATATTCTCTGAGGCTGTATCAATAATATAATTCCCTAAAACATCTTGCGCTTTTTGAAACGAAATCGTTCCAATTACAATACTTGGTACTAATAAGATAAACAAAAATGATACAAACAGCTTTGTTCTTAACTTCCCATTTTTTAATCCTATTGCTGCTTTTAACTTTCTCATACTATGTTTCCCCCTGTTGTTTCTATATCTATCTATATGAAAAAATGAAGACTACCCTAAAAGTTGAGGGTAGTCCATCCATTTTGTAAAAAAACCTGTATGACCATGATTTTGTTCTTTTAGAATATATAGTTTATCCATCTATTCTTTTCTAGTCAACAGGATTATTCTGGTGAAAAGGCTTGCTTTAACATTTTTTTATCAGATTTGGTGAAAGGCTTTTAAAGTGAGATTTCTCGTGGAGGTTTTTACATCCCCCCACTGATTATTAGCGAAACTTTTCGTATAGGGGATTCCAGACGGTTAGCGCTGTGATAAAGTAGCTGTACTTTTTTGCTAAAAGAAGAAAATACATTTAATTTTCTCATTGAATTCTCATTTTTCTCTCATAGGGTACTCATTATTATTGACTACAATATAAGTATCAAACAAATAGGGGTGCTTTCCATGAAAAATAAAAAATTACTGATTACATTAACTAGCCTTTTCATAGTCGGAGTGGCAATCGCAATCTTCCAGCTGACACCAAGTTCTGCCAGTGCTTTTCTTTCTGAGCAAGAAGCGAAAGACAAAGTCCAGAGTCAATTTTCAGGTGAAATTGTGAAACTCAGATTAGAAGAAGATGATAACCGTAAAGTATATGATGTAGAAATAAGAGGAACTGAATCGTACTATGATCTTGAGCTTGATGCTGAAACTGGCAAAATTCTGAGTTTAGAAGAAGATATTCTGACAACAAATAGTGATCCTGATTTGTCACAGTCTAAAACTAACAATAGTACAGCTGATGATAATCATGATGATAAGGCAGCAAATGAAACCAAAGCAGATAATTCAGCAAACGAGTCAGCTGTAACTGAGAAAACAAATCAGACACAAACTGCTAATGCAACAAGTAATGCTGCTGATACTCAAGGTAACAATGATGATAAAAAGCAGAATCAAGCAGCCAACACAACGAAAACTACCATTTCGTCTGAAAAAGCAAAATCCATTGCATTAGCACAATATAACGGAACAATAACAGAATTGGAATTAGATGAAGATGATGGCCAGATGGTTTATGAAATTGAGATTCATACAGCAACAAATGAAATAGACATAGAGATTAATGCATATACAGGAGCAGTAAACTCTGTGTCCAAAGATGATCTAGATGAATAAATCAATGAATAGATAGAAAAAAAGCGGCATTCTCTCTTAGAGAAATGCCGCTTTTTTATTATACCTTTTATTTCATCGCTTTCGTCACCTTCATTTTCTTCCCTTTTACTGTGGTATGTTCCATTGCTTCTAATACAAGTGAACCTTTGCCATTTAGAATATCAACATAAGACCAGTTATCTTTAATTGTTATAATCCCAATATCTTCTGCTGTCACATCGGGAATGTTGGAAATGGTGCCAACAAGGTCCACTGCCCGAATCTTTTTCTTTTTCCCGCCATTGAAATGTAACTTCATAATATCCTGATTGATCCGTGCTGTTTTGTTATTTTTTACAATGCGTTTTTCTGACATTTTCGCTTCAAATGCTTTTCTCGCTGTATTTACTTCTTCTTCAGAAGGTGCTTCTCTGTTCCGCAGTTCAAAGCCGATATATTTTTCAATTATTTTTAAATATTTTTCCTCATAATTAGCTGCAAATGTAATAGCTTTTCCTTTATTACCAGCGCGGCCTGTTCTTCCAATACGGTGAACATAACTTTCTTTCTCTGAGGGGACATCAAAGTTAATGACAAGGGAAACATTATCCACATCGATTCCTCTCGCAGCTACATCTGTTGCAATAAGATAGCGAAATTCTCCTGATTTAAAACCTTCCATTACGGAAAAGCGTTTTTCCTGTTCCAAACCACCATGAATTTGTTCACAAGAATAATTCGATTCGCTTAATTCTGTCCATACATCATTTACTTGTTCCTGTGTATTACAAAAAATAATACAACTATCTGGATTTTCAACAACTGTGACATCTTTCAACAATGCCATTTTCTCATCTCTTCTTACTTTAATAACACTGTGCTGAATAGTCGGTGTGGTTACATCTGTATTGATTTCTACATTTACAGGATTTTGCATATATTTATGACAAAGCTTTTCAATTTCTTTCGGTAATGTGGCGGAATACAACATTGTTACTCTTTGACTGGGGACTTTTTTGATGATTGATTCAACCTCATCAATAAATCCCATTCTCAGCATTTCATCCGCTTCATCTATAATAAGATACTTTACTTCGCTTAAATCCAAAGTCTCTTGCTCAATATGGTCGATTAATCTTCCAGGTGTACCAACGACGACATGTGTCTTTTGTTTTAGTTCATCCTTTTGGATAGCAAAAGGTGCTCTGCCATATACAGCAACTGAATTTATCCGTTTAAATCTGCCAATATTGATGATATCTTCGCGCACCTGGACTGCGAGTTCTCTTGTAGGTGTAAGCACTAATGCTTGTGGCTTATTTTCTTCCCATACAATCTTCTCACAGACAGGAATCGCAAAAGCAGCCGTCTTTCCGCTTCCTGTTTGAGATTTTACGATAAGATCCTGATTTTCCAGTACTCGCGGAATAACTTCACGCTGTACTTTTGTAGGTTGATTGTATTTTAAAACAGTTAATGCTTTTTTCACTTCATTACTAAGTTGATAACTTTCAAAGTTCTCTTCTTTCATTGTTTACCCTCATTTATATTAGATTTACTTATATATTTACCCAGACAATTGATCAAATACACTCTAAATTACGTGCTGGTTTCACGACGCTTTTCAGAACCATTACAAAAAAGAAAAGGGCTCTGACATAGAACCCTTTACAAAAACACTTTCTCCTTGACCGAGATCGAACAAAAATGCTTCTTATTAGCTTTTAACCAAATTATTGTGGCTCACTGCCTTTTGTTCTCTTTGCATCTTCTTTATTTTTGACCTCATTTTTTTTACGCGGCTTTGGTTTGAGGTATAAACCAAGTTCCTTTTTCTCTTTTGTTAAGGATTTGTACAGTGACAGCATCATTAATATAACAATCATCGAAAATGGTAAGGCTGCTCCAATGAGCGCATTTTCAAGTGCTTGTAAGCCACCACTGTATAAAAGAATCAATGCAACAGAAGATTGAGCAATCCCCCAAGTAAATTTAACTGAATTTGGCGGATTTAGTGATCCATATGTTGTTTGCATACCAAGTACAAATGTTGCAGAGTCGGCACTCGTAATAAAAAATGTACAAACAAGTGTAATAGCCACTATAGACAGAACCGTCGAAAATGGAAATTCACTAAATACAGCAAACAATACTTCCTCTGTTGCAAATTGTGTTAAATCAATATTACCGGCGTTCTGAACATCAATTGAAGAAGTACCGAAAACGGCAAACCAGAAGAAACTAACAAGTGAAGGCAGTAATAATACCCCAATTAAAAATTCCCGAATGGTTCTACCTCTGGATACACGGGCAATAAAGATACCGACGAATGGGGACCATGATAACCACCATGCCCAATAGAAAATGGTCCAGTCATTAATCCAGGTACGATGCTCACCATTAAGTGGAGCAATTCGGAAACTCATTCTTACGATGTTCTGAATATAACCGCCCAGTGAATCAGTAAACATGTTTAAAATCAAGATCGTAGGTCCAGCTACGAACATTAAAATTAATAATGCAACCGCTAAAATCATATTTGTATTACTTAATATCTTGATTCCTTTTCCTAATCCAGACCATGCAGAAATCAAGAATAAGACTGTAACGATTGCAATGATGATAAATTGTGAAAGAAAGTTATTTGGAATCCCAAATAAATAGGAAAAACCCCCATTAATTTGAGCTGCACCGAATCCTAACGTTGTTGCAACACCAATGACAGTAGCAAATACAGCTAGTACATCAATTAATGTTCCAAGTGGTCCATCCATTCTTTTCCCTAAAATAGGTTTCAAAGTAGATGAAATCAGACCGGATTCGCCTTTACGAAACTGAAAATAGGCTAACGCTAGTGCTACAATGGCATAAATTGCCCAGGCATGTATTCCCCAGTGAAAAAAGGTATATCTCATTGCCTCTTTATGCGCCTCGTTTGTCCCACCCTCAGCAAGCGGTGGATTTAAAAAGTGTGAAAGTGGTTCAGCTGCTCCCCAGAAAACAAGTCCTATACCCATACCTGCACTAAATAGCATAGCAAACCATGAGGTTTTTGAATATTCTGGTTTTTCATCAGGTTTTCCTAATTTTATTGCTCCAATTGGACTAAAAATAAGGAAAATGCAAAAAATTACGATAACTGTAACTAAAATCAAATAATACCATCCAAACGTGGATGTAAGAAATGCTTTCATATTACCTGTTACTTCCTCAAAGCTATTTGGTGCGGTAACACTTACTATTAAAGCTACGACAATAATCGCAACCACAATCCAAAAAACATTTGATATTCTTCTCATCGAATGTTCCTTTCTCCGTAAGAATCTTTTTTTGCTAATACCCATTACTCTAGCTTTCCCTGGTAATCTCCCTTTAAGTTAAGAGTTTTCCATTTAACTTACAAAAAAAGAGTGAAATAATTATTATGTGACGAAAAAGCGGGGTTTAAAGATGTGGGTTTCCCCTGTGGTTATCATTCGCTTTGCAGGAAAGAAGAGTGCTCCTAATTCCATTTAAATTAGAAATATTATGTAAGATCTCGGCCCAAGGTAAAAGCCAACTCATTTATTTTAACATAAGTTTTCAAAAATTTCGCATGATTACATTCCAAAAGTGGATAAGGCAATTAAGTAATCCCACATTTCGCCAATTTTTTTATTGAAATGGTGCTTTTTCTATTTATTATTTCAAAGAGCTCTGATGCTGAAATTCTTAGTTCTTTTGTTACATTACCTTTATTTCGTCATTCTAAACATGAATCTAATGCCTTAATCATACTATTAGCATTTTTAAAGGAAAATAATCTTACTATTTATTTAAAAAGTGAGCCATTGATCATTTGGGGTATGACAGACGAATAGCACTGTAATAAAAAAAGAATGCAACAACCACTTGATTGCTGCATCCTTATCAAAAGTATATTTATAAAAGATTTTTCATTGCACTCGGCGCTCTATTCGAACAACTGCTTCACAATGTGTCGTCTGTGGAAACATATCAACAGGCTGTACTTCCTTCGTATCATACCCGCCGTCTTCTAAAAAGCGTAAATCCCGTGCTAATGTGGAAGGATTACAGGAGACGTATACAATCCTGTCGGGTTTCATTTCAATCATCGCTTGCAGAAATTGCTCGTCACAACCCTTTCTAGGTGGATCCACAACAATCACATCTGGATTTAATCCTTGCGCTTTCCACCATGGCATCACTTTTTCCGCCTGTCCTACAAAAAACTCTGCATTCTCAATTCCATTTAATTTCGCATTTGCTTTTGCATCAGAGATAGCCTCAGGTACTACTTCTACTCCATAAACTTTTTTTGCTTTTTTGGCTAAGAACAAAGAGATTGTACCAATTCCACAGTAGGCATCAATCACTGTTTCATTTCCAGTTAAAGCAGCATACTCCATCGCTTTATCATACAGCTTTTTGGTTTGGAGAGGGTTCACTTGATAAAAAGACTTGGCAGATATGGCAAAACGCACTTCACCGATTTCATCATATATATACTCAGTGCCCCATAATAATTTCGTCTTCTTGCCTAAAATAACATTCGTTTTCTCTGCATTAATATTTTGCACGATCGACTTGACTTCAGGATACGTATTAGTAATTTCTTTGATAAGCTGCTTCAATTCCGGGACTTTTTCTTTTCTTGTCACAATTACTATCATTGTTTCATTTGTCACTTTTCCGCTTCGAACCATTATATGTCGCAGCACACCTTGATGATTTTCTTCATTATATGCAGAAATTCCGAGACGGTCTGCCGTCTCTCTGACAGCATCAACCATCCGGTCGTTTACTTCATCTGTGATAATGCATCTTTCCATATCCTCAATGATGTCATGACTACGTTTACGATAAAAGCCTGTAATTAGATTGCCATCTTTAGCTCCAACAGGTATCTGAACTTTGTTTCGGTACCTCCAAGGATCTTCCATCCCAATGGTTTCATGAATTGGTATTCCTTCAATATGGCCAATTTTCTTCAAGGCATTTTTCACTTGATTTTGTTTCATCTCTAATTGCATTTTGTAGCTCATATGCTGCAGCTGACATCCGCCGCATTTATAGTAAACATTACACGGGGGAACCACACGTTCTTCGCTTACGTGTAATGTCTCTATTAACTTCCCGAACCCAAAATTCTTCTTTACATTAATTACTTTTACCTTTGCTTTTTCACCAGGCAGAGCGTAAGGTACAAAAAGAGGAAATCCATTCACTTTACCTACTCCTGCCCCTTCATGGGTAATATCTTCAAAATGAAGCTCAATTATCTCATTCTTTTTCACTGGTGGTGCTGATTTTGCCATAATATCAACGTCCTTCTTTGTTTGTATCTTCTTTATCTATATTAATCGACAGTTTTTATTATCATATGCTGTCCAAATTTTATCATAATGAAGAATAATTAGGAAATAACATGTCTAAATTCATCATTTCCTGGGAAATATTGAACAATATTTTCCCATAATAAATCCCCATACTGAATACTCAGACTGGGGATTAGACAGGTCCTTTTATTCTAACGCATCCTGACGCTCACAAAATTGTTGAGATACAAAGAATTCAATATGTTTATACAGATTGACAAATTCTCCTGGCAACAACCCTCCGTACTCTCCATCAAGATTTAACTGCATCTTATCTTCTGTATAGACTTTGATTCGATTTGCTTTTGTGTAAAAAATATTTTTATCATCAAGGTGTGCACCTCTTGTCGCCAGTGTCGCAATACGGATAAATTCTGCGAGATTTGTTTTCTTCAAAATAACTAAGTCAAACAAACCATCATCCATTTTTGCAGCTGGTGCCAATTTCTCAAAGCCTCCAACAGAATTGGTATTCGACACTAAGAACAGCATAATTTCGTCTTCGAAAAGTTTCCCATCATATTCAATACTGACTTTCGTCGGTTTTAAAGATGGTAACATTTCGATCCCTTTTAAGTAATATGCAAGTTGCCCGATCATTGTTTTTAATTTGCTTGGAACTTCATAGGTGAGTTCTGTTAATTTCCCACCACCTGCAATATTCATAAAATAATGCTCGTTTACTTTTCCAATATCCAATGGACGCACATTATTTTCCAAAATGATACTCACTGCTTTATTAATTTCACGCGGGATACCTAAAGCTCTGGCAAAGTCATTGGTTGTACCACCTGGAATAATACCAAGTTTTGGACGGAATTCCTGTTCTGCGATTCCATGAATTACTTCATTAATTGTACCATCACCACCAGCGGCAACAACAATATCGAATTTTCTTTCCACTGCTATTCTTGCTGCATTTATTGCATCACCTTCACAAGTGGTAGCATGAGCAGAAGTTTCATAACCAGCTTCTTCAAAGCGCCTTAATACATCAGCTAGTTCTTTTTTGAAGGCTTCCCGTCCAGAAGTTGGATTATAAATGATACGAGCTCGTCTCATCTTCATTCTCCTCTTGTTTAACATTCTAACTTACATCATAATCCTTTTGGAGGATTTTGCAAATAAAAGCTCATGGATTTTGTAAGAAAAGCGCAAAGCGCCCGTTCTGCCCCGACAAGCTTAAGCGAAACTGCGACGTGGCGATCTTTGCCACATAGCAGTATCGCTTAAGACCTCGAGGGGCAGGCGCTTGGAGCTAGACATCTCCGTTTATACTTTCTTAACTTGCAAAAAAGAAGAGCTGCACAGTAATTGCGCAGCCTTCCTTTTTATCGTTTATCGATTTCTTCTAAAATAATCTTGTTAACCATTGGTGGGTTTGCTTGTCCTTTTGTTGCTTTCATCGTTTGACCAACTAAGAAACCAAGTGCTTTATCTTTCCCGTTCTTATAATCAATAATTGATTGTTCATTGGCATCAAGAATACCGCTGATAATATCACGAAGCTGGCCTTCATCAGAAATTTGGACTAAGCCTTTTTCTTTTACGATTTTTTCCGGATCTCCACCATTTTCAACAAGCTCTGCAAAAACTTTTTTCGCCATCTTCGAAGAGATCGTTCCATCTTCGATCAGCTTGATCATTTTCGCCAAACCTTCTGGTGTCATTTTCAAATCAGTGATTTCCACTTGCTGTTTGTTCATATATGCAGAAACTTCACCCATTAACCAGTTAGACGCCTGTTTCGGGTCGGCTCCAGCCGCAA
Source organism: Gracilibacillus oryzae (assembly GCF_009498735.1). GTDB lineage: Bacteria > Bacillota > Bacilli > Bacillales > Amphibacillaceae > Gracilibacillus > Gracilibacillus oryzae. Next base: position 19,574 of record NZ_ML762435.1, read on the forward strand.
TTGCTGCTTCAAAGAAATCAGACATTTCTATTGTACTTGTCAGGACGCCTGCATCATATGCTGGAAGATCTAAGTCTTTTACATAGCGCGCAAGACGTGCATCCGGAAGTTCAGGAATCTCTTTTCTGATTCTCTCTTTCCATGCATCATCAATATACAATGGAACTAGGTCAGGCTCTGGGAAGTAACGATAGTCATCAGAACCTTCTTTCACACGCATTAAAATCGTTTCTTTCGTTTTCTCATCATAACGACGTGTTTCTTGTAAGATCTCGCCGCCATTAAGCAATACTTCTCGCTGACGCTTTTCTTCAAATTCCAGCCCTTTTTGAACAAAAGAGAAAGAGTTTAAGTTCTTTAATTCCGTTTTTGTACCAAATTCTTTTTGGCCAATTGGACGGATCGAGATATTCGCATCACAACGCAGGGAACCTTCTTCCATCTTACAGTCAGATACCCCGGTGTATTGGATGATATTTTTCAATTTTTCTAAATAAGCATATGCTTCTTCCGGTGTGCGGATGTCCGGCTCTGATACAATCTCAACAAGCGGTGTACCTTGACGGTTGTAATCCACTAAAGAATACCCATCATCATTGTGAGTTAGTTTACCTGCATCTTCTTCTAAATGAAGACGGGTAATACCGATTCGCTTTGTCTCACCATTTACCTCAATATCAATATAGCCATTTTCGCCAATAGGCTGATCAAACTGAGAAATTTGATATGCTTTTGGATTATCAGGGTAGAAATAGTTTTTACGATCAAATTTTGTATCTGTTGCAATGTCACAGTTTATTGCCATTGCTGCTTTCATTGCATAATTAACTGCTTCTTCGTTTAATACTGGCAGTACACCAGGATAACCTAAGTCAATTGGGTTCACATTAGAGTTAGGTTCAGATCCAAAGGCATTTGGAGCTGGACTGAAGATTTTGGAATTTGTCTTTAACTCAACGTGTACCTCAAGACCGATTACTGTTTCGAAGTTTGACATTACTTGTCACCTCCTAGAGTAGGACGTTTTTTATGATGATCTGTTGCCTGTTCAAATGCATAGGCAACTCGGTAAACAGTAGACTCATCAAAGTGTTTCCCGATAATTTGCAGTCCGATTGGCAGTCCTTCTTTAGAGAAGCCACATGGTACAGATATTCCCGGAACACCCGCAAGGTTTACTGGTATTGTTAGAATATCGTCAACATACATTGTTAATGGATCATCAATTTTTTCACCAATTTTATAAGCAGTGGTTGGAGAAGTTGGTCCAATAACGACATCATAATCTTCAAAGATTTTCTCGAAATCATTTTTAATTAATGTACGAACTTTTTGAGCTTTCTTGTAATATGCGTCATAGTAACCTGAGCTTAGCGCAAATGTACCAAGCATAATACGGCGTTTTACTTCATCACCAAAACCTTCTGCACGAGATTGCTTGAACATATCAAGCATATCAACACGTTTTTCTGTACGGACACCATAACGTACTCCGTCAAAACGTGCTAAGTTCGCACTAGCTTCAGATGAAGAGAGTAAATAGTATGCAGCTACCGCATATTTAGAGTGTGGCAGAGAAACCTCTTCCCAAGTTGCCCCAAGTTCTTCATATTGCTTTAATGCAGCTAGAACCGCTTCTTTTACTTCCGGGTCTACCCCTTCTGCTAAATATTCTTTAGGCACTGCAATACGCAATCCTTTTACATCCTGCTTGAATGCATCCGCATATTGTGGGATTTCCACATTTGCAGAAGTGGAATCCATCTTGTCATGTCCGACAATTGCCTGAAGTAAGTGAGCATTATCTTCTACAGTTCTTGTGATTGGACCGATCTGATCAAGTGATGATGCAAATGCTATTAATCCAAAACGTGATACAAGACCGTAAGTTGGTTTCAATCCGACAACACCGCAGAAAGATGCTGGCTGACGGATGGACCCGCCTGTATCAGAACCTAATGAGAAGAATACTTCCCCTGCAGCAACAGCAGCTGCGGAACCACCACTGGACCCGCCTGGCACATAGTCAGTATTCCATGGATTTCTTACTTTTTTGAAACCTGAGTTCTCATTTGTTGAACCCATTGCAAATTCATCCATGTTTAATTTTCCAATTGTTACGGTTTTTTCATCCTTTAATTTCTCGATAACTGTGGCATCATATAAAGGATCGTTTAAGTTCTCCAGAATTTGACTTGCAGCAGTTGTACGCAAGCCCTTTGTAACAATATTATCTTTAATCCCAATCGGTACACCGTATAAGATTGATGCATCAGAACCCAGCTGTTCATCTAATTGTTTTGCTTGCTGCTTTGCTTCTTCTTCATTCAATGTCAGAAATGCTTGTATTTCATCATCTACCTCGTTAATACGGTTATAGGATGCTTCTACAAGATCGCTGACAGTGATTTCTTTGTTATGTAGCTTTTCTTGTAACTCTTTCAATGTATAATCGAAAAGTGACACGGTCGTTCCTCCTTATTCAAGAATTGACGGCACACGGAATTGCCCGTCTTTTTGATCTGGTGCATTCTTTAACGCATCTTCTTTGCTAATCCATTCTCTTGGCTCATCTTTACGCATCACATTTTTCAGATCTAAAACGTGTGTTGTTGGTTTTACATTATCTGTATCCAACTCATTTAAAAGTTCTGCATAGTTGATAATGTCAGCAAGCTGCTTTGTCATTCTTTCTACTTCTTCATCAGTTATTGCAAGACGCGCAAGGTTTGCGACATGCTTTACTTGTTCTTTTGAGATATCTGCCATTACTTGTCACCTCCAAAATTATTTACTGCCTAAACGGTAAGTAAAATCCATAACGTATATTTTATCACTATTTATCATTTTTTTGAAATAGATTTATCTTCTTTAATGATAAATATGAACGAATCCTTCATCAGCTCCTGCTTCTCTCACAATCAGTGCTTCCACTTGCTCACCTGAGGTAATATTGATTTCCAAATTATAATCATTAGGAAATGCAGATACCACCAGGCCGTAGACATATTGGGTAAAACCAATTAATTCTGCTTTCCCGTAAAAAGAAACAGGTATATCAATCGTCAAATTATACAGTTGTCCTTCTCGGAAGAATCCCTCACCAATCACACTGACATAATTGGGGAAATAGGAAGAAATGTCTGCTTCGAAATCGACAATGGTCGCCCATGTTTCCGGATAAGTGTTCTCTCCTGCTGAGGCAGTGAATAATACATGTTCTTCATCGACCTCTTTCCAGTCGCCTACCGAAGAACTATCTCCTGCTATATTGGTCTTCGCAACAAAACTTCCTGGCACAAGTGAGCTTTGAGAAGCTTCCCGGTAAATGGCCATCATGATAGGAACATTTTCCAGACCTTCTGTTTCACGAATTCGCTGGACAATTACGTCTGCCAATTCATTTGCTTCCCTCATCATTTCTTCTTGGGAAATGTTTTCATAGTAATACGGTCCGCCTATTTCTGTCTGAAACCGGTAAACAGATTTCATCGCAATGCCAATCGAGAGACCTGAAAGCTGCATCACATCATCTTCTGATTTCGTCAAATAATTTTGTTCGAGAATATGAGACAAATATTTTGGATTTGCTTGCTCGTTTTCTACAGCATCACCTGAATCACTAATCTCAGGATTTAATCCTAAAGGATCCGACTGTTCATCATATCGCTCTAACCAGCTGTACAGAATATCTTCTGTTAGGTATTGGCCTTCCTGAAAAAAGTAACTGTCAGGATCATACACTTCTTTTGAATGTCTGCGCAGACCTTCTTCTAACTCATCAATATCCACTCTGTTAGCTATTTGATTTGTAATGACCCCTCGTGCCTGGCTGAGGTTTGAATCAATCAGAACGCGGTAATTTTCCTCATCTAATTGATATTTTGGGATAATCGCCGTTTCCTGTTGCATGTCATCCTGGTTTTCGTCAATAATTGTTTCTTCAGGAGCCTGTCCAAACTGCGGTGCACAAGCTGATAACAACACAACCATTGCCAGCAGTCCATAACGTACTTTCTTCATCTTACTCTTCCCCCTCTAACACTGCCTGCAACTTCTGCTCATCCCATATCTCCACTTCCAGTTTTTTGGCTTTATCTAATTTTGATCCAGCTTCTTCTCCTGCAATGAGAAGATCCGTATTTTTGCTTACACTCCCTGTTACTTTTCCGCCAAGTGCTTCAATCTTTTGTTTTGCTTCTTGTCTTGAAAAGATAGACAGTTTTCCTGTTAAAACGATTGTTTTTCCTGCAAAAGCTGTATCTTCTGCAACTTCGGTAACTTTTGGCCCATTATAAGCAAGGTTTAACCCTAATTCTCTAAGTTCGTTCAGAAGCTGTTTTACTTTATCTTCTTCAAAATACTGAACAATGGAATCTGCCATTTTATCACCAATTTCATCAATGGCAATAAGGTCTTCAAAGCTTGCCTGCTGTAAGTTATCCAATGTTTCAAAATGTGCTGCTAACGTTTTTGCTGCTTTCGAACCTACATATCTTATCCCTAATCCAAATAGTAACCGTTCTAAAGAGTTTTGCTTAGAGGTCTCGATTGCGGACAATAGATTCGTTGCAGACTTTTCCCCCATGCGCTCTAATTCCAGCAATTCATCCTTTTCCAGACGATAGATGTCTGCAATGGTATGAATAAGTCCTTCTCTGAACAATTGTTCCACAACTTTTTCACCAAGACCGTCAATATTCATTGCAAGCCTTGATACGAAGTGGATCAGACCTTCTTTTAATTGAGCAGGACAATTGGGATTAATACACCTTAGGGCAACTTCCTCTTCCAACCGGACAAGCTCGCTTCCGCATGACGGGCATTCTTTCGGCATAGCAAAAGGCTCTGCTGTTTGTTCACGCATATCTTCCACAACCCGCACCACTTCAGGTATGATATCCCCGGCTTTTTTAATAACAACAGTGTCAGAGATTCGAATATCTTTTTCCTTAATCAAATCTTCATTATGAAGGGAGGCACGTTGAACCGTTGTTCCTGCTACTTTGACTGGTTCTAAAATTGCTGTTGGTGTTACAACCCCTGTTCTTCCAACACTCAGCTCGATATCAAGTAGCTTGGTTACAGCTTCTTCTGCCGGGAATTTATATGCAATTGCCCAGCGCGGACTTTTAGCGGTAAAGCCTAGTTGCTCCTGTGCTTCCAGATTGTCAACTTTTATTACAATACCGTCAATATCATAGCTTAAGGATGATCTCTGCTCAACCCAATTGTTCACATATTCGATTACAGCTTCAATCCCTTGACATTTTCTCCATTCAGGGTTTGTTTTAAAACCAATTTCCTCAAGGTAAGCTAAACGTTCACTATGTGTTGTTAAGTCTCCTGTCTCCCATTCCCCGACAGCATAAAGGAAGATACTCAGATTTCTCTTTGCAGCAATTTTCGGATCTAATTGCCGTAAAGAGCCTGCAGCTGCATTTCTCGGATTGGCAAAAGGCTCTTCTTCCCTTTTCTCTCTTGCTTCATTTAATGCAAGAAACGATCGCTGTGGCATGTAAGCTTCCCCGCGAACTTCCATTGCACTGCTGTCTTTAATTTTGAGCGGGATACTGCCAATTGTTTTTAAATTGCTGGTAATATCCTCGCCTGTTGTTCCATCACCACGTGTTGCTCCCTGAATGAAATAGCCGTTTTCATAACGAAGGGATACTGCTAAACCGTCTATTTTCAGTTCACAGACGTAGGTTACTTCATCCATACCAGAACCTTCTCGTACTCGTCTGTCAAACTCACGGAGGTCCTCTTCATT
>NZ_ML762435.1:25356-106201 GCF_009498735.1 Gracilibacillus oryzae
CCTAAGCTCAGCATTGGTACACGATGTGTGACTTTCTCAAAAGCATCCAGCGGCTCGCCGCCAACACGTTGAGAGGGAGAATAAGGTGTAACAAGCTCAGGAAATTCTTCTTCAATTTGTCTTAATTCCTGCATTTTTTGATCATATTCGGCATCAGGCACACTTGGTTTATCTAACACATGGTATTCATAGTTATATTGATTTAAAATCTCACGTAAACTTTCCAGTCTGGCTTGTGCTTCTTGGATATCCATTATACTTAACCTCCTTTCCTACACTTTTGTAATTGGTGCAAATTTTGCTAACAGTCGTTTAATACCTGTAGGTGCAGGAAAGGCAATATCTAATTCCATCCCTTCCCCTTCTCCAGTAACTTTAACAACCGTTCCTTGGCCCCACTTATTATGAGCCGCTTTATCACCAACACTCCAGGCTTGCTTCTCTCCGCCTGTTGTTTTCTGCTGAATGACTGTACGTTTTGGTTTTCGTTTTGGCTGATCAAATGGCAAATCCTGATCACTGATATCTACTACCGTTCTGCCAAACATGGACTGCTCAACCTCTTCTTTTCCTTCTAGCAGTTCCTGTGGAATCTCATTAATAAAACGACTCATTGGATTCATATTTGTCCGCCCAAACAATGTCCGCATCTTCGCATGAGACACATGCAGCAGTTGCTCTGCTCTCGTAATTCCCACATAGGCAAGACGCCGCTCTTCCTGCATCTCCTCTTCATCCATCAAAGAACGACTGTGCGGAAATACATTCTCCTCCATCCCGATAAGGAAGACAACAGGAAACTCCAGACCTTTGGCTGCATGCAATGTCATCATGGTTACTTTATCATCAGCATTCGGATCCTCATCCATTCGGTCAATGTCAGAAACTAAAGCTAAATCTGTTAAGAAATTAACTAATGTTTTATCCTCATTGGTTTCTTCAAAGTGCTTCGTAACTGTTTTAAATTCTTCAATATTTTCCAGGCGGGTTTGCGCTTCGATACTGCGCTCATTAAGCAGCATTTGTTCATAACCCGTTTTTTCAATCACTTGTTCAACCATATCTGTTGCTGTAAGAAATTCCTGTTGTCTTTCCCAATTCTGTATCATCTGTCCAAAATCCATTAAGGCTTTAGCGGCTTTGGCACTTACCCCAACAAAATCCACTTCTTTTACAGCTGTATACAGTGAGATATCATTAGCTGCTGCATATGCTGTTAATTTATCAAGGGAAGTTTTACCGATTCCGCGTTTCGGTTCATTTACAACACGTGCAAAACTAATGTCATCTTCCGGATTAACAATCAAACGCAAATAGGCAAGCAAATCTTTTATTTCTTTACGATCATAGAACTTTGTTCCACCAACCATCTGGTAGGGAATATTCGATTTCATAAAAGTTTCCTCAATCGCACGTGACTGGGCATTTGTACGGTACAAGATCGCTACATCACGGTGAGTGTACTTGTCCTCTCTCACTAATTCCGCGATACGGTTTGCTACATACAGACCTTCTTCTCGTTCAGATCCTGCTTGAAAATAATAGATTTTGTTACCTGCCTGATTTTCTGTCCACAGATTTTTCGGTTTTCTTCCTGCATTGTTATCAATGACCCGATTGGCTGCATCCAGGATTGATTTTGTTGATCGATAATTTTGTTCTAATAAAACAACACGTGCACTAGGATAATCCTTCTCAAATGATAAGATATTCGAAATATCTGCACCGCGCCATGCATAGATGGACTGATCAGAATCACCGACAACACAAAGATTCTGGAAACGGGCAGCCAGCTGCTTCACTAAGAAATATTGCGCATGGTTTGTATCCTGATACTCATCCACATGTATGTATTGAAAGCGTCGTTGATAATATTCCAATACTTCCGGTACCCGCTGGAATAAGTGGATTGTCTGCATAATCAGATCATCGAAATCAAGCGCCTGATTCTTGCGGAGTCTTTTCTGATATTCTGTATATACTTCAGAAACCTGTCTGCTGTAAAAATCTCCTACAGATTCTGCAAACTTCTCTGGTGTGACAAGTTCATTCTTCGCACTGCTAATCGCTCCTAAAAATGCACGCGGTTCAAATTTCTTCGGATCAAGGTTCTTCTCTTTGACGATATTCTTAATCACGGTTAATTGATCTCCACTGTCCAGAATGGAGAAATTACGGCTGTAGCCAATTCTGTCAATATCTCTTCTTAAGATACGCACACACATTGAGTGGAAGGTAGATACCCACATATCATTACCGGAAGAACCGACAAGGCTTGTAATCCGGTCTTTCATCTCTCGTGCTGCTTTATTTGTAAATGTAATAGCCAAAATACTTCTTGGCGATATTTCTTTCTCATCAAGCAAGTAAGCAATCCTGTGTGTTAACACTCGTGTCTTTCCACTTCCAGCGCCTGCCATAATGAGTAATGGACCTTCTGTATGTTTAACAGCTTCCTGCTGCTGTGTATTCAATCCTTTTATTAAATCATGCATCATCATACTAAATGGAGCACCACCTTATTATTTCTTTACTGCTTTCACTGTTTTTAATGCTTCTTTCGGGTTTTCATAAAGGGCATTTCCCACAACAATAATATCCGCATACTGGCTCATCTCTTCCGCTTGCTGTTTATTGGTGATGCCGCCGCCATAAATAAGTTTTGTCCGATTCAATTCATTTTTTATTTGTTTGACTAAGTCCGGGTCACCATATACGCCGCTGTATTCCAGATAGAAAAATGGTAAGCGGAATAAATGTTCTGCCATTCTTGCATAGCCAATTGCTTCCTCAGAAGTTGGCTGATTACAATCGGCAAGCTTATATACTTTCGCTTCCGGGTTCATAATACAATAACCTTCCGCAAACATCTCATCCCAATTAATGACATCTCCATATTCCACAACTGCTTCATGTTGCAAATCCATTAACCATTTTTTCTGACTGCTATTTAAAACCATTGGCACGAAATAGTAATCGAACCCTGGTGTAACTGATTCAATGTTGGATATTTCCAGAATAACCGGTACCGTATATCTGCGAATATAGCTAAGCAGCTGCAGCACACCATCTAATGTGACATTGTCTGTGCCGCCAACAATTATTGCATCTGTACCTGACTCGCAAATCTGGTCTAATACTTCATCCGGCAAATCTTTTGCTGGGTCTAATTTAAATACATGTTTCCATTCTTCCATATTATACACAATCTTAATCCTCCAATAATGACGATTCTCTATCCATTAGTTCATTATAGCAAAAATATTGGGGATTATTGAAGGATAACAAATGATATTCAAAAATGTGTTGAAAAGTTAGAGATGAACACAGGGGGAAGAACATATATTCGCTATTTATTTTATCATAATTGTTAGAATTTGTCCCTATCCAGGAAAGGGAAAGCTGACTAAATTTATTCGTACTAACTAAAAAAAAGCTCAGCAATTTTGCTAAGCTTTTTCTGCATCAGATATTTCACCGAATACTCCGACATAATTTGTTATGTTATCACCGGCATCTTTTAATGTGCTTATGGACAGCCATTGTTTGTATAGTTCGCCTGACTTTCTTTTATTCACTATTTCTCCTTGCCAAATTCCGGTTTGATTTAATTGGTTCCACATTTTTTTGTAAAAGTCATTTCCCTGCTCTCCGGAATTCAATACATTTGGATTTCTTCCTATTACATCATCTTCTCTGTAACCGGTAATTTGTTCAAACGCTCGATTTGTTTTTGTTATACGTAAATTTTCATCTGTTACAAGAATTGCCTGCCCGGCATTTTTTACAATATAGTCAGAGATATTCAACTTATCTGTATAAAACATCCAGACAATAATAATCAAACTTGCCAGAGCAAATTGTGATAACGCCATAAAGCCAATCGCATAATGTCCATTAATTTCAAACACTAATGTCAAAATGATCGGAGGGAAAAATCCGCCAAGCCCTCCCATTGCTGCAACGATCCCATTGACAATTCCGGCTTGCTTTGTGAAATATAATGGCACCAATTTGAAAATTGTCCCGTTCCCGATACCAGAGAAAAATGCCACAGATAAACTTCCGACAGTGTACAATACAATGGTTGGAGAGAAAGATAATAGAATACCGGAAACCGTTAATCCTGCAAAAACAACCATCAGTACTTTAAATGGATCAAACTTATCACCAAGCCATCCGCCAATCGGGCGCATTAATGTACATAAAACAATAAAGCCTGCTGTTCTTAAGCCTGCATCTACTTCTGATAACTGAAACTCTGAAACTAGAAAGTTAGGCAAATAAACAGTTAAGGCAACAAAGGAACCAAATGTCAGGAAATAAAAGAAACTGAGAAACCATAGTTTGTTATTTTTATAAACACTCATGATCTGTTGTTTTAATGAAGTATCCACTTTCGGTTCATTTCTGTCACCAAGAATAAAGTTGAAAACAGCCAATATGATAAGTGGTATAATAAACACTAAGACTGCGACACGCCAGTCGTACATTCCTGCGATAATTGGCGCACCAAATGAAGTAATGGCTGTTCCGATATTCCCTACTCCATAAATCCCATTGACAAAACCATGCTTTTCTTTCGGATAATATTTTGGTAATGAAGTAACCCCAACAGAAAAAATTGCCCCGCCAATCCCGAGAAACAGACCTGCAATAATCAAATCAATAAAACTATCTGCCATGCTTAAGTAGCCTACAGGTAAAACAAGAAACAACATACTTAAAATAAATAATCCGCGCGCACCAAAACGATTCGTATAGTAACCTAATGGGACACGCAGGACAGATCCAAGGATGACAGGAACAGCAGTAATTAAAGAGATCTGCCCTGCTGTTAAGGCAATATCCTGTTTAATAAAGCTCATTAATGATGATAATAACACCCAGACCATAAAACCAGTAACCAGACTCAATGTTTGTAACGGTAATTGAAACTTCTTTACATTCTGCATCTTCATGCATCCTCTCGTAGCTTTCTATTTATTTACAGAATAAACATTAAGCAGATGTATGTCTGTGATTTTTTTCACATAAAGTCAGAATTCTATTATGGACTATCTACTCAATTTTTACAGCATCATTGTGAATTTAAACATTTTAGATGTATACTTATATTGTGTTGGAAAGAAGTATAGGACATCTTGTCTTTTTCATAGTATAAAGTGAGACTTTGAACAGTGGAGAAAATAATATTCAACACATATATACTGATAATAATTTTTGGGGGTTTTTCCTTTATGAAAACGAAAATTCACTTGTTATTTGGCGGCAAGTCTGCTGAACATAAAGTATCATTGCAAACGGCAAAAGCTGTTATGAACGCAGTTGACCAGACGAAATATGAAGTACAGCCAATCTACATAGATGCGACAGGAACATGGCATAAAGGCGGCTTATTAGAAGGAAAAGTAGATGATGCTAAACTGTTAGAGTTTAAGCAGGCAGAGCAGTCTGTATCACCACTTACACTTACAGAAAAAGAAAATGAAGTAGTTTTCCCTTTACTACATGGGCCAAACGGAGAAGATGGAACAGTACAAGGTTTACTGGAATTATTGAATTTGCCTTATGTCGGAAATGGTGTGTTAGCATCATCTGCTGGAATGGATAAGATTGCGATGAAAGCAATTTTTGCACAAGCAGGCCTTGCGCAAGTTGGTTATGTCGGTTTTATCAGAAAAGAATGGGAAGATAATCAGCAGAAAGTCATCAGCGACATTGAGGAGAAATTACCTTACCCTTGTTTTGTCAAACCAGCAAATCTTGGCTCAAGTGTTGGAATTAATAAGGCAAGTGACCGCAACAGCTTGGTGGAAGCGATCAAGGAAGCTTTGCAATATGACCGCAGAATCATTGTCGAAGAAGGTGTCACAGCAAGAGAAATTGAAATTGGTGTAATTGGAAATGAAGAACCGGAATGCTCGGTTGTCGGTGAAATTGTCCCAAAAACAGAATTCTATGATTATCAGTCGAAATACGAAGATGGCGATACAGCATTAATTATTCCTGCTGATGTATCTGATAATACATACCAGAAGATTCAGGAGATGGCCGTAAAAGCTTACAAAGCATTGGATTGTTCCGGTTTAGCGAGAATGGATTTCTTTTTAACAGAAAATAACGAAATTCTCATTAATGAAGTTAATACAATGCCAGGTTTCACTCCTGTCAGTATGTTTCCATTATTATGGGCTAACAGCGGTTTAGATTATCCAGCATTAATTAATAAGTTAGTAGAATTGGCACTAGAAAGACATGAAGAAAAAACGAAAATCCGTTATACATTTGATTGATTGGAGGTTAGAAAATGATTACAAGAAGTCTTAACCAAATTGCAATCATGTCAAATGCGATCCTTTCCCATCCTGAAGCTGGTAATAAACAAATTTCAGGTGTTTCGATTGATACGAGATCGATTGACGATAATCAGCTATTCATCCCATTACAAGGGACAAATTTCGATGGACACCGTTTTGTTGAGAAAGCCTTTGAGGCGGGTGCAGGGACTGCATTTTGGAAAAAAGATGTTCCTGATCCACCGGAAAACCTGCCTTTATTATTTGTTGAGGATCCGTTACAGGCAATGCAGGATCTTGCAAGAAACTATCGGGAAGAATTAGGTGTGACGATCATCGGAATTACTGGCAGTAATGGCAAAACAACGACTAAAGATATGATCGCCCAAGTTTTGTCAGATACCTATAAAGTTCAGAAAACTTCCGGGAACTTTAACAGCCAGCAGGGATTGCCGTTAACCTTGCTTTCATTAGAGGAATCAACTGAAATTATGGTGCTGGAAATGGGCATGAGTGCACTCGGTCAAATCGAAAAGCTTTCTTATATAGCAAAGCCAGATATTGCGGTGATTACAAACATCGGGGAAGCCCATATGGAGGAACTTGGTTCAAGGGAAAATATTGCTACAGCCAAATTCGAGATTATTAAAGGTTTAAAGCCGAACGGTCTGTTTATTTTTGATGGAGATGAACCGTTACTGTTGAACAAGGTACAGAATTTAAGCTATCCTTTTACGAAAAAGTCGATTGGAATGGATAAGAAATCTGCACTTTATCCAGAATCTGTCCTGGTAAATGAAAATGGAACGTTCTTTAAAGTAAATATTCTACCTGATACGACGATCCAATTACCTGTTCTTGGAATGCATAATGTGAAGAATGCCTTGTTTGCCATTGCGATTGCCAATTATTTAAATGTTCCTGATCGTACCATTCAGCAACAATTGGAAAGTCTGCGCATTACTGCTATGCGCATGGAAACACACCAAGGTGTAAATGGTGCGTTGATCATTAATGATGCCTATAATGCAAGTCCTACATCCATGAGAGCTGCGATTGATTTAGTTGCTCAGTTAAATAACTTTTCCAAAAAAATACTGGTGCTTGGCGATATGCTGGAACTTGGTTCAAGAGAAGTAGCCTTTCATCAGGAAGTAGGTCATTTTATTGCAGAGCATGATGTTCAATATGTATTTACATATGGAGAACTAGGCAAGCAAATTGCTATTGGCGTAATGGAGCAGAACAGCAGTATTGATGTAAGGAGTTTTGCAGATAAGAAAGAGATAACGGAGGTAATTCAGTCTTTATTGGATGAACAGACTGTTTTATTGTTGAAAGCATCGCGCGGAATGAAGTTGGAAGAAGTATTGGAAGGATTAGTACAGGATTGATTGATGTTAAACGGGCAAATGTATTTTGTCTTTACTTAAAACCGAACTTTCATTAATGAGTTCGGTTTTTTTATATAAAAGCTGGTTCATATGTTATGTCGCTCCGTCAAAGTTCTTTGCTTAATATGTGCGTTCATTTCTTTATTATAGTATCGTTCGCGGTTTAGTTTAATTTTTCTTCGTATGTTTTAACTATTCTGATTTTCCCACACGGCAAGGATAGATATTTCGAATAGGCTCTGCAGGCCTTGAGGATTTTCTTTTGTTGTATTTTTGGAAATGAAGCGGATGCTGAATGCCTTCGCTGTTTCCTTTCCTCTCCTGCTTGGTATTGAAATGACTGCTGAATGCCTTCGCTGTTCCCCTCTCTCTCCTGCTTGGCATTGAGACAGCTGCTGAATGCCTTCACTGCTCCCGTTCCTCTCCTTCTTGGTATTGAAATGGCGGCTGAATGCCTTCGCTGCTCCCGTTCCTCTCCTCCTTGGCATTGAAATGACTGCTGAATGCCTTCGCTGCTCCCGTTTCTCTCCTGCTTGGCATTGAGACAGCTCAGACCTTCTGCCAAAAAAGTAAAAAGCCACATATCCTGGCGATAGTGGCTTTTTCTCCATCTTAATTTTACTTTCTATCAGCAGGGAACACTAGTCCAATTTCTGCTCGTGCCTGATCAAGCACTCTCATTGTTTCGATCGAACGATTCCATGTATTCACACTGTTTTCCCGTTCTCCATTTTTCACTGATTCAATAAATGATTTTGCTTCATAAAACATCGTTGTCTCTTTTTGTTCCACCGCAATATTCTCTTCCGTCCCATCACGATAGACAATTTTTACATTAGTCATATCAGAAAACTGCTCAATGATGATCGATCCGTTTTCGCCTTGGATTTCGGAAGGCAGCTGGGAATTGGTAATTTTCGAGAACATTGCCAAACCAGTGAATTCCGGATATTCTGCTATAACAGTCCCTTGTCCATCTACACCGGATTCCAGCATATAAGCACTTGCCTGCACTCGTTCTGGTGCACCAAATAATGTAACGATTGGGTAGATGCAATAAACGCCGATGTCCATTAATGAACCATTTGATAATTCCGGTTTAAATGCATTTAACACAATACCTTCTTTATATTTATCATAACGGGATGAATATTGACAAAAATTCACAACCAAACGGCGTACTGGCCCAATTTTATCTAAACTCGCCTTCACTTGGTTAAAATTCGGAAGATGGGTAGTCTTCATAGCTTCCATTAGAGTCACATTATTTGCCTTGGCTGTTTCTATCATTTCGGTAACTTCCTCTAAGTTGGAGGCAAAAGGTTTCTCACAAATTACATGCTTGCCGCCTTTCATACATTTTATAGCATGCTCAGCATGTAAGACGGTTGGACTTGCTATATAGACAGCATCAAATAGTTCACTGTCAGCAAATGAGTCAAGATCTGTAAAGGTATTGTCTACATTATATTTCGAGGCAAACTCCTTTGCTTTCTCTTCCGTCCTTGAATATACTCCTGTAAGCTGGAAATCTTCAATCTCACTTGCCCCTGTAATAAAGCGATCTGTTATCCAATTCGTTCCTATTACTCCAAAGCGGACCATCTTCATACCCCTTCCTTTTATTCCTCTTCCTTTAGTCGATCCAAAACAATTCGGTAACCATCATTGCCATAGGTTAAACACCTTTTGACACGAGAGATGGTTGTAGTGGAAGCACTTGATTCATTTGCTATCGCTGTATATGTACGGCCTTCATCCAGCATTTTCGCAACATGTAATCGCTGAGCTAATGACTGGATTTCATTCATTGTCGCAATATCGTCAAAAAAACGATAACATTCTTCCCTGTCTTTTAATGTTAAAATTGCATCAAATAATTGATCTAACTGCTTACCACGCAATTTATCAATTTGCATGGGACCACTCCCCTTTTACTCCGCACTAGTTAGTGATCGCTATTCCTTCTATACCAGGACTCATTGGTATGACATTGATCCATGTTTTGCCTGGAACAAATGGAACAGGTTCACCATTTACCGTTGGAATAATTCTACCATCAATTTGTTCCCATTGCACGTGTTGTACTTTACCCTTCTGGAGTAACAGAGCATTTCCTCCAGATTCCATATCAATTTCGCGGCGTCCCACTTCATCAACTACCTTGTGATCTGTTTCCAGAATCAGGACATTGCTGATTTCAATTGGTGTACTGTCTGCATATTCAACTGTCTGTTCCCCATCACTATACCTTATGTATTGTTGTGCATTTTCCTCATATACATATCTCACCGTATAATTCCCATAACTAAACTGCACATCATCAGCTGGATCCCCAGTTACTTCCTCATTACTAAAAAGCATTGGTTCATATGTTGACTCAATCTCATAGCCATTTTCCTCTGCTCTCTGGAAAACCCCGTCAAAAATAGCATAAGAGTTATGTGGTGCTACTCGATCTGTTGAGCGTTCAAATAATACTTTATCATTGTCATAATACATTCCATTCAATCCGTCAGCAGCTCCTGCTTTAATCATATCTTCAATAAAATATATCGCACCATGGTATACGTACATTGCACCATAATCATCAGCAAGATTAAAATAGTATGGTCTGGCACTTCTTACAGGTCCTACTCTTTCGGGAATCTCACTATGAAATAATGCCATGAATCTTGTTATATTTCCTTCAGCAAGTATTTCAAACACAATATCCGCTTTTGACAGGCTTGTTTGTGGTCTGGCAGCTGAAAAATTGTTCACCATCACAGCAACTATCCGATTCGTTAATTCCTCATCAACCTCTAAGCCTGTTAATGGTGCTACTATTTCTGGTTCTGTTTTTTCCACAGGCTCTTGAGGTTTCAAAGGGATCTCTTCTATCGTCTCTTCTACAGGTATAGGAACTGCCTCTTTTTCTTCCGCATCTGAGGCGTCTCCTTCTTTATTCGAACAGGCGAATAATAATATCGAGAGCATAATCACAATCAGTACTTTCCATTTCATACGATAACACCTTCCTTCTAAAATAATATCGGCATGTATAATTATACATGCCGATATACCTACTTTATTATACCAAACTTTAACGCATTATCGCAGGAAATAGTATATCTTTTTTCTTAACATCTATGATGCCAAGTGGAGTAATCCTTACATAAGGCAGATGCATCGATGATAAAAATAATAAACTATATGGTGGGTCATTATATTTATAGCCATGTTCGAAAAGGATTTCTTTCAGTTTTAAATCTTCTGCTATCAGTTTTTCCATTTTCCCGTCATACATCATCCCTGCAATGGTTAGTGGTAATTCAAAGATTACTTCGCCTTCGTGAACAAGTACAATTCCGCCACCGATTTCTTTCATTCTCGTAAAAGCCAGCAACAGATCAGATTTGCACTTTCCTATTAAGACAATATCACCAGTTAACGAGTAAGAGCTTGCCAATCCTCCCAATGTTTTTGTAAATCCATTAATAATGGTATTCACTCGCCATTCGCCTTCACGATCACCAAGCATGAGAAAAGATTCATCACTGGTATGCAGCAGCTTTTCTGTATTTGCATCAATTGCGATAGGATATGGTTTCATGATAACATCATTTTCCATCTTCAGTCCGACTGGCATAGAGAATTGCAAGTCACGTTCTGATAATTGCCATTTTAGATCAAGCTTACCTAACCCATACTTGTTCCAATCGATCATCACATTATGATTAATAACTTTCCCATCACGTTTTAACCATTTTCCTTTTGCAATAACGGATACTGGAGTGGCGTTATCACTTGCTTCTAATATGTTTAAGTGTGCTACCCTTCCAGGCGCAATCGCTCCTAACCTTTCCTCTAAGTGGAACTGTTCTGCTGCATTATATGTTGCCATCATGTATGCTTCAATTTCCGGCACACCATTATCTATCGCGATCTGGACACACTGATTAATCATGCCATTTTCATAAAAAGATGGTGTGGAACCATCAGTTGTCATTGTTAAATGATCATATGAATCTAATCCCAATTCCTGCAATTCTTTTAACAATTTAGCAAGATCAGGCCTGATGGAGGAATTACGCAATCCGATTCGGTAACCCATTGAAAGGCGGTGGAACACTTCTTCACCAGACAATTCCTCATGATCAGAGCTTGCGCCAAGTAATTTTAATTTCACAAGAGTTTTCTCAGAGGCTCCAGGAAAATGGCCTTCGACAGGTTTTCTTAACCGTTTGGCTTCTTGCATCCAATAGAGAATTCTGTCATCATCCCGAAGTACTTGCGGCCATGCTGTAAGCTCTCCCCCTTGCACAACGGCTTCATGCTGCAGCCATGCATGAACTTCCTCGTCATTAAAAATCTCCTGTTCGTCATGAATCTCTGACTGGGAGTCAAATCTTGCCCACCAGAACATGGATACAGGTAATTTCATAAAGTCCTCAATCAGGGAAAACGCTTTCTTTCTGTCTGTTAAATAAAGCCATGGTAAGTTGTCATTCATCATTTTTGTTGTTCCGGTCTGACCGGCATACATAGCTAATTGATAGGGATTATACAATTGAAATGGATGAGCATGTGGCTCAATATAACCTGGTACAACATATTTGCCAGTACAATCTACCACATTCACACCAACTAAATTCTCAGGCATTTTCTTCCCTACATATACAATTCGGTCATTATAAATCCAGATATGTGCTTCCAGCCATTTTCTTAAGAACACATTCAGATAGTATGCATTTTTTAATATTAATGTAGGTGACTCCTTTTCATCAATGACAGCCACTTGTTTGCGGATTTCTTTATTACGCCATCTATATAAATGATCATTCATTGTCATGATAATCTCCTCGACTTTATCTCTTATTTTATCTTAATATGATTGTATCACCTTTTGGTAGCGTTTGCATTGTGTGAAGTTGACAAATTTATGACGATTCTTTAGGCAGATTTACATTACAGCAATTTATTCCAAGTAATCATTTAGCATTCTTTAGGCAGAAGTGCTTACGATGATTTTTATTCCCTAATGGAGTATAGTATAATAACTTATAAAGGCTGGTGAGTGAAATGACTGATTTTTCGCATATAAATGAACAAGGCAGGGCAAAGATGGTCGATATTACAGATAAGAAAGTTACAAGCAGAACTGCTCTCGCAAAATCGAGTATTATCGTTAATGAAGAGATATATAAGAAAATAATCGATCAGACAATTGGCAAAGGGGACGTTTTATCTGTTGCCCAGGTAGCTGGAATTATGGCTGCTAAACAAACTTCTAACATTATTCCAATGTGTCATCCACTTCCACTTAGTGGTGTGAACATTCATTTCGATTGGAATATAATCAATGAAAAACATGAACTGATAATAACCGTTGAAGCAAAGACAAAAGGCAGTACCGGTGTAGAGATGGAAGCACTGACAGCAGCCTCCGTCACGGCACTAACCGTTTATGATATGTGTAAAGCGGTTGATAAAGGCATGATAATAGGACAAACCTATTTAGTAGAAAAGACTGGCGGGAAAAGTGGTACATATCGAAGAGAAGAGTAAAGTGAGACTTTGATCAGGATGCTTAGCGTCTGTTATCCCCAACTTACCATTTTCGTGTTACTCGATACTTTTCGATTAGGGTATGACAGACGGTTAGCGATGTGATAAAAAAGTGTACGAATACCAGTATGAAACTGTGCAATGGAAGCAAAAAAACAGCAACTGATTTTAGTTGCTGTTTTGCCATTCCTGAATTAGATCCGAGACTTTTGCAGCTTTTGCCTGTTGATGGAAATATTCAAAATCAATATCTGCTTTGTGGATTAAAAACATCCGATGAGCCCATTCATAGTCCTCATCTTCTTTTGGATAGGTTGTAGAAAAAGCAATTCCTTCTAAACGATGAATAATGATATCTTCTACACTGATAAGGTAGACACTTTTACCACCAGGAAGCTCTAGTTCAATCACCCGCTCCTCGCTGCCCTCTAGGAAATTAGAGGGAATCTCCACAGCTATTTCAAGCTCTGTATGATACCATTCCCGTTCTATTTTAGTAAAGCCTAACTCAATCAGCAGCTTATCAAAATATTCCCATCCATCACTTACAAAGTCAATATCATGTGTGTGATAATCATTTCTTGTGTAAATTTCAACAGCTAATCCGCCAACAATGATCGGTTTTATGTTTTTCTCACTCATAAATGCTGTAATCAAAGCAGCAAATTCCAATTGTCGCTCAAACTTGGATAAACGCTTCAGCTTCGGCATGTTTTTTTTAATTTCGTCAACGGTAATCATAATACATCTTCCTTTTGGAAATGCGTTTTATCTTACCTTCTTGGACCGCTTTTTGCCACCTAGCTACAGCAATTTTGTCCAATGCTTCCCGTTCAGCAGCTGACCTTGATCTGGACTTCTTTCTTCTTGTCGGCGGCAGTGATTCTCTAATAATAGTATTTGCTTCCATACGGTTCCGTTCAATATTCGACTTCAATTGTTCCAGTTTTATTTTTCTCAAATCACTGCCACCTTTCTTATCTACAAATCTTTATTAATTTCCCGCATTACATGACCTAATTCCGGGATAATTAAGCGTTCCATTGCCAATTTCACAGCACCTGATGATCCTGGAGTGGCAAAAACAGCTTTATCATGCATTACACCAGCTTTAGCACGTGAAAGAATTGCTGCTGATCCGATATCTTCCTGAAAGCTTAACATGCGGAAAATCTCCCCGAATCCCGGTAACTCTTTATCAAGCAAAACCTCTACAACTTCGATGGTGACATCGCGTTTGGCAATCCCTGTACCGCCATTCAGCAATATTGCATCAACATCTGACTGATCTATCCCGTGCTTTATTGCACGTTCAATATCTGCCTTTTGATCTTTGACGATTTCATAGGCTGTTACTTGGTGCTGGTTATTTTCTAAGTATTCACGCATTAATTTTCCGCTTTTATCCGTTTCTTCGGTTCTTGTGTCACTAACTGTAATAATTTTACAACGGACAGTTGACGGTGCTTCTGCTTTATGTTCTATTGACATTGGTTTTCTCCTTTTTTAGTAAAAGTCTTTTTCTAACCATTCCAGAAACAGCTTATAATCTTGTTCTACACGTTGCTTATAAAAGCGGGACCATGTTACCAGTTCTTGAATAAACTGTGCCCGATCACGTTCAATTACTTCATTAATCGCATCCTCACTATGATAGCCAAGTAAATCCTCATTTATATCCTGGTCCGCTCTCGAGTGGATTTTAGCTGCTATTTTGCCCATAATTTTCACTGTTTGTTTTATCGGCTTTACTTCGTCTAAATGCTTTGGATTAATATCTTTATCATAAGCACAGCGTTCTCTAACATAGAATTCCCTGTTTCCGATCGAGAAAAACCCTAAATATGCATCAGCTTTATGATGCATTGCTTTCTGAGTATGGACAATACGTTTGCCCTGGTGCTTATATTGCTCCCAGAAAGATTCATTGTATTCCACAAAATATGCCGGAATTGCCGGGCGTGCTTCTTTCACTTCCAATATGATATCATCTTGTGTCTCATTATTATGCGTCCCTTCGATCAGCACATAGTACCGCTTTAGGCCTGTAGATGCAACGCCTGAGCCAAGTTTTCTGACAATATCTTTGATTTCATAATGTGAATCCTCTTTTGCCAGCTCTTTTGGAATGGATGCGATATAATTGGACCAATTGGCTGAAATTTCTCTGTATTCTTTTTGGGAGACTTCCTCCAGCCTTTCTTTTTCAAGGTTAAATACCCGTTTACCTTCATCATCCAGGATAGTTTGTTTTTCTAATTCATGAGTTGCCTTTCGTTCCTCAAGCTTATTTAACACCTTCTTAATTGGACCCTTTGTATTCTCTGCCGTGAAACAGGTTGTTCTCGGATCCTCTTCTCTATTGGCAAATTTCTTAATTTGTTTACTGTATGCTTTTAAAAATGCTTCCACTAGTTCATCGCGGACAAAAGAGTCTGTAACACCTTGCTGTTGTGTCATTAATCGGATACTTACAACCATTCGCAGCAAATCATATAAATAAGAGCCTAAATACCCTTCATCGAAATCATCCACATCAAAGACCAGTTGACCATCCTCATCCTGAAAACTGCTGAAATTATCAAAATGCATATCACCCATAATCCACGTAGGCGTTAATGATGGAGTATGGAAGGCAAACGGGATTTTTGTTACATCATAATAAAATAAATAAGCACTGCCCCGGTAAAAGCTGTAAGGATTTTGCTTCATTTTATTATATTTCTTGCGGCGCTCTTGTTTACTGAGACCCATTACATAATCATCCAGCTGATCTATAATTGTCTGAATTGATTGTTTTCTTAATAATCTGTTTGTCTCTCTCACTTTTTCTTGAATATCGATAACCAAAACGGGACCCTCCTCTTTAATAGTAGTTTAACATAATTTTTCTTTGATACTTGTGTGGAAGCATTCAATTTTAAGTAGAAAAAAAGCTGCTACCTTTAAGGTAACAACTTTACTGAATAACTAGTCTAATTTTATTCCCAGCAGGATCTGTAACAATTGCCTGATCTGATTCTTCTTGTACTGAGACACCAAGCGTTTTTAATCTTTCAAACGCTTGATCTAGCGATTTTCGGTCTTTATAGGTTAATTCAAAATAGTCCAGACCTGCACTATTTGCTGATGGTTGTGGTGCGCCTACACCATTCCAAGTATTTAAGCCGATATGATGATGGTATTTTCCAGTGGAGATAAACAGTGCCTGATTACCAAAACGAGAGACAACATCAAAACCTAATCCTGCTGTATAAAAGTCATGCGTTTTATCTAATTCAGCAACATGAAGATGAATATGCCCCATCACTGTATTTTCCGGCAGCCCCCGCCAAGCGTTTGGGTGTCCTTCTTTAACTAAATCTTCATAATCTAAAGGATCAACTGCCATTGCTATCTGATCACCATTCCACTTCCATGTTGACGGGTCCCTGTCTGCATACACTTCTATTCCATTCCCATCTGGATCGTTGAAATATAATGCTTCACTGACAAGGTGATCTGATGAACCGAGCTGAATTCCCTGATTAACCGCATGAAAAACGAAATCAGCTAAATTACTTCTTGTTGGCAAAAGGATAGCAAAATGGTAAAGACCTGTTGTCCGCGCTTGCTTTGGAAGACTGTCTTCAGGCTGCTCCAATGATAACAAGCTGGTCTTGCCGTCAGCTGTAAGTTTTGCTGTAGTATCCGTTTTTTCTAATATATCAAAGCCGACAATTTGCTGATAAAATTGAATCGATCTATTTAAATCCTGGACTTTTAGTTTGACATGACTTACAAACGTATTGGGCTTTTGTTGGAAATTCATACATAGTCTCCTTTAATAAATCACTTACTTAATGTAACTTATTTTAATTTTGTAAGTTGGTTATGTCAAGTAAATCATTTTTATGAAAAAAGCTACTAATCTTTATGATGAGACTAGTAGCTTTTATTATATTTATTCTTTTGAAAATCCGATATCCTTCCGGTAGAAGAACTCATCTGTTTGATCAAAACGTTCGAGATAACGATAGATTTCTTTCTGTGCTCGTTCCGGGCTGTCCTGCAGTGAGCCAACCAGGAGAACACGTCCGCCTGTTGAATGGAATCCTCCGTCCGCTGAGCTCCCTGTACCAGCATGGATCACGTAGACTTGGTTATCTGGCGCTAAGTCTGGAAGCTGCACATTTTTCTCATATGCCCCTGGATAGCCTTTCGACGCAACTACTGTCCCGATCGCATAACCGTCTTTCCATTTTAGCTGCGGGTCTTTCCCTGATGTCACGTCTTCGATTACTTGCATTAAGTCATTTTCAAGTAATGGTAATACAACTTGAGTTTCTGGATCACCGAAACGGGCGTTGAACTCGATTACTTTCGGTCCTTCTTTTGTTTCGATCAGGCCACCGTAAAGCACACCTGTATACGTGCGTCCTTCTTTTTGCATACCCTTTGCTGTTGGTTTCAGAATTTTTTCCACAGTGAAGTCGATATGTTCCTGAGCAAGCCCCGGCACTGGTGAATATGCTCCCATTCCGCCAGTATTCGGACCTTCATCATTGTCATAGGCACGTTTGTGATCTCTTGCCGGCACCATTGGATAGACATTTTCCCCGTCCACAAATGCGAACAGAGAGAATTCTTTTCCTTCCAAAAATTCCTCGATTACGACACGACTCCCAGCATCACCGAAACGATTGCCTACAAGCATTTCATCAACAGCATCAAGTGCTTCCTGCTCTGTCATGGCAACAACAACGCCTTTACCTGCAGCGAGGCCGTCTGCTTTAATAACTATTGGTGCACCTTCCTGCCTGATGTAGCTCTTCGCTTTTTCTGCATCTGTGAACGTTTGATATTTTGCTGTTGGAATATCGTATTGTTTCATAAAAGCTTTGGCGAAATCTTTACTTCCTTCAATGATGGCAGCAGCTTTTGATGGACCGAACACTTTTAGATTGTTGGAGCGGAATGCATCAACCACACCTTTTGTCAATGGAATCTCTGGTCCAACAATCGTCCAATCGATTTCTTTTTCAGCTGCAAATTTGACTAATTCTTCGATTGCATCATCTTTAATTGGTACACAAGTCGCGTCTTCTGCAATACCGCCATTGCCAGGCGCGGCGAATATTTCGGTCACACGCTTGCTTTCTTTTAATTTTTTTACGATGATATGCTCACGGCCACCACTGCCGATTACTAAGACTTTCATTTGATCACTCCTCTTTTTGCGATTTTTCGCGTTCTTCTTGCGACTTCCTGTCTTCTTCTTGCGTCTTCCGCTCCTCTTCTTGCGTCTTCCGCTCCTCTTCTTGCGACTTCCTGCGCTCTTCTTGCGACTTCCCGCTCTCTTCTTGCGACTTCCCGCTCTCTTCTTGCGACTTCCGCTCCTCTTCTTGCGACTTCCGCTCCTCTTCTTGCGACTTCCGCTCTCTTCTTGCGACTTCCCGCTCTCTTCTTGCGACTTCCCGCTCTCTTCTTGCGACTTCCCGCTCTCTTCTTGCGACTTCCTGCGCTCTTCTTGCGACCAATATATATGAAAGGATTCCCAACAAGTTGGGAATCCTACCTTCTTTCTTAATGCTTAAAGTGACGCATTTTCGTAAATACCATGGCAATTCCATACTTATTACACTCATCAATCGAATCCTGGTCACGTTTGGATCCGCCTGGCTGGATGATTGCTTTGATTCCAGCTTTTGCAGCATTTTCTACTGTATCTGGCATTGGGAAAAATGCATCTGATGCAAGAACAGCGCCGCTCGCTTTTTCACCAGCCTGCTCGAAGGCGATTGCTGCTGCACCGACGCGGTTCATTTGTCCAGCACCAACGCCAACTGTTTGATTGTCTTTCGCTACGACAATAGCGTTCGATTTCACGTGCTTAACTACTTTCCAGGCAAAGAGTAATTCTTCGATCTCGCCAGCTTCTGGTTTGCGATCTGTTACTACTTCTAATTCATCTGCAGTGATATTGCCATTATCGCGATCCTGGACAAGCAAGCCGCCAATAACGCTAACGACTTTTTTCGTATCGTCTGTATTTACTTCCATAGGTGTTTCCAGCAGACGAATATTTGGTTTCACTGTTAGAATTTCCATAGCTTTTTCAGAAAAACTTGGTGCAATAACAATCTCCAGGAAAATATCTTTTAACATGTTAGCTGTTGCTTCATCCACTTCACGATTCAATGCTACGATTCCGCCGAAGATGGAGACAGGATCTGCATCATATGCTTTTTTAAATGCTGCTTCTACAGATTCACCGATACCGACACCACATGGATTCATATGTTTTACTGCAACTGCTGCTGGCTGCTCGCCGAAATCAAGCACAATTTCCAATGCAGCATTAATTGTTTTGCATTGGCGATAGAGGCACCTTTTACATTGCCTTCTTTATAAAAAGCTGCTTTCTGATGAGGATTCTCTCCATATCTTAAAGACTGCACTTTTTCAAATGTCTGTGTAAATGTCTCTGGATCTTCTTCCCCTGTAATATCAACAAAATAGCTGGCAATCATTGCATCATAATTTGCTGTATGACGGAAAACTTTTGCCGCTAATGTCTTACGGAACGCAACTGTGCCGCCATTCTCACTTAAGTTTTCCAAAGTAGCGTCATAATCAGCAGGATCTACAACGACTGTGACATCACGGAAATTCTTTGATGCAGAACGAAGCATTGTCGGTCCGCCAATATCAATGTTTTCAATCGCATCTTCTTCTGTTACATCAGGTTTAGCGATTGTTTCTTTAAATGGATAAAGATTTACAACAACTACATCAATTGGTGCGATTTCACGTTCTTCTAATTGCTTCACATGTGATTCTTTATCACGGCGTGCAAGTAAACCTGCATGGATAAATGGATGCAGAGTTTTAACACGTCCATCAAGAATCTCGTCAAAATTTGTAACAGCAGACACCGGTAATGCTGGCAGTCCTGCTTCTTTTAATGCTTTTAATGTCCCGCCTGTTGAGATTAATTCATAACCTAATTTATCTAATCCTTCTGCAAATGGAATTAAATTGCTTTTATCTGATACACTTAATAATGCTCGTTTTTTCAAGATGATTCTCCTCCCGAAATCAGTTTTTGAATCGTTGCTGGATAAAGCTTGTGTTCTACTTGTTGAATTGCTGATTGCAGCTCATCACGTGTCATCTCGTCATTAATATAGACAACATCTTGTGCAATAATTTTTCCAGTATCCATCCCTGCATCTACATAATGTACTGTCACACCAGAGACTTTGACACCTGCATCGAATGCTTGTCCAATTGCATCAAGTCCCGGAAAAGCTGGCAATAACGATGGGTGGATATTGATGATTTTTCCTTCAAATGGCTGAAGTAATGTTTTCCCGATTAAGCGCATATAGCCAGCAAGGATAATCCAATCGATTTCAGCTTCTTGTAAAACCTCGACAATTTTCGCTTCAAACAACTCTTTTGCTGCATATTGTTTTGGGTCGAATACAAAGGTTGGTGTGCCATTGTGCTTTGCTTTTTCCACAACTTTGGCTGCAGGCTTATCACATACTAACAAGGCAGCTTCTGCATCGAGTGTACCATTATTTATTGCATCAATAATAGCGTCATAATTGCTTCCAGTACCTGATGCGAAGACCGCTAATTTGGCTTTACTCATTTGGAAAAAGTCACCCCTGCCTTATCTGTCACCTCACCAATGATGTATGCTTTCTCACCAATATCCTCAAGAAGTTGAATCGCCATTTCTGCTTCATGCGCTTCAACAACGACTGCCATTCCCACACCCATATTGAAAACACCGTACATATCTTCTGTACTGAATCCTGCCTGTTTTTGCAAATACGGAAAAATCGCCGGTACTTCCCAGCTGCCTTCCACCAAGTTCACACCAAGGTTCTCAGGAAGTGCGCGCGGAATATTTTCATAAAAACCGCCGCCTGTAATATGGCTGATTCCTTTAATCGTTAAATCGAGCTTTAATTGCTGAATCGCTTTTGTATATATTTTTGTCGGTTCAAGCAATGCTTCCCCTAATGACTTACCAAGCTCTTCCACATGATCAGTCAGCTTTAGACCTTTATCGTCAACAATTTTTCTCACTAATGAAAAACCATTCGAATGCACACCAGATGACTGGATACCGATAATTTTATCCCCAGCTTCAATTGTTTCACCTGTGATAATTTTTTTCTTATCACCGATACCAACAACAAACCCGGCTAAATCGTATTCACCATCATCATACATTCCTGGCATCTCTGCTGTTTCACCGCCAATTAATGCAGCATTACTCTGCACACAGCCTTCACTGATTCCTTTGACGATCTGCTCAATTTTTTCTGGTTCGTTTTTGCCACAAGCAATATAATCTAAGAAAAATAAAGGATCTGCTCCTTGAGCGACAATATCATTTACACACATGGCAACAAGATCAATTCCCACCGTATCATGTTTATCGAGTGCAAATGCGAGCTTTAATTTCGTTCCAACTCCATCTGTTCCTGAAACTAGCACAGGCTCTTCATAAGAAAATTTACTAATATCAAATAATCCAGCAAAAGCACCAACACCGCCAATTACCTCAGGGCGATTCGTTCTGGCAATATGCTTTTTCATTAAATCGACTGCTTTATATCCAGCATGGACGTCGACACCAGCTTCTTTATAAATATCACTCATCGAATTTCTCCTTTTTTATCACCGCAAAATGTCAGCAATGAAACAATCACTTCCTGACATTTTGCGGCACCTTTTTCTTATTTGCCGATCACTTTAATCTTTATAAGCAGGAATCACTGTATCTGGGTAAATCTCCGTTGGATAGTTTCCTGTAAAACATGCCTGGCACACCCCATGGTCATTCACATCACGATCAGCGACAATTGATTTTTCCAAGCCTTCTGTTGATAGAAATGCCAAACTATCTGCACCGATAATTTCACGAATTTCTTCGACTGTATTGCTTGATGCAATCAATTCCCCTTTTGTTGAGGTGTCGATCCCATAATAGCAAGGATTCTGGATTGGCGGTGACGCGATTCTGACATGGACTTCTGTTGCACCAGCTTCTTTCAGTAAACGAACGATCCGGCGACTGGTTGTTCCACGTACGATCGAATCATCTACCATTACGACACGCTTTCCTTCCACAATTCCGCGCACAGCTGACAGCTTCATTTTTACCCCTTGTTCCCTTAATTCCTGGGAAGGCTGGATAAATGTACGCCCGACATAGCGATTCTTAATCAAACCAAGCTCGTAAGGAATACCTGTCTCTTCAGAAAATCCAATTGCTGCAGAGATACTGGAATCAGGAACTCCTGTGACTACATCTGCAATAACAGGCGCTTCTTCAGCCAACTGTTTCCCCATTGTTTTCCTGCTTGCATGAACATTCAATTCGTTCAAATCACTGTCTGGCCGTGAAAAATACACATATTCCATCGAGCATAATGTACGCTGCAGTGGTGAGGTAAACTGGGATGTCCGAAGTCCATCTTCATCAATCGCAATTAATTCACCAGGACGCACTTCACGTTCATACGTTGCGCCTATTAAGTCAAAGGCACAAGTTTCTGATGCGAAAACATAAGCATCACCAAGACGACCGATCGATAATGGACGAAGCCCGCGTGGATCCAGCCCGATAAAAAGCTGATCTTCTGTTAAAACAGCGAAAGCATAAGCACCTTTTATCATACTCAGTGCTGAACTGATTGCTTGTTCAATTGGAAGATGACCACTTCGCTTTACAAGATGGGCGATTACTTCTGTATCTGAAGTTGTTTGAAAAATACTGCCTTGCGCCTCTAACTGTCCTTTTAATGCATGAGCATTGACAAGATTACCATTGTGAGCAAGTGCCATACTGTTTTTCTGTGAACGGAAAACCAGTGGCTGAACATTCTCATAGCCGCCGCCACCCTGTGTTGCATAACGAACGTGACCGATAGCTGCATGACCTTTTAGTCTGGAAAACTCTGCTTCTGAAAACACATCATTTACAAGGCCAACACCTTTATGCAGATTAAGCTTTTCACCATCTGTTGTTACAATACCTGCACCTTCCTGCCCGCGATGCTGGAGGGCATGAAGGCCGTAATAGGTCATTTCGGCCGCTTTTTCATGTCCCCAGATCGCAAATACGCCACATTCTTCATTTAAGCCTTTGATTTCAGCAAGCACGGGATAGCTCCTCTCCACAACTGTTGTAATGCCTCAATCTCTTCATTGATGACTTCTTCTGTTCCATTGGAAACAACTAATTTGCCTTGATTCGACACTGTGCCAAGATAATGAGCATTTTCCACCGCTTGTTCAAATGCCTGACGGTCAGCTTCTTTTACAGATACAACAAAACGTGATTGCGATTCACTGAATAATGCTGCTGTAAGTTCGCCTTCCACAGCGATGTTCGCTCCAAAACCTTTTCCAGTAAACAAGCTTTCCGCTACAGCAACAGCAAGTCCGCCTTCAGAAATATCATGTGCAGAAACGACAAGTCCTGAGCGAATCGCTTCTAACAACTCGCTCTGACGTTTTGCTTCCACCTCTAAATCAATCGCTGGTGCTTTTCCGAAATAACGTCCTTCCAACACATTCTGTAATTCACTGCCGCCGAATTCCGCAGCTGTTTCACCAATTACGTAAATCGCATCACCTTCATTTTGGAAATGAGATGGAGTAATATGGGAAACTGACTCATGCAATCCAACCATCCCTACAATCGGTGTTGGGAAAATTGCCTGACCATTTGACTCATTATATAAAGAAACATTTCCACTGATAACAGGTGTATCAAGCTTTAGGCAGGCTGCACTCATACCATCAACACTTTTCTCCATTTGCCAGAAGTTCTCTGGTTTATCCGGGTTACCAAAATTCAAACCATCTGTGATTGCCAAAGGTTTCGCACCAGATGCGACAATATTACGAGCTGCTTCTGCTACCGCGATCTGACCGCCAACTTCCGGATCTAAATGAATGTAGCGGGAGTTACAGTCAATTGTCATCGCAAGTGCTTTGTCATAGCCGCGCACGCGAAGAACCGCCGCATCAGAACCTGGTGAGAATACTGTATTTGCCTGTACCATGGAATCATATTGATCATAAACATATTCCTTGCTTGCAATTGTCGGCTGCTGCAGCAATTTCTTCAACATATCAGCATGACCCGTTACATTCGGAGCATATGCTGGCATGTTTTGATATTCTTCATAAAATGCTGGCACTTTTGATTCTTTATGGAAAATTGGTGCATCTTCTGCCAAGCTGTCCACAGGAATATCTGCAACAACTTCGCCTTTGTGCAGCAGGCGGAAACGTTTATCGTCCGTAACTGTTCCAACAGCTACAGCTTCCAGATTATATTTTCGGAAAATATCGATAATTTCCTGTTCTTCCCCTTTTTTCACACATAGAAGCATACGCTCTTGTGATTCAGAAAGCATCATTTCATATGCTGTCATATTTGCCTCACGCTGAGGAATATCATCTAAATTCATTTCCATTCCCATGCCAGCTTTACTTGCCATCTCACTCGCAGATGAAGTAAGACCAGCTGCACCCATATCCTGAATTCCAACTAAAGCAGGAGAATGAATCACTTCTAAACATGCTTCAATCAAGAGTTTTTCCATAAAAGGGTCCCCAACTTGGACGTTGGATCGTTTGCTTTCTGTCTCTTCTGATAAATCCTCTGAAGCAAAAGTTGCCCCATGAATACCATCACGGCCTGTTTTGGAACCAACATACATGATTGTATTGCCCAGCCCTGAAGCAATACCTTTTTGAATATCTTTCGTATCAATCAATCCAACACACATTGCATTGACTAATGGGTTGCCTTCATAAGAATCATCAAATTGAACTTCTCCGCCGACTGTTGGGACACCAACACAGTTACCATAGCCTGCAATCCCGTGAACAACTTCTTCAAATAAATACTTCACACGATCTGTTGTTAAATTACCGAATCTTAAAGAATTTAATGATGCAATCGGGCGAGCACCCATTGAGAATACATCACGGATAATCCCGCCGACACCTGTTGCAGCACCTTGGTATGGTTCTACTGCTGATGGGTGGTTGTGACTTTCTACTTTGAAAACAACCCCTTGCCCATCACCAATATCAACAACACCTGCACCTTCACCAGGTCCCTGAACTACCTGCTTTCCTTCTGTCGGAAACTTTTTCAGTAGCGGCTTTGATGTTTTGTAACTGCAATGCTCTGACCACATAACAGAGAAAATACCAATCTCAGTGAAATTCGGGCGACGACCCATAATGTCTTTAATCATGTCATACTCTTTATCTGTTAAACCCATTTCACGATAGACTTTATCTTGTTCTACCATTTCTGGTGTAATCTCAGGCGCCTGCAACATATGTTTCCCTCCAGTTTTTTAACATTGATTGAAATAGCTTTAATCCGTCCGCACTGTTTAAAATCGCCTCAACCGCACGTTCAGGGTGTGGCATCATTCCAAGTACATTGCCACGCTCATTAGTAACACCGGCAATATCTGCAGCAGAACCATTAGGATTGTTTTTATAGGTGAAAACGATCTGATTATTGTCTCTTAAACTAGCAAGCGTTTCTTCATCACAATAATAGTTTCCTTCCATATGGGCGATAGGAATAGAGATTACTTCGCCTTTTTCATAGTTTGATGTGAAGATAGTTTCATTGTTTTCGACAACTAAATCTTCAAAATGGCACATGAATTTTAAATTTTTATTACGCATTAATGCACCTGGCAAAAGGCCTGATTCCACTAAAATCTGGAACCCGTTACAAACGCCGAGAATCGGCACTCCAGCTTCTGCTTTCTCACGCAATTGTTCGACAACTTTGGAAGTAGATGCAATTGCCCCACAGCGTAAATAGTCACCATAAGAGAATCCGCCCGGGATAAGGATGGCGTCATATCCGTCTAAATTGGCATCTTTATACCATAACATATCTGCTTCTTCGCCAAGGGCTTCTTTCGCAGCATAATACATATCACGATCACAGTTAGAGCCTGGGAATACTACAACAGCAAACTTCACTGAGTAACACCCTCCTCCACTGTATATTCATAGTTTTCAATGACTGGATTGGCTAATAGTTTATTGCAAATTTCCTCAATCTTTTGTTCAATATTGGCATCATCTTCTACCGTCAGCTCCAAATATTTCCCAACACGCACTTCCTGAACAAATTCATAGCCTAATCTGTTTAAAGATCCTTGCACAGCTTTTCCTTGTGGATCAAGGACACCCTCTTTTAATGTTACATGCACTTTTACTAATTTCATTATAATGCCTCCAGTCTTGTTAAAATATTGTCATATACTGTTACTAAATCGCCTAAGTCCTGGCGGAACACGTCTTTATCCATCTTCTCACCTGTCGAAAGATCCCATAATCTGCAAGTATCTGGGCTCACTTCATCTGACAGAACGATCTCCCCTGATGCATTGCGTCCGAATTCGAGTTTGAAGTCAACAAGCTGCAAATTGATGTCTTTGAAAAAAGCTTGCAATTTTTCATTTACCTGAAGTGCCATTTGTTTAATTTGCGCAAGATCTTCTTCTGTTGCATCAGATAAGATCAATGCATGCGCATCATTAATCAATGGATCACCAAGTTCATCTTTTTTATAGAAAAGTTCCACAAGCGGCGGATTGAAGACTGATTTCTCTTCAATCCCGATTCTTTTTACAATACTTCCAGCAGCCACATTGCGCACAACAACTTCAAGCGGGATAATCGTTGTTTTCTCAACAAGCTGTTCTGTCTCATTTAGTGCTTTTTTAAAATGACTGTTCACACCATTTTTGTGCAGATATTCAAACACTTTGGCGGAAATCAAATTATTGTAACGACCTTTTCCTTCAAATTGAGCTTTCTTCTCTCCATTAAAAGCAGTCGCATCATTTTTATAGGAAAGTACAAGCAGCTGCTCATCATCCTGTACTGTAAAAACCTGTTTCGCTTTTCCTTCATATAACAGCTTGTCCTTCATCTCAAACACTCCTTATGCTAAACCGATTTTTTTGAAAATTTGATCAACATTTTTTAAATGGTATGTGTAATCGAAGCAATCATCGATCTGTTCTTTCGTTAACGTGCTTGTAATCCGATCTTCCTGTTCGATCAATTCACGGAATGGTGTCGCCGTTTCCCATGCTTTCATTGCATTCGGCTGTACCATATCATAAGCTTCTTCACGGCTCATGCCCTGATCAATAAGTGAAAGCAATACACGCTGAGAGAAAATAACGCCATACGTACGATCAATATTGCGTTTCATATTCTCAGGGAATACTGTCAGGTTCTTCACGATATTACTGAAACGATTTAACATATAATTAAGTGCGATAGTCGCATCTGGCAAAATCACACGCTCTGCTGAAGAGTGGGAAATATCACGTTCATGCCATAAAGAAACATTTTCATAGGCTGTTACCATATAGCCACGGATCACACGAGCCATACCTGTCATGTTCTCAGATCCGATTGGGTTACGTTTGTGCGGCATTGCTGATGAACCTTTTTGTCCTTTTGCAAAAAATTCTTCCACTTCACGAGTTTCTGTTTTTTGCAGACCACGAACTTCTGTCGCAAATTTTTCGATGGAACTAGCGATCAGGGCAAGTGTTGACAAGTATTGGGCATGACGGTCACGCTGTAATGTTTGCGTCGATACAGGAGCTGCCTGCAAGCCTAACTTTTCACAAACGAATTCTTCTACAAATGGCTCAATGTTCGCATATGTTCCAACAGCACCGGAAAGCTTTCCTGTTTCAATCACTTTTGACGCTGCATCAAAGCGTTCGAGGTTACGTTTCATTTCTTCATACCATAATGCCATTTTTAAACCAAATGTTGTCGGTTCTGCATGGACACCATGTGTACGTCCCATCATTACCGTATGTTTATGCTCAATTGCTTTGTCTTTTAAAATATCAATAAAATTAACGATATCACGGCGGATGATCACATTCGCTTGTTTCAGCATATAAGAAAGAGCTGTATCGACAACATCTGTTGACGTTAAGCCGTAGTGAACCCACTTTTTCTCATCACCTAAAGTTTCCGATACGGCGCGAGTAAATGCGACAACATCATGGCGAGTCTCTTGTTCGATTTCCAAAATACGATCAATATTGAAAGATGCATTCTCACGTAATTTCTTTACATCTTCTTTTGGAATGACACCAAGCTCACTCCATGCTTCACATGCCAGTATTTCTACTTCCAGCCATGCATTAAAGCGATTTTCCTCTGTCCAGATCTTGCCCATTTCTTCTCTTGTATAACGTTCAATCATTTAATTGTGCCTCCTAATTTTCTTCGATTATCTTTTTTTCTACTAAATCATGATATATGTTAATGGCATTGTCCCCAATAAAAGTAGCATGCCCCATTTTTCTTAATGGCTTGTTTTCTTCTTTTCCGTACATATGAAGGTGTGCTGTTCCGACTTCATCCAGTCTGGTGAAAAACGGCTCCACATCTTTTCCTAACAAGTTAAACATCACGGCACCGCCATGAGAAAATACTGGTGCAAGCGGCAATCCGCAAATCGCGCGAATGTGCTGTTCAAATTGGGAGACATTGCATGCTTCGATCGTATAATGTCCCGAGTTATGCGGGCGAGGTGCTAGTTCATTGATTAAGATTTCCTCACCAGTTACGAACATTTCAATTGCAAATGTGCCAACAACACCGATTGTCTCTGCGATTGCTTTGGCTGCTTGCTTTGCCTTTGCTGCAATGCTTTCAGAAACGCGAGCTGGTGCAATGGTTGCATGTAAAATATGGTCACGATGAATGTTTTCAGCTACTGGAAAATAACTGATCTCCCCTGCTGCTGATCTTGTGAAAACAATCGAGATTTCTTTATCAAATGGAACCCATTTTTCTATAATCAACCTGTCTGCTGATTCAAGCATCTCTGCTGCTTCCTGCAAATCAGATTCATTTGTCAGTTTCACCTGACCTTTGCCGTCATAACCGCCACGGCAAGTTTTCGCAACAGATGGATAGCCGATTTTGTTGGCAGCATCCTTTAATTCCTGTTCTGAGGTTACAATCGCAAATTCAGCAACAGGCTGGCTGCTTTCGACCATTGCCTTCTTCTCTAATTCACGATCCTGGGTTACTTTCAATGAATTGGCTCCCTGAGGTAATATCCCTTTATCTTCAAGGATTTGAGCTGCTGTCAGGTCAACATTCTCGAATTCATATGTGACAACATCTGATCTTTCACTAAGCTGCTTAACAGCATCAAGGTCGTCATATGCAGCAACAATCTGATCATCTGCTACTTGTGCTGTCGGGCAGTCCGGCGTCGGGTCGAGAACAATCACTCTGTAACCCATATGCTTTGCTGCAGTTGTCATCATTCGCCCTAATTGTCCACCGCCAATAATTCCAATCGTAGATCCGAATAATAATTTATTGTTCTGCAAGATCTTCCCTCATTTCTGCTACTTTCTCCCGCATTTGCTGTTGATAACTGGCCAAAGTCTCCGCAACTTTTTCATCAAAGGCTCCGATCATTTGTGCTGCCAGGATGCCTGCATTTTTTGCCCCGGCGTTGCCAATTGCTACTGTTGCAACAGGGACACCACCAGGCATTTGCACAATGGATAAAAGGGAATCAAGTCCATTTAAGCTTCTTGTCTGAACAGGAACACCAATGACAGGTAATGTTGTCTTCGCTGCAACCATTCCAGGCAAATGTGCTGCACCGCCTGCTCCCGCAATAATAACTTTCAAACCTTTCTTTCTTGCTTGTTCTGCATATTGGAACATGTCCTCAGGCGTTCTATGTGCAGAAATGACTTCCTTTTCATATTCGATACCAAACTCATCTAATATGTCACAAGCATGTTTCATTGTCTCCCAATCTGAAATGCTTCCCATTATTACCCCAACTTGTGCCATTGTTTCCCCTCTTTCTTCTATATTAAATGTATGAAAAAAATAAAAACCTATCCAATCTCCATTATTATAAGAGAAGATGAATAGGTTTTTCATAATCGTATACTCAACCTTTCTATCTATAATCTCTTTTCAGGAGATATATCGAAAAAGTTTTCACAATTTTCGTATTCACCCGATGATTATAGAGTTAGAAAGTTACAAGTTACATCTTCCCTCATAGTCCATCATTTACGGTGACAGGTAGAAACTGCTGGGCCTTATTCCCAAATTATATGAGGATATTATTTTTAATTGTTAGATTACTTAACTGCACTTCTATGATAACAAGCAGCCATCATTTTTGTCAATAAAAAATCGAACGTTAAATTAATAAACTAATTTAACGTTCGTGTTTTAATAAAATCGCTTCAAATTGAATATTCTGTTCGGCTGGCTCTATTCCATTATCTGTCTCTTCAAAAACAGGTTTCTCTATCCTTCTTACCGGTTGATAGCCTTCCTGTTTTATTCTGTTTAAACAGTCATCAATTGTTTCATTTTTCTCAACTTGGAAAACTTTCTTCATCTGCTGCCCGCTTTTGTTCTTCTTTTTCGACACTTTTAATAATCTTTCCTTTCTTCACCTTCTTCACCCAGAAACCGCCATGTATCTGCTTCGGTTCATAGGCAATAATAAAGGCTTTAGGATCAATTGACTTAATCGTTTCATATAAATGCAATTCATATTTTCTTGGTGATAAGATCTGCATGGACAATCTGTCACCATCCATTCCATAAGCATACCAGCTTGTGACACCATATCCTTTGTCCCTTAATTGCCGTGTGAAAGAGATATCAGGATTGGAGGAGATCACATTAACTGTTATATACCCTAAGGCAAGTTTTTCCTCTATCATAGATCCTACAATAACACCTATCCCATATCCAAGTCCATATGCCACTATGTTCTGAATCTCTCCCAGGTTATCTAACACTATCCCTAATCCTACTGTATATATAACAATTTCCACTGTTCCAATAACAGCGGCAATATATCTTCTGCCCTTTAGTGTTAAGATAACTCTTAATGTAGAAAGCGAGACATACACTATATTAATTGCCATGATAATGACAACCATGACAAATGCATTTTCTAACAAAACTTCCCCTCCCAGCTTCCCCTATTATTTAATCAGTGGGAATTCCTTGCTTTTCGCCGTCTCATTTTACCATACAAAATTGACCGATACTAGCAAAAAAATAAGCAACTACTTTTATAATCTGCCCTGTTATAAAGAAGGTAAACATGAATTATAGATTGAATAAGGAAAACTGGGGAAAGCTTGGCAAACTATAGTGCATGATTTCTATAAGTGGAAGACTTTCTTTTCATATTCTATATGAAGCTGTTTCAACTGTTTAATAATATCATCGGTTATTTTATGGAGTTTTTCTAATGGCACTTTTTCATCATTATAACGAAGACTATTGTTTATTTCTTCTATTAATGAATAGAAATTGTTCAATAATTGTTCTATTTGCTGATAGGTATCCATTTCTCGAATTCCTGGAATATAGGTCATCCACTAGACGAACCGATTTTAAATCAGTTTCGGTAATCTGTAACATTAGAATGAAATGCTGTATTTGTTCCCCTGTACCTTCTACTGAAACCATTTGTCCAGAAGTTTTATTAGTTTCCATACTCTTTTTTCTGAAAAGTAACGTCATTAAAATCACTCCTTATTTATACTGTCGCTTATACATGACTATTCAACTATTATAAGATAGTTCCTTTTGACTACCTGTGAGCATTGTCACAAAATGATTGGAACATACTTTCACGGTTAGCAGATCTCAACATATATTAAATTGAAACTTACCTACATATAAGGAGGGGTGAGAATGGATCCTTTTCAGCAAATGCATGATTGGAAAAATAACTTGGATCAGTTTTTCGGCGGAAACTTTTGGAATGATTTTGAACATATCGTAAAACCGCCAATTCCTGCGATTAATCTGTATGAATTAGACAATGAAATCATTGTCTATGTGAATTTACCAGGAGTTAGTGATCGGAAAAATGTGAACATTTACTTAGATGACAATGTATTGGAATTAAAAGGGGAAACTTTTCCAGTACAGCAAGGCGGAAAGCTGTTGAAGCAGGAAATCTTGCAAGGGGACTTTTCCAGAAGAGTTGAATTACCTTGTACTGTACGAAAAGATAAAGTGTCGGCTGTTTTGAAACATGGAGTAATGAGAATTCAATTGTTTAAATTAAGTGGGAATAGAAAGAAATTGAAGCAAATCAATTATGAAATAGAAGAATAAAGAGCCAGGCAAATTTACCTGGCTCTTTTTTTAATGTACAAATCCCAAATATAGAATAAACAGCACTGCTAACACCCACATAATTGGGTTGACTTCTTTCGCTCTGCCTTTTGCTAATAGCATAATAGGATAGAAGATAAAGCCGATCGCAATACCTGTTGCAATACTATATGCTAATGGCATGATAATAATCGTTAAAAAGGCAGGTACGGCAATCTCGAACTGATCCCATGGAATGTCTTTTAATGATGATGCCATCATGATCCCGACGATAATCAATGCCGGCGCAGTTACTGATGGTGTGACAATATTAAGAAGTGGCGAGAAAAAGATCGCTAGCAAGAATAATAGTGCCGTGATAACAGAAGCAAATCCTGAACGCCCTCCTGCTCCAACACCTGTTGCTGATTCCACATAAGATGTTGTGGTAGAAGTTCCTAAAGTTGCTCCTACTACTGTTGCTGCTGAGTCAGCAAATAATGCTTTACCTGCTTTTGGCAGTTTATTATCTTTCATTAAACCTGCTTTCGATGCTACTGCAACTAACGTTCCTGCTGTATCAAAAAAGTCAACAAACAAGAAAGTTAAGATAACAATTAACATTTGTCCTGTGAATACTTCACCGAAATGTGAGAATGCTGCTCCAAATGTCGGCGCAAGACTAGGTGCTGCACTAAAGACATCATCCAATCCTTGCGGCACAGGTACCTGATTAAAGAACATTCCAACAATTGCCGTAATAATCATTCCATAAAATACGCCACCCTTAACACCTAAACCGATTAAGACAACTGTAACGACAATTCCAATAATCGCCAGTAAAGTAGGTCCTGCTGTTACATCTCCTAATGCAACAAGCGTACTGTCATCTGGCACAATAATATCTGCATTTTGGAAACCGATAAATGCAATAAAAAGACCGATCCCTGCCCCTACCGCCATTTTTAATGTGGCAGGAATTGCATTAATGATATATTCGCGAACACCTGTAAATGTTAAAATAATAAAGATTAATCCTGAAACTAACACACCCGCTAAAGCTGTTTCCCAAGGGATCCCATTCACAATTACGACTGTATACGTAAAGAAAGCATTTAATCCCATCCCTGGTGCAAGAGCAATTGGATAATTCGCAAGCAAGCCCATTAATAATGTACCGATCGCTGCTGCTAATGCTGTTGCAACAAATACTGCACCTTGGTCCATTCCTGTTTCGGCAAGCATGGATGGATTAACAAATAAAATATACGCCATTGCAAGAAATGTGGTAAGACCTGCAACTGATTCTTTTCGATAATTTGTACCAAGTTTATCAAATTCGAAGAACTTCTTCATTTTATTATCTCCCCTTCTTTTCATACCAGAAGTAAGAAAAACTCCTTTAACCATAGCAGCTAAAGGAGTCTCTCATACAATTCAGAGATATTGCACTGAACGCAAAAAATTGCGGACAGAAAATATCTCCTCCTCGTAGTCAGAGCAATTAATGGTGCTCCGGTAGAGACTCTTGGGCCATATTCCCAACATTATACGACGGATGGTAAATAATAATATTAATAATTTCATTAATATCATACTAGGCTGTGAGAAAATAGTCAATAGCAAATCCGAATGTTTTTATAAAATCGCCAATTAACGTTCGACATCTTGGCAAATTATCTCACATACTTTTGTCGAACCTTCTTCGGATACCTTTAAATACAATTATTACAAGATATATGGAAAGTGTTTAAAAGACTTATCTAAGAAACCTCCACCGCTTTTCAAAATAAAAAACCCAAAAACATTATCATTCCATGTTTTTGGGTTTTCCCTTCTCTTATTCCCACTCAATCGTAGCTGGCGGCTTACTTGTCACATCATACAGCACACGGTTAATATGGTCGACTTCATTTACTAAACGAACCGAGATTTTTTCTAATACATCCCATGGAATACGTGCCCAGTCAGATGTCATCCCATCAATCGATGTTACAGCACGGATACCAATCGCATAATCATATGTTCTTGTGTCACCCATTACCCCAACACTGCGGATATCAGGTAATACCGTGAAATACTGCCAAATATCACGATCAAGTCCAGCTTTGCTAATTTCTTCTCTTAGAATAGCATCAGATTCACGAACAATTTCCACTTTTTCCGGCGTGATTTCACCAAGTACACGAATTCCTAAACCTGGGCCTGGGAATGGTTGGCGCCAAACGATTTCGTCAGGTAAACCTAGTTCTGTACCTAAAGCACGAACTTCATCTTTAAACAATGTGTTTAGTGGCTCGATCAATTGGAACTCCATATCTTCTGGAAGTCCACCAACATTATGGTGTGATTTGATCGTCTGTGCAGTTTCTGTCCCACTTTCCACGATATCTGTATAAAGTGTTCCTTGTGCAAGAAAATCCATATTCTCTAATTTCGCTGCTTCATCATCAAATACATAGATAAATTCATTACCAATGATTTTACGTTTCTGCTCAGGATCTGACACACCTTTTAACTTACTCAAGAAACGTTCCTCTGCATCCACTCTGATAATATTCATATGGAACTCATCACGGAATGTCTCCATAACCGTATCTCCTTCATTTTTCCGAAGCAGACCATGGTCAACAAAAATACATGTTAATTGGTCACCAATCGCTTTATGGATAAGGGCAGCAACAACAGAAGAATCAACCCCGCCGCTTAATGCACAAAGCACATTGCGGTCACCGACTTGTTCTCTGATCTTTTCCACTTCCATATCAATGAAGTTCGCCATTGTCCAATCACCAGAACATTTACTCACATTGAAGACGAAATTTTTCAACAAATCATTTCCATATTCTGAGTTACGAACTTCAGGGTGGAATTGCACTCCGTAAAATTGCTTATCAGGATTGCTCATTGCTGCAACTGGTGTTGATGAGCTTGTCGCTTCAATCTGGAATCCAGCTGGAGCTTGAATGATTTTATCACTATGACTCATCCAGACAACCTGCTTCTCTGGTGTTCCCTCAAATAAAATCGTACCCTCTTTTACATCAATTTCTGCTTTTCCATATTCACGCTCATTCGCACGTTCTACGACACCGCCAAAGTGATGTGTCATTAATTGCATTCCGTAACAGATTCCCAGTACAGGAATCTCCAGATCAAAAATTCTTTCATCACAACGGAAACTGTTTTCTCCATAGACACTATGAGGACCACCTGAAAGAATAATTCCTTTCGGGTTCATTTCCTTAATTTCTTCCACTGTTAAGCGGTGAGAATGCAGTTCACTGTATACACCAAACTCGCGGATACGGCGAGTGATTAATTGGTTATATTGACTTCCAAAATCGAGCACTAAAATCATTTCATTGTTTACTTCCAAGATTGTCCACTCCTTTTTATGTCACTAAAACAGAAAAACTGCCTTTCTTTTTCAAAAGCTTGTCAGAAAGAAAGGCAGAAATCACGATAGACCCCCACCCTCATAGACCGAACATTTAAGGTGTTCAGGTAGATACATCTGGGCCCTATTCCCAAACTTATATGAAGGTCAACAGATGATAATTTCATCTTATTCTATCAATCGACGTTTTTTTGGTCAAGCAAATATTTGATCCATGATTTTCTGAACAAGCCGACGCAGTTTATCTTTATCCACTTTCTCATCAGATCCGCGATACAAGTATTGTTCATATATTAACGTTAATTCCATCATTTCATTTATGCCCATTTTTTCATCAATCAACCGTGCATATTGACGTAGTGTCTGGCCTTTATTCCTGTGAAAACCTCTTCTGGCCAAAACATCTAATACATATAAGTAGCTCTTATCAAGCTCCATTCGCTTGGCAATATTTCCCCATTTCCGTTTGTCATACCAATCCCTGATTTCCTTTCGTTTCCAAAAGATCAGAATGAATGCTGCAGCGATCAGGATAGCAAAACCAATAAGCCAGATTAGCCCATTATTATTTTCCTGATCATTTCCAGTTGAAGTTTCACTATTTTCTTCTTGCGCTGTTTCTACGTTTTCTGTTTCTTGCTGTGCTGGATCTTCTGCCAATTCTTCTTCCACAGCCTCTTCAGGTACTTCAGGCGTTAATGCTTCACCAGATGTTTCCTGGTAGAATTCAGTTGGATTAGTAAAACCGCTTGTTGGTTCAAATGGTACCCAGCCAACTTCCGGAAAATAAACTTCTACCCATGAATGGGCATTATTGTTTGTTATTTCATAT
This sequence comes from Gracilibacillus oryzae, assembly GCF_009498735.1. Lineage (GTDB taxonomy): Bacteria > Bacillota > Bacilli > Bacillales > Amphibacillaceae > Gracilibacillus > Gracilibacillus oryzae. The sequence goes on from NZ_ML762435.1 coordinate 62,053, forward strand.
AAATTATAACCATCAGGCAGGTTTTCCTGGTCAGGCTGCAAATTACCTCCAGTAAATCCTTTTACCCATCGTGCTGGTATATCTAAAGAGCGTAACATGACAACCATCGATGTGGAGAAGTTATCGCAATAGCCAACCATTGTTTCGAACAGAAACTGATCAACATAATCTTCGCCTTGTTCAGGAACAGAAACATCCTCTGTTTGATACGTATACCCATTACTGCCAAAATACCCTTCGATCGCTTTTGCCTTTTCATATCTTGTCTGTTCTTCTTTTACAATTTCTGCAGCTAAATCATGTACTCGCTGCGGCAAAGTCTCAGGCAATTGAAGATACTGGTTCCTTATATAATCTGGATCACTTCCGCTTACCTGATTCAGCTGATCGATATTAAATGAAGGGTCTTCATACAATATATTGAATGATTGGCTAATTAAGTTTTGTTCTCCCGCTTCCACTTCCATCATCCCTGACTCCATATCCTGGAATAGGTTGACGCCCGTCGGTGTTACAATAAAGCTGGATCCATAGGGAATTGGGACTTTAGACAAATTACTTTCCGGTGCATAACGAAGGGATGCTTCTGATTGTGTTGTCTCCACTTCAGTAAAGGAAAAAGTTTCGAATTCTATTCTGCTTGCCCTTATCGGGTCATAATCTAATTCAGTTGACCTTTCCCATCCTTTTCCTGTATAAACATCCTTTGACTCAATCCGCCAATATAACCTTTCTTTGGCATATGCCTCAAACACGGGTGTGTCATCTTTGATAAAGGAACCACCTAATTTGGAGTCATTTTCGCCATAACCGACCCTCTGGAAAGAAGTGCCTTCACCGAATCCGACATGTCCTGCGGTGCTTTGAAGAAACGGGACAGGGTCTGGCCATTGCGGATTAAGCTTTGGTGCAAATAATCCTACCCCCACAACAACTAGCACCATTAGTGATACAGGCACCATCCATTTAAAAAAGTTTTGCTTATTCCTCTCGATCGGAACCCCTAAGTGCTGCAGCTGCATGTAGCGGCTAAGACCTAATGCAATAAATGCAATGAGAACAGTCCGGACAATCGCCGTAGTTGCAACATACACCGTAAATGTGTCCAATATTGCCAAATAGAAGATTGTCAGTACGACAAAAAGGAAAAATTTATTCGCGATCAGAAACCAGTAATGCAGTAAATAACTCATTAACCATAACAAAATAAAAAACAGGAAACTTCTAAATAAAGGAGACATCTCTGTCCAGTTCGCCTGCTGAATTATCTGGAGATTGTATTGCAGCTCCATTGATAACTGTGCGATCCATTCCCCGCTGAACAGAAACCCTGTCAAAAACAAATAATCTATGACAAGAATTAAACCAATTCCTTTAAAAATAAACTTCAGCCAGCCGTTTTTAAAGAAAAAAGAAATCGCAAAACAAAAAGCCGTATAGATAATAAATACATGCATACTTCCTGTATCTGTGATTTGCTCTAAAGGTCTCAGCCATTCCCAAAACAATACAAACCCTGCTGTAATAATAATTAATGAGGAGAGGGAAAAGGAATATTTTGTATTATTCATTTAGCTGCACTCACCTCCCATTTCTCTTTCACTAAATCTGCCTCCGTAATTGTCTGAACTGCAATATCTTTCAATTCCAGCTGTTGTATCATTCGTTGATTTTCCAGTGTTAACTGTTTTTCTGAAGAAATGTAACAAACGAATAATTGATAAGCCAGCTTCTTTTTCGCGATCAAACTGTTTACCAATTCTGCGTCTAAACAGGTAACAATCGTTAAGATGAGTGTTCCTTTAGGGAGGTAATGCACAGTCTGCTGGAGCTTGCCAGAAATATTTGATTGTTCTCCCTGTTTAATCGTAGCTAAATAATTCTGGACACTGGCAAATTGGGACTGAATCTGCTGAGAGGTAAAATGTTTCTCCTGCTCTGCAAAAACATGGAGAGTTATATGCTGCCCTTTTGATCTCATTCTGCTTAAAATCGATAAGCAAAGCTCAATTGCAGCTTCAAATGACATTGGCAAAAGCTGTTTCCCGTTATTCACTGGTAATAGAACTGCTATATGCGCATCCTTTTCTTGCTCAAATTCTTTTGTCATCACTGTATTTTTTCTCGCCGTTGTTTTCCAGTCTATCCACGAAAAACGATCTCCTGGTATATACTCCCGAACTCCTGATACAACGTTTGTTAATCTTTCATCATACATATTAGCAGGATTGCTCCCCTCTTCTAAGCTGTTTGTTCTCAGCTGCCATTTAATCTCATGAATGGCAGGATACACCACCACATGAGAATCCAGGTTTAGATTAAACTCACTTGATACGAGCCCGAATGGATCTCCAGTTGATAGTTTGATTGTGGTAAAGTCATGCTTACCACGAGGTAAATGATCCAATTTAAATGAAACACTAAACTCTTTTCTAAAATAGGGAAAAAGAATCTTCTTCAATGTGCGATTTTCACGATAATAGGACTGATCCGCCATATACTGATATTTCTTATCTCCAATATCCTTATACTTTAGGGATGCAGGACATGATTCTTCAACCATGACATAAAAAAGAGGAAAATGCGTTTTACGCTTGATGTTAATCTTTAATTCTACTGAACTGCCTGCATCAACATAGCTTGCAGACAGGTCCCTTTCCACCCGCCAATATTTGAATGGATAGAAAGGAATGATAAGCATATAAACAAGAATCGGTGTAATACTGTAAAAAAGAAACCAGCTGAGAAACCCTCCCTGGAACATTGCAAAGGAAAAAAGAATACCGATAAACAAACACAATTGAATGACTCTGCCTAAATGTTGTGCTGTCCTCTTCATCCATGCAGTTCCTTTCGAACAGGTATATCAACTTTTTCCACAATTTCTGCCAGCAGCTTCTCTTGTGTCATTCCATCATATCTGGCTTCCGGCCTTAGGATAATCCGGTGGGTTAACACAAATGGTGCAAGGAACAGGACATCATCAGGAATGACATAATCCCGATTATGAATAAAAGCATAGGCTTTGGCTGCACGCATCAATGCGATAGAGCCGCGGGGACTGACTCCCAGCTGTACATAGTTATTTTTCCTTGTACCTGAAGCAATCTGAACAATCAATTGTTTTACTGATTGATCGATATAAACATCTTCAATCACTGCTTGCATTTCAAGGAGCTGATTCTTATCAATAACAGGATAAATTTGGTCAATTGGATGCTTTCGATCTGTTCGGTTTAACATTTCCAATTCATCTGTCTCATTTGGATATCCCATACTTAACTTCATAATAAACCGGTCAAGCTGTGCTTCCGGTAACGGATAAGTTCCTTCATAGTCTACCGGATTCTGTGTTGCCATGACGAAGAATGGTTTGTTTAATGATTTTGTGACACCGTCAACCGTTACATTCATTTCTTCCATTGCTTCTAACAGTGCTGACTGCGTTTTAGGTGAGGTACGGTTAATTTCGTCAGCTAACACAATATCACCAAAAATTGGTCCCTCTCTAAATTCAAAGACCATATCTTTCGGATTGTATATGGAAACACCTGTTACATCTGATGGAAGCAAATCAGGAGTAAACTGAATCCGCTTGAAATCACAATTAAGGGATTTGGCAAGTGCACGAACAAGCATCGTTTTTCCGACACCTGGTACATCTTCTAATAATACATGCCCATCTGCTAAAAGAGCTACTAGGCTTAATGTTGCTTCACGTTCTTTCCCGATAATTACTTTTTGTATATTATCAAGGATTTCATTTACTTGTATGTGATACTTTGTCATTTCGTGGCCTCCATCTCTATTATGCTGGTATAGTGATCTCGGTGTCTTAACTATATTTTTTTACTACAAATCTGCTATCTATCATTCTACCCTTAGCATACCATTCTCATACAATTTTTAGAAGAAGGAAGCTTATTGAAATGATAAGAAAATTAATCTATTAATGGAAGAAAAGCCAGCAATAACAAATTGGAGTTCTGTTGGAAGAAAAAGATGATGGAACATAGCAAAGATAGCTAATCAAAAAACCGAACAATAAATACACAAATGTGTCACTCACTAATGTACTAATTTAGATACTGCTAGCTCACCGCTGAAGAAAAAAACCTCTTAGACGGCGCTAAGAGGTTATCCGATAATGACACGTTCTTTCGGGTAATGAAATTTATCCTGGCTTGCATCTCCGCGTACAAGAAACAGGAAGGAGAAAATACCGATTCTTCCGATAAACATGAGACACATGATCAGGCATTTTCCGAATGTTGATAAATCTGGTGTGATTCCCATCGACAAACCTGTTGTTCCAAATGCCGATGAAACTTCAAATACAATTTGAATCAGGGAAAAGTTCTCTGTGTATGATAAAACAATCACAGAAGAAACACACAACATTAAAGCAGTGGAGATGACAATAAAGGAACGCAGAATGTCTTCCTGGTCAAGCTCCCTGCCAAATACTTTTACACTGGAATTTCCTTTCGCATAATTCCAGATTGTCAATAGCATAATGGCAAATGTTGTTGTTCGAATCCCCCCGCCGACACTGCTTGGTGAAGCTCCAATAAACATTAATGTACTTATCAGAAATAATGTTGGCAGAGAGAACTCTGAGACATCCATTGTTGATAAGCCCCCGCTTCTGGAAGTAACCGACTGAAACAGACTATAGAAAAAAGTCTCATGCCAGCTTTTGTTTGCGAAGAAATTATTGTGCTCAAGGACATAAATTAGAACCGCTCCAACGATAACTAACCAGAAAAAGGTGATCGTGGTTATTTTGGTAAATAAGGTAAATTTATGACGATCATTAATACCATATTTTTTCCCTTGTAATACTTCTTGTACTTCTACTAAGACTGGAAAGCCAATTGCTCCAAGAATGATTAAAACCATATGGATAAATTGGACAAAATAATCATCAGCAAACGGTATTAAGGAAGCACCTGTAATATCCAGCCCTCCATTTGTTGTAGCACTGATTGATGCAAATATACCATGATGAAGAGCTTCCTGAAACGTATCATAATAGTTCAGAAAGTGTAAGGATAATACAATCGCACCAATCAGTTCGATTAAAAGAATAATTTTAAATATCTCTAACATCAGCTTCACTAAGCCTGCTAATGTTTTACTATTTTGGTCAACCATAATTAATTTACGGTTTCTGATTCCGATTTTTTTCCCAAGGAGAACCCAGATAAATGTCCCCATTGTCATAATCCCAATACCGCCCAAATGCAATATGACGGCAATAGCTATTTGACCAGCTGAATTAAAAGTGTCGGAAATTGATACAACTGTTAATCCTGTCACACTGATGGAAGTAACAGCAGTAAACATAGCTTCAATAAAGGACAGCTCGACACCTGGCTTATGGAAAACTGGTAAACTAACGATAATGGTTGAGATAATAACAGCTAAAAAGTAATAGGTAACGATAAGATGAATCGTTGACCATTGTTTAAATATTTTATTCCAAATTTCCCGGATCTTCATTCTGATAATTCTCCCTCAATTTATTGAAACTAGTCGATAGTTTACCATATTCGTGATAAATAAGCATCACTTTCTCCTAAAGTTGTAAAAGGAATTAACATATGTTTAAAACAAGGAGATGAAACTTGCAGAATTAGAAAAAATTATAGATGATTTATTTATAATAAGCGAGACTTTGATCAGTTGGAAGTTCTGATCACTCGGAACATTAGCGAAACTTGGTTAGATAAATTTGTTTTTCTAGTAGTTTCAATTTACAATATTTTTAGTAGTTTATTCGTATTTTACAATGTAAAGGAGAAAATTAAATTTGATGGAAATGTTGAGAAAATTTGTGATGGATACTCGGTTTAACCGGTTTATTACTGGGCTTATTATTATTAATGCCATATTAATCGGGATAGAGACCTACCCTGGTGTCTATTCCAACAATTACACACTGTTCTTTACTTTGGATGTAATCATCCTCGCTATTTTCACTATAGAAGTACTTTTGAAAATAGCCGTCCTAAGGAAAGGATTCTTCCATAACTTCTGGAATATTTTCGATCTCATCATCGTACTAGGCAGCGTTATTTTATACAGCACACCATTCGTAAGTGTATTACGGATCTTCCGCGTTCTTCGTGTGTTCCGTACAATTTCCACTGTTCCTACCTTACGACGGATCGTTACAGCTCTTTTTATGGCTATTCCGACAATAAGCAGTGTTCTTCTTATTATGGCCATTATATTTTATGTCTATGCTATTTTAGGGACCAGTTTTTATCGTGAAATCTCGCCTGAATATTTTGGTGACATTTTCTTAAGCTCTGTTACCTTATTCCAGATATTCACGTTAGAATCATGGGCTAGCGGAATATTCCGGCCGATTTTTGAGCAATCTCCTTCCTCATGGTTTTACTTTATATCATTTATTATTATCACAACCTTCATTATGATCAATTTAATCGTAGGGGAAATTGTTAATAATGCCCAGAAATTATCAGAAAACATTGAAGAAGAATCAGATGAAATCAAACGTGAAATCCATGAAATAAGTGCATTGAGAAAAGAGATAGAAGAAGTGAAACAATTACTATTAGAAAAAAATAAATAGACTATGCAAGCATAAGGCATCTGCTCAGCAACATATTGACCGGACCCTGAGCGTGAAATCAGGAGTCCGGGACATAAGTTCGGGTTTTAGTGCAGGTTATTTCCGTCCCCTTTTCTCTTAATTTTAGGCTGTTGTGTTATGCAATCTAACTAACAGATACATATACTTTGAGTATAAACACATATCCTGAAGGAGGTTCGGTAGTTGAGTATATTAAAAAATCAACTGAATCAGTCTATCACAGTGTATTTCGCTGAACAGAAACTGGATGGAATCCTTATAGAAGCAGGAAGCGATATTCTCCTGATCTATAAAAATAATGAATTCATCTATATACCTGTCGCACATATTCAGCAAATAAAAAAATGCAATGATGGCAGAATTACACCCGAACTGGATTTGCCTGGTCATATGAAAGAATTATCATTAAGGAAAGTATTAATAAATGCAAAAGGAATTTTTACAGAGATTGTTGTTTCCTCAGCTCAATCCATTCATGGGTATATAACGAATGTACTAAATGATTATTTCGTTTTTTATTCGCCTGTTTATAAGACAATGTTTATTCCGCTCCATCACTTGAAATGGTTAATTCCATACAAAGAAAACGAGATACCTTACGGGTTAGCCCAGGAACAACTGCCACTTCACCCAAGCACGATGAATCTTTCCAGAACACTTGAAATTCAATTACAGAAGCTACTTGGGAAGATAGTTATCATCGATCTTGGCACAAAACCCGACCACATTGGCAAATTAAAGAACATTTATCCAACAATGATGGAATTGGTATCAGCAAGACAGGAACCAGTCTTCCTCCCTCTAAACCATATCGGATCCATTCACTTTTCCTAGCATTCATTCAATTTGCCAATCAATTGGTTCTTTCCCCACTTCTTGTAGAATTTCATTTGTTTTCGAAAAAGGTTTGCTCCCAAAGAACCCACGGTGGGCTGATAACGGACTAGGGTGTGGTGACTTGATAATAAAATGTTTGGATGTATCAATTAGAGCCTGCTTTTTTTGCGCAGCAGCTCCCCACAGAATGTAAACAACAGGATCTGTTTTATCATTTAAACTGACAATAACTTGATTAGTAAACTGTTCCCAGCCCTTTCCGCGATGAGAATGGGCCTGTCCTGCTCTGACGGTAAGAACATTATTTAATAAAAGCACACCTTGTTCTGCCCATTTTTTTAAGTAACCGTGATCAGGGATCGAACAGCCCAAATCCTCTGCCAGTTCTTTGTAAATATTTCTCAGTGATGGAGGAATGTCCACTTCTGGTTTAACAGAGAAACTAAGACCATGCGCCTGATCCGGTCCGTGATAAGGGTCTTGTCCTAATATCACTACTTTCACATCAGCATAGGATGTGTAATTGAGGGCATTAAATATATCATACATATTTGGATAGATCGTATATTGCTGATACTCTTTTTTTAAGAATTCGCGTAATTGCTTATAATATTCTTTATCAAATTCCTGTTCAAGTACATTAGCCCAATCATTTTTCAATACTTCTTTTGACATGTTATCTCAACCTTTTTTTAAAAATTGATCTACTTCTTCTGCTGTCGGCATTCCTGATTGCGCTCCCAGTTTCTGAACGGATAACGCAGCTGCAGCATTAGCAAAGGTCAATGCCTCACGCAATGAGGAGCCTTGCGCTAATTGTGCAGCAAGCGCACCATTAAATGTATCACCGGCACCTGTTGTATCAAGCACTTCTACTTGATGACCAGGGATATTTGTCTTTATACCCGCTTCAATAAATTCTACTCCTGCTTCACCTTTGGTTATCATCATTTTTTCTTCATATTCATCCCCAAAAAGTTGCGCTCTCTCTGACTCATTTGGAGTAATATAAGTTGCCTTCTCCCATGCTTCATCTGATAGTTGCATTGCTGGTGCAGGATTCACAATTACCGGAATATTATTTTCAGAACACATCGCCAGACAATACTCAATAGTTTCCTTAGGTATTTCGAATTGAATGACAACAATTTCGCTGTCAAGGATCTGTTCTTTATGCGTGGAAACAAAAGCAGGCGTAACATGTTCATTAGCCCCAGAAATAAAAATAATCCGGTTATCTTTTTCAGTTAGTATGATATTCGCAAGACCAGAGGATGTCTCGGGAATGGTAGAAACAGAATCAACATTAATCTTTTCTTTTTGCAATACAGTTAGAAGTTCTTCGCCAAAGGCATCGTCACCAACACAGCCGATCATCTGAACATCCGCACCTAACCTGGCAGCAGCTACTGCCTGATTCGCACCTTTACCGCCTGGTTGTGTCTCAAACGTTGTGCCACGTACGGTTTCTCCCTTTTCGGGAAAAATTTCTGTTGATGTTACCAGATCCATATTGATACTGCCAATTACCGTAATTTTTGGTTTTTTCACAATCCCACCACCTTAATTTCCATAAGAAGCAATTGCATTTTTAAATAATGACCAGAATCTATTTTCATCAAGACCTGTTGCTACACAGACATTCGGCTCTTTTCCTGTCACTCTGTCACGATCAATCACCGTCATCCCATAGGTATGTTCTCCTTTGGTTTCTATGTCGATATGAAGATGTTCGAAAGAAAAAATGGCAGGATCCATTAAGTGGGCAACGGTACAAGCATCATGAACAGGCCCGCCATTAAAATCAAAATGATCTTTATATGCTTTGATGAAAAATATAAACAGCTCTGCAATAAAATCAGCTACAGGATGATCCATTTCTTTTAGTTCTGTAACGGTTTTATCTGTTGCTAATACTTGATGAGTGATATCCAGACCAAACATGCGGACAGGCACACCACTCTCAAAAACTACCTTTGCTGCTTCAGCGTCAACATAAATATTAAACTCTGCTGCAGGCGTCCAGTTCCCATAAGATCCCCCGCCCATCAACACAATCTCTTCAATGTTATCTTTTATTTTTGGTTCTTTTATTAATGCAAGCGCAATGTTTGTTAATGGGCCTGTCAGGACAAGTGTCAGCTTCTCATTTGCTGTTAACAGTTTATCAATAATAAGGTCAACTGCATGTTGATTGATAGCTTTTCTCTCAGGTGTTGCAGGCAAATTTGGTCCGTCTAATCCGGATTCTCCATGAATTTCTTCCGCTATCTCAGGTTGTTTCACGAGAGGCCGAACTGCCCCTTGCGCAACAGGGACATCTAATCCAATAATATCGCAGACTTTTAATGCGTTTAATGTGTTCTTTTCCACCTCAACATTTCCAGCTACTGTGGTGATCGCTTCGATTGTGAGCGGACTGATTGCAGATGCTGCCAGAATGATGGCAACTGCATCATCATGCCCGGGATCACAGTCCAGAATGATTTTCATAATGGTGTCCTCCTCTTTTTCTATTATTTTAACATAGAAAAAAAGCGAAGAAATAATCTCCGCTTTTCACTGTACTAGCTATTTAGCTGATGACTCTCCATCCATCCAGCCTTCCGCCCATTGTTGAATACTCTTAATTACAGGTTCTAATGCGCGGCCTTTCTCTGTCAAACTGTACTCTATTCTTACAGGGGTTTCATTATAAACCTCTCGTTTCACTATTCCGGACTTTTCCAGGTCTTTTAAACGTTCAGACAAAACTCTTCCGCTGATCCCAATTACTGACTCTATAGTAGAGAAGCGCTGTGCTCCTTCTAATAACTGAAAAATAATTAAACCAGTCCACCGTTTATTTAATATATCTAAAGCTGATTCAAATCTTGGGCATATCGTCTTATCGCTCATCACTTTCACCTCTTTGTATACATTATAGCAGAAATTTTTACAGAAATAAAATAACTAATTTACTTGACGTAACTAAATAATTTTTGTACACTTAGTTACATAAAGTAAGTTATTTATTTTTTGGGAGGAATATTAATTATGGCAAACGCAAAATTAGATAAAGTACACAGTGCATTGAATTTTCAAGTAAAACATATGATGGTTTCTAAAGCTAAAGGAGAATTCCAAGATTTCGATGTAGATTTCAATGGAGATTTCGACAGCCTGGAAAATGCTGATGTAACAGTAACAATAAAAGTAGCATCTATTGAAACAAACAACCCAGACCGTAATGGTCACTTGTTATCAGGAGACTTCTTTGATGCAGAAAATCATCCAAACATCACTTTCCAAAGCAAGTCTGTGAAAAAAGTCAGCGATTCTGAATTTGAAGTAACTGGCGATCTGACAATTAAAGGTGAAACAAACGAAGAAACATTCAACGTTGAATATAACGGGAAAGCGAAAGACCCAATGAGCGGAAACATCGTAGCAGGTGTTGATGTGGAAGGTAAAATCAACCGTGAAGAGTATGGTTTAACTTGGAATGCTGCTCTTGAAACTGGCGGAGTACTTATCGGGAAAGATATTAAACTAAGTGGTTCGTTTGAATTTGCTATTGAAGATTAATATAGTATAAGCCAACGCAATGAGTGCGTTGGCTTTTTTACACTGTTTTTCTTTCAATTAATGTGACTTCCAGTTCTTCATGTCTGATAGGATATTTCCCAATCGCTTGCAAAAATAATTTCTCGCCCATTTGAACAAGCGGGACTTCAAATGTGGTAATATCCAGCATTTTAGCACTTGGCTGATTATCAAATGCTATGATTGCTAACTCATCAGGAACGTTAATCCCCACTTTTTCACCGGCTGTTAATATACCTGCAGCCACCCCATCGCTTGTAACCAAAAGTGCTGTCGGAGGATTTTTCATAGAAACAATCTTACTTACAATCTCATGGCCATCTTCAAAGAAGAAATTATCTGTGAACACATAACTGCTGTCATATGATAACTCCTTCTCTTCAAGAAATTCCTTGTATGCTTTTTTTCGATAATAAGAATTAGCACCAGATTCCCTTCCGGTACAATAGCCAATTTTACGATGACCGTGATTGTATAAATATTGTAAGGCACGAAAGATAACCTGATAATGATCTAAATACACGGAAGAAATCAATTGATTATTTGTTGCATTTTCACAAACAACAATTTCCCCATATGGTACATAGGCCTCCACTTCTTGCATTTCAGCAATTCTTGAAGTAATAATCAATCCATCTATTTGTTTATGCTTTAACATATTCAGTGCTTCTTGTTCGCGTTCTTTTTCATAATTCGTTTGGATTAACACAAAATGAAAATGGTGTTTAACTGCTTGGTTTGCAATTCCTTCAATAAGTAAACCAAAAAAAGGATTGGTAGCAAATGGCACAACGACTCCGATCATTTGTGATTTCCCTTTACTTAACTGAACCGCCTTCATATTTATTTGATAATTCGTCTTCTTCATAACTTCTAAAACGTGATTCCTTTTCTCCTCACTTACATAAGGATGGTTATTGATAACTCTAGACACTGTTGTAACAGAAACACCTGCCATTTTTGCTATATCACGAATGTTTGTCATTTTTTCACCTAAATTCAGAAAGAGTTCTTGCTCTGAAACGCGTTCCATGCTCTATGATTCACTCAAAGGGGGCATTTCTTATGGATATAGTAATCGGAATCGTTGTCTGGTTGTTCATGTGCAGTAGTATTCTATATTTTAGTAAGCTGGCTTCTAAGGAAAAAGAACCGCATAAGGTCGAAAGTTATGTTGATTTTTTGAAATAGCAGGATGAAGAATCGTTCCATTAAGTGAGCGATTCTCTGTTTCTGCCTTTGATATGTTTCAGCATTGCGACAATAAGAAAACTGACGATGACAAGCAGCAGCCATGAACTAATTTTGCTGAAATGAACAAGCTGCCATGTATCAGATTGATTCGGATATTGCCACGCTCCAAAGAATGTTGCGATATTTTCCGCAATCCAGATAAAAAAGCCGATTAGCAGAAAGGAAAGGACAACAGGCATTTGATAGATTTTTTCGTTAACCTTATAGTAAACAATTGTCCGAATAAATAAAAGAACTGTCGCAGCTTTTAATACCCAGCGGAAATCATAAATAAAATGATGGGTAAAAAAATTAAAATAAATGGCCGCACTTAATATCGCTACAGACCATGTCGGCGGCCAGTGTGCCAGCTTCACATCCATCCTCCGCCAAGCCTGACAGAGGTAGCTTGCAACACTTGCATACATAAAGCCGCTATATAACGGAACACCAAACACTTTACTCCATGCTTCTTCCGGATAGCTCCATGAACCCATATGTACTTTGTAAATCTCTAACGCTAAGCCAATCACGTGAAAAACACAGATTACTTTGAGTTCGTCCAACGTTTCCAGTTTGGTGATTAACATAATGACTTGTGTAATGATACACACAAGCAGGATCCAGTCATAGCGATTAGTTAGTTCAATCATTTGTGTGATTGCCAATGTTGAGAAAATTACAACAGCAAACAGACATGACTTCGCCTGTTCGACCCCAAATGTCCAGAGCTGCTTCATCTTATACCTCTAAAACATAGCTAATAATCTCTTTTATTTTCCCATCTTTATGCTTGTTAAGACGATAAATATCACAAAAGCTGTAGTGACGCTGTTCGCCATCACGATTAGTAGAATGGATGAGTCCATTTACTGCCGCTTCTTTCCCATGGGTAATCATATGCTCAATTTCCAGCTCAAACTTGTTATCATTTTCCATTCCTGCTAACGCCTCTTTCAGTGCGTCTATTCCTTTGATCGTATCTGTCCCGACCATTCTCCAAACAATATCATCCGTCACACTTGCTAAAATTATATCGGTAGTTCCTTTTACAAATGCTTCATTAAATTCTCGAAATAAGATTTGATTCTGTGATTCCATTTTTCCCACTCCTTTTTTTGCTTTCAGTATATCATATCATTTTCCTATGTTATAATATGGGAAAAAGATTGGAGAGATATTGTTGATTTTAAAACCTCCCGCTAAAACTCCCCACCTGTCTTATTTAGAAGCATTGCAAGACCGCATCCTCCATCCCGATCCCGACCTGAGTGAAGCATACGGCAGAGAACTTGCTGGTTTTCTCGGAGAATCAAGCCTGCCTTATTACATCGATCTCACTTCCCTTCCTTCCCATTATGATCTCTATGGATTAAGACTTAAACATCAGGAGAATTTTTTTCAAATAGACAGTTTACTTTTATTCCGGAATTTTCTGTTAATTCTGGAAGCGAAGCATCTGAAAGGAAAATTGCTGGTTAATGATGCTGATCAATTAGTTCAAATGAAAGATTCAGATCAGGAAAATGTGTATGATCATCCTTTGCTGCAAGCAGAATTACAAAAACAGCAACTGACCTCTTTATTGAAGCAATTAGGTTACCCGCCTATTCCAATTCACACATTAGCCTCCTTCACCCACAAAAAAGCACACCTGACCTTCAAACATCAGGATATGATCCCTTCACAACAAATACCATTTCGCTTAAAGCAAATTTCCGGGCAGTACCGAGATTCAGTCATGTCCATGGATCAACTGCTCGGTTTAGGGAAACAGCTGATATCTTTGCATCGAGAGAGAAAATATGAATATGTTAAAGACTATCGGACGATTAGGAGAGGGGTGTTTTGTGGGAAGTGTAAGGCTGTTGTAATGAAGAGAATCTATGGGTCGTGGATTTGTCCTAAATGCAGAGAAAAAGATCCATTAGCCCATATACCAGCATTAATTGATTTCTATTATTTATTTGGCAGTAAAGTTAATAACAAGTCAGCTAGATGGTTCCTGAATGTGGATTCTGTATATACTTCCTATAGGATTTTAAACAGTCTCAACCTTCCAGCTAGCGGAAAAACGAAATTTAGAACTTATGATCTTAGTTCTTTAATCGAGAAAAGATAGAAGCGGTTTGTGCTTCTATCTTTTTTTCAGTTCCTGATTTTTCTTGCGACTTTCCGCTTTCTTCTTGCGACTTTCCGCTCTCTTCTTGCGACTTTCCGCTTTCTTCTTGCGACTTCCCTGCTCCTTCTTGCGACTTCCGCTCTCTTCTTGCGACTTCCGCTCTCCTTCTTGCGACTTCCGCTCTCCTTCTTGCGACTTCTGCTCTCCTTCTTGCGACTTCCGCTCTCTTCTTGCGACTTTCCTGCTTCTTCTTGCGACTTCCGCTCTCTTCTTGCGACTTCCGCTCTCTTTTTGCGACTTTCCTGCTTCTTCTTGCGACTTCCGCTCTCCTTCTTGCGACTTCCGCTCTCCTTCTTGCGACTTCCGCTCTCCTTCTTGCGACTCCCGCTCTCTTCTTGCGACTGCACCTTCTCCTTATCGGGACGCACCTGCCACTTCTTGCTACTTCCTACTTCATTCTATCCTTTCGCCTACTACATCTAATAAAAACTATATATAGTGATCAAAATCACATACAAACACAACATATTGATTTAAACTCTATTCATCACCAAAAAAGGAGAGTTACCAAATGTTCCAAAATTCTGAGCAAATTATAAAAAAATTCACCTCCCAATCAGAAGATAAGAAAGCTGATTATCTAAAAAGAGAAAACAGTAATTATGTTTACTCTCTGCCCCTCCTGAGACATAACCTCAACAATCATGCAGAGGAGCAATTTTTATTCCAACATGTGCTTCCTCCTAGAATAAAAGAACTCTACGATGAAGGAATCGTTTATGTTCACGATAAGCAGCTTGCTCCTTATTGTGTGTCAATCAGTTGCCTTGATATTGCAATGAAGGGAATTCCGACTATTGCAAAAAATATGATCACATCGAAACCGACAAAGAGGTTATCTACCTTATTAAGACATTTCAGCAATGTTGTCACACTTATCTCCCAACAGGTTTCTGGCGCTGTTATGCTTGCACAGCTATCAACTGTTGCTGCTTCTTATCTCCACACTGAGGCGTTGCATCACTTTACATACGAAAAAGATGAGCTTAAGCAGATGTTCCAAAGTCTTATCTGGGAATTAAATATGCCGCTAAGGTCAGGGGCGCAAAGCAGTTTTTCCAATATCACACTGGAATTCGGCAAACCTTCTGAGGAAATAAATGAGGAGTATGTCGTTATTGGCGGGGAGCCTCAATCATTCAAATATAAAGATATTCCTGGTGAGTATTTTGACAAGATTAATCAGGCGATTATTGATGTAATGAGTGAAGGGACTGGCAGTGATGGTATTCCATTCACTTTTCCTTTATTAACTGTGCAAATCGACGATACATTCAATTATCAGAATACGATTTTTCTTGAGCTGCTTGACAAAATGTATAACTGGGGCGGTGTCTATTTTGAGAATTTCAAGACACAGCCATTTGAAGATCCATATTATAAGCAACTGAACCCACTAATCCAGGCGAAAGACCCTGAAGTTAGCAGAAGCCTGTGCTGTCGTCTTCAAATTAATCTGGAGACATTATCAAAAGCGGGCGGCGGGATTTTTGGATCATCCACAGGTTCAACCGGTGCTGTGCAAGTCTTGAATTTAAATATGAACCGGATCTTAATGGAATTCGGACACGACCTCTCCCTTGCTAAACAAAAAATGAAAGAATACATGGAAGTAATGCAAGAAGCACATATGGCAAAACGCCAGTGGATTGAGCAAAACAAAGAACTGTATCCGACATTTTTCTCTTATAATCATAATCTGAAAAACTATTTTAATGTGTTTGCTGTGACCGGCATGCATGAAGGGTTGATGAATCTCGGGCTTAAGAGCGGGATAAAAGATCAACAGGGAAAACTCCTAGCACATGAATTAATGCAATATATGACAGAAATAGTGAACAGTTTTATCGTCCGCGACAAAGTGGCGTGTGGCATTGAGTATGCCCCAGCCGAGAATGCAGCAATTAAACTGGCCAGACATGACAAAAAGTGGGCGGAAGAAAATGGCCGCAGCATCATTACACAGGGAGAAGGAGAGAATCCTTATCTAACAAGCGGCTGTATGACGCCATTTTCAGAGGAAGACTTTCTAGCACAATTAGAAAACAGTGCCGAATTTCAAGGATATGCGACATCAGGCAGTGTGCTCCATCATTTCCTTGAGGCAAAAGTAGCACCAGAGCGGCTTGCTCAGTATATTGATCGAATTTTTCAAAAGCCGATTAACTATATTACATTAACACCAACGATCACTTCATGTATGGATTGCGGCCAAAAAATCATTGCAGAGGATGCGAAAAATATTCACACATGTCCCTCATGCGAATCATCTGATATTGCGACATTCAGTCGTGTGATCGGATATTTAAAAATGATTGCCAGAAATAATATTGAAGTAAATGACAAGGGATATTATCAAGGGAAGTATAATTTCTGGTCAAAAGCACGGAGACATGACTGGAATGAGAGAAAACGACTGAAAGAAAAAGAATTAAGGACGAGTTCATATTGAAATTTTACAATAACTTTATCCGCACCTTTCATGACTTACCGGACCATACAACATTACTGGTCCATTCCCTGTCTGGATGCCCGCTTCACTGTTATGGCTGTCACAACTATGAAGAAATTGTCGCAAACACACCGAAACAATATAAAACAGAACAAGATCTCCTGGATTACTTAAATAAAAGCGGCTTTTTATTTGATGCGATTATGTTTAGCGGCGGGGAATTTCTAATCAACAAGACAAGTGAAATTAAACCGTTATTACAGCAAGTCCGCACTGTATTCAGCGGGAAAATCATTGTAACAACATGTGGTGTCTATCCAGAAAAGATCAAGCAATTATATGAAGAAAACTTGGCTGACGGAATCCATATTGATATGAAGCTGCCTTATCATTTATTAGATGTGGAAGAAGATAAACAAATTTTCCAGGATATTATGGGCATCACACCGAATGAAAAACTTTTGGGAAAGTTGCTTGAAAGTATTGATACTGTATTAAAACACAATTCAGCCCTAGACCAGGTAAGGACAGTAAAATATCCCATTTTAGCAGATAGCTTTTTTAACGAAATCAGAGACTATATCCAAGCAAAGAAAAGTTATTATCAGTGCGAGAATGTTCCCTATTTTCTTAATGACTTTTTCTCCAAGTAAAATGCAAAATGGCTGTCCGATTAAAGGACAGCCTTTAACTATTTTTTCTTAGGAAGGATAAGACGAAAAGTTGTGCCTGTTTTATCACTATTCATTAATAATAAATCACCACCAAGGACTTGGGCGATCATTTTGCTAAACGGCAAGCCGAGACCTAACCCACCGACCTTATATTTCTTGTTGGTTCCACGGTAAAAACGCTCGAAAACAAATGGCTGGTCCTCTTCTTCAATTCCTGTACCATTATCGCTTACATCAATCTGAATGTGATCCTTCTCCACCACAACCTCAACCAGAATTTGTCCATCATTGTCGATAGCTTGCTTGGCATTATTCAGCAAGTTCGTCAAAATCTGTTGAAAACGTACAGGGTCCACATCGATTTCCTGATCACCTTGAAGTAAACTCATTTCGATCTGGACAGGCTCATTCATTTGTGATTTTTCCCATAAATTGACTGATTCTTTCATTAATTCATTAACTAAATAACTATCGAGTGTAACAGGTACCCCACCTGCAGCAAATGTATTAAAAGCAAGCAGATCTTCCACCATTTTCTTGACTTTTTCAGTCTCTTTAATAGAGATTTCGAGAAATTCTTTTGCTTCTTCCCCTTCCACAACGCCATCATTAATTGCACCCAATAAGCCGCTGATTGAGGTAACAGGAGTTTTTAGCTCATGAGACACACCTGCCAACAGTTCTGTTCTTAATGCTTCCAGTCTCTCTAATTTATCTGCCATTTCTTTAAATGACTGAATCAATGTATCGACTTCTTCTTCTTTTGCTTGATTGGAAAGCTCAATTTGATAATTGCCCTCTTCAATTTGCTTAGCAGCACTAGCTACTTCTTTTATCGGCTTCGCTAATCGACCAGCTAAAATATAAATCGCAATCCAGCCTAGGATAAGTAAGCTGACAATCATAATCGTTAATTGGCCATAAGCCTGGTCCACATGTGCTAATTTTGCTTTGTACTCGACATACAAGACCCAGCCTACATTTGTTTCACCATCTTCAATCGGTTTTTTTATAACATAAAAATCTCCCGCTTCGTTATGAATCCTTTGCACTTCTTGTTCATTTTCGATAAAAGACGGCTCAATTTGCTGGTTTTCCAGCATTTCTCTTAAATTATCATACATGATTCTGCCATCTGTATCGGTGATATAGATACTTGGTTTGCCCTCCATATCAATAAATCTTCCTTCACCTTCCAGGAATCTGTGCATTTCCATAGCTGGTGGAAGATTGTCTTCATCCATATTCGCAATTCTTCTTGCTGTTTCTTCTGCCATAAATTCCATTACCTGCAGCCGGTTTTCTAATGTTGTATGCTTAATCCATAAGGCAGATACTACTGCAACTAATGCTAAACCAATAATTAATGTCAGCAAAAATCTGGAGGTCCAATATCGCTGTAATGGTATTTTCCGATTATTTTTGAACACTTAACTGATACCCCACTCCTCGAAGTGTTTTAATTTCACCTTCTGTTACTGGCCAGTCACCTAACGCTTTTCGTAAACGTTTAATGGATAAATCCACTGCCCTGTCACTTCCATCATAATCCCAGCCCCATACATGTTCAATTAACTGTTCTCTCGTAAAGGTCTTATTAGGATTTTCCGATAAAAAAAGTAATAACGCTAAGTCTCTTGGTGTTAATTCAATTTCCCTTTGAAAAAGACTTACCCGATGTGCTTCTAAATCAATTTGCAATTGACCAAATTGCTTGATATGTTGATCGCCTTTTTCATACCTGCGTAAAACTGCACGTACTCTTGCAATCACTTCATCACCAATAAAAGGTTTGGCAATATAGTCATCAGCACCGTTATTTAACCCATCCAGGCGATAATTTACATCACTTAAAGCTGTTAACATAATCACAGGACAATCACTCTTTTTCCTGATTTCTTTCAAAACATGCCAGCCGTCTCTTCCTGGCAGCATGACATCTAACAAAACGAGTGCCGGATTCATTTGATCAAATTTTTCTAGGGCAGTTTCACCGTCCAGCGCTATGTCTGTTTCAAAATTGGCTTTTTTCAAATATGCTTGTAATACTTTGCTTATCGCCAGCTCATCTTCTACAATCAGAATTTTACTCATTGTTTACAATCTCCAATTCATTTTATCCTCACATTTTACCATAGAAATATGTCAGAATGATGTTAACAAACAAGCAGTCTCCCTTTCTTAACTCCTATGCGAAAAAGACGTCCCCCGTTCAAGGAAACGTCCTTTCATTATTTATTCTGCCTGTCTCTGCATACCTCTGCCAAAACCGCCCTGCCTGTTTTCTGATTGCTCTGTTACCCCAGATTCATTGACATATGTCATCATATTCTCCATGGTAAAATCAACATTCACTGTTCCACCCTCATATGCTGCATTTTCATATAATCCATTACTGTTCTCACCAGTTAATGTGCCGCCTGATGAAAGGCTATAATTCTCACCTTGTTTCAGCAGAGGGGAACTAATGACAATTGTCTGAAATTCTTTTTCCGGCGTAATTGCAATCACTTCTTCACCATTACTGTCTTTTACATAAACAGAGGTACCGGCTTCTTGCATTTCTGAAAACGTCATCATCATCGTTGCCTGAGCGGATGTATCAGATACACCTTCAGCCATGCCGCTGCTTCCTGCAGCAATAAGTGTACCGCCTTCGATGTCAAAAGATTCGTTATAATCAAGTGCACCATTTCCGCCATTTGTTGGACCATACACCAGGACAGTTCCACCTGTCATCGTTGCTGTCGTATTGGAGTCTAATCCATCCCCATTGGCGTTCACATAAATATAACCACCTTCAATTAACAACTCACCACTTTCTTCTGTTGCTGCAGTATCTGCAGTTTCTTCCTCTTCTGCAGTTGAGTCAGCAGCATCCATATCCATTCGTGCCATACCAAATCCATCACTGCCGCCGCTCACATTAAATCCATCATCTTCAGAAGTCACATAGATAGTTCCATCTGATACGGCGATATCTGTTCCTTCTATACCTTCCAAACTTTTATTAATGGTGACAGAACCGCCAGTAATAGTTACCTTCCCATCAGCATGAAGTCCGTCATCGCCTGTCGATACATCTAATGTACCTGCAGTTATGCTAACATCTAAATCACTGTGAATAGCATCATCATTGGAATCTATGGAAATTGTGCCACCAAAAATGGATAACTCATTTACTGCCTTGATTCCTTTTGTACTTGGAGTGCTTTCCTCTGATGATGCAGACTCTGTGGCATCTGCGGAAGTTACCTCCGCGGAATCGGATTGTGTTCCATTCTCGAGTTCTGATTGTTGCTCTGTTCCTTCTGTTTGATCAGAAGGAAATTCTGGTACTTGTGGCCTTTCCCCTTCTTCAAATCCTTCTGGCGGTGTCATTTGTTCCCCTGATGGTAATTCAGGCGGCCCTTCTCCTGCTGGTATATCGCCTGGGGCAAAGTTCCCTCTGCCGCCAAAACCACCACCCATAGTTTCCTGGGCTTCGATGACATCAGGGCTTCCATCACCTGCTGTAATGGTATATTCACCATCAATAACAGTAACCGTATTTTCTGACTGTATCCCGTCTCCAGCCGAATCTATTGTTAGTGAACCACTTTCTAATACAATATTACCTTTTTCTGCATCAGAATCATTGCTGGATTTTACTCCATCACCTTCTGCATTAATCGTAAGATCAGCATCTCTCAGTGCGAAAAGATCTCTGCCGACAATCCCGTCGTCTATTGCATTGATGGTTATTGTCCCGCCAGTAATTTTCAAATCATCTCTTCCTGTTATTCCATCATTAAAATTACCGTCTACTGTCAGGTTGCCTCCACCATTTATCGTTAAATCATCTTTACTGTAAATGGCGGCAGAAGGCTCATCTGTTTTTTCATCTGGATATATATACTCTAGGGCATCTGACAAATAATTATCTGTACCTTCTTCTATCGAAATAACCGTTTTATCCGCTTGCTTCACATAGATTGGAGCAGTTGTTTGTGATTCAATGGAAGCACCGTTAAGTACAAGACGAACCGTCCCAGCGTCTTCTGCATCTATGACAACTTGGCCATCAGTTAAAGTCCCTGCAAATACATAGGTCCCTGTAGTATGAATTTCAATCTGATTTTCATTAATAACAACACTATTGTTATCATCCATTGTAATCGAGGTGCCATCTAAATAAATATTGGTTACATCTGCCTCATCCCAAGCTGAGTAAGTATCGTCTGCATCATATGAGACGATATTGCTTGTTACATCAATTTCCTTTGTTGCTGCGTCATTACTGCATCCACTTAAAATATACGCAAAAATAAGAATTAGGCTGAGAAATAGAATGCATCTCTTATTATGTTTCATCATGTTATCTCTCCTTATTATGCAGTAAAATTACCATCATAGCTCAACATGACTGCTGATTGTACACCATCAATATGTGAGACTTTTGAAGGGATTTGTGCATCATTTTCTTTTACCCGTACTTCAAAAGTTACTTCTATCTCGCTATCTTGCATAATCGATTTAGATTTTAGACAAACACGCTTTGCATAAGACTTGATTAGCTGCTCAATTTCTTCTCCAACCGAATCTCCCGTATATTTAACCACTAATAAATATGGATTTTCCACTCTAATTTTGTTGGCGAACAGGATAATAACAAGGCCTATGATAATCGAACCGATTGCCGCTAATAAAATGAAGCCAGCGCCACTAAGAATACCGGCAATAACCGACCAGAATAAGTAAACTAAATCCATCGGGTCTTTAATTGGTGTACGAAAACGAACGATCGACAATGCTCCAACCATACCTAGTGATAACAGAACATTTTGACTAATCCCCATGATGACAAGTGATGTGGCCATTGTCATGATTACCAGTGAGATATTAAAGGAATGGGAATAAATCACTCCATTAAAAGTTTTCTTATAAATAAGATAGATAAACAATCCGACAATAAACGATACACCTAATCCTAGTAATGCATCGATAATGGAGAAAGATGTTGTATTCTCCAAAAAGCTTGATTTAAAAATATCTGTAAAATTTGTTGTTTCTGTATTCATTTTTTCTCCTCTTTCCTAGATATACATTCTGCTTAATTGATATTTGGAATATGCTTCCTGTCTTGTGTCTGAAAGCTGTAGTAAATGTTTTATTACCTCAGGCAAATACTCATCATACTTCACTTCTAAAATGACTAAATGATCTTCTAATACATCAACCATCGGTAAGTCTTTTTGAAACATGTTCGTATTTCTGATGCTTGTCTGAATCTTCAAATCAAAAGTAACCCGAACATTGCCATATGGATAAATATACGGCTCCCTCACATAATCAACCACTGTCATTGGTCTGATCTGATGATGATGCATTTCGAAATATAAATCTCTCATCAGTGGACGCGGATCCTCCTCCATCCAGCTAATCTCACCAACGCGCATTTTTTCATATTCCTTTCGCGTTATTTCACATTTTGATTTAAACGTAAGATTATTTCTTTTACTCTTTCTTTCAAGATTGATTATCTGGTCACTTTTTCCGTATATTCTGACACGATACTTATCTCGGTCTAAATAGCCTTCTTTTTTCTCTGTTAAAACTTTATTATCGAAATTATCGAAATAAGTTGATCGAATATAATATTTGCCTTCCCTATTCGCATTGGGATCTGCTTGCATAAAGTGTCGTAATTTATTGCTTAATACTTTATATTCCGCAATAGAGACAGCATGTTTCATTTCTTGCCTTCCTTTTGGGTTGAACGAACTTTGGATTGGCATTCTGTCTTCCTCCTCTCGCTTACAAGTTATACTTTATAAAAGAAATGCGTCAGGAATGTGTCAAGTAAATTTCTTGTTAACTTTTACATAAAAACTCCACATTTTTGCGGAAATAATTTATAATGTGATGCAAATGGAGGTGTTCGGTATGGCAATTAATCTTTCATTGCCAGAGTTATTGGTAACCCATGCAAAGCCTGGTAACTAAGGCGATACTTTGTATGGGAGATAGTCAATATCGCCTGTTCTCAGGCTTTGCCCTTATAGAAAAAATATAAGGAGCTGGGCCAAGCATGAAATATATGAAGGCAACAGAAGTGCTGCCAGAAGATTTACTGGAAAGATTACAAGACTATATTCAAGGGGAAATGCTCTATATTCCCAAAAAGGAAACTGCTCGCAGCAAATGGGGAACGCGGTCTGGAAATCGTCAGTATTATGATGAAAGAAATAAACAGATTACAGGAGCATTCCAAAACGGAAGCAAGCTGGAAGACTTAGCGGAAGAGTATCATCTATCAATAGAGACAATTAAGAAAATTGTTTATAATAAAAAATAATGAAGCTATGGCAGGAATAGTTCATACCCATTCTTGCCATAGCTTTTTAGTGCTGGTCTGTTACAATAGATAATTGGAAGGAGTGCTGAAGATGGAAGCATTTATACACGCAGATCACTATCATTTTATCCAGGAACAAGGACGTTCGATTGTACAAGCGAAAGTGCAATCTACTGACAAGGGTGTTGTCCAGGCAGTACGAGAAATGGCATTGGAGAAAATAGCCAATAAATTAAGTGACTTAAATGATGAGCAGAAACAATTATTAATAGATATGAAGCTGATTGAGGATAAAGAAGGTTTAGAAAGTTTTCTTGGAAAACTAAAGCCGTATGTTATCCCATTTCCTGCAGTGTCTGAGAAAACAGTGGAGAAGGCATTTCCTAAAGTAAAAAAACTGAAGCAGCCTGATCTCGAAGACTACGATTTGCAAGAAACTGTTTACCTTCGCTGGGAAGATCTTGGCACGAACAGAACGTATATGTTAATCCCAAAACAAGGTAAGCTTGTTGGTGTATCAGGCTTTTTAGAAACATCTGTCCATAAAGGAATCTGTACCATTTGCGGCGGCCTGAGTGAGGTTTCCCTTTTTACTGTAGAAAAGAAAGGGCGAATCCGGGGAACTTACTCCAAAAAGGGAAATTACATTTGTAAAGATGAATCAGCATGTAATCATAATATAAAAGACATAGACAAACTGCATGCCTTCTTAGATAACTTGCAATAAAACTCATCTGAAACTGATTCTGCATTGTATGTCATCAAGTTGATAGCTCGCTTTATTCTTCATTCCACAGCTTGGCATGCGCTGGGTTGATGTTTAAACGGGCTTTATTCTTCACATCCCTGCTTAGCATCCACTCATTTGATGTTTAAACACATTTTATTCTTCATTCCGCTGCTTAGCATGCACTGGGTTGATGTTTAAGCAGGTTTTATTCTTCATCCCCCTGCTTAGCATCCACTCATTTGATGTTTAAACGCATTTTATTCTTCATTCCGCTGCTTAACATGTGCCGGGTTGATGTTTAAACGCGCTTTATTCTTCATCCCCCTGCTTAGCATCCACTCATTTAATGTTTAAACACATTTTATTCTTCATTCCGCTGCTTAGCATGCACTGGGTTGATGTTTAAGCAGGCTTTATTCTTCAGTCCACTGCTTAACATCCACTCATTTGATGTTTAAACGCATTTTATTCTTCATCCCGCTGCTTGGCATGAACTGATTTGATATTTAAACATACTCCACTCCACAAAAACAGCCATAAAATAAAGGAGCTGACTTCAAAAGCCAGCTCCCATTTTTTATTTCTTATTCTTAAACAGTTTCAATTTATTGGTTATCTCCATTAATCCTGGCAATAAGACAGGCATTGCGATAAGGCTCAATAAGATCAGCCCGATAATCACAACAGTTGCCACCTGAATTAATGTTAATACACCCGACGGAATAAGTGCAGCAAATGTACCACCAAGGATTAAAGCAGCTGATAAAACTACTCCGCCAATATGACGGGAAGCTTCCAGAATTCTCGTTGACGGATCTCCATCTGTTTCATTATATCGCATCATTAAGAAGATACTGTAGTCTACACCTAATGCGATGATCATAATAAAGCTGAAGAAAGGTACATTCCAGCTCAGCATATCCACACCTAAAAGGTGAGTGGAAATTAATTCACTGATTCCAAGGGATGTAAAGTAGACTAACAATAAGGAACCAATGATAAACAGCGAGTTAGACACAGACCATGTAATCAAAATTAATACAAGTGTAATTCCAATTAACATAATTGTAGCTGTACGCAGGAAATCCTGCTCTGTTATTTCCTTTAGGTCAGCATTAGTTGCTGTAGTTCCGGCAATAGCAAACTCTGCATCTGCCAAGTCTGTTCCTTCTAATTGTGATTCTACTATTTTATTTATACCCGCAACAATTGGCATTGCTTCTCGTGAATATGGGTTCACATCAAGAATAATCCTCATTGTCGTGATGGTGCGGTCTGTTGACATATAATTGTCTAATGCCTCTTGAAATTCTTCTCCCTCCAACACTTCTTGCGGGATATAAAATTTCTCTGAGCTGTTTGATGTACTTAAATCGTCCAAGTAACTTTCCGCATCATGTAAACCATTATTAATCTGGTCTAAACCATCTGTACTTTCCGCTA
Organism: Gracilibacillus oryzae; assembly: GCF_009498735.1. Taxonomy (GTDB): domain Bacteria; phylum Bacillota; class Bacilli; order Bacillales; family Amphibacillaceae; genus Gracilibacillus; species Gracilibacillus oryzae. Next base: position 88,151 of record NZ_ML762435.1, read on the forward strand.
ATCCTGACTGCAATTCAGCCATTTTGTCTTGTAATTTATTTAATTCAGACAGCAGTTGTGTTTGCCCGTTATTAATTTGGCTTAATCCTGATTGTAATTCACCAGTTTTGCCTGCAATTTGCGCCGAGCCATCTGCGCCAGTATTCAATCCGGCTTTTAATTGAGAAGCACCTGCCTGCAATTCTTTTACACCAGACTGTACTTTTCCTAATCCGTCTTTTACAGCAGAAAGTGAACTGTTTGCTTCTGCAAAAGATGTCACGACAGTTTGATGCTGTGCGGATAACTGTGCTAACTGATCAGTTAAGCCGCTTAATTGTTCCTGTGCGGAGACAGCGATTTTCAATGTTTGCTGAATGTTCGCATCATCAGCCATGTTCGGATTTGCTTCGATAAAGTTATTCATTAATGTTTCAATTTGACCATATCCTGCACTTGCACTGTCAATTGCTTGTGAAATTTTCTGGAAATAATCATCATAACTTTCCAGGCCTTTTTCTAACTGACGATAACCTTCATGAAGCTGGGTTACTGCACCAGAAAGCTTCACAACATTATCATTTAGGGAGGCAAGTCCTGTCTCAAGGTCTGCACTTCCTGTTGCCCCATTCGTAAATCCTTCTGTCAGTTGATTCATTGCATCACGTAATGATACAACCCCATTTTCTATTTCATTTGTTCCGTCAATTAACTTCTGCACATTCGCGAGGCCAGCAGTATTGTTACCATCCATTTGGTCCTGAGCAGCTGTCAGGCCATCATTCACTTCACCAATCCCGCTGTTCGCATCATTGATACCTGTGCCTAATTCACCTGCTTGCTCATCAATATATAATTCTTCAATTTTGCTGCCAGTTGGACGGGTTGCTGAATAGATCTCTGATACTCCATCAATATTGGCAATTTTTTCAGTCAACTCATCAATTGTCTGCAATGTTTTTGCCTGATCTAATTTTTCCTCAGATTGGATAACCAATGTGCCTGGTGATGAGAAGCCTGGCGGGAAATGGTCTTCAATGACATTAATCCCCTGTTTCGATTCATATTTATCATTCACTTCAAACAGATCATTAAAGTTAAGGGTACCGGAATATTTAAAAATAAACGGAATCGTTACTACCAGGACTAGAATTACTGCCATAAATGGGCGAATAATTGTATTTTTCGCTAAGAAACCCCAGATACGGCTTTCCCCATGTCCTTTGAATTTTTTAATAGGATAGAACATGCCTTTACCAAGCAATACCATAAAGAATGGATTCAGTGTTGTTAATACAAGAAGTAATACAGCAACACCAATTGCCACTCCTGAGGTAGCCTGGTATAAAGAGAAGTTCGCTAAAAATAATGAGGCGAATCCGATTAATACAGCAAGACCACTGTACAGAACCGTTTTACCTGCAGACTTAAAGGTATTTTTTGTTGCTAAAATGGCACTCTCCTGCTTGCTCAGTTCTTCTTTAAATCGTGTGTACAGAAGAATGTTATAGTCTGTACCTACACCGAACAAGACAACTACAACAAAAACTTGCGTAAAGTTTGAAAAAGGAAAATCGAATTTATCAACAATCTGGGCGATCACACCCATTGAGACTAAATAGGAAACTCCAACAGTCAATAACGAGATAATTGGGACAATTGGAGAACGGAAGACAATGATCAAGAAAATCAGAATAAAAATGATCGCAATAACTTCCGTCTTTTTCACACCATCCTGGGTAGAATTCGCAAAGTCATTACTTACTAATTCACTTCCTGTTAAATATGTGTCTACACCATCTGCATCAATTACTTCATTTATTTCTTTGGCAACATCGGCAATTTCGCCTTTGTTTTGATCAACAGATAGTTGGGCAAGAATCGTCGTTTTATCTTCTGAAACAAGCTGGTCTTCCATTTCTTCACTATCTATATGTGTTAGTATCTCGGTAATGCCCAGCTTCTCTTCTTGATCCTTCAATTTGTTAATTTTATCTGCTATTTCACTTTTTTGTTCCTCTGTTAACGGCTGATCGTCCCCACTATGAAAAACAGCGATAATTCCATATGTTTCTCCACCATCTTCATTCATTTCCTTGATCATCTCGTTTGCAACAGAACTCTGTGCCGTTTCAGGAATCGAAATCTGGCCTTTCTCCTGTACCAGCTGATTCAAATCGGGCATTGTCGTTAACGTTACAACCGTTATAATTATCCATAAAATAAAGGAGATACTTCTCCAGCTTTTTAACTTATGCAAAACCAATCACCTTTCTATTAATAAAATATCGGAATGAATATTCATTCCGTAAATGGTAAAGCTATAGAATCAATGGATTCTTATAGCATTCCATAGACTGTCTTCTAATTCTGTTAATAATTCTTGGGTTTCTGTCAATCTGCCTGACTGCATTAAACTGAATAACATCCCAAATGCGCCGTACACTGTCGCGATATGAGCATCTGCCGGCAATGGCCGAATGACACCCTGCTTTTTGCCATCTTCAATTACTTGCCGGATAAAACCGAGAAAATCCTGAAATGTCTGGTTGCTTTTTTCATCTAAGTAATAACCTTCATCATGAGAATTGATAAATTGCAATGCATTCCCGTTATCTTTGGCAAACACAAACATTCTCCTGAAGATATGGTGAAATTGCTGACGTATATCGGCATCTTTTGGAAAATCTGTCTGGATCACATCAAAAAACTCTTCCACACATTTTACAAAAAGGGCATTCACAAGCGATTCTTTATTTTCAAAGTAGCGGTAAATCGTCCCTGCCCCTACTTTCGCCTTATTCGCAATCATCGGTACTGTTGTCCCATCATATCCTCTTACAGCAAACAGCTCCATTGCTGCTGCAAATATATCTTCCTGTTTATTTTTTGACATATATTCACCTCCGGAATGAATATTCATTCATTATTTTATTATAGTCCCTTATCAGTAAATGTCAATACATTACGTCTTACCATTTGTATCTTACAAAAATGTAAGCAAGTTGAAAGGAAAATCAATATGTATTCGAGCCCGCTGTTAGTACAATAATAGCAGATAAAAGATTTCAGGAGGAATGAAAATGACAAAACCAGTCGTACATGTCGATCATGTTGAAAAAATATTTGGAAAAAAATCAGAGAACAGCTTTAAAGCATTGGATGGTGTATCCTTTGATATTTACCCAGGCGAATTTGTCGGCATAATGGGGCCGTCTGGAGCAGGGAAAACGACATTATTAAATGTTGTCTCCACCCTTGACAACGCGACTTCCGGAAAAATTGAGATAGCAGGCAAAGATATAACAATGATGAAACAAAATGAACTAGCAGATTTCCGCTCAAGCGAGCTTGGATTTATCTTTCAGGATTTTAACCTTTTAGAAACCTTGACAATTTATGAAAATATCGCCTTACCATTATCACTCCAAGGCGTTTCATCAAGAAAAATTAAACCACTGGTCCATCAGGTTGCAGAAAAGCTTGGGATCAAAGCAATCTTAGCAAAATATCCTGTTGCAGTTTCCGGGGGGCAAAAACAAAGAGCTGCTGCAGCAAGAGCACTTGTTCATGAACCAGCGATCATCCTGGCTGATGAACCTACTGGTGCACTTGATTCAAAAAATGCCCGCAGTCTAATGGAAACATTGGAACATTTAAACAGCCATCATGAAGTATCGATCATGCTGGTTACACATGATCCTCTTAGTGCCAGCTACTGTGAGCGAATCTTATTTATTCAAGATGGCGCACTTTATAAAGAAATCCATCGTTTAGACGATCAAGCAGAATTTCACCAACAAATACTGAACGTACTGGCTGAATTCACCAGTCTTGATCGCTCGTAAGGAGGCAGAAACATATGTTATGGAAATTACTCACATCAAGTATGAAGAAAATGTGGAAGGACTACATTGTTTTATTGTTCGGATTAACGGTATCCATCGCGATATTTTACATGTTTCAGACATTAGCACAGAACAAAGCATTTCTTGAAGCAAATGCTTTAATCGGTTCAATTGTTTTTGTCTTCCATGTGGGGACATTTATATTGGCATTTGTCACCATTTTCTATATCTTCTATGCCACATCCTTTATTTTGTCATTAAGGCAAAAAGAATTGGGAATGTATATGACATTAGGGGCGAAAAAAGGGAAAGTCACACAAATGATGTTTTTTGAGACATTATTGATCGGCTTCATATCTTTAGTGATTGGTCTAATTGTTGGAGTTGGTCTAGCTGAAGTGATTGCAGGATTATTAATGAAACAGCTTGGTTTTAATGGCGGCGGCTTTGAAGCTTTTTACAGCTCCTCTTTAATAACAACTGTCATCTTCTATGCGATTCTTTTCTTACTGACAGCAGCCGTTAACGCAGTGAAGGTTGCAAGTAAGTCCGTATTGGATTTAGTTCGTGCTTCCCAGCAGGCTGATCCTGTAGTAACAAAAGGCTGGAAAATATTCTTTGGCACATTGTTCTCCATTATTCTGATCGCAATTGGTTATTATGCCATGATAAACATGGGTACCTTTATGCAAGTTGGTGTGATCGTTGCGGCAATAACAGTGACATTAGGAACTTACTTCTTTTTTATGGCATTGCTTCCGTTTATCGTGAAAAGGTTAAAATCGATTCGATCATTAAATGAGAAAGGATTAAATGCCTTTACTTTTTCGCAATTACAGTTCCGCATCAGCCAGCTTACCAAAGTGTTAGGAACGGTGACAATGCTGATTGCTCTGGGGCTTGGCGCAATGGCTGCAGGGTTATCTTTTTACCATAATATCGCGATACAGACATCGATGATTTATGCGAATGACGTAGCTGTTTATGAACCGACAGAAGAACAACTTGCAGAAATGGATTCATTGGAGTTTCTTGAAAGAAACAATTATTCTTATAAAGTAACAGATGAGGGTGTTTATTTTCTGAAAGATGATTTATTAAATAACCCACCACTTATCCAAAAGTTCACAGGAGATATCGACCAGCTGACTGAAACAGCTCGCGTTGATGACCCGCTGGATCAAGCAGAATATTCGGATACAGCCACAAATGAAGAACAAATGATTTCAGACGATTGGTCGACTGCACTCCGAAATGAATTATTAGCAACATTCCGGATCTTTGGTGATCGAACGTTGTATATTGTTAATCAGGAGAAGTTTGGTCAGATTGAATCTGAAGTTGCGTCAGTAATGGTAGGACGCGTGGAAAACTTCCTTGATCATGAAGATACCTTGGCAGCAATTGATGAGCACAATAAGGAAATTGCCTCAGGCTATACTGGTTCAACGCCTGATATGATTGGCAGTAAATATGATAACTATACCTCTTTAAAAGCATTAGCAAATGGAACAATTTTTATGGGATTATTCCTTGGTATCGCCTTTTTAATGATGATGGCAAGTGTACTGATGTTTAAACTGCTTTCGAGTGCTTCCGCAGATACGCACCGTTACCAGATGCTGCGTAAAATTGGAGTAAGACGTTCCAAACTGTCAGCATCTATCTATAAAGAGCTGTTTCTTGTATTCCTGTTCCCAAGTTTACTCGGCTTTGTTCATGTTATTGTCGGGATGGAAATGTTCTCTATCATCTTGATTGAACCATTTACAAAAATATGGATCCCTGTTACCATCTTCCTGGTTATTTACGTGTCCTATTATCTGTTAACAGTGCAAATGTATAAACGGATTGTATTGCCGAAAGAAAAGTAGCGATAGATCAAAACAGGTTAAAAAATGAACGATTTCAGCAGCACTTGAGATCGTTCGTTTTTTATTATATAGATGTTCCTACACGCTCAATTTTTTGGATTTCATTGAGAAATTTTAGATGGCGAAATAATTGGATGATCGGCTTTTATCAACAAATCTTCTCGTGCCTTCCTTACATTTGTTCTTTATCTTTATCTTAACGACAAATCTCCGTATAATATAGAATTAGTTCTGTTGCGGGACCATCCTGAAATGTTTCTTCTATTTGTGCTTGTTCAAGCTATTCCTCATCTAATGATTCAATGATAGAATACATGCTATTTCTTCGGGTTTTAATAGGTGCATAGCTTGTACCTTCCAACTCAAAACTTTGTGGTTCTGTTCCTGTAAATTGAGGAGCCCGTTAATTTTGCTTTAGTCATTAATTTAGCTGTTCTAGTTGGTTAACGACTTTTTCTACTCTTGCTTACATTTCATAGTTTAACGGAGGAATGTGTCAGTATACTGTCAATATAATATCTTACTTGCTTTAAAATGTGCGCAGAGAAAAATGTGATGGGTTATAGTTTATAAAGAGAGTAAACACTGTTAATAAAAAATCGCTCCAATGCTCGTCTCAAGAATTCTAAACAATAAAACAGAGCAATCTTCCCTCTTTATTCCTCTTCTAATATGACTTCCCCATTTTCAATCTGTTTAAGGATCTTTTTCCAATCCTCTTTTGGAAATCTTGGTTCATCTGATAATTTAACTGATATTAACTCTGAAAAACCGCCTTCTGCCTCTGTTGGCTCTTCACCTGAAATAGATGCCGTAGCCACATAATTTTCATCCAATTCTTCTGAAACAGGTGGTGTAAATTGTTTAGCGAATATAGCCCCTCCCAATCCAATGCTTCCGATTCCTAATATAGTAATAAAAGATATAGCCATAGCCATTTTACTCATTTTTTTGACCTTTAACATTTTCATCAATCTCCTTTTTAAACTGATTTGGTTTGTTGAAAAGAAAGATCCCATGAAATAAGAATTAGATTGTTTGTTTGCGCGACCCATCATATTCAGAATGGTTTCGCCATACTTCTTTCTCTCATTATGAGCCATTTCCATCACAACATCTTCATCACAAGAAAGTTCACTCCAGGTATAAATTTCTTTTTGCAATAGGTAAATTAGAGGATTGTACCAGTGGATAATAGTAGCAATTAACATCGTCCTCCTTACCCATAAATCTTTCTTTTTAAAATGAGTCATTTCATGCTTAATTATCATAGCTAATTCATCATCTGGGATTTTATATAAGGGTATTATAATAGTAGGTTTCCGTATCCCAAATAAAACCGGGCTTCTATTTTTTTTGTCAAATGCAAGTTGTATAGTCGTGGGGATTTTCATATTTCGGGTTATAAGTTGTTGTATTTCATGATTTTTAGGCATGGTATAAATGGATGCAGTCATCTCTTTTTTGATCTTAGAATATGTGTAAAGAGCCCAGCCACTTTTCATGATAACTCCTGTTATCCATATGGCAAATAAGATTTGGACGAATGGCAAGGATAACGTAAGTTGATGTACCTCCAATTGAGACCCGATGCTCATGTCGAAAGGTTGATCTTTGAAAAAGGTGTACAGCGATAATATTAACGATATTGGCATAAGGAAAAAGAAAAGAGATATTTTCCTGTTCCAATAATGCCATCTTGCTGCAAGAGAGCTTTTTGTAATATAGGTGATCAAAATGGAAAGCAGTAAAACGGCACTTCCGGCAATGGACAGGGCAACTAATTCTTTTAGCCACTCACTCATCATGACACCTACTTATCCGCAAACCATTTTCTAATTTCATCTAAATCTTCAGAAGGAACATTGTCATCATATAATGTGGTTAAAAAGTTTTTAATTGATCCTTGATACATGGTCTCTAATAAACTTTGGGCTTCTTTCTTTTTATATTCTTTTAATGTAAGGCGAGGAAAATAAGTGTTAGCTCTTCCTTCTCGCTTTACTAAGAGAACCCCTTTATCCACAAGTCTCGATAAAAAGGTGGCTATTGTTTGTCCTTTCCAATCTCTCCCTTTTTTATTGGTGAATATCTCCAATAATTCACTCGATTTAACTGGTCGATCCATTTCCCATATAACCTTAATTAGTTCCATTTCGGTGTCAGATAACTTTTGAAAATTATTCATCTTACTCACCCCTTTACAAATTTGATGAACTACATGTTTGTAGTGATTTAATCATACTACGCATTTGTAGTGGGTGTCAAGAGAAACCTTCCTGTTCTCTTAGCTATGATGAAAAATTACGATTTCGTAACCATTTTATAATGCATACAATTTCATTTGATAAGACTTTGAGACCAACTATCGAGCTACCCCACTTTTGTTCTTTATCTCCTTTTATCTTCACATCTCCTATCGCCCTTTCTTACATTTTTTCTTAATCTTCTTTTATCAACAAATCTTTTCCGCTTTTGTCTCATATTCGTCGTAAACTTCAAACAGATGGACAAAATAAGAAGATTTACAAGTACCTTTAGCAGATTTGTCTGTTTTTTCTTATAAAAAAATCATGATATAGTAAGGATAAATAATGAAATTGGAAGTGATAAATATGAGCACATGCCTATGGCCAGGTGATAGTGAAATGATGCAGGAGTATCATAATAATGAATGGTGTGTTGTGTCGACTGATGACCGCTATATCTTCGAGATGCTCACATTAGAAGGGGCACAAGCAGGTTTATCGTGGAAAATAGTGCTGTCTAAGCGAAGCGGCTATAAGGAAGCATTTCGCAATTTTGATTTAGAATATTGCGCAAATCTGACAGATGAGGAATTATTACATATTAGAGAAAATTACCTTGTCATCAAAAACTTAAAAAAATTGCAATCAGTAAGTAATAATGCAGAAAGGATCTTAACAATCCAGCAGGAATTTGGCAGCTTCTCCAACTTTTTGTGGAGTTATGCCGATGATAAACCTATCATCAATCACTGGAAAGAAGAGGCAGAGGTTCCCGCTCAAACAGACTTATCAGTAAAAATTAGCAAGGATTTAAAAAAGCGCGGATTTAAATTTGTTGGCCCTGTTATTATCTATTCTTTCATGCAGGCTATAGGGATGGTAGATGATCATATTACTGCCTGCCCTTATCATACAGAAAACAGAAGAGGATAGGACAAGAGTGGTTCGTCTATACAATAATCCGAACATTGTTCGGATTATTTTTTTCTGAAAAAAGAAACTTTCATCTGCAACCTACCTGCGTTGGAAAAGAGACTTTCAAGTGAAGTTGATGTTCATACCTACACTTAACTGAAATGAGGCTGTCTTAACAGGGTGAAGTTCGTTCCACTTATTGGTCTAGGACACCATAAGAAGCTGGGGAAAATGCGAGACTCCAGCGGGAACAGCGCGAGCTGAAAATCCACTTGGTAAAGCGGGTTTCTTTACCAAGTTAGCAGACCGCCGTGCCCGCGGAAAGCGAGTATTTTCCCCAGCGGTGAATTAGCACTATCTATATTAGTACATTAATGAGTGACACAATTGAGTATTTTTTGTTCAGTATTTGAAATCATTGTTTTGTTATATCCACCCTCCTTCTTTCCGCATTCGAAAATCCTTTTCCATTAAATATGTTCTAGTTCCCTGCCTAGATGAATAAAAATGGGACTAGCTATATATTTGGAGAGGTGAGATACAATTGGCCATTTTCTTTAGTTACGTTTTTCTCGGTTTATCTTTAGCAGCACCGATTGGTCCATTAAATGCGGCACAAATCAACCAAGGTGTCAAAAACGGATTTCTTCATTCATGGATGATTGCGATTGGTGCACTTGTAGCAGAAATGTTTTTTATTCTGGCTGTTTTCTTTGGAATTGTCCATTTCCTTGAAACACCTTTTATGAAAACCTTCTTATGGTCGTTCGGTGCTTTTGTTCTTTTATATACTGGCATTGAAAGCATCAACAGTTCACAAAAAATTGATATGAATCATGAACGAGGCAAAGACAGCTTACTAAAAACATTTACAGCAGGCTTTCTTATATCGATAAGTAACCCGTTATCTATTTTGTTCTGGTTAGGGATATATGGTTCCGTTTTAGCCAATACGATAAATAAATATGAAAATGCACAGCTGTTATTATACACTTTCGCCATCATTCTCGGATTAATTATTTGGGATTTAACGATGGCACTTGTTTCGAGCAGTTTCCGCCATTTTCTGACAAACCGGACATTGAAAATAATTTCGATTGTTACTGGCATTTCCCTTATTGGATTTGCGTTCTATTTCGGATATAAAGCTGTGGACCTCTTATTCTTTTAATACGTGTTCTAAAAGTCGGCAAATGAGAAGCAAGAAGGTCGAGGCGGTGCAGTGAGGAGCATCGGAACGTATGGATTGAATACGTGAGAAGCGGACTCGCAAACCAACGAAGAGATTCGCCGCCTATCATTTGGTGAATATTTGAACATCCTCTTTCAAATATTCTTATCATTTTTGGGACATACTAACATGATTGATTTTAGCAATAAAGGAGAATTTTCATGAGTACAGCAACCAAGAAGAAGTCCTCCTCCCAAAATGGTGATTTAAAATGGTGGCAGTTAGCACTAATAGGGGTAGGCTGTACAATCGGAACAGGTTATTTTCTCGGTTCAAGCATTGGAATCAGTATAACCGGTCCTTCCATTGTCTTCTCATTTTTACTTGCAGCAGCCGGAACCTACATTGTTTTTAATTTACTTGCCAAGATGTCAGCGGCTGATCCACAAGAGGGATCGTTCTGTTATTATGCAGAAAAGGCATTTGGAAAATGGGCCGGATTCAGCTGTGGATGGAATTACTGGTGTTCCAGCATTCTTATTATGGGGAGCCAGTTGATCGCACTATCTATTTTAACCCAGCTGTGGTTCCCGGATTTACCTCTGTGGATGTTTGCAGCAATCTATTCCCTTTTATCCATCACCGTTATCTTATTTGGTACAAAAGGTTTTGATAAGGTAGAAAATATCTTTGCTGTGATCAAACTTGCTGCCATCATAATGTTCATTGTTATCGCAATTGTCGCATTATTCGGCTTGATCGCAGGTGGTCCAGAAAACCAGCCAGGAGTGCCGAAAAGCATGGACAAGCTGTTTCATGAAGGCTTAACAGGTTTCTGGGCATCGCTTATCTATGCTTTTTATTCCTTTGGCGGGATTGAAGTGATCGGTCTGATGACAATCCGCTTGAAAAACAAAGAAGATGCTCCAAAGGCCGGGAAAATAATGTTAACAGTATTAACCATTATCTACATTCTGTCACTTGGATTAGCTGTTACAATGGTTTCTGTTAGCGCATTTGATCAGAATGAAAGTCCATTTGTCACGGCTCTTGCGGAATATAAACTTGCCTTTTTCCCTCATCTGTTTAATGCGGCCATTATTATTGCAGGGTTCTCCACAATGACGGCAGCATTATTCGGAGTAGTGACACTGTTAGTCACATTAGCCAAAGATGGAGATGCACCTGATATTTTTTCGAAAAAAATAAAAAAATGGAAGGACTTGCCGCTTCCATCATTAATTCTTGCTACGATCGGATTACTGGTATCTGTCATTACCGCCTTGTTATTGCCAAATAAAATATATGAATACATTACAACCGCTGCAGGGATTTTGCTGCTGATTAATTGGGCTTTTATTATTATCTCTTCACTTAAGGTGCTAAAAGACCTCAAAGCCAAGCATAAAGTTATTGCATTTACCGGCTTGCTGCTGATCGCTGCTGCTGTGACTGGAACATTATTCGAGAAAACGATCAGGCCAGGGTTTTGGATCAGTTTATTATTGTTAGCGATTATTGGCGGGATAACACTATGGATGAACAGACACTGGAAAACAAGTAAAAAACCACCCGCATGAAAATGCGAGTGGTTTTTTTATTAGTGTAAACCTGGTTGGTCGTTTGGTTCCAGTTTCCCCTGGCCTTGCATTTTTCTTAAGTCCAGTGGCGGTGTGCCGTGAATATAGTTTGGTGCAGGCTGTAAAAACGGCTTTTGCCCCATTGCTTGCGGATTTTGGACATATTCGAAATCAGCTTGTCCATCATATGTTTTTCCATTGGCCCATCTCCCGGTACTGCTGTCTTCCCCTTCAGAGAAGTTCATAAATGAATACGAAACTTCCTGCTTTTCATATTCCTGATTAAAGGAACTTGGCACAATCGCCCCTTGTGTTTGTTCCAGTTCTTCGATCGCAGCCATCCATTGATTTTGATGCATGGTATCTCTTGCGATAAGGAATGAAAGCATATCTCTTACCCCAGGGTCTGTTGTCATCTCATACAGTCTGCATACTTGCAAGCGTCCTTGTGATTCTGCATTCAGATTTGCACGAAAGTCTGCCAGTAAATTACCACTTGCGATCGTATAACGAGCATTCCACGGATAACCGGCACTATCATTTGGCTGTGCGCCTAATCCATTCACTATCGCATGCTGTGGATTCATTCCACCAAGTACTGCTTCAACTGCCGGATCTTTGGCTGCCTGTTCCTGATCATGTGCAGGTGCCCCGTCCAGAAGCTGTGCAATCATTGTTGCAATCATTTCAACATGGGCAATCTCTTCTGTTGCAATATCCAGAAGCATATCACGATATTTACTTTCAGCACGGCAGTTCCATCCTTGAAATAAGTATTGCATCATGACAGAGATTTCACCAAATTGCCCGCCTAAGATTTCTTGTAATTTTTTTGCATACACAGGGTCGGGAGCATTCGGCTTTGCATTATATTGTAGTTCCTTTATATGATAAAACATGTCTGGTGCCTCCTATTTTTTATTATCCTCTTCATATGGCGAAATCTCTTCAGATGTCTCCACATTTAATTCTCGAGGTCTTACATATATGGACTCCTCATGGTCATTGAAATTAGCAGCAACATATTTATGGAAGAAATATTCAAACAGCGCAACACCTATAGAGGAAATAAATGCTGCCTGCAACACATCATCACCGACAGTTAAACTATCTGTCATAAAATAAATAACAGCAAATGCCAGGACAAAGTCTGATAATGTTGCGACAATATTATTTGTTCTTGGTAAAATTACTCTATCACCAACAAAGTATGAAACAACCCCCAGAACAAGTGTAATAAGAAAAACATTACCAATGGAAACATCAAATCCCATCCCTAAGATAGCAAAGAGCAAGATAAAACTAATCAGAAATTTTACAACCATTAATTTTAAATGCTTCATTATTAATACCCCCATTTCTTAGTTATCACAGCCCTAACAGTCTGTAATACCCTCACTTCTATCCTTTGTATATCTCGCGGACATATACCGTTATAAATAATTCCATTCCAAAATTCCTTATTTCAATTTGTTAATTTACGTTTCATTTCACTCTTTTCAGGTTACATGAAGGATATAGGTAAAATACCGAAAAAAGGAGTAGTGCCTTAGATGAATATTCAATCTGAAATAAAGAAAATAGAAAATGTTCAATTGGGAAAACCGAATCGAATTTTTACTATGTACTTGAATACAGACCGCGCTGATCCTGAACAACAAGGCGGAGAATGGCGAATCCATCTTAAGAACGGCCTGCGTAATTTTGAAAGTTATTTACAAGAAGATGGAGATTCTGATGAGAAAAGAAACTACTGGGCAGTGAAAGAAAAAGTCGAGAAATATATAAGTGAAATAGAGCAAGATCTAGCGAAAAGTGTTGTTATCTTTGCTACAGGTGACGACTCTATCTGGTTTGCGGAAAAATTCCAAATGCCTGTTACAACTTTGTTTGAATGGGACGATACAGCAAATCTGGATCAGTTGAAGGAAATGCATCAAACCTTCCCTAAGTCAGGCATTATTTTAACTCAAAAAGAAGCAGTAAAAGTCCTTGATACCGAATTAGGAACTTTAAAGGATTCTCATACATTTGAGCTGGACTTGGAAACAGAAGACTGGCGCCAATATTCCGGTCCACCACCCAGCCAGGCAAATACAGGAAGTGGCGGAAAGATCACACAAACGGATCAATTTAAAGAACGATTTGAAGCAAATAGATATCGCTGGTATAAAGATTTAGCAAATACATTAGACCGCTTTGCAAAAGGGCTTAATTGGGAAAATATTTATATAGTCGGGGATAAGGATGAAGCAAATGACTTGAAGAACAACATGAATAAGCCAATAACAAAAGTGGTGAACAAAAATATGCTTGACCATGAAGAGAGAAAGATTATTAAAGAGGTTGTGTTAAATTAATCTGGGCACTTGCAAGTCTTATTCTTTCTCTTTAGAAAGCCCAATTTTAAAAAGTTCAGAAGCGATGAACCCTCAGTAGGATGTTCATCGCTTCTTTCCATTGCGAAAAATTATATACTAATATTCCTATTTTTATTATAATATAGAATGTAAGCGATTCCATTTTAATAACTTATAGTATTGCAACATTTTAAAACAAGTCAGGGGCTGAAAATTATCCATCATCAGATAGTAAAAAAAATTAACAATATTTCGCTAAGAAATAAATTATTTTTATCATTTGTTGCTGTTGTATTTATCCCGGTTATCATTATTGGCGGCTACTTGACAAATCAATTAAGACTATTCGGACTAGAGGATGCTGAACAACAAGCTTCGATAAACATGGAACGAGTCAAGGAGCGTACAATTGAAGTACTTAAAATCCCTATATTTCTTTCAACAAACCTTTCTTTTGATAATCGATTAAAGGAAATTGTCAATACAGAATATGAGACAGTGTTTGATGTTGTTTCAGAGTATTGGCAATATAATACTTTCCAGGATTATCTCAATACTTTCAATCATGAGATTTCTAATATCCGGCTGTTTACTAACAATCAGACTCTTCTAAACAACTGGGAGATCATTCCTGTTAATCAGACGATTGCGAATAAGGATTGGTATATTCAGGCGATGGAAGGAAATGGTGTATCCAGTTGGCACTTTATCAATGACGAGACCAATAGTAATCAGAAATACCTTTGCCTTGTGCGGAGAATTGATTTCCCGGAATATAACACAAGTGGTGTGTTGGTGATTAATGTAAATCCAATAACATTACAAAAGATTCTGTCGCAAGAATCCTCTCCTACTATGCTGGTGGATGAGAAAAATAACATTATTGCAACAAACCAGGATAACGCACTTGGAAAAAATATATCCGAGTTTATTTCATCAGAGCAAGTTATATCAGGAAAATTCGGCACCTTTGAAGATGAAGCGAATCGAATTTTTGTTGAACCTATTCCATTAGCCAATATTCCAAATACACTTCGTATTGTAACAGTAATTAGCAACAGGGAGATAAGTGCCAATGCAAGTCAATTTGGTAAAATCGGTGTTATTGTTGTGAGTATAAGTATAGGTGTAGCACTTTTTTTTATTTATTTTCTTTCCAAATTATTATCAAATCGCCTAATCCTTCTCAGCAGACAAATTAAACAAGTGGGAAAAGGAAAATTTGATACCCCCATTCTGATAGATGGGAATGATGAAATCGGTCAATTATCTGTCCAGCTTCAACATATGGTCAATAATACACAAAAACTAATTCAAGAAGTTCATGAATCAAATACACAGCGATCATTATTAGAGAAAAAACAAAGTGAAATAAAGCTAAAAATGATGGCAAGTCAAATTAACCCGCATTTTTTGTTTAATGCATTAGAATCTATTCGCATGGAAGCAGCATATAAAGGTGAAAAAGAAATCGCAAATATAATAAAATTGTTAGGCAAACTTATGCGAAATTCCATCGATATTGGAGCAGGCAAAATTACACTTGTACAAGAATTGCAGGTCATTCAATGGTACTTAGAAATACAAAAATTCAGATATGATGAACGGCTTCATTATTACCTGGATGTTGATCCTTCCTCAACAACAATGCATATCCCGCCACTGACGATTCAGCCATTAGTCGAAAATAGTGTGATTCATGGTCTTGAAAATCATAACAAAGGCGGGGCTGTCTGGATAAAGATAAATGTATCTTCAACAACCTTACTTGTAGAAGTTATTGATAATGGGATTGGCATGACAAAAGAAAAATTAACATTCTTACAGTCCTCTTTACGTGAAAAAGAGGACAAAACCGGGATGAGAATTGGACTGCGGAATGTTGATCAACGGCTTCGTTTAATCTATGGCGCCCAGTCAGGAATATCGATTGACAGTGAGTTAAATAAGGGAACAAAGGTATCGTTCTCGATTCCGATAAGAGGTGGCTCTCATGCAGAAAGTATTGATCGTTGATGATGAAAGAAGAACTCGTCAAGGACTAGTATCCATTATAAACTGGGAAGACTATGGCTTTACTGTGGCAGATACTGCATCAAATGGGTTTGATGCTTTGGAGAAATATTCTCACATTGCTCCAGATCTCCTTATTATTGATATGAAAATGCCCGGAATGTCAGGAATAGAATTGATAGAGAAAATCCGTAAAAATGACCGATCCATCAATATTTTAATTTTGAGTGGTCATGCGGAATTTGAATTTGCTAAAAAGGCACTAAAACTTAACGTAACTGGTTATATGCTGAAACCGATTGAAGAAGAAGAGTTGATCAGCTACTTAGAACAAATCCAAAATAAGAGGCAACAGCAATTATCCGATCAAACAGACCCCCAACAACAAGTAGAAGAACATAAACAAAAACTAATGGATTATCTGAATTCAGCTCACAATAAGGAAGCAGGAACTCATACTCATGATCATCTTGACTGGAAATCCTATCGAATCATCTTAATAAAATTTCACCAAGCATCTAAAAATGATATCAACCATATTATTAATTCTATCAATAACATTTTTTCCGAGGAAACAATGATCGCGTTCTTAATAAAGGATTATATTGGGGTATTGCTATCAGAACAAGTTAATCACTTCATTAATAATGATATACACTTTATTGAAATGGATAAAATTATACAACCGCTCAATATTCCTTATTTTATGGCGTTATCAGAAGAAATCGATCATTACAGTGAGTTGCCGAACATTTACCTCATGACACTCACCCTATTGCAAAATAGTTTCTTTTATAAAGAGTCCAAACTGTTAACAAAAGATAGTAAAAAAGTTATCGACGATTATCTAATCAAATTAGATCCGCAAGAAACTTTTTCTTCTATTAAACAGAGATTATGCTACTTTGTTGAAATTACTGATATCAGGGGAATTAAAGAAACTTGCTGGAAAATCGCAAAATTGATGGTAAACCAAAACGATACAGAGCAAAATATTAAGAACGATTTTATAAAGATTCTATCTTCGTGCATTAACCATCTTACTTTTCATTATCCGAAAGAACAAAGCGAATTATTACAAAAGCTTACAGACATTGCAAACTTAATTCATTCACGCCATTTGGAGCAGTTAGTTGACCAGGCTGTTTCTATTTTGTCTGAGACTATTCAGCTGCTTCCATTAGAAGAAAAAGAAGCGATCGTGAAAAAAATGATTATCCTTATAGAAAGACACTTCCCCCAAAATATCAAGCTGGACACCTTGGCAGATGTACTTAATTATCACCGCGTTTATTTAGGGAAACTCTTTAAGGAATATACTGGTGATTATTTTAACACCTACCTGGATAAAGTGAGAATTGAAAATAGCAAACAGCTAATATTGAAAGGTTACAAAATATATGAAGTCGCTGAACAAGTTGGTTATTCCAATGTTGACTATTTTTATAGCAAATTCAAAAAATATGTTGGCATGTCACCTTCTGTCTTTAAAAAGAATTATTCTGGAGACAGGTTGGGACATAACAAAAATAGTTAATCTAGAAACCGAATATCATCACTAATTACTGTTATAGACCGGGTTAACTTACCGCTGTAGGAAATACCCCCTTTCAGCAAGGTAAGGAAGACATCTACTCAAGAAAATTGCGGTTGAGTAGTGTCTTCTTTACCGCTGGGCAAGGCGTTCTGCTAACTTGTTAAAAAATGCCGGAACAAAACATGCAAAATAAAAGATGAGCTTCCTCCCAATTACTTTATCACCTTGATAACACTTTCTTCATCTGCGTTTCTCCAATTCTCCATTAACGATGTCTTGCCATTTCCTTTTTCAATGTCGTTTTGGCTATCAGACCCTCTGTGAATGCCTTCAGCACTGATTGGGGCTGGGGACAAGGCATTCAGACCACCTCTGAATGCCTTCAGCAACGTTCTTGGCTGGCGTCAAGGCATTCAGATCACCTGTGAATGCCTTCAGCAACGATTGGGGGTTAAGCCAGTATAATTGTGTAAAAAGAAAAGCCATTATAGCTTTCCTCATGATACAATGTTTTCAACCACGATA
>NZ_ML762436.1:0-10448 GCF_009498735.1 Gracilibacillus oryzae
AAAAGAACAAATATGTATTATGTGAATTAGGTTGTTAACATTGTATCTATATTTACACATAAAAAAGGACTTGACTTCCAAAGTTTTCGCGAGCGCATTCAGCGGTGGTCTGAATACCATGAGCGCCACCGAAAAGTCTGCCCCCGGCATTCAGACAAAATTTCACTCCACGATTTATTTTTTCCGAAGTAATAAATAGATAAAGTATGGCGCACCTATTAACGCTGTGATAATCCCCGCAGCAACTTCCTCAGATTCTAACAGATTACGTCCGATTGTGTCTGCCACCAGTAACAAGAGGCCCCCTATTAAGATAGCAATGGGAATAAAGAGATGATTACGAGGCCCAACAAGTGATTTTGCGATATGCGGTGCCATCAGACCAACAAATGCAATACCGCCAGTAACAGAAACAGAGGCCGCAGCCAGTGCGACAGCAGCTATTAATAAAACAACTCTTTCTTTCTCCACCTGCACTCCAACTCCGACAGCAACTGGTTCACTAAAAGCCAATAAGTCTAACTTACCAGCTTTATATAAAATAAATGGAACAAGAATAATCAGCCATGGTAAAAGTGCGATGATAAAAGGCCAATCTGTGCCCCAAACCGAACCAGCAAGCCACTTGGAAATAAAAGTCACTTTTTCATCTTCAGCTGAGGAGATAAGCACAACCATTCCCCCAGAGCATGCCATAGAGAATCCAACACCAACAAGGACCAGCTTAATTGGCTGAACGCCCATTCCTTTTGTATAGGAGAAGATGTAAATTAAAAATGCGATCAAGATAGCACTGAAAAAAGCCACAATCGGAAGAACGTAAACAAAACTTCCGGCTTCTATCGGAAAATATAAAAAGAAGATGGATACACCAATTCCTGCCCCTGCATTGATTCCGATAATACCAGGGTCTGCTAAATCATTCCGTGTAATACTTTGAAGAATCGCGCCAGATAAGGCTAATGCCATTCCTGCTAAAATGGTAACTAAAATGCGTGGGAGCCGAAAGTCAAATAAGACCATCTCTTCTTTGACCGTACCTGAACCAAAAATTGTCGGGATAATCCGTTGAAAAGATACGGAAGAATAACCTAATCCCAGGCTGATCACCGCTGTAATGATAATAAGCAAAATCAGAGATATCACAATCACACGCTGTCTAACTATTTTATTTGTCATATCTGCTTCGCTCCTTTTCTTACAATGATGAGGAAGAAAGGTAATCCGATTATTGATACAATGGCAGCAACAGACGTTTCATAAGGTGCATTAATGGTTCGGCCAAGTGTTTCAGCTAATACTAAAAATGCTGCCCCAATAAACATAGACATTGGAATAATATTTCGATAATCTGAGCCGACAATGGCACGCACAATATGCGGAATCATCAAACCGACAAAGGCCAGGTTCCCGACTAGTGCAACAGAAGCTCCAGCTAATAAACTAATAAGTAAGAAAAGGATTCCTTTAATCACGAATACATTTTGTCCAAGCCCAACAGCAACATCTTCATTTAAACTTAATAGTGAAAGCTGTCTGGCAAGCAGTAACGAGATGATCAAAGTAACTGCAATAAACGGCAAAACTACTTGTAACTGCGCCCAGTTTGTACCGATAAATCCTCCGGCTGTCCACATTGATACATCTTTTGAAATATCGAAATAAATGGTGATTCCATCAGCAATTGCATAAAGAAAAGCAGAAACAGCTGAACCTGCAAGCACAATTCGCAGTGCTGAGAACCCACTCTCACTAACGGCGCCGATACCAATAACAAGCAATGTTCCAATGGTCGCTCCAATAAAGCATGCGATCATAATCGAGAAATAATTGGCAGATGGAATAAAAGCCATTGTTAGAGCAAGTGCTACATTTGCTCCAGCAGATACACCAAGTAATCCAGGATCAGCCAATGGATTGCGAGTCACTCCTTGCATAATAGCGCCGGCAACTGCTAAAGCGGCCCCGACAAAGATGGTTGCAATAACTCTGGGAAAGCGGATTTCCTGTAGCATTGTGACTGTATCTGATGAACCTGAGGAAGTAACAGCAAACCATACTTCTTTGATCGAAGTGTCTGCTGCGCCGAATCTCATGGCAATAAAGCAGGCGATAAGCAGTAAGCAGAAGCTGCCTATTAATTTGTAAGAAAAAAATTTTGCTTTCAGCATGTTTATCAACGTCTTTCATTATGAATTATCGTAATCTTCTTGACACGAAGATAGGATGGAACTGGTAACAGCCCATCCCATCATCATTATTCTTTTAAAAAGTTATCGAGGAAAAAGTCCAACTGGCTATCCAATGTAATGGGATCGGAAAAATAAAATTCTCTGGCATCTGCAACCATCACTTGATCGTTTTGAACAGCAGGCATATTCTTGTAGGTTTCCGTTTCCATAAAAGAAGTTTCCGTTTCTTCTGTCTTACTGATTACCAGATAATCACCAACATAGTCTGGAAGAACTTCTAATGATAATGTATAATAACCTGCTTCTAATGCCACTTCTTTCACTTGTTCTGGCATCGCCAGTCCCATTTCCTGATAAAGGATTTCCGTTCCGCGGGCCCAGTTATCGCCGAATACATATAATTCTTTATCAGCATTCTCTATAACTGTAACAGTTGCATCTTCACCGATTTCTGCCTTAATATCTTCACCAGCCTGTTTAGCACGGGTTCTAAAATCTTCTACCCATTTGGTTGCTTCTTCTTCTTTGTTTAATAACTTACCAATTTCTATATGCTGTTCCAAATAATCATATTCACCATATGTAAAAGTTACGGTAGGAGCAATTTCACTTAATTGATCATAATTTTTGATGGTAGTTAACCCAATAATTAAATCAGGATCCAATTCGATAATCTTCTCTAGATTCTCATCGGAAACTTCTTCTACCCCTTCAAGGTCATATAAAGGATTTTGCATACTGTAGGATACAGCACCAACCAAAGGTACATCTAATGCAAGTACATTTCCAGCAAATCCATTTAGAGCGATGACACGCTGGGGATCTGCTGGAACTTCAATTGGGCCGTTTTCTGATTCATATGTAATTGTTGCCTCAGCGGATGCTGAATTATTATCGGTTGCCTGATCTCCATTTGTATCAGCTGTATTATCAGTGTCTGCTGTACTATCATCACCGCATGCCGAAAGGGTAAATAGTGAGATAATCAGACATATCCATAATATTTTTTTCATTTACATAAACTCCTTTTTAAAAAGTAATTGAAATTGATTCTCAACTTCGTTTATAATGATAATGGTTATCATTATCAGTGTCAATGACTTTTTAAAAAGTAGATGGAGGGATTCTATGCAACGTGAGGACTGTTTTGATGTAACAATAATTGGTGGTGGACCTGCTGGATTGTATTCAGCTTTCTATAGTGGTTTAAGAGAAATGAAAACGAAGATTATTGAATTTCAGCCTAAATTAGGCGGGAAAATTCATGTGTATCC
Organism: Gracilibacillus oryzae; assembly: GCF_009498735.1. Taxonomy (GTDB): domain Bacteria; phylum Bacillota; class Bacilli; order Bacillales; family Amphibacillaceae; genus Gracilibacillus; species Gracilibacillus oryzae. The sequence continues at coordinate 3,467 of NZ_ML762436.1, forward strand.
AGAAAAAATGATCTGGGATGTTGGTGGATTACTGCCTGTAACTGGCCAGCAATTAATCGACCAGCTATCAGAGCAGGGAGTAACTTTTCAACCTGAAGTTGTGTTAAATGAAAAAGTGGAATCTATTGAGAAAAGAGAAACAGATGGCATGTTTTTATTACATGGCAGCTCAGGTCAGATCCATTACTCCAAGACAGTTATTGTTGCAACAGGCAGCGGCATTTTAAAACCTCAAAAATTAAATATAGATGGTGCAGAACGATTTGAATTAACCAATTTACATTACACTGTACAGTCATTCAAAAAATTTAAAGATAAAGTTGTGATTATTTCAGGCGGACGTGATTCTGCGATTGATATTGCCAACGAACTGGAGCCGATTGCAAGGAAAGTTTATCTTACTTATCGCAGGGAAAATTTAAATGGTCATGAAGCACAAATAACTCAATTATTAAACAGCTCTATTGAATGTTACTTTCAGACAACGATTACCAAGTTAATTGCCGATCAGACGAAAGAGAAGATTCATCAAGTGGAACTAACGAATAATCACACTGGTGAAACGAATTATGTGGCGGTAGATGATGTGGTGATTAACCATGGCTTTGACCGGGATTCCTCATTGATCGAAAATAGTGATTTACCAATTGAACTGATTGATGATTTTTATATTGCGGGAAACAGTATGTCTGCCTCGTCTGTTGAAGGTTTGTATGCAGCAGGAGATAAGCTAAAACATGATGGAAAAGTTCATTTGATTTTAGGAACATTTCAGGATGCTGTACACGCAGTTAACAGTGCCAAAAAATTTCTAGAACCAGATGCCCATGATTATGCAATGGTTTCTTCCCATAATGATATATTTAAAGAGAAAAACAAAAAGCTGGTAAAAGAAACTTTGAAGTAAACAGATGCGTACGCTTGTATCTGTTTTTTTGTTACACTGTAAAGAGATATAGTGAATATGATTACTTTTTCAATTAATAATAGAAGCAGGGACTTTTCATTTAACTAGAAAGGATGATCAGATGTCTGAAGTGGGATTCAATTTTGAAAATAGTTACACATCTTTGCCAGAAAGATTTTACAGCAAAACAGAGCCAAACCCTGTAAGTGATCCGGCACTGCGAGTCTTCAATGAAGAATTAGCAGAACAATTGGGATTTAATACGGATGAACTAATAAAGGACAGCAATGTTGACATATTGTCAGGTAATACGATTCCTGATAATGGACTGTCAATTGCTCAGGCATACGCAGGTCACCAATTCGGAAATTTCACTATGCTTGGTGATGGACGAGCAATATTACTAGGGGAACATGTCACACCAACTGGAGAAAAATTCGATATTCAACTAAAAGGATCTGGGATTACTCCATATTCCAGAGGGGGAGATGGACGCGCAACACTCGGGCCAATGCTCAGAGAGTATATAATCAGTGAAGCAATGGATGCACTTAGAATTCCAACTTCCCGAAGTTTAGCTGTTGTGACAACAGGGGAAGAAGTGATGCGTGAAACTGCTTTACCTGGAGCAATTTTAACACGGATAGCATCAAGTCATATTCGATTTGGAACTTTTCAATATGCTGCGGCATTCGGCGAAGAGGGCGATGTAAAGGAATTGGCTGATTATACGATTAAACGTCATTATCCAGAGCTTGCGGAGAACGATAAGCCATATCTCGCATTGCTGCAAGAAGTGGTGAAAAGACAAGGAACACTTATCGCACAATGGCAGCTTGTCGGTTTTATTCATGGTGTGATGAACACTGATAATATGACAGTAAGTGGGGAAACGATTGATTATGGTCCTTGTGCTTTTATGGATGAATATGATCCAGCGACCGTTTTCAGCTCCATTGATAGACAAGGAAGGTATGCTTATGGCAACCAGCCGAATATTACCGGATGGAATCTCGCTCGTTTTGCGGAAACCCTGCTCCCATTATTGGATCAAGATGAAGACAAAGCTGTTGAGTTGGCACAAGATGCTATTGCACAGTTTCCAGAGCATTTTCATCAACATTGGCTTCAGGGCATGAGAGCAAAGCTCGGTATTTTTAATCAGGAAACAGAAGACGGGGATTTAATCAAAGAACTGCTTGATCTGATGCAACAGTACGAAGCCGACTTTACCAATACGTTTAAAGCTTTAACGTTCGATGAGATGAATAGTATGGTGATGTTTGGTACAGAAGATTTTCAGCAGTGGAAAGAAAAATGGAAGAATAGACTGGAACGCCAGGAAGAATCAATGAGTCTGTCGATTGAATTGATGCAAAATAATAATCCTGCCGTTATTCCAAGAAATCACCGCGTGGAAGAAGCAATCGATGCAGCAGTAGGCAATAACGATTTTTCAGTTTTAACAGATTTATTAAACGTACTTCTAAGACCTTTTGATCATAGTAAAGATCAACGGGAATATGCTTCACTGCCGCCAAAAACACAAAGGCCTCAGCAAACATTTTGTGGAACTTAATTTGACGGAGAGACAGGATATAACAAAGGATGACCTGCTTAGCCAAACACTTCGCGTGGATAATGTGAGTGATTTCTTCCACATCCTGAAGTGTTTGGCAGCAAACAATGTAAAGACAATAAGGTAAATTTTGTCCTAATGCCATGAGCTTGGCTCTTTCCTGTGCTGAAGGCATTTATAAAGGATTCAAATGCCATGAGCACTGCTCCCTCCTCCTCTCAGGCGGCATTTTAAATGCTTCCAACACACATTTCCTATTTTTACTGTTCGCTTTTCTGTAAGGTAAAATTACTTTTTCCATGGATTATTAAAATAATCAATAATCATTATTTCAGATTTTCGCAAACGTTTCCGAAAATAGCTTTACTTCATAAACTGGTTAATATATACTTTTGATAAAATGTAAATGCTTACATTTTAAGTAAATAAAACAGGGGGGATGTGTTTTGGATAAGGAACCGATCTTATCATCTTCAAATGTAAATAGAATGTATGGATCTGGTAAGCAAATGTTCCATGCATTAAAAAAAGCTTCAATCCAAGTTCACCAAGGTCAGCTGGTTATATTAAGGGGAAGGTCTGGATCGGGCAAGACGACACTGTTAAATATACTGGCAGGTCTTGATCAGCCAACTGATGGAAAAGTCTTTTTTAATCAGACAGAGCTATATTCTTTATCACAAGAACAACGAGATATAGTAAGACAAAAGGATATCAGTGTTATTTTTCAGTCACATGCACTTATTCCATATATGTCAGCATATGAAAATGTGGAATTTGGTTTGCGAATCGCCAGAATACCAGCAAAGCAAAGAAAAGAGTTTGCAGAGAAAGCTCTCACATTTGTTGGTTTGAAAGAACGGATGCACCATCGGCCTGAGGAAATGTCAGGCGGTGAACAGCAAAGAACTTCTATAGCCAGAGCAATCGCCTGTAAACCAAAAGTGATTCTCGCTGATGAGCCAACAGCAGAACTTGATACAAAGATGGGGCTGCAGATTATGAAGTTATTTAAAGATTTAATTGATAATGAACAGGTTGGGATTATTATGACAAGTCATGATCCGGCATAGTTCGATATTGCTGATCATGTATATACGTTAGAGGATGGTGAGATCATTGAAGCGATATAATAAAGTATTATGGTGTGTGAACGGAATTCTTTTGTTATTTTTATTTGGCTGTTCCATTTTTCCAAAAGAAGAAGCAGCATTGGCACCACCTCTTGTAAAGCCGGCAAGTGAGGAAATAGCAACAGTTGAAGCAAGTACAGGGACGCTCGTTAGAAGTTTGTCAGGTACAGGAGTCTTTGAATCAACAGAGATGGCTTATCATCAGTTTACCCAGACTTCCGGAAGAGCCGAAGAGGTTTTTTTCTATGCTGGTGATACAGTAAAGAAAGGTGATGTCCTGTTAAGATTAGAAAACCGTGGGGAAGACTTAGAAGTATTAAAAAAACAATTAGAATTAGAAAAAAAGCAGCTGGCACTGGACGAAGCGAAGTTTTCTGGAAATGACCGGAAAATCCGTATTGCCCAATTAGAAAGAGACATTGCGCAGAAAGAATATGATGCAGTAAAACATGAGTTAACAGATAAACAATTAAAAGCAAAGATGGATGGAGTAATCGTATTTGATGGCGGCGTCAAAGCTGGTGATACAATTGAATCCTACCAGATGGTCTATACTGTTGCAAACCCGGCTGAAACAAGGTTAGCCTTCAGCAGTACTTCAGATGCATATCTAAAGGATGTAACAGTAGGAATGACTGCTGATATTACGTTTAGAAACAAGTCCTACAAAGGTAAAGTAGTGCAGACACCTTCAACTGCCCCTTCAGTAGAAGATGAGGAATTAAAAGAAAAATATAAAAACCAACTATATATCGAGCTGGAAGAGGCACCAGATGATATCCAGATTGGAGAGAAAGCGACAGTTCAAATCGTCCTTGATAAAAAAGAAAACGTTGTCATTGTTCCGAAAAATACTGTTCATCAAATATTAAATGAACAATATGTACATGTATTGGAAGAAGGGATACGTCGAGAGAAGGTTGTAGAGGCAGGGATCAGTAATGCAACAGATATAGAAATAATCAGAGGATTAGAAGCTGGTGAACAGGTAATTGTAAAGTGACCAAGGAGGAAAACGGCCTATGACGATCTTCATGATGCTATTTAGAAAAATGCGCAAAAATCGCTGGCTTGTTATCAGTTTATTAAGCGGGATGATGATAAGTACGATGTTAACAAGCAGTCTTCCCATCTATAAAGAATCAATATTACAACGAATGCTAATAAAAGAATTAGATCAATTTTATATGGAAACATGGCAGTATCCTGGAAGTCTATCTGCAAAAGTTTCCTTGAGTTTGCATGAAGAAGAAGAGATAACAAGAGTGGAAATACTAGAGCAATTTGACCAGTACTGGGAACAGGAAATTCTTGACAATAAGAATTTTGAGCTGCTGGATTACATTTATGAACGGAGAACAAGAATTATCAATATTATTCCAGCTGAGACGGATGTAAACGATCAGCCTGACAGTCATCAAATCGACATTGCCATGAGAACGGATATAACAGAGCATGTTAATCTTATCGAAGGTAAGTTTCCTTCAGCAAAGAAGATTGATGGAATATATGAAGGAATGGTAACGGAAGATATGCTTGTTCAAAATGATATGGCAGTTGGTGATACGTATATAAGCAATAACAGTTTTGCAGAAGGGGTAAAGATTAAAATTGTTGGGGTCATTGAACAAAAAAATCTTAATGAGAAATACTGGAGTACCCCGTTATCAGAATATAAACAATCAGTTATGGTTAATGAACAATTATTTAATGAAATAGTCCAAGAAGATATTATTCCTCTAAGTTCCGCTAATTGGCTGGCAAACATTGCTTATACTAAGTTATCTGTTGCATCGGCCGATCTATTTCTGCAAAAGAAACAACAGCTGGATACGTTTTATAAGCAAACTATCCAAGGATATACACCAACCTCACTGGCAGCAGACGAAATTTTCACAAAATATAAAGAAAAAGAAAGTAAGCTTGGCCTGTTATTATGGTCATTAAATATTCCACTATTAGTATTAGCAGCATTTTATGTATACATGGTTTCTGGATTATTAGTGGAAAGACAACTGCCGGAAATGGCAGTGCTTCGCAGCAGAGGGGCATCAAGAAAACAAATATTTCTGTTATATCTGGCAGAGTCGTCCTTATTAGCTTTTATTGCATTTATTTGCGGTCCCTTTTTAGGTGCTTTTGTAACAAAGATATTAGGTTCAAGTGACAGTTTCCTAAGTTTTGTAAACAGAGCAGATTTACATGTTTCTTTAAGTTTGAACTGTTTTGGATATGCTGGCATTGAGAATAAGCATTGTCGACCAGAAACGAGCCAAGGCTAGAGAAAAGAAACGTTCCTTTTGGTTCAGATATGGTCTTGATTTTATTCTATTCGGACTTGGTTGTTATGGTCTCTTTCATTTTCATCAAAAACTCAATACCCTTCTATCATTAGAAAAAAGTGGAGTTAACTGGGGCATGGATCCGTTTTTATTTGTCTATCCTTTTCTGTTTTTAGCAGGCTTTGGACTAATCCTGTTAAGGTTATATCCGTTTACTCTGCGCATTATCTATCAAATGGGAAAAGGCAGGTGGTCACCACCTTTTTATTCTTCCCTATTGCAAGTCAGCAGACGAAATCAACCATACCAGCTGTTGATGTTATTTTTAATTTTAACAGTAGGAACAGGTATTTTTAGCACAAGTGCTGGCCGGACACTTAATGATAATATGGAAGAACAGATCTGGTACCAGAATGGAAGTGAAATTATTCTGAGTCAGCATTGGACGGTGGATCCTGCAAGTCTGCAAGAGGAAGCGGAAAAGGTTATCTATATTGAACCGCCATATTCAGCTTATGATAAGATAAATGGAATAGAGAGCAGTGCCCGCGTTTTTTCGAAAGAGGAGGTATCCTTCTGGACAGAGGAAGGGAACGGAAAAGCTCAATTGATGGGAATCGTCACAGATGAATTTGGCAAAACATCTTGGATGAAGAATCGCTTGCTTCCTTATCACTTTTATGAGTATTTAAATGTTATGGCAGCAGATCCTTATGCCGTTCTTATCTCGGAAACAATGGCTGGAAAATTAAATATTTCCACAGGAGATAAGATTGAAGCAGGTTGGGCAGGTACAGAGCGGCTGTCCTTAACAGTGTATGGGATTGTACCGTATTTTCCTACGTTTAATCCTAAATTTACAGATGGCAAAGAGGCAAGTGAGGAATCGATGCTCATTGTCGGTCATTTGCAGACAATACAAGATGGACTTGGTGTAGAGCCGTATGATGTATGGGTAAATCTTGAAGAAGGTGCGAATAAGCAATCATTTTTTAACCAGCTCACAGAATCGGATATACATTTAGTTAGCTATAAAGATACGGAAGCACAGATTATTGAAAGCCGCAATGATCCATTTCGG
>NZ_ML762436.1:10469-38714 GCF_009498735.1 Gracilibacillus oryzae
CTTTATCTTATCATTGTGTGTCACTTTGTGTGGTTTTCTATTATATTGGATTCTGTCATTACAGCATCGCATCTTACAGTTTGGGATTTTTCGGGCGATGGGTATCACATTCAGGCAAATGATTGGCATGTTAACATTAGAGCAATTATTAACGTCAGGAGCAGGGATACTTTTTGGTTTAATAACAGGTGCTGTTACTACTTACCTTTTTGTGCCGATGTTTCAAACCGTGTTTAATCCAAGTCAGATTGTTCCTCCTTTTGAAGTCATGATTGAAAGCAGGGATTTAATCCTTTTGGCCATTTTTATTTTATTTATGGTTACTGTTGCTATAGTCGTACTTGCACTTTACTTAAGACAAATGAAGATTCATCAAGCTCTGCGTTTAGGTGATGATTAATCTGGAGGTGTGGAGAGTTGATTCAATGTGAAAACTTAGTCAAAATTTACAAAGCATCTGATCTGGAAGTAGTGGCATTGCAAGGATTAGATTTAAGGATAGAAAAAGGCGAATTTACTGCCATAATCGGAAATTCGGGCAGTGGAAAGTCTACGTTATTGAACATGCTTGGTGGATTAGACCGGCCATCAGCAGGCAGGCTGTTTGTTGATGGGAAAGATATGTTAAAATTCAATGAGAAAGAGTTAATGCCAGGAACCTGATTCCGTATCTAACAGCAGTAGAGAATATAGAAATTCCGATGCTTTTAAATAAACAACTACGAAGGGAAAGAGCATTGGAACTTTTAGATGCGGTAGGTCTGTACCATCGGAGAGATAATCTATTAAACCAGCTGTCGGGCGGGGAACAGCAGCGTGTGGCCATCGGAATTGCGTTAGCCAACCAGCCTAAACTGTTACTGGCAGATGAGCCGACTGGTGCAGTGGATACGAAGACTGCAGACCAAATAATGCAACTGCTTCATCGGCTGAATCGGGAGCTTGAGTTAACAGTAGTAATCGTAACACATGATCAACGCTTAGCGAAAAAAGTTGATCGAGTAATTGCAATAAGAGATGGCAGAACATCATCGGAAATGATCAGAAGAAAGTCCTATGCAGAAGAATTGGCAGAATTAGAAGAAACACTAGTTTTAGAGGAAGCCTCCCATGACGAATATGTGGTAATGGATCAATCTGGCAGAATCCAGATTCCCTCCAACTATTTAGAAGAATTAGAAGTGGCAGGATTAAATAAATTGCAGCTTCAGCTTGATGATAAGAAAATAATAATTCGAGCACCATCTGATGACCATTAGCTAATCTTGAATAGCAGAGAAGGTGTAGCCAAGGAAAGTAACAATAAAAGATATTGCAAAAGAATTAGGGCTGGCAGTGAGTACGGTTTCACGTGCTTTAAACCGGAACTATGGAGTACATCCGAAAACCATACAATTAGTTGCTGACAAGGCGAAGGAGTTAGGATATATACCGAATCTTGGTGCACAACAGATGACTGGGAAGTCTAGTCAATTAATCGGCGTTTTTTTTCCTGAGTTTGATATAGAAGGGGTAAATCCAGACTTCTTTGAACTTTTTCCGTCCATTCAGAAAGTACTCAGAGATAGTGGCAAGGATGTTATCATTTTTTCTGTGAAACTGGCAAACTACCGCAAAAATCTATTAACAGAATGGGTGCGAAAGCGAAATTTAGAAGGTTGTGTTTTCTTGCCTGGTATAACGAAAAATGATTATATTCTGAAGGAAGCCCAGCAATTAAAAATACCTGTCGTCAATTTTGGTCAGGTTGTAGACGAAAAATGCTCCGCAATTGCATCAAACAGTCGTGAAGGTGGCCGCTTAATTGCAGAACTCTTAGTGAGTAACAGGCATACAAACATTGGGTTTATAAACGGACCAGAGCATTTATTTATTTGTAAAGAGCGTTATGCAGGTTTCTGCGAAGTGTTAAGAAAAGAAAATATTACCCATAATAGCTCACAAGTTTATTATGGAGATTTTAATGGAAAAAGCGGAGAAGTGGGGGCAGTACAATTAATTAATGAATTTCCACATATTACTGCAATCGTATGTGCCAATGACTTAATGGCGATGGGGGCAATAACTGCCCTCTCGCAGAAAGGAATAAAAGTCCCTGATGATATCTCTGTAACAGGATTTGATGGCTTATATTATACCGCATATATGAATCCGCCATTAACAACAATTAATCATTCTAGTAAAAAGATAGGTATAAAAGCTGCTGAAATGCTTTTAGAAATGCTGAACAGCAAGAACGGTTATTCTCACACTATTAATCCAGTATTGATTGAAAGACAATCTGTCTTCAAGTTAGAAAGATAACTCTATTTGAATAAGATAAGAGGCTGTGACAAAAGTATTTTGTCTATAAGTTAATCCAAACAATTGAATGTTTGGATTATTTTTTTCTGAAAAAAGGATCTTCATCTGCCACTTACTCTCAGGTACCTGCTTTGAAAGAGAGACTTTCAAGAGGAGTTGATGTCCATACCTAAACTTAAGTGAAATAAGGACGTCTTATCAGGGTAAAATTCGTTCTACTTATTAGTATAGGAAATCCCTAAGCTTTAGAAAATGCGAGACTCCTATGGGAACAGCGCGAGCTGAAAATCCACTTGGTAAAGCGGGTTTCTTTACCAAGTTAGCAGACCGCCGTGCCCATGGTAAAGGAGACACTGCGAAAGCGTAATTTGCTTGAGTAGATGTCGCACTTATGCCCCATGGAAAGCGAGTATTTTCCCCAGCGGTAAACTAGCACTATCTATATTAGTACATTAGTGAGTGAACCACTGGAGTATTTTTTGTTCGTTTTTTGACATCACTGTTTTGTTATGTCCTCGCATCATTTTTAGATAATAGACTGATCAGAACAATCAAAGATTAATAGTATCCAGGATAGTATGGGGATTGCGGAAATAAAAACGGATATAGCAATAATCCGCTTAGTAAACCTAATGGATATCGATATGGATAATAACGGCGGTAGAATCTGCGAGGATATCCGTAACCATAGCCGAATTGCCGTTCCGAATTCTCTACTTCAATATTTTCAGGTATTAGCATTGTAACACCTTCATGATCAACATTTTGAATAATACCTTCTATTTTTTCACCGTTCATTAATTCTCCCACAACATAATAATTCTGATATTGTTCGCACAGCTTTTTCATATCTTCTTTTTGGTAACTGCTTTGCTGGTACATTTCGTAACCCACCTCCGGTTATAGGTTATTCACCCAATACCCAAACTGTTACAGATAATTTAATATTTTTGTTAATAGAATGTAAATTTATTAGTGGTTTTTATAAAAAATGTTTAGATATTGTAAATATTGCCATATAGAACAGAAAGTATGATTTAATGTTAATAGTTTTAGTAAGGAGGTTGTCAAAATGTATCATGTAGAAATGAAAGATCTCGAAAAATCTTATGATAATCAAAAAAATGTATTAAACGGTATAGATTTAGCAATTGAAGATGGCGAATTTTTTGTCCTTGTAGGTCCTTCCGGATCAGGAAAAAGTACTCTGCTAAGAATGATTGCAGGTCTTGAAGAGATAACTGGCGGGATCCTTAAAATAAATGATAAAGTGGTTAACCACTTAAGACCAAAAGACCGGGACTTATCAATGGTATTTCAAAATTATGCCTTATATCCGCACTTAACGGTCGAACAAAATATTTTATTCGGCTTAAATGCGAAGAAAGTAAATAAAAAAGAACAACAGAAGCGTTTAAATGAAACCGCGGAAATGATGGGTCTATCTGAATTATTAAAACGGAAACCAAAGCAGTTATCAGGTGGACAGAGACAACGTGTTGCCTTGGCAAGAGCGGTCGTTAGTCATGCACCTTTATGTTTAATGGATGAGCCTTTATCGAATCTGGATGCAAAGCTTCGTGCCCATATGCGCATGGAGATTAGAAGGTTACAGAAAAAACTTGGATTGACAATGACTATGGGAGACCGGATTATGGTACTGGATGATGGAAAGATCCAGCAAGTGGGTGACCCAATTACTCTATATAATGAACCTGCTAACTTGTTTGTTGCATCTTTTATCGGCTCACCCAGAATTAATTTAGGGCAAGCGGTAATTAAGGATCACCAATTAGTTATTGAAGAGTCAATCCATATACCGATCACAACATCTGATATTGGTAATATAATCCAGAAAAATAATTTGACAATTGGGATTCGTGCCGAGCATATCTTTCATGGCGATGAAGATAGCAAAACACATGAATTAGAAGTAATCAGTGTGGAACATTTAGGGAATGAAACACTGCTGACATTCGAAATAGGAAAAGAACTATGGACAGCGAAATGGTTGGGACAGTGGAGAGTACAAGTTGGTGACAAAGTTCCAGTTAATATTTCTGTTGAGAATATGAGTTTCTATGATACGAAAACAACAGAACTAATCAAACCAGCAACTAGTGTTGTGAAAGAGCAAGAGGTTGTAGCCATATGAGTGATCTGACAGTTCAAATTGATAAGGATTATACAAAAGAATTTGGTAAAGCAAAGAAACTGCAAAGGTTAAAATCTTTTTTCAAAGGTGTCTTGTTCTTATTACCATCCATTATTTTATTTAGTGTTTTCTTATTTTATCCGCTGTTTAAAACACTCTATTTAAGCTTATTCTTGACAGATGCTAGTGGAGCAACAACGGTTTTTGTTGGACTGGACAATTATCAAGCAATCTTTACATCACCATTATTTTTGAAAAGTTTAGAAGTAACCTTTTTATTCGTTCTCTACACAGTACCAGGGACTGTTATAGTAAGTTTATTTTTAGCAGTACTTGCTAATGAAAAGCTGAGAGGAATCGGAATATTCCGCACTCTTTTCTCTTCTACAATGGGGATTTCTGTTGCTGCTGCCTCCGTTTTCTGGATGTTTCTTTTCCATCCGACAATGGGCTGGTTAAATCAATTATTAGAAAATCTGGGGATTGAAGCAATTGGATGGTTAACAGACCCGGACTGGGCATTAATCTCCGTTTCTATTTCGACGATATGGATGAATCTTGGTTTCACGTTCTTAATTTTACTAGGCGGATTACAATCAATCGATTCGTATTTATATGAAAGTGCAGATATAGATGGGGCAAGCTATTTTTATAAATTAAGAAGAATTACCATTCCAATGCTCTCACCAACTTTATTTTTTGTCATTACCGTATCATTCATTAATGCATTTCAAACCTTTGGTCAGGTTGACATGTTAACACGCGGGGGCCCGCAAAATGAGACAAATGTAATTGTGTACTCCATCTATCAAGAAGCATTTAGGAATTATCAGCATGGTGCTGCAAGTGCACAGGCAATTGTATTATTTATTGTTATTCTGTTGCTTACACTCATTCAGTTCAAGCTTGGTGAAAGGAAGGTGCATTATCAATGACATTACCAAAATACCAGAAAGTTATCTTTTACTTATTATTAACTGTATCTGCAGTTGTCATTTTTGCACCAGCCGTTATTGCTTTTTCCATGAGTTTTATGCCAAACCAGGACATTATGTCTGGAAGAATTATTCCGACAACCTTTACTTTAGATAATTATGTAGCTGTATTTGACCGGTTTCCATTGTTTAATTTCTTGTTAAACAGTTTAATCGTCTCAGTTGTCATTATGATTGGTCAGCTTGTTTTATCAAGCTTAGCTGCATATGCTTTTGTTTTCCTGGAGTTTAAAGGAAGAGATATATTGTTTTTCGTTTTTATCGCAACAATGATGGTACCTTTTGAAGCATCCATTATTCCAAACTTTCAAACGATCCGCGATATGGGCTGGATCAATACTTATACAGGGTTGACATTGCCTTTCTTTGCAATGGCATTTGGTACATTTCTGCTTAGGCAAAGCTTTAAACAAATACCGAAAGAATTAAAAGAAGCAAGTGAAATTGCGGGTATAGGAGATCTTAAATTCTATTTGACAGTTGTCTTGCCAATGGCGAAAACGAGCCTTGTCACTTTAGGGGTATATGGCTTTTTGACATCCTGGAATATGTATTTATGGCCATTGCTTGCTACTACAGATGATACAACACGTACAGTACAGATTGGATTGCGCCAATTGCAGTCACAGGAGCAATTAAATGAATGGGGGGTTATTATGGCAGGAGCTATCATTGTAGTCTTACCTACATTAATACTTCTGTTCCTAGGTCAGAAAAAGCTTCAAAAAGGACTTGCAGAAGGTGCACTAAAATAAATTATACATAAGGAAAGAGGAGTGTTTACATTGAAAAAATGGTTGTTAGGACTAATAATTATGATGTTCGCTTTAATTACAGTTGGATGTAGTTCAGATGATGCAGATGCAAGTAATGGAGGAGAAGACGCAGCTGGCAGTGACAGCTCAGCTGAATCCGGAGAAAGTGAAGCTTCTGATGAGAAACAAGTTGTTACATTCTGGCATGCGATGGGTGGAACAGCACAAGAAACATTGGATAAGATTGTTGAGGACTATAACAATTCTCAAGATAAAATTCAAGTAAATGCAGAATATCAAGGTACTTATGATGAAGCATTAACTAAATTCCATACAGTTGCAGGTACAGATAGTGCACCAACAATGATTCAAGTATTTGAAATTGGTACAAAATCAATGATTAACAGTGGACAAATTGAACCAATCCAAAACTATGTAGATAGCGATAATTATGATATGTCAGGCTTAGAAGAAAATATTACGAATTATTATAAAATTGATGATCAATTCTATTCTATGCCTTTTAACTCTTCGACTCCGGTAATGTATTATAACAAAGATGCTTTTGAAGCAGCTGGGTTAGACCCGGAAAATCCTCCGGCAACATATGAAGAAATCGAAGAGGCTGGAAGAGTTATTGCTGAGCACAACCCTGAAATGAAAGGTTTCGCTCTTCAGGCATATGGCTGGTTATTCGAACAGTTATTAGCAAACCAAGGCGCTCATTTAATGAACAATGATAATGGCCGTGCTGATACACCAACTGAAATTGGTTTTACAGATGAACAAGGTAAGTCGATTTTTAACTGGGTAAAAAATATGATGGATGATGGTACTTTTGCTAACTATGGTACGAATGGAGATAATATGGTATCTGGATTCGTAGCTGAAGATGTTGCAATGTTCATGCAGTCATCTGCAAGTGCAAGAGGTGTTATTGACAGTGCACCATTTGAAGTAGGTATCGCATTTATTCCACATCCAGAAAGCACAGAACGTGAAGGTGTAGTTATTGGTGGTGCAAGTTTATGGATGGTTGACGGTAAGGAACAAGCTGAGAAGGATGCAGCATGGGAGTTTATGAAATATCTGCAAACTCCAGAAGTTCAAGCTGAATGGCATGTTGGTACTGGATACTTTGCGATCAATCCAGCTGCATATGAAGAGCAAGTAGTTAAAGATGCGTATGAAACAATGCCGCAACTGCGTGTAACAGTAGATCAGCTGCAATCAACTACTCCGTCTGTTGCAACACAAGGAGCGATCATGGATATGATTCCTGCAGGCCGTAAAATTATAGAAACAGCTTTAGAAACAGTGTACAATGGCGGCGATGTTGATGAAACATATCAAAATGCTGTTGACCAACTAAATCAGGCAATTGAACAAGCAAATGCAGCACGTGGTGAATAAAGTAAGACTTTGATCATTAGGGGGGCTGCCCCCAAATGATCATCAGCGAAACTTATCAGGATGCTAAGCGCTGTGATAAGTAACTATTCTTTTCTCATAAACCAGTGGGGTATCTGCCCTGCTGGTTAGATTTTTCTTTTTATTTTTAAAAAAGGTTATGGGCAGCCAGCAATTGGCACTATAATAGAATAATGAGAGGATGATGAATCATATGACTAAAATCTATGGCCATCGCGGGAGTAAAGGAAATTATCCTGAAAATACACTGCTTAGTTTTCAAGCAGCAATAGACCAGGGTGTTGACGGATTAGAACTTGATATTCATCTAACATCAGACGGTGAAATAGTGGTAATACATGACGAAACCCTAAATAGAACAACAGATGGAAGTGGCAATGTCAAAGATTTAACATTGGATGAGATTAAGCAATACAGTGCAGGAAACAAGTTCAGCCATTTTACACACTATAGTGAAAATTGGGACGAAGAAAGGGTACCAACATTAGAAGAAGTATTAGAACTGCTGGATGGCACAGATATTGAATTGAATATCGAATTAAAAACATATGTATACCCATATGAAGGAATTGAAGAAAAATTATTAACCCTGGTTAAAGAGAAAGGCAATAATCGCAAAATCGTTTATTCTTCCTTTCACTTACCAAGCTTACTCAGATTAAAGCAATTAGAACGATCAGCACATATCGCCTGGTTATTACATAGTCCAATTTCCAATCCTGCAGATTATATGAAGGAACTTGAACTCGAAAGCCTTCATTTAGCAAAAGACTTAGTATTACACGATATGTTTC
Source organism: Gracilibacillus oryzae (assembly GCF_009498735.1). Taxonomy (GTDB): domain Bacteria; phylum Bacillota; class Bacilli; order Bacillales; family Amphibacillaceae; genus Gracilibacillus; species Gracilibacillus oryzae. Next base: position 18,904 of record NZ_ML762436.1, read on the forward strand.
AGCAATATAAGGATCTGAATAAGAGTGTAAGAGTATGGACAGTAAATGATGAAAATGAACTGAAGGAAATGTTAGATTTAGAAGTAGAATCTATCATTACGGATTATCCTGAAAAAGCAATCAATTTAAGAGTGAAAAATTAAAATACAGGCATTTTTGAATGAAAAAGGACCGAGCAAGTTAAGCCCGGTCCTCCTTAATTTGTATTTTATTTTATTGTTGTGCTTGCCACTGCTCGTTATACTCTTCCATTACCTTTGCACCGCCAGCTTCCTTCCATTTTTCAATCGCTGCATCGAAACCAGCGCTGTCAATTTGTCCTAGGAAATATTGATATGTCGCATCTTCCATTATTTGACTCAACGTTTCCGAAGTATCCGCCCATGTCGGAGAATCCAATGCAGCCGTTGGGTCATGGACTAGGTAATTATTATTATCCTCATATAGTTCTTCTGCTTTGGCACGTGGTTCGTATTCAAAGTGACCTGTATAACGTCCGTTCGATGCAGGTTCACCAATTTCTAACGGTGTATACGGACGAATTTCCCGATCGTAATTTTCTTTATTTTCCTCGATCACTTGTGCCTTCCCATCAATTACTTCATAATGTTCACCCTCAACTCCCCAAATTAATAAGTTTGATCCTTCAGGTGACATTAAATAATCAAAGAAGCCCAAAATACCACGAAGTTCTTCCTCAGATTCGATAGATGCTTTCGGGAAAATCAGCATACTTCCATAACCTGGGATAGATCTTGTTCGATATTCTCCATCAGCACCTTCAATATGATTATGCACATCAAATACAACGTCAGGGTTAATTGCAACAGCATCTTTATGCATTGGTTCCACATCACCCATTGTACCAATATAGACACCTGCAGTACCATTTTTTAATAGTTCCTGCTGATCCGTCTTACTCGTTACAGGGGCATCTTTATTGATATAGCCATTATCAAATAAGCTTTTAAAATAATCCATTGCTTCACGATACTCTGGGAACATAAATTGTGGAAGTAATTCTCCATCTTTTTCTCCCCACATATTAGGTGCACCATGCCATGTTGCAAAATTCTCAAATGTACCGAGTATTTCGCGGTCTGTTAGTCCAATTGTATCGTCCTTGCCATTTCCATCAGGGTCATCTTCTGTAAATGCACGCATCATTTCGTACAGTTCCTCAAGGTTTGTCGGAGTTTCTAACCCCAGGTTGTCAGCCCAGTCTTTACGGTATATTAATCCTTGTCTGGATAATGGACGGCCAGCATAAAGCGTATATATCTTTCCGTCAATAGAGGTGTTTTTCAATATGTCAGGGTTTAGTTTACTTAAATTAGGGAATTCCTCAAGATAGGGACCAATTTCCCAATACTGATCATCACGTACAGCTTCTTTTTGCTGATCTAATGTTACGTCTTTTAGCAGGAATACATCAGGAAGGTTATTTGTAGCAATTGCGGTATTTAAATTTTCTGCATAATTATTATCAGGTACCCAACGGATATCTAATTTTGTGTTTGTTGCTTCTTCAAGCAATTCTTCTAATCGCTTGTCTGGAACTTCTGGTACGTGTAAATTGAACATCATCGTAATTTCTTGTGGTTCTTCATTGGTGGAAGTGCTTTCTGTTTCTGGAGTGGAATTGTTTGATGAGTCATCTTGTGAAGCGCTTTCATTATCACTGCATGCAAAAAGTATGGCTGACAATGTTAACAGGAAAAATAAAATAAAAATATTTTTAAACTTTCTCATATTACCCGCCCCTTTTATCTTATAATAGGTGTAACATTTGATTAAAAGCTTGAAAAAATATTCACCTCCACAAAATGAAAACGTTGTTAAAATGAAGCGCTTTCATGTAAGATTAATAATATTCTACAATGTTTATCAGGAAAAGTAAATACTTATTTTTTGTATATTTTGAGCTGGTGTCTAAACATTGTTTTTGTTGAAAAAATGTGTTGTATGCTATAATTTATGGAATAGCCTTCTTTACATTTATCATAGTGCTAAACATCATGATAAGTTTCGTTAATGGTCAGCGGGGGAAAACTTCCACTGGTCAAAGTCTCATTATGGAATATCCTCATTTTACTCATCTTTTATAATTTCAGAACAACTTTAAAATAAATAACTGAGAGGAAGGTCGTGGATTTGAGCGTTCTTTGGTCAAAATTATCAGAAGTAATTGTATCGGTGCTTCCAATAACAGTAATTGTTGTTATACTGAACTTTACAATCGCATCACTTGATTTATCTCTAATTCTCCGTTTTTTAATTGGAGCTGTTTTTATTATTATTGGTTTATCGATCTTTTTATTAGGAGTGGATATAGGTATTACTCCAATTGGCAGACATATGGGGAAAACGATCGCAAAAACAAATAAACTATATATGGTAATTGTGGCAGGGTTATTCCTTGGCTTTTTCATTTCTATTGCAGAGCCTGACTTACATATTCTCGCAGGGCAAGTCGAACTTGTAACATCAGGAAACATTCCGCAGTTTCTGATTGTTATTGTAGTCTCTATCGGGATAGCCGTTCTGTTAGCGTTAGGGCTGGTAAGAATTGTGTATAACATTCCTTTGTTTAAATTATTGACAATCTTGTATTCTATCGTTTTTATTCTTGCGTTGTTTACTTCACGAGAATTTTTAGCCATATCTTTTGATGCTTCCGGGGCTACTACTGGTGCAATGACCGTACCGTTTATTTTAGCATTATCTGTTGGTATATCTGTACTGAAAAAAGATAGTAAGGCATCAGAAAAGGATAGTTTCGGTTTAGTTGCAATTGCGTCTGTTGGTGCGATCGTAACAGTAATGCTGATGAACATATTCTCCCCGACAGATGAATTACAGGGTGGAATGGAACAAGAACACAATGAATCTGATTCTTTATTCGGTCCTTTTCTATCAGAAGCCGGTCATATTATCCAAGAAGTATTTCTTGCGTTGACACCAATTATTGTAATATTTTTGATTTTTCAAAAAGTTTCTTTTAAACTCTCCAAGTCAAATTTCCGCAAGATTATTACAGGGTTAGTATTCACTTTTATCGGATTGGTGTTATTCTTAATCGGTGTAAATGCTGGATTTATGGAATTGGGAACAGAATTAGGATCAAGCCTTGCAATGTTAGATAATAAAGCATATATTGTGATTGTTGGTCTTATTTTAGGAATTGTAACTATATTAGCTGAGCCCGCCGTCTATGTTCTGACACATCAAATTGAAGATGTAACAAGCGGCTATGTAAAGCGAAGAGTAGTACTAACAACACTTGCTATCGGAGTTGGGATAGCAGTTAGCTTATCTATGTTGAGAATACTCATACCTGAATTGCAGTTATGGCATTATTTATTGCCAGGCTATCTGCTTGCGATTGGCTTAACCTATATTGCACCTAAATTATTTGTAGGTATTGCATTTGACTCAGGCGGTGTTGCTTCTGGACCTATGACTGCGACATTCATTTTAGCTTTTACCCAAGGGGCAGCAGGTACGATGGAAGGTGCAGATGTCATCGTTGACGGGTTTGGTATGATAGCAATGGTGGCTCTAACACCTTTAATTACACTTCAAATTCTTGGACTTATTTTTAAATTTAAGTCGAAAAAGGAGGTCTAACACCATATGCAGCGAAGTAGTGATATACCACATTTTTCGTTAATTTATGTTATTGTAAAGTTCGGATTAGGCAGTAAAGTTCTTAAAGAGGCAAAAAAATGTGGTATATCTGGCGGAACGTTAATGCTGGGAAAAGGTACAGTACACAATAAAATCTTAAATTTACTGGCTATATCTGATGTAAGAAAAGAAGTAGTCTTGATGATTGCTAACAACAAAAAAACTGTGACTGCACTGGAACATTTAAATAAAGTATTTAATTTTTCCAAACCTAATCATGGTATTGCATTTACTACAGCAGTAACAGACCTTATCGGATCAAGAAGCTGTACAATTGATGATCAAATCGAAAGTGAGGAGGGGGAGACATTGTATCAGAATATTATGGTCATTGTTGATAAAGGGAACGCTGAAGAGGTAATGGAAGCTGCAAAAGCTGCTGGATCAAAAGGTGGTACGATCATTAATGCACGTGGATCCGGAATACACGAGACAAGTAAATTATTTTCCATGAATATCGAACCAGAAAAAGAAATTGTTATGATTTTATCAGATGTGAAAGCAACAACAGCAATTGTCGAAAAAATCCGTGAAGATTTAAAAATTGATGAACCAGGTAATGGTATAATCTTTGTACAGGAAGTAAGTAAAACTTATGGTATTTATGAGTGAAATAGGAGGACATGATGGAAGATTTATTGCAACTACATGAAAAAAATATTGTAATTATGGGTGTCGCTAACGAAAGAAGTATTGCATGGGGTGTAGCAGAATCATTAGCAAAAGCTGGTGCTAACCTTATCTTTACTTACCGGAAGGAACGCTCATTGAAAAAATTAACAAAATTATTAGATGAATCAAATGTTGAAGCAAAAGCGGTAATGCAGTGTGATGTAAATAATGATGAAAGTATCCAGGATACATTTGCAGCCATTGGCGAAGAGCATGGTCATATTCATGGAATTGTTCATTCTGTTGCCTTTGCCCATGCAGAAGATTTAAAAGGTGACTTTGTAGATACATCTCGTGACGGCTTTGCATTTGCTCAGGATACAAGCGCCTATTCATTAGTGGCAGTTGCAAAAGCTGCAAAACCATATATGACAGAAGGCGGCACCATTATTGCGATGAGTTATCTTGGGGCAGAACGTGTTGTTCGGGGTTACAATGTGATGGGAGTTGCGAAAGCTTCATTAGAGGCATCTGTAAAATATTTAGCAGCAGATCTAGGCGAGTCGAACATTCGAGTAAATGCCATCTCGGCAGGTGCTATTCGTACATTAGCGGCAAAAGGTGTTCCTTCGTTTAATGAAGTATTATCGAAAATTGAAGAAAATGCCCCATTAAAGCGTAATGTGACGAAAGAGGAAGTTGGAGACATGACGATGGTGATGATGAGTCATTTATCCAGAGGTGTAACAGGCGAAATTATCTATGTCGATTCAGGCTACAATATTTTAGGGATTTAAGTTATAGGGGACGGAAGTATTTATTCGTATTGTAATCCGAACGATTAAAAATTAAATCGTTCGGATTATTTGTCTTCTTAAACGATATTATTTTCTGGATGGATCATTTCCTCTGTATTAATATAATCTGCATTTTGATGAACTGTCTTAGAAAATAATCGATAAACTGCCGGTATTAGGAATAATGTTATAAACGTAGCAAAAAGTAATCCTGAAATGATGGCTGTTGCCATTGGTGCCTGATAATTACTGCCATCACCTCCAATAACAGCTAATGGGAGCATACCCGCGATTGTTGTAAATGTTGTCATGAAAATTGGTCTCATCCTGTTTTTTCCTGCCTCTACTAATGCGATTGAAACAGCCATGCCATCCTGTCTTAACTGTTTCGTTCGATCAATAAATAGAATAGCATTATTCAATACAATCCCGATTAACATAATCACACCCATGCCTGACATTACATTTAATTCCTGCTGAGTCAGAAGAAGGCCTAAAATGACTCCAACGAATGTCATCGGAATAACTGACATTACAATCAATGGATGGAATAAATGGTTGAACTGGACGGCCATTACTAAATATACAAGGAAGATGGCATTCCCTAAAATTAATAACATCTCTTGCATCCATTGTTGCTGCTCATCTAAATCGCCGGCTAATTCAATACTGTATCCATTTGGTGTTTCGATGTTGTTCATCATTTGCTGAACATCCCGATTAATCGATCCAAGGTCACGTCCGCCAGTAGTCGCAGTGATCAGCGCATATCTGCTGCCATCTGTATGACTAATTTGGTTTGGTAATTCCATCTCTGTTAAAGTCATAAAGTCAGATAGTGGCTGGTTTCCATTTTCTGTAGGCATTGTTGTTGTTAGTAATGATTGTTTAGTAGTGACGGGTTTTTTCCAGGCAACAGCTAAAGGAAAAGTAACGGAGTTGATTGTTATCTCCCCGAAAGACGTATCAAGGAAAGTTTGTTCAGTAAATTGTTTTAACTGGAAAGGAGTAATGCCTGCTTCAAGTAAGCTGGACTCATTTATTGTAATCACTTCCTGGGTTGATGTTCTCTCCATTGAATTGGATACATCTAAAACACCGTCTAACATTGTCAATTCTTCCATTAATTCTGCAGCAGTTCCTTCTATCTGCTCAAAGTCTTCACCTTTTACGAGTAATTCAATTGAGGAAGTGCCGCCTGTGGAAGTAGAACCTTGTATATTCGTAATTGGCAAGCTGTTTTTTAATGTGTTTAGTGAGCGTATAATATCCTCATTTACTTCTGCTTGATCTCTTGTAATGCTTTCTCCTTTTGTCATATTAATAATACTGTATATAATACCACTTTCATCAAGAATATAATTATTCTCGATATCTTGTATTGATTTTAATGAGTGATCAACAGCGGCTATTATATTTTCTTTTTCATATTTTGTAAGTCCTGGTTCAAGCTCTATCATTACTTCCGCATAGCGATTGTATACATCTGGCATGATAGTCATGGGGATCTTGGTGATTAATAATAAGGAACAGGCAAAGATTATGGTAAAAGAGGAGATTAATATGATACTGTTTCTTTTTTTGTGGACGATCCATGAAACAATTGTGCTATATATGAAAATAAACTTGTTTTCTCGTTGTTTTTCCTTTGATTTTATTTTTGTGAGTAACTTTTCAGATAATACAGGGATAATGGTGAATGCTACAATAACGGAGCTGATTAATGTAACTGTAACAACCATCGCAATCACGATCATGAAACTACCCATATCTCCACTTAGTAAACTAATGGGAATGAATACGGCAATAGTTGTTAAAACAGAGGCTATAACAGCTGTTGATACTTCCTTTACCCCTTGAAGAATAGCTTCTTTATGAGTGTAGCCTTGCTCTTTCTTGCGGATGATTGATTCGAGAATAACGATTGATGAATCAACCATCATACCTATTCCTAATCCAAGGGCAATTAATGATAAAATATTAAAGCTGTAGTCTAATAACCACATAGATAACAGGGTTAATAAAATCGAGGTGGGGATGGATATTCCAATAATAACTGTCGCACGTAAATTACGTAAAAATATGAGGAGAATAACGATCGATAATAACCCGCCAATAAGAACATTACTCGTCACACCGTTTAAAGCATCTTCCACATAATCAGCTTGAGCAACTACCTCATTTAATTCATAATCATCTAATAACCCTTCGTCTCGCATTTTGTTAATTTCTATTCGGACAGCTTGTGCCATTTCCACTTGTGTTGCTTCAGGCATACGTCCGATTTGGAGGAAAATAAAATCAGTCGAGCCATTTTTCCATACATAGGAGGCTGCTTTCGTTGGTTCTATTGTAACATCAGCTATGTCTTCCAGAGGGATTGTCCCTTCATTAGTAATGATTGTAGTCTGCTTAATATCTTCAATAGTTTTAGACGCAGCAGGCCAATGGAGTATTGATGCACTGCTATCCCCAGTAAACTCTCCAATGGTCGCATCAGAATTCGATTCTTTAATGTTAGTAAGAACTTGCGATAACTCAACACCTGAATTTTGGATTTGATCATTGTCAAAACGGATCATGATCTCTTCTTCAATTGTCCCTTGTAATGCCACATCCCTTACTTCAGGCAACTCTTCTAATCTAGGTTTTAATACATCTTTGGCAAAAGTTGAGGCATTGGCAATATCACTGCCGGACAAATCTAAATAAAACTCATAGCTCGAACTTGTACTATATTGATCAGACAATACATCATCAATATTCGGTTGATTTGCTGTAATGGAATGAACAAGTGATTCTAACTGCGGGTAAAGTTCATCTCCCAAGCCCTCCTCCCATGTAACGTCCATAGTGCTTCGTCCAATAGTAGAAGTTGAAACAATACTCTTGACTCCATCCAATCCTGCTATTGCATTTTCAATAGGCGTAGTGATAGACCTTTCTACTTCTGTCGCTGCTAAGTCACCTGCAATCACATCAACGTAAGCCCCATCCATTTTAATTGGTGGCAATAGTTCCTGGTCCAATTTATCGATTGAAACAACTCCAATGATTAAAACAAGTACAGTTAACAGTCCGATAAAGATTTTTTTCTTCATGATAAACTTCAGCCAACCCATTTTTTAAATCCCCCTTGTAATAACTTGGAAAGGTCAAATTCCTTTCTCCAAATTGATTCTAGCTGGTCAGGAGTTATTTTACATTCACCCCGGGTTGTAACTTTACTAAGGCTGAAGGCTTATTTTACACGTAGAAATTTTTGCATGGACGTTTTGGCCGGCGCAGTAGAAATATTGTATTCCCAAGTATAAGAAAAACTGAAATATCAAAAGATAATTTCAGCTTCTCATTTTTCGAAATAAACGACCAGATTTATTTTTGGATAGTACTTTAAGGAAATAGATTAATATTATCAACTCTATTAAAAAACCAATGGATTGAGCAAATGCACCTATCGCACCACCGCCTCCAGGAAACAGAAAGATGAAGAAAAGTAATGCTATAACAGTTGCAATTACATTTCCTATCTGAGAAAAAGACATGACTTTCGTTTGCCCTCTTAGCATAAGAATACCATTGGAGAAATCAATCCATGGAAAACAAAGTGTGAACAGAATAAAAAATCGTAAGGCGAGAATGCTCTGGTCGAGTAATTCACCTGAAACTCCGATAATGTTTTCAAGTCCCCATGTTCCAATAGGTGTATAGCCTAATAGTAATAACAGAATACTAGGAATAACACTGACCATTATCGTGAATCGCAGAACAGTCTGTTTATCCTTTTTATAAAAATTAATCACAATTTGATGAATATAAGAAGTTACACTGTTTAATAAGTGTACAACAGATACTGCAACAGCATATGAAGCAATCGCCACCTCAGCCTTTGTGCTCCAGCCTAAGACTGCATTGATTGTTGGTGTAATACTGATAGCGATTAGTGAAGCAATCATTAAAGGGTTATAAAAACGAAAAATTTGAGATTGCCTTGTAACAGAATGTTCTTCAAGGTGCTTTGGTATTTTCCTTGCAATAACCCGGCCTTCCAGGCTGCTTACTAATGCTTCTACAGCCATCCCTGATAAAAATATAATTGCCCCTACATAGCCATGGTTTACCCAATTATTTGCAAGCACAACCCATGAAATAAGTGCCATCACTATTAAGCGAATAACCATCCCGATAGTTAACCATTTTGTTTTCATATTAGAAATGATGATACCTTGGTACAAACAGCGGATACCAGAAAATAGTGTTACAAACATCAAGACACGATAAGCGTCAATGGTTGGCTGTAATGTCTGATCACTTACACCTAATAAATAGGAAAGAACCATACTCCTATTGGTGAATACGCTATCAACAAACTTAAAACAAAAATGATCGATAAAACATAAAAAGTTGCAGTGCGCATTAGTTTGAAAGAAACTTGATCCCTCACCAAAGTGGAACATGTTTGGCGTAATATTACTGCACATCTTTCAAATATTGCGAATAAACTCATTGCAATCGAATAACTGGCAATAACAATCGCAGGATCAGGTGCTCTTGCTAACGTGCTGTTAATAATTACATGAGAAATCGTTACTAGACTTGCAGAAAGACCAAGTGGAATAAAAAATAATAATAATATGCGAAAGCTGATATTTGTTGTTGACTGTGTTGACTCATCACCCATAAGAAGTTCACTTCCTCCAGTTTGTATAACCAATATGATAAAGTATTATCCCTTAGATTACTAGGCGTTTTAAGAAATTTCATACATAAAACATGGACTGATGGTTCTCCAAAAAAATAGTACCTTGCATTAAACAGTAGTTGATGTTATATTTATTGTAAGTCAGTAGTATTTAAACACAGGTACTATATAATAAACAGTACCGTATGAAAGAAAGAAGGTATGAATATTTGAACATACAATTTAAGAAAGGTGCCCTGGAATTATGTGTGCTTGCACTTCTGAATAAACAAGACCGCTATGGCTATGAGCTTGTCCAGAAAATCTCTGACCAAATAGCAATTTCTGAAGGGTCTGTTTATCCCTTATTACGCAGGTTGAAAAAGGAAGAATATTTCACAACGTATTTACAGGAATCACAAGAAGGACCCTCACGTAAGTATTATCGACTAACAGAGAAAGGAAGAGAGCATTTAGAGGAACTAATGGAGGAATGGAAATACTTTACAAAAGGTGTAAATCATATAATTAAGGAAGGTGTAAGTGATGACAAAGAATAACTTTTTGAACAAGTTGGATAAAGCATTGAACAGTCTTCCGTACGAAGAACGAAAGGATATTATTCAAGATTTTCAAGAGCATTTTGACATTGGCCATAATGAGGGGAAATCAGAAGAGGAAATTGCCAAGTCATTAGGTTCTCCTAATCAGATAGCAAAAGAGTTATTGGCTTCTTATTATATAGAAAAAGTGGAGGCAAGTTCATCTACCGGAAATATTTTGAAAGCTGTTTGGGCTGTAATTGGTCTAGGTTTCTTCAATTTAGTCATGCCCTTGTTTCATTGATTGCCGCAGGCTGGATAATGGGAGGAGCTTTCTCTATCTCCCCTCTATTGCTCTTAGTCAATATAATGTTTAACCTGAGCGCCTTTAATTTCATTGATCTGTTTGCATCCATCACGCTGACAGGCTTAGGAATATTATTACTGATTGGAATGTATTATGTGACAAAAGCAGTATTAAAAGTATTTGTCCGGTACTTAAATTATAATGTCAGACTGGTTAAAGGAGGAATGAGTTAATGAACAGATTAAAGATGATTATTACGATTGCTATATTACTAATTGTAGTCGGTTTAACAGGCAGTATTTTTGCCTATCGAATAAGTGCAGATACAGTTCAAACACAAACAGAAGAAGTAAATGGACAGAATATTACTAACATCGTGTTGGATGCTGAGAATGAACAAGTGGAACTGATTCCGACTTCAGATTCTAAAATAATTATTGAATCAGAGGGAAAAGGCAGTAATTCAGATGTCGAGTTTACTGTTAAAGAAAATGAAGATACACTCGAAATTCAAACAGAGGATAATGATTTTAAACTCTTTACCTTTAATGTTTTTAACTGGACTAACCATTTAAAAGTATATGTTCCGAAAAAGATGTATCAATCTGTCCAGATAGAAATTGATAATGGCAGTTTTCATATGAATGACTTATCAATAAAGGATGTAAAGATAAGAGCAAAGAACGGAAAAATTGTATTAACTGATCTGATAACAACCAATACAGCAGCAGAAGCAAATAATGGGGCTATAAAATTAAAAAACATAGATAACGAAGAAATAAGAATTAATACTAATAATGGAAAAATAGAAATGGAAGAAGTTCAGGGCGATATTATTGGAAAAACAGATAATGGAGCAATTTCACTTGTCACTGGTAATTTAGATCGTTCGATTGATCTTCAAACTCGTAATGGGAGTATTTATATCCAGACAGAAAAAGATCCGACAAATACTACATTTGATACAAGTACTCATAATGGAAGAGTAAACTTATTTGATAATCCGGATTGGCCGGTTGTAACGGGTGACGGGAATCATTTAATTAAATTAAGTACACATAATGGGAATATTACAGTTTCTAAATAAAGCTGAAAAGAGGGTAAATATCCTCTTTTTTTTTATATTTTTTTGAAAGAAATGGTGAAATTGATCAAAATAATAATCTGTTTTAGCATTCTCTATTAATAATTCGACATAAAATTTACACTATCTTTACAATATATTAATAATAGATTAATAATCATCCGTTATGATGTAGTAGAAGTTCTCAAGAGGGCTTCTATTACACAAAGTTTATTAGGGGGAAAAAACAAAATGAACAAGCTTAAAATGTTGATGCTAGTTCTAGTAGCTTTCTTGACTGTAGGTCTATTAGCTGCATGTGGTGGTGGTTCAGAAGAACAAACTGAAGGAAATGCAAGCGAAGGTGAAGACTCAGCTGAACAAACAAATGAAGACGCAGCTGAAGATACTTCTGCAGAAAATACAGAAGAAGAAACAACAGAAGGTTCTGAAGAATTAGAAGGATCGGTAGTAATCGATGGTTCTGGTACAGTTTTCCCATTGATGTCAAGATTAGCAGAAGAGTACATGTTAAATGAACAACCAAACGTATCGGTAGAAGTTAGCCGTGCTGGTACAAGTGCTGGTTTTGAAAAATTCCTAGTAGAAGACGGTACAGATTTTAACGATGCTTCTCGTCCGATTAAAGAAGAAGAACAAGCAAAAGCAGAAGAACTTGGAATTGAAGTAAAAGAAATGAAAGTAGCATTAGATGGTTTAACAATTGTTATTAATCCAGAAAATGACTGGGCTACTGAATTAACTCATGAACAAGTAACTGATATATTCTTAGGTAATGTAACTAACTGGTCTGATATTAATCCTGATTGGCCAAATGAAAAAATCCAGACTTACGGACCAAACGAAAACCACGGTACGTATGAATTCTTCTATGAAGAAATTCTTGAAGAGCAAGATCTTGTAGGAGACATTAATCTTCAACAAGAATACTCTACTCTTGTTACACTTGTAGCAGAAGATACAAATGCAATTGGATTCTTTGGTTTTGGGTACTTTGACAGCAACAAAGACAAAGTAAGTGCTGTAGGAATTGACTTTGGTGAAGGTGCAGTTGTTCCATCACTAGATACAATTGGTGAAGAAGGACCTTATGCAAATTACACTCGTCCAGTATTCACATACCTAAATGTTAATCATGCTCAAGAAAAACCACAAGTATACGACTATGCGGTTTATGTAGCAGAAAGCATTAATGAATTTGCAGGGGAAACTGGATTTGCTCCAATCCCAGATGAAGAGTTACAAACACAACTTGAAGAAATTCAAGCAATTCAACAATAATATAAAGTATTAAATAATAATTAGTTACTTCAATAAGATGGGGGTGTATTTGCTCTCATCTTATTGTGAGTTTTAGAAGGAGTGCGCAAAGAGATGGCAACAAACAGCAATTCCAATGGCAAAGCTAATAATGCTGTTAATGTCAGTCAATTGATAGCACAAAACAAAAATAAGAAAAGTTTTAATAACTATATTGAGAAATTAGTACCTACTTTTCTTTTTTTAATAGCTTCAATTACTGTACTAACAACGATAGGTATCTTATACACATTAATAAGTGAAGCTGTTCATTTCTTTATGGAGGTTCCAATTTGGGAATTCTTTACAGGGACTGAATTAAAGCCACTTAGCCAAGATCCGCAATTTGGTATATTGCCACTTTTAAATGGTACTATTTTTTCCTCGTTAATTGCTATATTAGTTGCGGGACCAATTGGTTTAATGTCAGCAATATATTTAAGTGAGTACGCATCAGATAGAGTAAGAAGAATCCTAAAGCCATTGTTAGAAATATTAGCAGGTATTCCGACAATTGTTTATGGTTTTTTTGCTTTCACATTTGTAACACCAATAATTCGTGCAGTATGGCCAAGCGTCGATGCAACGAATATTTTAAGTCCGGGACTTGTGATGGGAGTTATGATTATTCCGATGATTGCATCATTATCAGAAGATGCAATGAATTCTGTTCCAAATGGTATTCGTGAAGGTTCTTTAGCAATGGGTACAACTAAGTTAGAGACAACATTTAAAGTAGTTATCCCTGCAGCATTTTCCGGAATTATGGCCTCTTTCGTATTGGGGATTTCACGGGCAATTGGAGAAACAATGATTGTGAATGACAGCATTTATCGTGGAAGTATCCGGCGGTGAAGCACCAGCAGGTTCCACATTGCATTACAGCTTATATGCGGTAGCTTTAACATTATTTGTTTTTACATTAATTATGAATTTACTTGCGAAATATGTCTCTCGTAAATTTAGGGAGGAATATTAATGGAAAGTATGGAAACAATACACGAAAATAATAGAATGCAATCTAGAGTCCGAAAAAACAATATTTGGAAATCGATCTTTTTCCTCTCCACTTTATTTGGATTAGTAGTATTAGCTGTCTTGATTATCCGTGTTGTATTTCAGGGAGCGGCTTGGATTGACATGGACTTTATAACAGGAAGACAATCCACATCTGCTGATAGAGCAGGTATTATGGGAGCTATTCTTGGTACATTATGGGTGATGGTTGTTGTTATTCCAGTAACTCTAATTATCGGTGTCGGTACAGCAATTTATTTAGAGTTATATGCAAAAGGTGGCAAAAAAGGCAGCAGATTCAGTTCCATGATTGAAACAAATATTGCTAACTTAGCAGGGGTTCCTTCTATTGTATATGGTTTGCTAGGCCTAACAGTATTTGTCAGATTGGTGGACTTAGGGAATGTCGTCTTAGCTGGTGGTTTAACATTGGCATTATTAGTTTTGCCAATATTAATTGTTTCCTCTCAGGAAGCGATACGTGCAGTTCCCGGATATTTAGCTGAAGCTTCCTATGGAATGGGTGCAACGAAATGGCAGACAATTAGACGAATCATTTTACCTGCTGCATTACCTAGTATTTTAACTGGAGCTATCTTAGCATTGTCACGTGCAATTGGAGAAACAGCACCGTTAACGGTACTGGGAATACCTGCATTATTAATTCCTTTTCCAGAAGGATTGTTTGATACTTTCACAGCAATGCCAATGCAAATTTACTATTGGACAATTGACTCAGCATTAGTTGCCGAATATGCAAATCTTGCAGCAGCTACCATAATCATACTATTATTAATATTATTCTTATTAAATTCTGTGGCGGTCTTTATACGTAATAAATTTCAACAAAGATACTAATCTCACAAACAGAATTATCGTTAAGGAGTGGAAGAATGAGTAATACTACAAAAAATAAAGTGAACATCAACGTAAAAACAAATGGTGTTAATGAAAAGATTTCTGAAAATAATGCAGAAACTAAACAAAATATAATTTATAATACTCAAGATCTTAATTTATGGTATTCTGAAACACATGCATTAAAAGATATCAATCTGGAAATATTAGAGAATGAAGTAACTGCCATCATTGGACCATCAGGGTGTGGAAAGTCCACCTATTTAAAAACATTAAACCGTATGGTTGAGCTTGTACCTGGTGTCAGCACAACAGGTTCTATCGCCTATAAGGGTGATAATATCCTGGCGAAATCAACTCAAGTAGAAGACTTAAGAACAAAAGTGGGAATGGTTTTCCAAAAACCGAATCCTTTTCCTAAATCTATCTATGAAAATGTAGCATATGGACCAAAAGTACATGGTATTAAAAAGAAAGCTGTATTAGATGAAATTGTTGAAAAAAGTCTGCGCGGAGCTGCTATTTGGGATGAAGTAAAAGATCGTCTAAATCAAAATGCTTATGGCCTTTCCGGTGGTCAGCAGCAAAGAATCTGTATTGCACGCTGTCTGGCAATAGAGCCGGATGTAATACTAATGGATGAACCTACTTCCGCATTAGATCCAATCTCTACATTAAAAGTGGAAGATCTAATCAAAGAATTAAAGAAAAATTATACCATTATTATTGTTACACATAACATGCAACAAGCTGCCCGTATTTCTGATAAAACTGTATTTATGCTAAATGGGGAAGTAATCGAGTTTACTGAAACAGATAAACTTTTTTCTAATCCTAAAGACAAAAGAACAGAAGATTATATTACTGGACGTTTTGGTTAGAGTGAAATCGGGTATATAGGGTAATAGGAATATTCTAACCTAATAGCTAATATATTGAAGTAACAAAGAAAGGATGTGTAAGATGGTCGGCAGAGAGAGTTTCGAAAGCGAAATACATCATTTGGAACAATTAATCATAAAACTTGCGAGAAGAACGAAAGAGCAATTACAACTTGCGGTTCAAACATTGTACGATTGTGATGTTGAGAAAGCAAGGGAAGTAATACAAAACGATAAAGAGCTGGATAAATTGGATATGCAAATAAATGAAGAAGCTGTCGTTCTTATCGCCAGACAGCAACCAGTCGCGACAGATTTAAGACGGCTAATTGTAGCTCTTAGAATATCCAGTGACTTAGAGCGGATGGCAGACAATGCAAAAAATATTGCAAAATCAGCTACTCATCTAGGAGAAAATCATGGAATTACTGTACACCCTTCTATTAGAGAAATGGAAGCTATTGCTAGTGAGATGATTGATTTAGCTATAAGTTCTTATGAAAATGAAGATATATCTTTAGCTAGAAAGCTGTCAGAGCTGGACGATATGGTAGATAATATGTATTCATCAATGCTTAGAGAATTATTAGAAGTATCCGCAACAGAACCTCAAAGTATTCAACATGTTATGCAAATGGCCTTCAGCGGCAGATATGTTGAACGAATCGGCGACCATGCTACAAACATTGGTGAAGATGTAACATATCTAGTTAAAGGGAAGTCACTGGACTTAAATTTGTAAACAGAGTTTTATAAAATAGTTTTATAAAATAATAGTTTCCGGATGATGCTGGGACAAGAATAGTTTATCTATACGGTAATCCGAACAATTTTTGAATTGTTCGGATTATTTTTTTTGCAAAAAAAGGTGGAAAACTTTCTTCCAGATGCCTGGTAACAATCTATAAAAATAGTAGAAAATAGTATAAGCACAAGATTATAACATATCACATCCTTTACAAAAAGTAAATAATATAAATTATATTATTACATTCACTTTACAGTAACTTAACAAATATCTGGTAATATCGACTTATAGAGAAAAGACAGATGGAGGTAAAACTATGGATGTCTATTTAGACAATTTAACAATGGAATTTCAAGATATAAAGGCAGTGGATCGTCTATCAACTACTATTAAAGACGGACAACTAGTCTCACTGCTAGGACCAAGCGGATGTGGAAAAAGTACAACATTAATGTTACTTGCTGGTCTCTATAAACCGACAAGTGGTGATATATATTTCGGTGAACAGAATGTTACGAAATTAGATGCTGAAAAGAGAGAAATAGGAATGGTGTTTCAAAATTATGCATTATATCCCCATCTCTCTGTTCTTAAAAATATAATGTTTCCACTTAGAATGCAGAAAGTACCAAAAAAGGAAGCGAAGGAAAGAGCGATAGAAATGGCAGAACTGGTACAAATAGGTCATTTAATTGATCGAAAACCAGGACAACTTTCCGGTGGTCAACAACAGCGTGTTGCCATTGCGAGAGCGTTAGTTAAAAAGCCGAAACTATTACTGTTAGATGAACCATTATCCAACCTGGATGCCAGATTAAGACTGGAAATGAGAGAAGAGATTAGAAGAATTCAACAAGAAGTAGGCATTACCGCAATCTTTGTAACACACGATCAAGAAGAGGCGTTAAGTATTTCTGATCGAGTTATGTTAATGAAAAATGGAATATTGCAGCAGGATAGTCCGCCACAGGATATGTACAGAAACCCGATTAACTCGTTTACTGCATCTTTCTTAGGGAATCCGCCAATCAATTTTATAAAAGTAACGAAGACCGATCAACAAGGAAAATATAAAATAATGAACAGTTCCCAGCTTATTCATTTAGCGAAAGACATAGATATGGGTCAGATTCAACTTGGACTAAGACCGGAAAATATCTATATTACGAATAAAGAAGATGCACTCATGACAGGAGAAGTTGTTCACTTGGAAACCATTGGGAGAGACACATTAATTCGAGTGAAAATAGATGATGTCACAATTAGAGCTTTGATTGACCCAGCAACGGACATTCATGTGGGTGAGCGATGTCACATTGGAATCAAACAGGAGCATATCCGCTATTTTAATATCGAAAATGGGGCAAATCTTGAGAGGGGCAATTCACATGATGGACAAGCCAACATGGAAAAGCACGCTTAGAGCATTTCTATATTTATTACCAGCATTATTAATATTAATAGTCTTTAACATCTATCCCATTATTAAATCTTTTTTAATGAGTTTATATACAGATTATGATTTTTATAACGATGTCGTATATGAATATGGGTTAAGTAACTTTTCCGATATTTTTCAAGACCCAAATTTTATTAAAGCAATTGTTAATACAACCGTTTTTGTAATTGGTGTTGTTCCTGTGTCTATTGTACTCTCATTAGCTATTGCAATCATGCTGAATTCAAAAATTAAAGCATTGAGCTTTTTTCGTACAATATATTTCCTGCCATTTGTTACATCGGTTGTAGCAGTTGCCATTGTATGGGGATGGATCTTCCATTCTGATTATGGTCTGTTAAACTATTTCCTTGGCTTTTTTGGCATAGATCCAATTGAATGGCTGACAGATCCTACTTATTCAATGCCAGCACTTATTATTTTAAGTGTTTGGAAGGGGCTTGGGTTCAATATCATTATCTTTCTTGCGGGTTTACAAAACATAAATAAACAGTACTATTTAGCAGCACAAGTTGACGGAGCTTCTGCATGGCACCGTTTCTTATCTGTAACTATACCGTTGCTCTCACCAACGATGTTTTTTATCTCCATTATCTCCATTATTAACGCATTTAAGGTATTTGATGAGATATTCGCACTGTTTAATGGCAGACCTGGTCCGGCAAATAGTACATTGACCGTTGTTTACTATGTTTATCAGAAATTCTATGAAGAGTGGGAGTTTGGACTCGCATCAGCTGCTGCATTTGTTTTATTTATTATCGTGTTCTTATTTACGTTAATTCAATTAAGTTTAGGGAAAAAATTTGTACATTATCAATAATGGGAGGTTACAATTTTGGTCAAGTCAGCTTTATCCCGTACAACAATCTATATTTTGTTATCACTAGGTGCTGTTTTGATGCTCCTCCCGTTTGTCTGGATGATCAGTACATCATTAAAAGCGCCAAATGAAGTGATGGCAATGCCGCCAGTTTGGGTGCCATCTGAATGGAAGTTTGAAAATTTCACTGAAGCCTTAAAGGTTGCACCATTTGATCGTTACTTTATCAACAGTGTCATCGTAACAATAGTCAGTACAATTGGTGAACTGATAACAACAATTCTTGCTGCTTACGCTTTTTCCCGCATCCAGTTTTTTGGTCGTGATATTGCTTTCGCGGTATTACTTGGCACAATGATGGTTCCAAGTGAAGTGTTGTTAATCCCGAATTTTGTTACATTATCCAATTTAGGCTGGATAGATACATATAGTGCACTCATCGTTCCATGGACTGCAAGTGTTTTCGCGATCTTCTTATTAAGACAGTATTTCTTAGGTATCCCGAAAGAATTGTCATTTGCCGCAAAGGTAGATGGCTGCAGTGAGTTTAAATTTCTATGGTATGTGATGGCTCCATTAGCTAAACCAGCATTAATCACTGTTGAATTGTTGAAAGTAATTAATAGTTGGAATGCTTTTCTATGGCCGATCATTGTTACAAATTCTCAGGAATTACGCACACTGCCTGTTGGTTTATCAGCCTTTACAACAGAAGCTGGTATCAAGTATGAGTTATTAATGGCAGCATCGTCCATGGTCATTTTTCCAATGCTGATCTTGTTTTTCATCATGCAAAAGTATATTGTAGCCGGTGTTGCGAGAACAGGACTAAAAGGATAAACATTTTAGGAGGTGGTTTTACTGTAATAAATAATCAATAGTTTTGCTTCATTATTATTCAAAAAAATAACGATATGGGGGAAATTAAATTGAAAAAAATATGGATGCTTGGTGTAGTTGGTCTACTTTTCATGTTATTACTTGCAGCTTGTGGAGGCAATGAGGAAACGAAC
>NZ_ML762436.1:38724-99385 GCF_009498735.1 Gracilibacillus oryzae
TGATGAACAAACAGAACAAGAAAATACGAGTGGTACAGAAGAAGAAACACAATCAGAAGAACCTTCGGCAGAACCAGTTGTAGTAGAGTTTTGGCATGCGATGAGCGGTCCTCACGAGGAAGCTCTTAAAGGATTTATCGAACAATTTAACAGTGAGCATGAGAATATTACAGTAGAACCTATGAATCAAGGAAGCTATGATGATTTAGAACAAAAAATAATGGCGGCAGCAAAGGCGAAGACATTACCAACATTAGCGCAAGCTGTTACTAATGTTGTGCCTGAATATATTGGAAATGATTTTATTGCACCTTTGAATGACTTTATCGAAGATCCGGAAATTGGTTTATCTGAAGAAGAGTTAGCAGATTATGTTGATGTGTTCCAACAATCCAGCAGCTGGGATGGGACTTTCTACAGCTTACCGTTCAGTAAAAGTACAAGAGTTCTTTACTATAATTCAGGTATCTTAGAAGAGCATAATTTAGAAGTTCCAGAAACATGGGCAGACATCCGTAACATTTCGGAAACAGTAACGGCTGACGGTGTTGTAGGAATGGGCTTTGAGAATTCATATGAATCTGAGTTCCAGGCTATCTTAAAGCAATTAGGTGGAACATATATTGATGAAGCATCAAATGAAGCGACATTTGCATCACAAGAAGGTATGGAAGCAATGACAATGATCAAAGACATGATCGATGAAGGTATTGCACGTACTGCTGGTGAAGATGATTATATGTCTAATCCATTTGGAATTGGTGATGTAGCAATGTATATTGGTTCTTCTGCAGGTATTCCTCACGTAGCATCTGCAGCGGAAGGAAACATTGAATGGAGTACAACAACGTTCCCGACATTAGATGGGGAAGCAGCTACTACTTTCGCGGGTAACGATATCGTTATGTTCAATCAAGCAGAAGAAGCAGAGCAAAAAGCTGCATGGGAGTTCATGAAGTTTTTGACAAGCCCTGAGGTTACAGCAGACTGGTCAATGCAATCTGGTTATTTACCAGTACGTTATTCTGCACAAGAATTACCTGAATATCAATCATTTGTTGAAGAAAATCCGGCATATGCAGCAGGTTCTCAACAATTTGATGCAGGATTCTTTATCGCACGTGTTCAAGGTGGAGATGCAGTACGTAATATTATTTTAGAAGAAATGGAATTAATTCTGTTAGATGAAAAATCAGTAGAACAAGGGTTAACAGATGCACAAGAACGAGCAAACGAAGCGTTACAGAAATAATGAGAGACAGGGCTTGCCCCTGTCTTTTCTAATATAAAAGGGAAACTTTATAAATGCTTTTCAGTGGTTGTCTCCCACTTTACAATTTCTTATCATACATAAATGGAGGAATATAGATGACTAGAACGACGTTGACTTTCTGGAGTGGATTAAGAACGATTGGGGGAAATATCGTAGAAATCTGCCATGGTGATGACAGAGTAATCTTTGATTTTGGATTAGTTTATGATCCGAAAAGCTCATTTTTAAATAAAGCAACAATTTCAAAGAAAACTTATACTGCTGACATGTTAAAACTAGGTGCGATTCCTGCAATTGACGAAATATATTCATCAGTTGATCTCGAGCAAATGGAGAATGTAAAACCTTATGACCAAGGAAGTTCAAGAAATACAGCAGTATACATATCTCATTTACATTTAGATCATATTGGAGCAATTGATACAATAGCAGAACAAATTCCGGTGTATATGTCAGAGGATAGTAAAAAACTTTACGAAGCTTTTTGTAAGACGGATCAGCCTTTTTCGAGAGAACGAGAAGTTACAGGGGTAACTTACCAGAAAGAAAAGCATATGGGACAAATAAAAATAACACCATTCCAAACAGATCATGATGTCTTTGGGGCAATGGCACTGCTCATCGAAACTCCTGATGTAACCATTCTTTATTCTGGAGATATTAGAATGCATGGGAAGCACCCAGAATATAATGAACGCATGTTAGCACATTTAGCACAAGTGGATATAGATCTCTTACTGATTGAAGGGACTGCATTTCGCCCGGAAGAGCTGAAAGTGAAGCCTTTATTGCAAATTGAATCAGATATTCAGAAGCATGTTGTTGAATTAATAGCAACCAGCGAAAAACTGGCATTGTTTAATTTATATCATTTAAATCTTGATAGAATACAACAATTTATAGCTGCGGCTAAAGAAACAAGCAGGGAGATAGTATTTGAAGTAGAAACTGCCTATATTGTTGATCAATTGTTACCACAAGAGGAAATTGCTGTTTATGATAATGAGAGAATGAATTATGAAACAGATTGGAAACAGGTATTAATCAATAAGTACCCTCGTGTTACAAATGAACAAATAAATAAAAATCCTGGTAATTATCTTGTCCAGTCAAGCTTTCAATATGTAATGAATTTACTGGATATTAGTGAAAATACTGCTGTTTATCTTCACTCAAATGGTATGCCATTAGGTAAGTTTGATCCAAACTATGATCGCTTACTTGCATTATTGGCACATTTAGATGTTGAATATCATTCACTGGATGTATCAGGACACGCAACAGAAGAAGATATATTAGAGATTATTGCAAAGATACATCCTCAATTAGTTATTCCATGGCATAGTCATTACCCGGAACTAGTTGTACCGAAAGACCCTGATCAGGCAGTATTCTTGCCAAAACCAAAAACAGTCTATTATTTTAATGATGGTCAATTAAAAGAGGGTGAGACAGAACAAAAATAGTTAGTCTAAAAACCGGACAATAAATACAAGTGTGTCATTCACTAATGTACTAATGTAGATAGTACTAGCTTACCGCTGGGGAAAAATACTCGCTTTCCATGGGCACGGCTTCAACTAACTTGGTAAAGAAGATCACTTTACCAAGTGGATTTTCAGCTCGTGCTGTTCCCATTGGAGTCTCGCATTTTTCCCCAGCTTTTAATGATTTCCTAGACTAATAAGTGGAACGAATATCATCATGTAAAGACAGCATCACTTAAGGTAAGTTTAGGCACGATCATTAACTCCATTAAAAAGTCTCACTAGTAAAGCAGGAAAACTGGACATTAAGTAGAGGATGCTAGATCTTGTTTACGGGAAGCAAATAATCCGGAAGATTTAATTGAATCTTTGGAGAAAACACTTTTGCCCCAACCTCTAAATTTACTGCCAGAACTTTATTAGTTTGGAAGTGCTCTTTATAAATTCATCAATGTTTTCCTGATTAACTTTCTGTTGATTATACCACTTGCGTACTGTTTCAACGAGAAAGTGGGGGACTGATTTGCCTTCAATTAAATAATAGTACCCGTAATATGCTTTCTTTAGGTGTTCCCATCTATAATCATTACCTTCTTCTAAATATTCAGAAACATCGAAGATTTTGGCTCTGCCATCTTGCAGCAGAATATTTTTTAAGTGTATATCACGTGGATTTAACCCTCGGCTCCTTGCATATTCTCTTGCACTGTCGACATCTTTTATTACCTGTTCTGGTATTTTTATTCCTCTTAACAGGCAGTCATATAATGTAATGCCTTCTTCATATTGTAGTACAAGCCATTGATCTGTATAACCGAAGCAATTTGTGAAGTATTGAGAATCGCCAATTAGTTGATAGATTTCGGCCTCTTGTTCTATTTTATGTGTTTTGTTTTTAGCATATATTTTAAATGCATACTTCGGGAGCTTTACTAATTGGAATACAGCCGCATCTGTACCGATTCCGATACATTTTACATGGTCTGTATTGCCATGTATGGTGACAGGGTCATTGTTTGAGCTTGCTATAACATTAATATTATTAATATATCTTTCAGCTTCCTGCCATTTTTCACTCATCATCATCAGCCCCTTTCATAAAGAAACCTCCTTATGAAAACTCTCGTTCAGTATAAACCTCTCATCAGGTTAATTGCTGTTGAGCGAATTCATTATATAAAGGATGATTTGTTACTAATTCATTATGTGTTCCTATACCTGTAATCTTCCCTTTTTCAATAAAGACGATCTTGTCAGCATCAATTATGGTGGATAACCTGTGCGCAATGACAAGGGTAGTTCTTCCTTCCATTAACCGTGATAATGCTTTTTGGACAATGGCTTCCGATTGACTGTCAAGACTTGCAGTAGCTTCATCCATCATTAATATTGTTGGATTACGTAAAAATGCACGTGCAATGGCAATGCGTTGTCTTTGTCCTCCAGACAGCTTTATACCGCGTTCTCCAACTTCTGTGTCCAGGCCTTTTGGAAACTCTTTAATAAATTGTTCGGCATATGCCATTTCGGCTACTTTCCATAATCGTTCATCAGAGATATCTGCTTGTTGATCCAGACCATAGCACAAATTCTCTCTTATCGTCCCAGCCATCATCGGACTGTCCTGTGAAACATATCCAATTTGACTTCGCCATGATTGCAGAGAAAGCTCATGAATAGGTGTTTGATCAATTCTGATTTCACCAGCGGTAGGCTGATAAAACTGTTCGACAAGGCCAAACACGGTAGTTTTTCCTCCACCGCTTGGTCCAGCGAAAGCAACCATTGTACCAGGTTCTACCTTAAAGGATACTTCTTTAAGTACCTGTTCCGAGTTATCATAGCTGAATGAGACATTATCAAAATGAATTTCTTTATTAGAAATATCCATTGTTGATCCTGTTTTTGGCTCTTCAATATTCAGATCAAGAATATCCATAATTCTTTCCGTTGCCCCTTGAGCCTTTTGCAGTTGTGTAAAGAACATAGCAAATGAGGTGATAGGGAATATAATTTGGAACAGATACAGCAGGAAAGCAACCAAAGAACCAGTGGACATTGACCCTTCAGCAACACGAATTCCGCCATACCCAATAATTAAAACAAATACTAGCATATTAATTAAATATATGGTTGGTCCTACTAATGCAAATAATTTTGCTTCTTTTAACCCAAATTTTAATAACTTTTGAATATTTAAAAATCCTTTTTTACTTTCAAAGTTTTCAGCATTGGATGCCTTCATTAAACGGATTTCAGCAAGTGTTTGTTGAATACTTCCAGAGAATTCGGCTGTTTCATCTTGTAATCCGCGAGATATTTTAGACATTCTTTGACCAAGTGGCATTAAAATTAATACTGCAACGGGAACTGAAATAAGCATTAACAGTGTCATCTTCCAATCCATAACTAAGAGAATGACGAGAGCACCTATAATAGTAATTAATCCGGTTATAAATTGTGGGAAATGCTGTGTAATCAGGTCTTTCACAATACTCGTATCATTTACAACACGGCTGACAGATTCACCGCTTTTATTTTTATCAAAATAAGACACTGGCAGCTGAATGAATTTATTCCACATTTTTTCACGCAGACTGGCGACAATTTTCTGTCCTACATAGGCAAGAGCATAAGTGGATAAACCATCAAAAAGTCCCTGCAAAATTAACACAATCACAATTCCGAAGATGATCGTAAAATTTATCGAATTCGCATCAAATCCATCGACAATTTCTCTAGTTAATAAAGGGACCGTTAAACCAACAAATGTTGTAACCAATCCACCAATTAAGCCGATGGTCAGTGCGAATTTAGGAACATTTGTAGACAATATAAGACTAAGAAACTTATTCTTTTTCATTAACACTTCTCCTTCTTTATCTTTTTGGTCGGTATACTATATGTAGAAAAAACCATGATCACTGTCTATTTACGATCATGGTTCTTAAATGTTTCAGTTATTTTTATTCCAGTTGATTAACCATTTCTCAAAGTCTTTTGCAGGTAATGGTTTGCTAAAATGATATCCTTGTAACACATTGCAATCTTGGCTTTTCAAAAATTGGACATGCTCACTTGTTTCTACACCTTCAGCGATTGTTTTTATTTTAAGATTATGTGCCAGCATAATAATCGTTGCCACAATATCTCTGTCATCGTCATTTACCGCTATATCTTTAATGAAAGACTGATCTATCTTGAGATAATCAATTGGGAACTTCTTTAAATTATTTAACGAGCTGTATCCTGTACCGAAGTCATCCATCGAAATCTTCACGCCTGATTTTTTCAGCTGGCATAAAATAAGAGAAGTTGTTTCAGTGTCCATCGTCATTGATTCAGTTATTTCCAGTTCTAAATATTTCGGATCTAAGCCGCTCTCCTGAATAATTTTATTCAGTCTTTCTACTAAATCTGTCTGGTACAGCTGACGAATCGATAAATTAATAGAAACCGGAAATTTTGGGAAGTGGCGGTCATGCCATTCTTTATTCTGACGGCAAGCTTCTTTCATTACCCATTCTCCAATAGGGACAATTAATCCTGTTTCTTCAGCTACTGGAATAAATTCATTTGGTGAAATTAATCCCAGTTCTCGACTATGCCATCTTAATAACGCCTCCGCACCATATATTTTATTACTGTTTGTATCTATCTGCGGCTGATAATATAAAGAAAATTCGTTTCGGTCCATTGCTTTTCTCAAAAGCGATTCCAATTCAAAATTACCAATAATTCTGTTGTGAATGGAGGCACTATAAAACTGATAATTGCTTTTGCCTGTTCTTTTTACATGATACATAGCATTATCTGCTTTTTTAATTAATGTTTTCCGGTCTTTTCCATCACGCGGATACATACTTATCCCGATACTTGGTGTCACTACTATTTCCATTTCATCTAAATCATAAGGTTTAATTAATTGATTCATAAGATATTCCACTAGTTCCGTCGCTTTTTCTTTTGTAGTATCTTCTAATAGAATGATGAATTCATCACCACCGTAACGAAATATATGGGCATTTTCCGGTATGTATCGCTTTAGCCTTCTGGCAACATTTTTTAAAAGCATATTACCATAATCATGGCCCAATGCGTCGTTAAGTGCCTTGAAACGATCCAAGTCAATAAAGAATAGGGAGAAATGAGACCGCTGTTCTATGGCTGTATTAATTGCTTCTTTTATTTTCGTATGAAAGTAATGCTGATTTGGCAATTTTGTTAAATAATCATGATATGCCATATAGTTAAGCTTTTCTTCATATTGTTTAAGCTCGGTAATATCTTTTCCGATACAATGTACACCTGTAAGATTCCCGTTCACCATAATCGGGATAACTGTCACATGCAGGTATACACGATCTTTCTGCTTATTGAACATACATGTTTCATATTGAACGGCTTTTCCATTTAGTACTTTACTATACTCACTTATCGTTCTGGCTTTTTCCTCTGGGACGATATATTCTATGAATGGTTCTCCTTTAAGTTCTGCTTCTGTATAGCCCATCATTTTCTCTGTTGCTTCATTAACGTATGTAAATCTTCCTCCCAAGTCGAAGGATAATACAGCATCGATATTGTTTTCAAGGACCGAACGATAACGCTGCTCACTAATCAGCAATTTTTCTTTGACTTCTCGTTCTTTCGTTATATCACGGGCTACACCGATTGCACCATCCACCTTATTATTAATAATAATAGGGACTGCTGTTATATCTAGTTGCAATACCTGGTCATGATGATCAATTATTTTCAGCTTTGTCTGGACGGTCTGCTGATTCAATACATCATTGAATTCCTGAATTGTCCGAGCACGATCATCAGGATGAACAAAATCAGTATAACTTTTCTTCAGTATTTCTGCAGTTTTATATTTTAAAATATCTTCACCAGCTGGGTTGATATTGATGAAAACACCATTTTCATCCAGCATAAAGATAATATCAGGATTATATGTAAAAAGGGATTGGAGTTGCTGATCGGTAGTTTCTAATAAAGTCTGTATATCTTTTTTATCTGATATATCTTGAAAACGATTGATAATCAGCGTTCGGTCATTTTTTAATGACAATAATCGAAGAGTGACAGACACAGGTATTTTGCTTCCATCTTTTTTTATATGGACAGATTCAAATTTTGCATACTTTTTTTCTAAGAAGGATTGAATGTCTATTTTATTCATTTTTTCCCATATATCTTGAACAGTGACATCTTTTAGTGTCTTGCTCATTAACTCATCAACGGTATAATCGAAATGGAGTACTGCTGCATTGTTTGCAGCAACTATCGCAATAAAGCCATCTGCTTGAAATTCTGTTACCAGAATAGGATCAGGAATATTATCAAAAACTTCGATTAGTTCAGGAAAATTTAATGAAAGGTTAGTTGATACCACAATTGACACTCCCTTAACTCTAGGTTGAAAGAATTTATTTTTCCCATTATAACAAAATAGGGGGAATATATCTTAAGTATTTGATGCGTGTTTAATCTTTCTGCCAATAATTAATGTCAACTGTCAGCTCACCGTTGATTTTATCCTCATCATATGACCCCTTTGGAAAAATAAAAGTCCATGGCATACTTGTTTCAGCATCTAATTTAAGTCGCTGTTCTTCAAATAGATTGCTTGTAAGTTCACTGCCATTCTTCTTTAATACGATTTCAACTTTGGTAAGGTTAAGGTTTGTGTTGGTGAAATTATGGATCAAGGTAATACATAGTAAGTCAGTTCGGTGATTTACAGCAAAGCGGATAGGAATGATGCGAACCTGTTCATTATCTGCGTTTTTTGTTTGCTTAAAAATATTTTCGATCATTTCTAAATCTTGTGCACTAATTGTTTTCTCCCATTTTTCTTCTAAAAATAGTTTTTGCATCATGAAGGCTCCGATCTGTATTTTATTATTTTTAACCAATTGTGTAATAGTTCAATCTTAACATTAAGTAATTTATAATTGAAACAAATAAATTAATAAGCTTTTTGGATATAAGAAAAGCAGGTGATAAATTCACCTGCTTTTAAGCTGTTATTCAGAAACTGGTACGACAGCACCTTCATATTTTTCATTAATAAAGTTTTGGATTTCCTCAGAACGCAGTACTTCTACTAATTTAAGAAGATTTTCATTGTTTTCATCTTCACTGCGCGCTGCAATGATATTAACATATGGAGATTCTGATCCTTCAAGAATTAAGGCATCTTCAGAAGGAACAAGATCTGCTTCAATTGCATAGTTTGTATTGATTGCAACTAATGCATCAGCTTCGCGTTCATAGAATTCTGGTAAGAAACCTGGATCAATATCTGTATCAAACTCTAAATTTAGTGGATTTTCTACAATATCATTAACTGTTGCATCAACTGGATCAATATTTTCATCTAGTGTAATTAATCCTTCACGTTCCAGTAATGACAGGATACGCCCATGATCTGCAACAGAGTTACTCATAATTACAACTGTTCCCTCAGTTACATCGTCAAGATTCGTAATATTTTGAGAATAGATTCCCATTGGCTCGATATGGATACCGCCAAGGTTAACAAAGTCAAATCCTTTATCTTCTATCTGCCCTTCAAGATAAGGAATGTGCTGGAAGAAGTTAGCATCCAACGTTCCATTTTCTAAGTCATCATTTGGAAAAACATAATCTTGATATGTTTCAATTTGCAGGTCAATTCCTTCTTCTTTAAGTAATGGAACTGCTTCTTCTAGAATTTCAGCATGTGGTACGTTTGATGCTCCAACTACAATTGTTTCTAATTCTTCTGTATTAGCTTCCTCTTCACTGTTCTCAGTCGTTGTTTGCTCTTCATTATTCTCTGTGTCCCCGTTTGCAGATTCCTCTTCATTGTTCCCTGTTCCGCAAGCTGCCAGACCAATAAGCAAAAATGCTGCTGCTAGTAAAAATACTAAATACTTTCTCATAGAATAAATCATCCCTTCTTTTTTATATAAAGTTTTGGATAGCATGAGTATTCCAAAACTGATTACCTTTTGTCAATTGCTTTAGCTATTAAATCACCAATAAATTGGAAAATAAAAACAATTATAATGATTATAATAGTACAAGCCACTACTACGTCAAAATTGTTGCGTTGGAAACCTTGTAAATAGGCTGCATTTCCAAGTCCACCTGCACCGATAACGCCTGCCATGGCTGTATAACCAATTAATGCAATCGCAGTAACAGTAAGACCTGAGATTAAAGCAGGCATAGATTCTGGCAATAATACTTTAAAAATAATCGTATGGGCTTTAGCCCCCATTGATTTCGCCGCTTCAATCACACCTTTATCAACTTCTTTAAATGCGATTTCCACCAAGCGGGCATAAAATGGTGCAGTACCAGCAATTAGAGCAGGAAGTGCAGCTTTCCAGCCTCGAATGGTGCCAATCAAAAAGTCTGTAAATGGGAATAATAATAAAATTAATATAATAAACGGGATCGCACGAAATACGTTAACAATGATTGCAGTCACACCGTAAACCGCCCGATTCTCCCAGAGACTGCCACGGTCAGTTAAAAATAGTAACAATCCTAACATCACACCCAGAATTAATGTTCCAATAACTGAAACCACTGTCATATACATCGTTTCTTGAGTGGCGATCCATAAATCTTCTGGAATTACATTTGGAAACCATTCACTAAGCATGCTTCAACACCTCGACTTCCACTCCAGCTTGCTTCATATATTCGATTGTCTTTGTTAGAACATCATTAGCACCATTTAATTCGATAAATAAGGTGCCATAAGAACCTTCTTGTGTTGGGGAAATGGATCCTTGTAATATGTTAACTTCCACATCGAATTTCTTCGCTATTTCGCTAATTAATGCCCGCTTCGTATTTTTCCCAATGAAGTGCAGCTTGATTACTTCACTATCATCCCGGTCATTAATAAATTCTGCTAACTTATCCTGCTGATGCTCCAACGGGTTGAGCTGCTGAACAAATCGCTTCGTAGTCTTTGATTGTGGTCGAACAAATACATCAAGGACATCACCTTCTTCTACGACTTTCCCATTTTCCATCACCGCAACTCTGTGACAAATCTTTTGAATAACATGCATCTCATGTGTAATAAGGATGATGGTAAGATTTAATTTCTGATTAATGGAAACCAGCAGATCGAGAATATCATCCGTTGTTTCCGGATCAAGGGCAGATGTTGCTTCATCACACAGTAATACTTCCGGATCATTTGCTAAGGCTCTGGCAATACCAACCCTTTGTTTTTGCCCGCCACTTAATTGCGATGGATAGTTATTTTC
Organism: Gracilibacillus oryzae; assembly: GCF_009498735.1. Classification (GTDB taxonomy): domain Bacteria; phylum Bacillota; class Bacilli; order Bacillales; family Amphibacillaceae; genus Gracilibacillus; species Gracilibacillus oryzae. Next base: position 49,770 of record NZ_ML762436.1, read on the forward strand.
TTTCCCTGATAAACCTACGAGATGAATTAATTCCATTACTTTTTCTTTTATCTCACTTTTTGCAACACCTGCAATTTCAAGTGGAAAGGCGATATTATCATAAACGGTTCTTGACCATAACAGATTAAAGTGCTGGAAGATCATACCGATTTTCTGGCGTTTTAATCGCAGTTCATTTGCCGACATCTTGGTAATTTCTTTTTCATGTATCTCGATCGATCCTGAAGTTGGTTCTTCTAATCTGTTAATAAGTCTGATGAAAGTACTTTTACCAGCACCACTATAACCTATCACTCCAAAGATTTCACCCTGATTTATTGTTAAAGAAACATCGTCCACAGCTTGAACCTTTTGTTTCTTTGTTTGATATATTTTCTTTAGGTTTTTGATTTGAATCAATTTAATGCACTCCTTTCTTGTGAATTTTCTCAGCTTTAACCATTCTGATAAGTTTGGCTATGGGGAAAAACCCCGCTGATCAAAGGCTCACTTTATTAAAAAAGAATATGAAAAAGCCCTTTCTGCACAAGAGGACAGAAAGGACTAATGTTTTCCCGTATTGTCCTCTTATCTTTCAAAGCATATGCTTTGTTGGAATTAGCACCTTTCAGAACGACTTCTGACGGTTGCTGGGTTTCATAGGGCCAGTCCCTCCACCTCTCTTGATAAGAGTCTATTCTTTTCGTTAATCGATATCATAGCATCTTTCCACAGCCTCGTCAATAATCTGATAAATAGTAGGAATAATCAGATAATTGGAATATAAAGGAGGGGGACTTACCTGCTGTATTAATTTGTCAGGGCCTGAATTGGTGCAGGAATTCTTCCGCCTCTCTGGATAAGTTTATCAGAACTAAAGTGGTTGACCCCAATGATAGGAGCTCTTCCTAATAGTCCGCCAAATTCTACTATATCACCTGCTTTTTTCCCTATAACAGGTATGACTCTGACAGCCGTTGTTTTCTTATTAATCATTCCAATAGCCGCTTCATCTGCAATAATGGCACTAAGTGTTTCCGGGCTGGCATCACCATCTAAAGCAATCATGTCCAAACCTACAGAACAGACACATGTCATTGCTTCCAGTTTTGGCAAGGTAAGTGCTCCGTCTTCAATCCCGCGAATCATACCATTATCTTCACTAACCGGAATAAACGCACCACTTAAACCTCCAACATAAGAACTCGCCATTGACCCGCCTTTTTTGACGGCATCATTCATCAATGCAAGAGCCGCAATTGTTCCGTGTGTACCGACTCGTTCCAGGCCAATTTCCTCCAATATTTCAGCAACACTGTCGTTCATTGCATTTGTTGGTGCAAGCGATAAATCCATAATGCCAAATGGTACATTCAGTCGTTCAGCAACGACCCGGCCAATTAACTCCCCGGCTCTTGTTATCTTGAAGGCTGTTTTTTTAATGACATCAGAAACACCGCCAAGGTCGGCATCGGGGTATCTTTTTAAAGCATTTAACACAACACCAGGTCCGCTGACACCCACACTAAGTACTACTTCCCCTTCTCCGGTGCCATGAAACGCACCAGCCATGAACGGATTATCTTCAACAGGATTACAAAATACCACAAGTTTCGCACAGCCAATACTGTTCTGGTCTGCCGTTAAATGTGCTGTTTTCTTAATAATTTGCCCCATTTGTGCTACTGCATCCATATTAATTCCGGTTCTTGTTGTTGCTACAGAGATAGAAGAGCAGACTCTTTCTGTTTGACTTAAAGCATCTGGTAAAGCATCAAGCAATACTTGATCACCTTTTGCAATCCCTTTATGTATTAATGCAGAATAACCGCCGATAAAATCAATATTTAATTGTTTAGCAGCCTCATCTAATGTTTTCGCCAAGTCAATTGCTTGCTCTTTTGTAGCATTTCCCAGAATTTCGGCAATCGGAGAAACAGCAATTCTTTTATTAATAATTGGGACACCATATTCTTCGGCCACTTGATTTGCTGTTGCTTGTAAATCTTTCGCATATGTAGTTATTTTATGAAAAACTTTTTCTTTCAATTTGTTAAAATCCGGATCTCCACAGTCTCGCAGGCTGATTCCCATTGTAACTGTTCGAATATCCAAATGCTCCATTTCGACCATGCGAATCGTTTCCTGAATTTCCGTAAAAGCTATAGCCATTGATTCTCCTCCTTCTTAGACACGATGAATTGCCTGAAAAACATCTTCTAATTGAATGTTAATTTTTAAACCTAGATCTTTTTCAACAGGTTCGAATTTTTGCTTTAATTCACTTAACTTGTTTGGGTCGTTAATGTCAATAATCATAATCATTGTAAAGAAATCTTGTAAAATGGTCTGACTGATATCAGAGATATTTACTTTATTATCTGCCAAAATTGTCGTAACTTTCGCTATAATCCCAACTTGGTCTTTCCCGACAACACTTACTACTGCCCGTTTTTGCATAATAATCACCTCGATAAATTCCTGAAATACTAATAAACATATTATCATCCATGTTTTGCTACTATATCCATTATAGCATGAAATACCTGAAATATTTGATCACGTATTTTTGCTAAAATTGCTGCTATCAAATAAAATAGTTAGGGTAAGGAGGGAATGTTCATGAAGGATATTCGATTAATTGCTTTAGATATGGATGGTACATTATTAAATACAAAGCACAAAGTATCAGAAGCAAATAAAGAAGCTATAATAAAGGCACGTGAAAAAGGTGTAGAAGTGATTATCTCAACAGGCAGACACTTGCAAACAAGCTCAAAGATAGCCAAAGAATTGGACATTCACTATTTAATTACCGTAAATGGCAGTGAAATCTGGACATCAACAGGCGACTTGATTGCCAGACAGACAATCGACGCAAAGGTAATTGAGAAACTTGTGGCCCTTAAGGATGAACATAAAACATGGGCATGGCTTTCATCTGTAGATAAAATATGGAGAGGTGAAGTGCCGGAAGATATTAATGCACATGAATGGTTGAAGTTTGGATTTGACACGACCACTCCTGAGATGAAAGAAAAGTTAATGGAAACATTAGGCGGGTGGGAAGATATCGAATTAAGTAACTCAAGTCCAACCAATATAGAAGTCAATGCAGTCGGGGTTAATAAAGCTGCAGCAATCGAAGTTGTCTGTGAGCGGTTAGGGATCACAATGGATCAAGTAATGGCTTGCGGGGACAGCTTAAATGATATCAAAATGATCCAGCAGGCAGGAGTTGGTGTGGCAATGGGTAATGCTCAGGAAGCGGTCAAAAAAGCGGCAGACTGGTCTACCGCCACAAATAATGATGATGGGGTTGCGAAAGCAATTGAGAAGTTTGTGCTGAAGAATGCAGAAATTTCAGAAAATAAAATATAATTACTTGCAGTGATAGGCAGGATATAATAACTTTATATGTGGAGTTATTTTTTCTAAGCCGATGTTACGCATTATTCTATTTCATGCTAAAATGGGTGATGTGGAATGATACATAGGAATTTATTCAGTAAAAAAGGAGCGAATAAGAAATGGCAAAACAACAATTTGGTGTGGTGGGTCTTGCTGTTATGGGTAGAAACCTCGCATTAAACGTCGAAAGCAGAGGCTATTCAGTAGCGGTGTTTAACAGAACTTATCAAAAAACAGAAGAGTTTTTAAATAATGAAGCAAAAGGCAAAAACTTCGTTGGTGCAGAAACAATCGAAGAGTTTGTTAACTCTTTAGAAAAACCACGTAAAATTATGTTAATGGTACAAGCAGGTCCTGCAACAGATGCTACCATTGCATCATTAAAACCACTTCTTGATGAAGGCGATATTTTAATAGATGGCGGGAATACATTCTTCAAAGATACAATCCGTCGTAATGCAGAGCTTGACGAATCTGGTATTCACTTTATCGGTACTGGTGTGTCAGGCGGGGAAGAAGGAGCGCTTAAAGGACCTTCTATTATGCCTGGTGGACAACAAGAAGCATATGAATTAGTTGCACCAATCTTTGAAGCAATCTCTGCAAAGGTTGAGGGAGATCCATGTGTGACATACATTGGGCCAAATGGTGCTGGACACTATGTGAAAATGGTTCACAATGGTATCGAATATGGTGATATGCAATTAATCTGTGAAGCATATTTCATTTTGAAAAATGTTTTAGGATTAGGTGCAGAGGATTTACATGAAGTATTTGCTGATTGGAATAAAGGTGAGTTAGACAGCTATTTAATCGAAATTACAGCAGATATCTTTAAGAAAAAAGATAAAGAAACTGGCAAACCAATGGTAGATGTAATCCTTGATACTGCTGGTCAAAAAGGTACAGGTAAATGGACAAGCCAAAGCTCATTAGATCTAGGTGTTCCATTACCGGTAATTACAGAATCAGTATTTGCCCGTTTTATTTCTGCAATGAAAGAAGAACGTGTAGAAGCAAGCAAAGTATTACAAGGACCATCAGCGTATGAAAAGCCATATGAAGGTGACAAAGACGAGTTAATCGAAGCAATCCGCAAAGCACTTTACATGAGTAAAATCGTTTCATATGCACAAGGATTTGCACAAATGCGTGCTGCTTCTGAAGAAAATGACTGGAACTTACGTTATGGCGATATCGCGATGATCTTCCGAGGCGGATGTATCATTCGTGCGCAATTCCTGCAAAAAATCAAAGAAGCTTATGATAATGAGCCAGCACTTAAAAACCTGTTGTTAGATCCTTACTTCAAAGGTATCGTAGAAAGCTATCAGGAATCATTGCGTAAAGTACTTTCTATCGCAATGGAACGTGGAATTCCAGTACCAGGTTTCGCAAGTGCATTAGCTTACTTTGACAGCTATCGTACAGAAACATTACCAGCAAACTTGTTACAAGCACAACGTGACTACTTCGGTGCACACACTTATCAACGTAATGATAAAGAAGGCGTGTTCCATACAGAGTGGTTAGAAGACTAATACAGGAAAATCCCTCTTATTTGTGAGAGGGATTTTTATTTTTGTTCTTAAGACTATATTAGAATATGGACAGAAAGAGAGTGAGATGAAATTGATGTGAAATACTTTCTGAATGCCATGGTGAATAGTATGGAAGGTGCTCAAGGTATTGAAGCACCTTCTGAATGCCATGGCGAGTATTATGGAGGATGCTCAAGGTATTGAGTCGCTTTCTGAATGCCATGGCAAATTTTATGGCAGGAGCTGAAGGTAATGAAGCTCCCTCTGAATGCCATGGTGAATTTTATAGCAGCAGCTCAAGGTATTGAAGCCCTCTCTGAATGCTATGACGAATTTTATAGAATATGCTCAAGGTAATGAGTCGCTTTCTGAATGCCATGACGAATTTTATAGAAGGTGCTCAAGGTATTGAGTCCCCTTCTGAATGCCATGGCGAATATTATGGAAGATGCTCAAGGTATTGAGTCCCTTTCTGAATGCCATGGCGAGTATTATGGAGGATGCTGAAGGTATTGAAGCACCTTCTGAATGCCATGGCGAGTATTATGGAGGATGCTCAAGGTAATGAAGCCCTCTCTGAATGCCATGACTAATCTTATGGAAGGTGCTCAAGGTATTGAGTCTCCATCTGCACGTCGCATAACGATGCTTCTTTCATATCTATGCTGAGCTGCTGAAACAAAGTGTTAAGAGACACTCAAGTATCCCATGTCTTAAAATGTTTTATCAAACAAGAGTACCCGCGCTGGTGCTGCTTCTATTCCTTTTATTTTCAGAGGTGCAGCAACCATGAAATATTCTCCAGCTGGAACTTCTGCTAGTCTTAATCCTTCCAAGATAACGATATCAGCTTGTAATAATGTTATATGTGTGGGAAACTGCTCCTGGCTGCGTTCCACACCTAATGTATCAATTCCGACACCAGTAATTTGCTTTTCTGCTAAGTATTCTGCACCATCTTCCTTCAGATAAACAAAGGTAAAATCAAATGAATTCTCCTCATATGAAGAGTTTTTCGTTTTCAATAAAAGAAAATCGTCTTTCCTTATAGAATGCGCTTCCAAATCTGCTTTTGTAATAGCGTCATCCACATGTTCTAAGACGATCACTTTCACTTTCCTTACCAGTTTTTCCAGTGGGGTCGATTCTATTGTTTCAGTATTATTGATCATATGAAGAGGAGCATCAATATGTGTTCCGGTATGTGCATTCATTTTCAGTGTGGTATCGGTAATATGTCCAAATGTTTTGGTATGAAATACTGGCTTTTTACTCTCAAGATTCTCCCACACTTGCATGTTCTGGTGAATTTCCATTGAAATATCATAAAATTTCATCATAAACCCTCCCGATTTTATTAAAGAAAAAGCAACCAATAGATAATTATTGATTGCTTTTTCAAATGCATATTATTCTGGCGTAATGTCCCACCATTTAAAGCCGTCTTTTGCTAATAATTCGTCTGCTTCTTTTGGTCCGTTTGTTCCAGACTCGTAATTAGGGAAGTCAGCTTTTTTCTTTGACCAGGCATTTGCGATAATATCAACAAACTTCCAGGAAAGGGCTACTTCATCCCAATGTGTAAAGTTTGTTGAGTCACCACGCATACAGTCATGTAATAAAGTTTCATATGCTTCAGGTGTATTCATTTTGTCACCAGCATTGTTATCATAACTTAACGTAATTGGTGTCGATGCAGCACTGTAATCGCCTTTTTTCGCATTTACATGTAATGTAATACCTTCATGTGGCTGCACGTGGATCACTAATAAGTTAGAGTTTGTTTCATGTTCGTCGCCATAATAAAGATTCATTGGCAGGTCTTTGAATTCAACTACAATCTCTGTCGACTTTTTCTCCATCCGTTTTCCTGTACGGAGGTAGAAAGGAACACCAGCCCAGCGGAAGTTGTCAATCATTAATTTCGCTGCAACGAAAGTATCTGTATTGGATTCAGGATCCACGCCATTTCCTTCACGGTATGCAGGAAGTTCTTCGCCATTTACAATTCCGCGATCATACTGGCCGCGAACAAGATACTCGTCAAGATTATCTTCATTCAACACTCTCATTGCACGTAATACTTTCACTTTTTCACTTCTGATCTCTTCAGGTGTCAATTTAATTGGAGGATCCATTGCGATAAGGGCAAGCATCTGCAGCATATGATTTTGCATCATATCTTTTAATGCACCAGCACTGTCGTAATAACGGCCTCGTTCTTCCACGCCAAGAATCTCGCTTGATGTAATCTGAATGTTGGAGATATATTGATTGTTCCATAATGGTTCAAATAAGGCATTCGCAAAGCGGATAACTTCAATATTCTGTACCATTTCTTTCCCTAAATAGTGATCAATACGATAAATCTGGTCTTCTGAGAAAGCTTCGCGAATTTGATTATTCAACTTCTCTGCAGATTCATAATCATGGCCGAATGGTTTTTCGATTACTAATCTTGTCCAGCCTTCGGTCGTTGTTAAACCTTCTGATTTGAGGTTTGCAGCTAATGTTCCGAAGAAGTTCGGAGCCATTGAGAAGTAGAACAAACGATTTCCTTCTGTTTGATGTTTTCCATCTAATTCTTTAATTAAGTTCTCTAACTTTGCATAATGCTCTAAATCTTGTATATCAAATGGATTATAGTGGAAATGACTTGCGAATTCATCTGGATCAATATTCGGGTCATTTAATCCATTAATGGATTTCTTTACATTATTGCGGAAATCTTCGTTTGTAAGCGGGCGTCTTGCAACACCAATTACTGCAAAGTTCTTTGATAATTTCCCATTTCGATAAAGTCGGTAAATGGAAGGATACAATTTCCGGTTTGCTAGATCACCAGTGGCGCCAAAAATAACAATAACAGCTTTCGGGTTATTTGTTGTCATATTAACTAAAACTACCTTTCTACAATGATATTAATAAACGTATGATAAACATATGTGTCACGATATGCAATCATAATAATGTGGCATAAATAAGATATGTTTCCTTTAATAATTATACATGATAACATATAATAAGTCACAATAATGGAAATGTCATAAATATATACTATCACTTATTATAAAAATGACAAATGAAATACATAGAATTTTCTAAAAATTTAGGAGGATTTGATGAATACATACCGAGGGTTCTTAATTGATTTAGATGGAACAGTATATAAAGGAACAGAGAAAATTGATGAAGCAGTCGTTTTTGTGAAGGAACTGGAAAAAAGAGGGTTACCGTACTTGTTTTTAACCAATAATTCAACAAAGCATCCGAAAGATGTATCAGATAAATTAGTAAGCATGGGAGTTCCAAGTACAACAGATCATGTATTTACAACTAGTATGGCAACAGCAAGGTATATTAAGGAGCAACAAGCAGATGCAAAAGTGTTCGCCATTGGTGAAGAAGGTCTGCATATGGCTTTAGAAGAATGTGGTTTGCAAATGGTCGAAGAAGGTGCAGACATCGTTGTGATGGGTCTGGATCGAGACATTAATTATGAAAAACTAACCAAAGGTGCGTTAAATATTCGGGCAGGTGCTAAGTTTGTGGCAACAAATGGGGATGTGGCTTTACCGACTGAAAGAGGATTTTTACCTGGAGCGGGCTCACTTATTTCTGTTTTATCTGTTACGACAGGAGTCCAGCCTAAATTTATCGGCAAACCGGAAGCCATTATTGTTGAGCAGGCGCTAGAGGTTCTGGGGACGAAAAAGGAAGAAACAGTAATGATTGGTGACAATTATGCGACTGATATCCTTGCTGGGATTAATGCAGGAATTGACTCACTGCTTGTTCATACAGGTGTAACAACAAGACAGGATCTGAAATCACTCGCAAAACAGCCGACATATTCAATAGACAGTCTGGCAGAATGGACATTTGGGGAAGAATAAGAAAAAGCCACTCACACTTCAGTGGCTTTTGTCTTTGATCGGTTGGTAACAATTACACCAATAATAACAAATACTGCACCAACAATTTGGACGATTGTTAAAGCTTCCTGTAGAAATACTACTGCACCAATCATCGTAAATACCGGGACTAAATTAAGGAAAATGGATGCACGGTTCGGTCCGATCTCCTGAACCCCTTTATTGTAGGCAATAAGGGCAATTAATGATGGGAAAATACCGAGATATAATAATCCAAGAATGATCGATCCAGACCAATCTATATGTTTCATTCCCTCCATTTCTATTAACAAGAGGGGCAGAAACATGACAATTGCTGCAACAGACATAACGAGTAAAGCTCCATATGCAGGGAACTTCCATATATGTTGTTTTATAAACATCGAATAAAAAGCCCAAGTGACCATTGCCAGCAGCATGATCAAGTCACCAATGTTAAATTGCAAATTTAAGATGACTTCTAAGGAACCTTTTGTGATAACAAAAAATACACCAAATAATGAAATAAACACTCCCAGCATTTGTTTGCGATTGAATTTTTCACCAAATAATAGAAAACTAAGGATCAAGGTAAAGATGGGGGTGGATGCTTCCACTATGCCTGCATTTATCGAAGTTGTATGATTCAAAGCCGAATAAACGAATATATTAAAAAGTACAAGTCCAGTAACTGAAAGTGCAAGGATCGCTTTCCATTCTCTTATCCAAAGTGATCTGTTGTTTTTCCACTCTTTATAACCCAGTGGTAAAATTACCACTGCCGCAATGATGTAACGAAAAAAAGAGAGAGTTATTGGCGGAATCTCTGCAGTTACAGGTTTACCAACAATTAGATTTCCTGCATAAAAAATGGCGGTTAAAACTAAGAGAAAATACGCTTTCACTTCCTCACCTCCCAAGTTATGCATTATAACACAAATTCCGCTAATTTATAAGAAAAGCCGGGCATAAACAGCCCGGCAATTTACATTTTGATATTTTTTAAAAAGCAAATAGATCTTCTAACTTATCACTCCAGTAAGAATGAACATCCTGGATTCTCATATTATCGATTCTCACGCTTTTTTTTCGTGCAGATCCTATTCCATTTTTCCCAGCGGTTTACGTCTGTAATATCACCCTGATCAAAGTCTCGCTTTATTTTGCAGCTTTTTGCAGTTTCTGTATCATTTTCAATGAACGCCCTGTTCCAATTGCGACAGATTCCAATGGATTTGGTGCCATATGAACAGGTACTAAAATCTCTTCTGATAACCATTCTTGCATACCGTGCAATAGAGCACCACCGCCCGTTAACGTAATCCCTTGATCAACAATGTCACCACTTAGTTCTGGCGGGCAATTTTCTAAAGTGTCTTGAATAGCGTGGAAGATTGTTTCCAGCACTTCTTTAAGGGCAGATTGGATCTCTGTTGAACTTATTGTAATTACCTTTGGCAGGCCGGAAACCAGATCACGTCCCCGGACTTCCATTGTCTGTTCGGGATGCGAGATTAAAGCATAACCAATTTCTTTCTTTATATTCTCAGCCGTCGTTTCACCGATTAATACATTGTAACTTCTTTTAATAAATTGGATAATTTCTTCATCGATGTGGTCACCGCCAACACGGACTGATCGACTTGTTACGACACCACCAAATGAGATAATACCAACCTCACTGGTTCCGCCGCCAATATCCACAATCATACTTGCTTGTGGCTCAGAAACTGGCAAATCTGCACCAATTGCTGCAGCGATTGGTTCTTCAATTAAATGAACTTCTTTTGCACCAAAGCTTTTAATTGCATTATCAATTGCTCTTCTTTCTACTGCAGTACTCCCGGTAGGTGTGCAGACTACTACACTCGGCTTACGCATGGAAAGTCCAGATTGCTTGCCAACTTTCTTTAAAAATGCTGTTAACATCTGTGTTGTGGAGTCAAAATCTGCTATTACTCCATTTTTAAGCGGTCGAACTGGTACAATATTTCTTGGTGTCTTACCAATCATGCTCTTCGCTTCGTTACCCACAGCAACAACCTCATTTGTTCGAGTGTCTAATGCCACGACAGCTGGTTCATTTAAAATAATTCCTTTGGATTTTGTATATATTAAAATATTAGCAGTACCTAAATCAATTCCTATTTCTGTATTTGAAAACATTGTTTGTAACCTCCATGTTGTCCCAAGATTTATCCTTTTCTATATTTATTCTTACATTATAGAAAAATTATGACCGTAGTTTAAGTGGAAGTTTATGTTAAGTGATATTCATTTTTTAGTTCTTTGTTAAGATTTCCGAATTTATTAAAATTTGTTGTGATTTTCTGTATAATATAAATAGGTAATAGGGAGGAGTTAGATCATGATTTATGAAGTTATATCCTTAAATGTCGGGAAACCGCAAACATATAAATTCGGCGAACAGATATTACATACGGGTTTTGTGAAAAAGCCTGCAAAAGATGCATGTTTTTTGACGAAAACTGGGTTTAAGGAAGATGGACAAGCTGACCTGAAAAACCATGGTGGTGAAGAGAAAGCATTACTAATGTACTCTGAAGATCATTACCCCTATTGGAAAAATTTATATAAACAAAACTTTACTTATCCTGCTTTTGGTGAGAATATAACAGTTAAGGGATTGACTGAAAAAGAATTGTACATAGGAGATGTCTTTAAAATAGGTGAAGCTGTTATTCAGGTAGCACAGCCACGTCAGCCTTGCTATAAAATTGCAGTATATCATCAGCTTAAAGATATAACTGCAGTCGTAACAAACACAGGGTACAGTGGATACTATTTCCGCGTTTTGCAAGAAGGAGAAGTTTCCAATAGTGATAAATTAGAAAAAATTGAAGAATCATATGTAAAAGTAACCCCGTTTGATATTTTTGAGTGTCTGTTTCATGATCGTGAGAATAGAGACAGGATGGAAGAATATAGATCTATTCCTGCATTATCAGCCAATGTGAAAAATACTTTATCCAAAAGAATCCGGAAGTTGGGAGGATAACCTTGGACTTTTTTACACAGATAGCAGAAGAGAAAATTAAGCAAGCAATCAGCAAGGGCGATTTTGAACAGCTGGAAGGTAAGGGAAAGCCGCTGCAAAAAGACAGTTTATCATTTGTTCCAGATGATTTAAGGATGTCTTATCGAATAATGAAAAATAGCGGATATTTACCAGAGGAAATAGTTCTGCAAAAAGAAATCATCTCATTAAGAGAGATGATAAATCTGTGCCAGCAAAGTGCAGAAAAGAAAGAGTTGGAGAGAAAACTAACGGAGAAACAGTTAAAGTTTCAGATGCTGATGGAAAAGCGTCAATTAAGGAAATCTTCGGCTTATGGAAAATATCAGCATAAACTTAATCGTTTATTCTAGGGCGGAGAAAATAAAATGACAGGTGAAAAAGGTATGGGATTAGAAAATATAAATCAACTATTAAATGACCAGGAATTAAGAACCAAATTAGATACACTAGTAAATGGGCAAATTAATCTAGGTAACAAACAAAAAATTGCAGGTGAACTTCAGGAACAATTCGATCATATGAGAAAACTGGTAAATGTTCTAAAAGAGACCGTTACTTTTTTTGTCTTTGATTCCGATAATAGAGTGATTTTTCCAGAAAATGAAGCAAATAATCAACCAATAAATGCACTAATTAATACATTAGAACCTTTTTCAAACATCATTCATAATGTTATGGAAAACGGAGAGTGGAATGGAACAATCCAGTATGCTGATTCAAAGGAAAATGAAAACTGGTATGAAGCAAATATTCAGCAATTTTCGAAATCTGATCACAAACCGGGACTGTTTTTCATGTCATTAATGGAAATGGCAGCTGACTCAGATGATTATCAAAGAACCTTGCAGTTAGTAGAATCTAATCACAAAAAAATGCTAAAAGAAATCATGAATTTAGTCTTTAAATTAAAGATGGTTGATGGAGAGCCTGCGATTACTTTTATGGAAGGGAAGCTGGCACAAAAGCTTCACATTTCACAAAATATCAATTCTGTACTGGGAAATATAGATAAAAAAGTATATTTGCTGATGAAAAAAAAGATAAAAAATGCATTTCAAGGTGAAGAACAGGTTTTCCAGTTTTATTTCAAAGGGGTATATCTCAATACAATGTTATCACCATTATATGAAGATGGTGTGGTGACAGAAGTTGTCGGGACAGCGATGGATATATCATTATATGAATACTCCCAGCAGCAAATTGAATATTTAGCAACACACGATGCATTAACAGACTTACCAAACAGACATAAATTAATGCAAGATATGGAATTATTTGTACATAGAGATCAAGCAAAACAACCGAAAGCTGTCATTTTTTGTGATTTAGACAGACTGAAAAGTATTAATGATACAATCGGGCAGGTGGCGGGAGACCAGGTTGTTTCCCTTATTGCTAATAGAATCCAGGCGTTTACACCTGACAACAGCTATTTATACCGGCTGGGCGGCGATGAGTTCGTCCTCGTTATTGATCAATCCGTTGAAGATGTGAACAATTTATCAGAGCAGGTACTGCAAAAAATCAGACAGCCTATTGTAATTGCTAATCATGATTTTTATATGACTGCAACAATAGGGATCAGCTATACTTATGAACCTGCAAATAAAGCTGAAGAATATATTAATCGCGCAAGTATTGCAGTACATTATGGAAAAGTGCACGGTGGCAATCAAGTCTATGAATACAATAAAAGAATGAGTCAAACCTATAATGAACTATTATTATTAGAGTCTGATATCAGAAAAGCATTTAAACTGAATGAATTCAAACTGGCTTACCAGCCTAAAGTAGATGTGCAAACAAACAGTATAGTTGGAGTGGAAGCGTTAATCAGGTGGGAACACGGTAAGAAAGGAAAGATCCCTCCGTCAACCTTTATTCCAATAGCTGAAGAAATCGGCATGATCCATGCAATCGGTGAATGGGTTCTTTATGAAGCTTGCCGTCAATTCATGAGATGGAAAGAAGCTGGAGCTAAACCGGTAATCATAGCTGTAAATGTATCAGCAATTGAATTACAGCAAGCTGATTTCTTATCCAAGGTCAAAAAGATTATTCGCGAAACAGGCATGGATCCTAATTATCTGGAGATTGAAATAACGGAAAACAGTGTAATGCAGAACACTAATGAATGCATTAAAACGATGAAAGAATTAAGAAAGATGGGAATATCCTTGTCGATCGATGATTTTGGGACAGGTTACTCATCTATGGGTTATTTGCAAAAGTTTCCGATTAACTACTTGAAAATTGATCAATCTTTTATTAAAGAATTATTCACGGAAACAGGAAGTGCGGAGATTATTAAAGCAATGATTCAATTAGGTCATACTTTTGGGTTAAAGGTAGTCGCAGAAGGTGTTGAAGGAGAAAATATCTTAAGTTTTATTCGGGATGAAGAATGTGATTATTATCAAGGTTATTTTTATAGTAAACCGCTTGATGCTAATCAAATAGGGAAGAAACTAAAGACAGTTCATTAGTTGATTCTTAAGAAAATCCCGATTGTAGGATTAACAAGAAGGAATAGGTGGTAGTATATGATTAAAGTGTTATTTGTATGTTTAGGAAATATATGTCGTTCACCAATGGCAGAAGCGGTGTTTCGGCAAATTGTTCAAGAAAAAGGGATGGAGGATAAATTCTTTATTGATTCTGGAGGAATGGGTAATTGGCATATTGGCAAGCCGCCGCACGAAGGAACAAGAAAGATATTAGATGAACTGAACATTTCTTATGAAGGACTAAAGGCAAGACAAATCAGTCTCAAAGATTTAACGGCTTTTGATTATATTATTGCAATGGATGAGCAAAATATGAATGATTTAGCCGGTTTAGGGGAACATTCAGAAGATGTCGTTGTAAGAAAACTGATGGATTTTGTTGAAAATGCAAAAGAAATAAATGTTCCTGATCCCTATTTTACAAAGAATTTTAATTATACTTATGAATTAGTAAAAGAAGGTTGTGAACATCTGTTTTCATTCATTGAGAATCGGCATCGTGAAATTAAATAAGGGAAGGATGAAGAGTCAATGGGTAAAGAATTGTTAGTGAAAGGTATGATTACTGGAGCTGTAGTGGGCGGGTTATTAACTCTGTTTGATCGTGATACAAGAAAATACGTTGGTACTAAATGTATACAGTCAAAAGATAGTATTCGTTATTATGCGCAACATCCAGCTGATTTTGTCCATCAGGTAAACAGCACTTATCAGAAATGTTCTCATCTGTTAATGAAAGGATTAAATCAAGCGGAAAATGCCCTTCAACAATTAGAAGAAACTACTGGAAACAAAGATAACCAATGAGTAAGCAGACATGGCTGGATAATCCGTTCATTCAATTTTTGAAACAACTGTTTAAACGAATTAATAATGATGATGTTCCAGGCCTTGCTGCACAATTATCTTATTTCTTTTTATTATCTTTATTCCCTTTCATGATCTTTCTTGTTACACTAGTTGGTTTCCTCCCATATAATAACATTGATGTAATAAATTTTATATCTAATTACGCACCACAAGAGATTGTTACATTGTTAAATGATAATATAACGCAGATTATGAGTGATCGGAATGGCGGTTTGTTATCCATTGGTATACTCGGTACTTTATGGTCAGCATCGAATGGAGTAAACGCCTTAATGCGGGCATTTAATCAAGCTTATAATATTGAAGAAGAAAGATCATTTATCGTTGTGCGCGGTATTTCCATTATCTTAACGATTGCGATGGTATTTGTTATCATCATAGCATTTGCACTTCCGGTTTTTGGTCGTATGATAGGGGAATACATCTTTTCTTTTATTGGATTGTCTGATGACTTTATATCATTATGGAATACATTAAGATGGGTGATCTCGTCTGTCATCTTTTTCATCGTGTTATCTGCATTATATCTTCTTGCACCGAGTAAACGTGTCAAATTCAAGTATATATATATTGGTGCTATTTTTTCGACGATTTGCTGGCAATTAACATCTTTGGCGTTTTCTTACTATGTATCATCAATCGGAAATTATTCTGCAACATATGGCAGTCTTGGCGGTGTCATAATCTTAATGTTATGGTTTTATTTATCGGCAATGATTATTATTGCAGGTGGCGAGATAAACGCTTTGTATGAAAAAAAGAAAAAACAGCTGCAGACACATTAAAGGGCTAAAGTTGAGCGACAATAGGTTATCACAGCGCTAACCGTCTGTAATACCCCCACTGATCAAAGTCTCACTTTATCCACACTGAAATCCGAACGATTGTGAATCGTTCGGATTTGTTTGCTTATCGAAAAAACAAAGATTAAGAACAAATGTATTGTTCTAGAGAAGAAGATTTGTATATTAAACGAAGATTAACGACAAATCCAAGGCCCGGGGGAAGAAGATTTGTATATTAAACGAAGATTAACGACAAATCCAAGGCCTGAGGGAAGAAGATTTGTATATTAAACGAAGATTAACGACAAATCCAAGGCCCGAGAGGAGAAGATTTGTCGATTAAACCGGGATAATCGACAAACCCAAGGCCTGAGGGAAGAAGATTTGTCGATTAAACCAGGATTATCGACAAATCCAAGGCCTGAGGGAAGAAGATTTGTCGATTAAACGAAGATTAACGACAAATTCAAGGCCGAGAGGAGAAGATTTGTCGATTAAACGAAGATTAACGACAAATCCAAGGCATCAGAGAAGAAGATTTGTTTATAAGAGTTAACAGTATACAATTATTCCTTCAGAGAGAGAGAAAATCTTTACAAAATTCAAAAAGCCCCTTCCATGGAATGCGGTTATTCCTTTAGTGCTTCGTATTGCGGATTAGCTGTAATTATCTATTATATATAGTTCTGTTTCTGGATCAACTTTCTTCATTATGTCTCAATCCCTTTTCTAGCTTCATTAACATAAATGCCATGAAGCTATCTTTTGCTCAGCTTCATGGCACATGGCATAATTACTAATTTCTATTCCACTTTAACTTCGCAATAATCTTAATCCATTTAAAATAACTAAAATGGTGCTTCCCTCGTGTCCAATAACTCCTAATGGTAAGTCAATAACTTGCATGAAGTTAGATGCAATCAGACATAGGATCACGAGAATAGAGAAAGCGATATTCTGCTTTATGATCCGATTCATTTTATGGGATACCTTGATTGCCTCGACAATTTTGGGAAGATCACTTTTTACAAGGACAATATCAGCAGTCTCTAATGCTACATCACTCCCTGTCCCCATCGCAATTCCAATATCTGCTGTAGCTAAGGCTGGTGCGTCATTGACACCATCCCCGATCATTGCAACATTTTCATAAGCGGATGATAAACGTTCCAGCTCAGCCACTTTATCAGAAGGCAGACAATTCGCTTTATAATGTTTAATCCCTGCCTGAGAAGTAATCGACTTTGCTGTCTCTTCATTATCTCCTGTTAACATAACTGTTTGAATGCCAAGCTGGTTTAAACTTTTTATTGCTTTGATGGCTTCCTCTCTTAATTGATCTTCTAGTGCAAACATTGCAATAATTGCTTCATTCTTTGCGACATAAACCAATGTCTTGCCAAACATATCTTTCGATTGGGAGTGATTTCTGAGAAAGTCTTCTGCTTTGTGATCACCAATTAACAGTGAGTTTCCAATTTGCCAATAGTCATCTCTATGGTAAGCTTCGATGCCTTTTCCATCAATATGAACAACGTTACTCAGATGGATTGTATTTTGATTTGTAGACCATTGGGTGATTGCATCAGCTATTGGATGATTTGACTGTCTTTCTATTTCATGAATGATCGGGATGACATCCTGCTGGTTAATGTCTTCGCGGAATATGACATCCGTTACCGCTGGTTTGCCATACGTCAAGGTGCCTGTTTTATCAAAAGCAATTGCCTTAATGTTTCCAATTGCTTCAACATGTGCACCGCCTTTAAACAAAACCCCTTTTTTTGCTCCATTGGATATAGCGGATAATGTTGCTGGCATAATGGATGCAACAAGGGCACATGGGGAGGCGACCACTAACAAAATCATCGCTCGATAGATGGTATCCTGCCAAGTCCAGTTAAATAAAAAATGTGGTAAGAACATCATGAGGGTGACAACGAGCAAAACAGTTTTTACATAAGTGCTTTCGAATTTTTCGATAAAGGTTTGAGAAGGCGACTTTTCACTTTGTGCTTGTTGAACCAGATGAATAATTTTCTGGAAGAGTGTTTCGCTCGCTAATTTAGTGATTTCAACAATAATGCTTCCATTCAAGTTAATCGTACCAGCGTAAACATCCTCATTTATCGATCTGGTTACAGGCAGAGACTCACCTGTTATGGTGCTTTCATCAACTATTGTCTGTCCTTCCAGGATCATACCATCTGCAGGAATTTTCTCGCCGGCTTTGATAAATATCTTATCACCAATTGCTAACTTAGAAACAGCTACAGTTCTATAACCTTCTGGTAATAACAGGTGGGCGCTTTCGGGTTGAAGTTTTATAAGTGCTTTTAATTCTTTTTGACTGTTTTCTTCTGTATAGGTTTCTAATGCACCTGATAAAGCAAAGATGAAAATTAAGATAGCTCCTTCTGTCCAATAGCCAATGGATGCAGCGCCGACAGCGGCAATAATCATCAGTAACTCTACATTTAATTTTCGGTCTCTTACAGTCTCTGTAATCCCTTCTCTTGCCTTGGCATAACCACCAATTACAAAAGAACTGAGCAGAAGTGTGATGAATAACCAATCTGATAAAAAATCATGCAAAATCCATGTGAACAGAATGATAGCTCCACTAATCATTGCAGCGATAAGTTCTGAGTGTTTTCTGAGTAACGAGAAGTCTTTTACAGATAGTAAAGAGGCTTTATTTGTAATAAATTTAATATAAGTACTCATATCTTCCTCCTCCAATTCTTAATTGAGAATAAAATTCATTATCTTCCTTGTGTTGATAATAATAATCATTATCTTTTATTATAATTATTATAAATTAATAATTACTATAATTATATTCCGTTTCTCCAAATAGTCAATAGTTATAAAATATAATAAAAGAAAAAATGGATTATAACAGATTCATAGATTGGATGAGTACAGGAATAAATTATCTTGAAAAATAAAGGATTAACTGTTATATTTTAAAAAGAGTTAAATATATAACAATAAAAAGGGGTGGCAGATTTGAAGAAAGTTTTTTTCATTCTTACATTTATTCTGACAGGGTTGTTAGCAGCCTGTGGAACAGCAAGTGAGGATAATGCCAATCAGGAGGAAGCAAACAATACAGAGAATAATAACAGTGAAACTGCTGAATCTGACGGTCAGAAATGGAATCAGATCGAAGAAAAAGGAGAAATCATTGTAGGAACATCAGGGACATTAATTGCTGCATCTACATATGAAGAAGGTACTGATAAATTAACAGGGTATGATGTAGAAATTATGAGAGAAATTGCGGATAGATTAGGACTGGAAGTGAAATTTGAAATATTAGGAATTGATGGTATGCTTCCAGCGATCCAAAGTGGAAGAATTGATGTAGCTGTAAATGATATTGAAGTAACAGACAAGAGAAAAAAGCAGTTTGCTTTCTCTGATCCATATAAATATTCTTATACAACAATGGTTGTCAGAAAAGGTGATTACTCAGGTATTAACAGCCTGGAGGATTTGGAAGGAAAACGAGCTGGTGGCGGGGCAACAACTATTTTCAGCCAAATTGCAGAACATTTTGGTGCAGAAGTTATCACATATGGCAATGCACCAAATGAGGCATACTTGAGAGATGTTGATAATGGCAATACGGATGTCATTGTTAACGACTATTACCTGTCTAAATTTGGTGTTGCAGCATTTCCGGACTTCGATATTATGTTACATCCAGAGTTGAAATTCCATCCAACAGAACAAGCTGTTGTTATGCCACAAGAAGCAACTGTATTACAAACAAAAATTAATGAAAAACTTGCAGAAATGCGTGATGATGGAACATTATCTGAGCTCGCAATTCAATTTTACAAAGAAGATGCTTCCAAAAAGCCTGAAGGAGAAATTGAAGAGATCGAAGGACTTGATTTATAAGGTGTGAGAACTCGATGCAGGATTTTTTTGATATTAAATTAGCGATAGAGAACTTACCATTTATTCTTAGCGGCTTACCAAGGACCATTGCTGTATCGTTTGTGGCGATGGCTCTGGGACTTGTGCTGGGGTTATTCATCTCCCTTGCACGAAGTTCTGATATGATGTTGTTAAGGTATCCAGCAAGACTGTATATATCATTTATGCGCGGTACACCTATCATAGTGTTTCTGTTTATTTTATATTATGGACTGCCAATGATTGAAATCAGATTATCTGCATATATGGCAGCAGTGATTGGATTTGGATTGAACAGTGCTGCCTATATTGCAGAAGTGATTCGTTCCTCCATTAACAGTGTCCCATATGGGCAATGGGAATCAGCTAAAGCATTAGGCTTAAGTTATTGGCAGACATTGAGACAAATTATTCTTCCACAAGGTGTGAGAATTGCACTGCCGCCATTGACAAATGTTTTCCTGGACCTTGTGAAAGCTACTTCTCTAGCTGCTGTTATTACAGTTCCGGAACTGTTCCAGAAAGCGCAAATTGCAGGGGGAAGGGAATTTGATTCATTAACAATGTATATTTTAGTTGCCTTAATCTATTGGCCGCTATGTATTGTTATTGCATTTTTTCAGGAGAAAATGGAAGCGCGTTTTAGTCGATATGTTAAATGAAATAGGTTGGGGAAAATACTCGCTTTCACCACGGGCATAAGGGCGACATCTACTCAAGTAAAATACGCTTGAGCAGTCTCTTCTTTACCGCGGGCACACATCAGCCTCCTCAGAAGCACAAATCGCGCTTCCTGCGGGGGCTTCGGTTGTTGCTGTTCCCGCTGAAGTCTCGCATTTTCCCCAGCTTTTATTTAATTCCTAAATTAATAATTCGAATATGCCATTGTCACAACCTCTTTATACAAGTGTTATTCCTTCCACCCTATCACCCGAATTCTTTTATAATCAGCGCTCCATTTGCCGTTTTTGTACATCTGCCTTTTTAGGTTTCTTTCTATGTTGGTTAAGATTTGTTCTTGCTCTTGTTTGCTTGTTTGTTCAAATAAGTGTGAAGCAAACATTTCTATCCATTTTCTTAATCCATCCTCGCCTTCTAATGGTGTGGGTCGATCAAAATGCTGTGCAAAAACCACTCGAAATCCAGTACTCTCCATCAGCCTGCTGTATTCTCCAATACTGGGAAAATACCATGGAAAGCGTTCTGAACTTTCTGTTATAGAAAACTGTTCTTTCAGTTGATCTGTAATCAATTGGACATTGCCATTTCCTCCAAACTCAGCAACAAATCTTCCACCAGGTTTTAATGCATGATAAATATTGGCTAAAGCTGCCTTTGGTTGTTTAATCCAATGAAGGACAGCATTGGAAAAGACAGCATCAAATTCTTCCGCAAAATTCATTTTTAATATATCTACTACTTTAAAATCAATCTCTGGATATTTCATACAAGCCTGGTCAATCATGTTTTGCGACTGATCAATGCCAGTAATATTAACACCTGCAATTTTTAATTGATTGGCAAGGTCTCCTGTTCCACAGCCAATATCCAATATACTTTCCCCTTTTTTTGGAGCTAATAGTTCGATAACATTACTGCCGAAATTAGAAACGAATTTATGTTGCTGATCATACAAATCTGCATTCCATGAATCTTTCATCATCAATCATCCCCGCCTTCTTTTTTTGTTAGTGCTATTATATGGCAGTTTATATATAATGAAAACTAAATAAAAAGCTAAATATTAATAACAATCTGTTATTGGTGGTGAGATAGTGGATATAAAATGGATAAAAACATTTATTATTGCTGCAAAACATGAGAATTTCCGAAAAGCTTCAGAAGAGTTATTTTTAACTCAGCCTGCTGTAACCAAGCATGTGAAAAGACTGGAAGCACATCTTCAAATTACATTATTTAAAAAAGCAGGAAAGATGGTAAAGTTAACTGCTGCCGGTCATAAATTTCTGTCATATGCGAAAGAGCTGTTAGCAAGCTATGAAACTGGATTAGCAAACTTTGAGTTATGGAAACAAGGTTATTCAAGAAAGTTAGTACTTGCTGTTGCTCCCCAAATAGCATCATCCTTTCTGCCAAATTTATTACGAAAGTTTATGAAGTTAAATCCTGACATCGAGATATTGATTAATGTAAGAAATTCATTTGAAATCGGGGAGGAAATATCCAGTGGCAATGCCGATATTGGTCTGACAAGGCTTGAGCCATTACAGAAGAACTTGCATACAGAGGTGTTGCATAAAGAAGATGTTACCTTAGTAGGACCAGCAAATAGACAACTATCGGAAGAAGATGCCTTGAATCAATACAGGTTGATAACAAATAATCACCCTGAATACTGGGAGGACCTATTAATGGATATAAAAATATATTTTCCTCTCATTCAGACAATGGAAGTGAATCAAATGGAAGTAACAAAGAAATTTATCGAAAATGGTTTAGGTGTATCCTATCTACCGAAATCAATTGCAGGAGACGAAGTAAGGCAGGGGAAGCTACGCGAGATAACAGCTGAAAAAATAATTACCCCTTTATCGTATACCTATATCACAACGAAGATAGAAACAGCTGAAGTAAGCGAATTTATTTATTTTTTGAGAAGAGCTTTATCCGAAATAAATTCATAAACTGTGAAGGAATTGAGGTGTTTAATAGAGAATGTTAACTATAACTCAGTCTGAGAGAAGGGAGAGATAGCGAATGATGATATCGAAGGAAACGTTTAAAAAGACAAGTGATTGGATGAAAAGAAATGCAAGACCGTTAGAAGCTGCCAGGTGGGATTATTTGTTTAATGGCAATAATAAAGAGGGTGTAATGAGAGTTTTACAAGCGTACCAAAATGACGATGGAGGATTTGGTCAAGGAATAGAGCCGGATTTCTGGTTACCTTCTTCTTCCTCCATTGCTTCATGGTTTGCTGGTCAAATTCTGCTGGAAGTGGAAGCCTCGAAAGATGATGAGATGGTTGCTGCATTAATAGATTATTTAGTTGATACCTGTAATAGAGAGTTAGGATTATGGGTGACTGTTTTACCAGAAAATAATGACTACCCACATGCACCATGGTGGCATTGGGAAGAGAATGTTCAAGAAAATTGGATGTACAATCCGACTGCAGAATTAGCTGGTCTTCTTTTGTATTGGTCTGAGGAGCAAAGTGAGGCATTTCTCCTTGCGAATGAAGTGCTGGGTCAAGCTTTGAGACGATTAATGGAAGCTGAGCAGATGGATTTCCACGAGATCAATAATTATCAGCAATTATACAAAATCATATCAAGTAAGGGAGCAAGCACTACTGACCGTCTATCTTACACATTGGATCAAATTTTTACCAAAATATCAGCATTAATTGACGATAGTGTCGAAAAGGACATAAGTTTATGGGCAACAGGGTATAGACCTTTACCATTAACTTTTGCAGTAAGTCCCGAAGATCCTTTTTATCATACAATTGATGTTGATTTGATTGAAGCTAATTTACTTTTTTATAGAAAGCAAATGAATGATGAGGGGATTTGGAATATCGCATGGGACTGGCGGCAATTTCCAGAAGAATTTCCTGTAGCCAGAAGGTATTGGGAAGGAATACAAGCTATCAACAGATACAAAATAATAAAGTCATTTCATTGGTTAGAATAAGGAAGGGTATACCTTCAAGTTGTTTCAATTAATATTCCAGTACTTTATTGATCGCAGTGCCAAACGTCTGAATACCCTAAACGAAAAGAATCAAGTAACAAGCAGGGAGTAAGTGGGGAGCCGCTGAGCATCCTGATAAATCAGGGTTTAAGGAAGTATGTCGTTATTGGTATAGAATAAAAAATGACAACATAGAGTAATAGCAGATAGAGAGAAATACTAATTTTAAAAGAATAAATCTTTTAAAATTGTGTAAATAATCAGATTATAATTTCTAATCTATTTTTCTCTATGATATGATGAAATTTGAACATATTTTAGTAGTTTAAAAAGACAAAAAAAGAGGTGTAAAGCAATGAAAATCATAGTAGCAGGTGGAGATGGATTTTGCGGTTGGCCGACCGCTCTTTATTTATCACAGAAAGGCCATGATGTATCAATTATTGACAGCATGGTAAGAAGAAAGATTGATAGCGAACTACATTCTAACTCTTTAACGCCAATAGCATCACTGGAAGAACGTGTTGCAAAGTGGAAAGAGCTTACAGGGAAAGAAATCCGGATATATGAAGGTGATCTAGTTCATTATGATTTCTTAAAAGAAGTGTTAAAAAGAGAGATGCCGGATGCTTTTGTTCATTTTGCTGAACAGAGATCTGCACCATATTCTATGATTGATCGTGAACATGCTGTCTATACCCAGCATAACAATGTTACAGGAACATTAAATGTACTTTTTGCAATTAAAGAATTGGTTCCTGATTGTCATTTGATAAAATTGGGTACACTAGGAGAGTATGGAACACCGAATATTCAAATTGAAGAAGGATATATTGAAATTGAGCACAAAGGCAGAAAAGATGTACTGCCGTTCCCTAAACAGCCAGGTTCTTTCTACCACTTATCTAAAGTACATGACAGCCATAACATTATGTTTGCATGTAGAATCTGGGGTATACGTGCAACCGATTTAAATCAGGGAATTGTATATGGATTAGATACAGAAGAAACAAAGCTGGATCCTGTGCTTACAAATCGTTTAGATTATGATGGTGTTTTTGGAACCGCATTAAACAGGTTTATTATCCAGTCAACGATAGGTCATGATCTTACAGTTTACGGTAAAGGTGGACAAACTAGAGGATTTTTACATATTAAAGATACGGTTCGCTGTATTGAAATTGCTGCGGAAAATCCTGCAGATAAAGGTGAATTCCGTGTGTTTAACCAATTTACTGAAGAGCACAGTGTCGGAGATTTAGCAGCTAAGGTTAAGAAAGTAGCTGATGAGGAAGGCTTCCCGACAAATATTGCTAACTTGGAAAACCCAAGGGTAGAATTGGAAGATCATTATTTCCATGCAGAAAATACAAAATTAAAGGACCTTGGTCTAGAGCCGCATTTATTAGATGAAGAAGTAATAAGAGAAATTCTGAGAACGGTTGTACAACACAAAGATCGTGTAATTAAAGAGAATATATTGCCTCAAGTTACATGGAAATAATTAATATGTGATAATATTTTACCGTTAAGGATGGTTCTTTATGAAAATTTTAGTGATCACAGAAACATTCTTACCATCAACGGATGGAGTTGTGACTCGCTTAACTAACAGTATTCGCTATTTCTTAAAATCAGGTCATCAGGTGCAGATTATTGCACCTGATCTTGGCGTATATGAATTTGAGGGTGCAAAGGTGATAGGTGCAAAAGCAACAAGACTTTTTTTCTATCGCTCAAAGCAATTCGCACTGCCGTCAAGTAAAGTAAAACAAATGATACAGTCCTATGACCCTGATGTCATTCATGTAGTAAATCCTGCATTACTCGGAGCTTCAGGTGTCTATTATGCCAAAAAATTAGGTTATCCTCTGTTAGCATCCTACCATACTCAAGTGCCGAAATATGCAGATTATTATCATTTATCGATTTTTAAAGGGCTGTTATGGTGGTATTTCCGTAAATTGCATAACATGGCAGATTTAAATCTGTGTACATCGCAAGTCGTTCACCAAGAGTTAGTAGAGCAGGGCTTTAACAATATTCATGTATGGAAAAGGGGTGTTGATACTACCTTGTATCATCCTCGTCATTATAATGATTCTATGCGTGAGAAACTAACAAATGGAGAAGTAAATAAAAAACTGCTATTATATGTTGGCAGATTAGCTCCGGAAAAAGAAATTGAAAAAATCAGAAATTTATTAGAAGCTTCTGATCAGTTTGTTCTTGCCATTGTTGGAGATGGTCCTCACCGGGAAGTGTTAGAAACTCATTTCCAAGGAACAAATACAGTCTTTACAGGCTATATGCATGGGCAGGAATTAGCAAGCGCCTATGCTTCTTCGGACGTATTCGTCTTTCCATCCACAACGGAAACATTAGGATTAGTTATTACGGAGGCAATGGCTTCAGGATTGCCAATTGTCGCAGCTAAAAGTGGGCCAACCTGTGAGCAAATAGATGATGGACAAACTGGACTATTGTATGACCAGCATATAGATGGAGACTTTACACGGACCATTTTGCAATTTGAAGATGAAACGTTACGAAAAAGACTTGCCAAAAAGGCACGTGATGAAATAGCTGATATGGGCTGGGATGCTCAATCGAAGCAGGTTCTAGATTTTTATCATGAATTATCAGGATCCAAGCAGGCAAGTTATACAGACTTAGACAAGGAAAACGAGCAAAGTAAATAAACTTGCATCACTGGAGTGTCTTTATGAGTACCGTAAAAAGAAAAAGTGGCCGTTTTCAGTTTTTACAATTTGGGATTATCGGTGTTGGTAATGCACTTATTGATATTGGAACACTTAACCTTTTATTATTACTTTTTTATACCGACGACAGAATGTTGTTGCTTGTCTATAATACCATTTCCTATAGTCTGGCTGTTGCAAACAGTTATTTTTGGAATGCCAGTGTGACTTTCAATCGAACATCAGAAGGAAGCAATTATCAACGAATTGGCTTTTTTATTCAAGCACTTATTAGTCTGGGAATCAGCAATATTGTATTTATTGGACTGAACAGCCTGATGGAATGGTTAGGAGTGCTTAATTGGTTAAGGTATAATCTCGCCAAAGGACTCGCAATGCTTCTTTCCTCTTTAGCTAGTTTTTTTATGGTAAAATATTATGTTTTTAAAGATTATAAAAAGAGAAATGTATAAGCTTTTACCTGTAATATTTCACCATTTATGCTAAACTAACAAGAAACTAGTGCAGGAGGTATATAGATGGATTTCTATCTTAAAGAGGGTGGACTGCGAACAAAATTGCCATATGGGGAACTGGATATTTCCGGTAATGAGGAATGCGGATATCGTCCTTATCAATTAATGGTTGCTTCTATTGCAGGCTGCAGCGGATCTGTATTTCGTAAAGTTTTGGAAAAGCAAAGGATTAATATAGATGACTTACATATTAGTGCAGAAGTCACACGAAATCCAGATGAGGCGAATCGTTTAGAATCAATTGATTTGCACTTTGTTGTGAAAGGCGCGCACTTAAATCGGGAAAAACTTGAAAAGACACTTGAAGTAGCAAGGAAAAATTGTTCCATGATCAGGACAATCGAGAACTCTGTGAAAATAACGGAATCATTAGAAATTATCAAATTAAGCAATTAAATGTAACGAATAAATCTTTATTAATTACCCTACACTAAGGAAAAAAGAAAGGGCGAAATTAATGAAGAAAATAGTATTATCCTTAATACTGCTATTTATAATATGTATCAATCCATTGTATGCGGAGAAACTCGAGATCCCTAATCATGTTGTTCCGGTTGAAAAGGAAAACACAGCTCAACAAATGAAAGAAGAAGAAACAATTGCCGAGCCTAGTGAATTTGTTAAAGAGTTAATCGATAGTGTTGACATTAAAATAGAAAATCCTGACTTGGTTAAAATGCTTAATGAATCGGAAATTAATCCATCCCCTCTTGCAATTGGATACAGGGGTAATGTGTATTTAGGCCACTGGCCATTGCGCTATGATTCTAAGGAGTCAAATGTTAATTGGGAATTTCAACTAATTAATAATAATGAAGCAAATAACTACAATGGTGAGAAAAATATCGGGATTAATTATGAGCAATTAGAAGAGAAGCATATCAAGGGCGGATTGACATCAAAAGTAAACCACCCTGATCAGATTATGACAATGATCATAAATTCTGCTGAAAAAAGACATTCTATTCCGTTAACATTTCATGCGGTATTTGGCAAAGGAACAAGGTTGAGCCAGACATATGACGTACCAGTAAATAAAGTTGGTTCATTAAAAGCATTTGCTTCCGCATTGCAGGAAAAAGGACAGATTACCTTTGGTGAAGTGTATATTGAACTGAAGGGTTCCAAGAAGAAACTGGTGGTAAAGAATGTCACGAAACAAGAAGTTGGAGCATTTATCCCAGTAGAAAATCATATAGCATTTTCATATAAAAATTATTAAGATCTCTATAACCCTGCTATTATTGCAGGGTTTTTGATCTTTAAAAGAAATTTCACATACAAAAAAGTGCATATCTTTAGAGAGGTCTTGATCAGCTGCTATTGCCAAACAGACGGTGGACAATCAGGGTAAAATACATTAGTATTGTCAATGGAATTCAAAAACTATACAAGAAAAAGGGGCTTTACTTGTGGCAGAACAAAATCCAAAAATTCAACAATTAAGATTACAATTAGAACGATTTATTGAGCAGTTAGATCAACTTGATCCAGAGGAGACTTCTGTTGAAGATGTGGATCAACTAATTGAGTTAATTGAAAAAATTGAGCAAAATCTAGATAGAAAATAAGAGAGGGTTATCGGTATGGAATGGGTTGCTGTAGCATCAATAATAACGATGCTCATCTTAAGTCTACTTCGTGTCCATGTTATTTTTTCTATAATCATTGCCGCAATTGTTGCGGGTGTTTTATCAGGAATGAATATCCAGGATACAATTGAAATGCTTATTAATGGAATGGGTGGACAATCAAGTACTGCTTTAAGTTACATTTTGTTAGGTGTTTTTGCCGTAATGATTAATTATACAGGCATTACAACAATACTTGTTCGGGGATTAATTCGCGTTTTAACAGGTAAGAAAACAATGATCGTGTTAGTTATTGCTGGAATAGCATGTTTATCACAAAATGCTATTCCAGTCCACATTGCTTTTATTCCAATTCTGATACCGCCATTATTAAAAATATTTGATCAAATGAAATTAGATCGCCGGGCTGTTGCAACAGCATTAACTTTCGGTTTAAAAGCACCTTATATGGCGATTCCAATTGGATTCGGTCTTATTTTTCATGAAACGATTCAAGAAGGTATGAAAGCAAATGGAGTAGAATTATCGGTTAATGAAATTGCTTTATCACTGTTAATACCAGTGCTTGGTATGGTGATTGGTCTATTGATCGCTGTTTTTATCACTTATCGAAAAGATCGTGAAGCGAAGCAATGGCTTCCTGTTAATTGGCAAGAGGAGAATAGTGATAAGGACAATGACATAACATTTCAAACAAAACATGTGCTAACTATTGTCGCAATCATTATTGCATTACTGGTACAAATATTTACAGAAAAAGAAGGGCTTGTAATTGGTGCCTTGTCTGGTATTATAAGTATGGTCATTTTCTTCGCAGTACCATTAAAAGAGGGAGATGCCTTTGTTCAAAAAGGTGTGACAATGATGGGGACCATTGCATTTGTAATGCTGGTCGCATCAGGTTTTGCTGCCATCCTTAAAAACACTGGAGCTGTTAATGCACTTGTAGAATCCTCTTCAGCAATGCTTGGCAACAATCATGCAGTTATCTCGTTTATTTTATTATTAGTAGGTCTGCTAATTACCCTAGGTATAGGATCATCATTTGGAACAATCCCGATTATCGCTGCATTATATGTTCCGATTTGTGCTGCTGCAGGCTTTTCTCCTATGGCGATCGCGACATTAATCGGTACAGCTGCTGCATTAGGGGATGCTGGTTCTCCGGCTTCTGACAGTACGATGGGCCCTACTTCCGGTTTAAGTGCAGACGGGAAACATCATCATATTTGGGATACTTGTGTACCGACATTTTTACATTTTAATATCCCTTTGTTTATTTTTGGCTGGTTTGCCAGCATTATTTTATAATTTCTTAGCATAATTTCACCTTCGAATAAGGAAACTAGAAATAAAAAAGGTGATGGAAATGCAAAAATTATATGTGATTTTATTGATTGGTGTTATCTCCGCGCTAATGCCACTGGAAATATCTGCAGCAAGTTATGGCTGGGGTTATAAGAAAGCAACAGATCATCAGCCGCCCGAGGTTGGCAAATATAAAGCCATTCTGGATAAGTACAACAGTATTTATCTAGATCCATCTGGAGACAAACATGTATACCTGACATTTGATAATGGTTATGAAGCAGGATTTACAGAACAGATTCTGGATGTGTTAAAAAAAGAAAATGTCCCGGCGACGTTCTTCTTAACAGGACATTATGTGGAAGACAAACCTGATTTAGTAAAGCGGATGTTAAAGGAAGGCCATATTATTGGCAACCACTCAGATACTCATAGAGATTTTACCAAATTGTCCAAAGAAGAGTTAAAAGAGGATATTGAAATATTAACGAACAAGTTAAAAAAAGTGGATAAAGATGCAGTGGTTCAATATGTTAGACCTCCAAAAGGAACCTTTAATGAGCAATCATTGCAATGGGCAAATGAACTTGGCTACACTCATGTTTTCTGGTCTTTGGCTTTTGTTGATTGGAATGAAGGACAGGAAAAAGGCTGGGAATATGCATACAACCAAGTAATTGACCAAATTCACCCTGGAGCAATTATCCTAATGCACACAGTTTCAGAAGATAATGCAGATGGATTGGCACCAATTATTAAAGAACTGAAAAAACAAGGATATAAATTTAAAAGTTTGGATGATTTAATGTTGAAAAACTTACTTCCAAAAGAAGTTATTGGACTATAAAAAACTTGGCGGGATAGAACCGCCAAGTTTTTTTATTCTTCGTCATCTAATAAACGATAAGCCATGCCAAATAGTACAAGCTGGCTGTCAACTAGAGGTTCCGTACTTTGATCTTTAACATGAGTATAACTGCCATCACTGTGTTGTATTCTCATTTTCGCTGTATCATGCAACATAATATTTAATAATTCCAGCACTCTTGATTTAATTCGGCCTTCAAATAATGGAAACATGAGTTCAACACGCTTTACCATATTACGTGTCATTAAATCTGCAGAAGACAGGAACAGTTTCTCTTCACCATTATGATGGAAGTAATAAATCCGGCTGTGTTCTAAGAACCTTCCAACAATACTTCTGACATTGATATTTTCACTAATTCCGTTAATACCTGGTTTTAAACAGCAAATTCCGCGAATGATTAAATCGATTTTCACTCCAGCTTGGGATGCTTCGTAAAATTTCTGAATTAATGGTTTGTCTGTTAAAGAGTTCATTTTGGCAATAATTCGGCCATTTCCATATTTCTTATGATAACTGATTTCTGCATCGATGTATTGAATGATATCATTACGGATATCGAATGGTGACATGGATAGATGGTGGAATTCAGGTTTTTCCGTATACCCACTCAAATAATTAAAGAAATTAGTAGCATCTATCCCGAATTTCCGCTTTGTGGTCAGGTAGGACATATCAGTATAAAATTTAGCTGTCTGGTCATTATAGTTGCCTGTTCCTAAGTGCACCACACGTTCTATATGATTGTTCGTTCTTCTGACAACTAATGTTATCTTACTGTGTGTTTTTAAAGAAATCATTCCATAAATAACATGGCACCCTGCCTTTTCCAGCATTTTTGCCCATTGCACATTATTCTCTTCATCAAACCTTGCCTTTAATTCTACAAGAACAGTTACTTGCTTACCGTTTTCAGCAGCCCTTTTAAGCCCTTCTATAATTGGAGAATCTCCACTCACCCGATACAATGTCTGTTTAATTGCCAAGACTTCCGGGTCATCAGCTGCCTCGCTTATTAAATCGATAACGGGTGCAAATGATTCATATGGATGATGGAGAAAGATATCCCTTTTCCGCACCGCCTCATAAATAGTTTCATCTTCATGAATGTCCTGTGGCGGCTGAGGGATTAATGTCTGATAAACCAGATGTTCATAATCCTTTTTCAAGGTGCTGTAAAAATCAGCTAAAAAAGTTAAGTCTAATGGGCCGTTGATAATATACAGGTCCTTATGATGAATTTCCAGGACGTGTAAAAGAAATTCAATCATCTGCGGATTTTCTTCCCGTGCATCTACTTCTAGACGTACAGCTGCGCCCCATTTCCGTTTTTTAAGTTCTTTTTCAATTTCCTTCAGTAAATCACGTGCACCTTCTTCATGGATTTCCATATCAGCATTTCTTGTAATCCGGAATGTTGTCGTTGATTTTACTTTATACCCTTTGAAAAACTTGCCGATATAATAGCTTATAAGATCTTCCAGTAATATAAATTGGTTAGAGTCTTCAATGCGAATAAATCTATCTAACAATACCGGTACCTGCACAATAGCTGTTCTCAGCTGATCAGAGTCTAAATCTAATAAATCCTCTAATTGTACGGCTAAATTAATTGATTTATTCAGCAGCATTGGAAAGGCACGATACGCATCAATTGCCATTGGCGTTAATACAGGAAATATATGTTCATCAAAGTAATTTTCAAAATTATTTAATTGCGTATTTGTTAAATCACTTATGTTTAATATCTTGATTCCAGCTTCATCAAGAGGGGTTGTTAAACTTCGGTATATATCATACTGTGAATCAACTAATTGATGGTTGAATTTCGATATTTTTGATAACTGTTCTTTTGGAGTAAGGCCGGATTTATTATCTTTTCGATTAAAACCAGCTTTTACTTGATCCTTCAGTCCAGCAACTCTTACCATGAAAAATTCATCTAAATTTGATGAAAAAATAGAGAGAAAACGAAGTCTTTCCAATAGAGGATTACTCTCATCATCTGCTTCACCTAGTACTCTTTTATTAAAAGATAACCAACTTATCTCCCTGTTATTATAATAGGAAGGCAGTCCAAGTTCTTTGTCTATTTCATTTGTTATCATTGTTAATCATCCTTTTTTGCAGTTTAATGAAAGTCTTTTAATAAAATGCATAATGTCGAATATACAAATTACCCTACTCTATCATAACTTTATTAAAAGGAACTTTTGTTAATTCAGTGTAAAAAATTGTAAATTAAAACTTTACATTAACCGGAATAAACTGGAGCTCCACTTCATTTTTAGCTAGTTTTTCTAAGTGTTTTTTTTGTTTTTCCGCTTGATACTCTTCTGGTTTCCAGTCACCGTCACAATAGAATGTAAATAACAGCTTTTTTTGTCTTTTCTGAATTTTTATATCCTTCACTACTTGTCTTTTTGTTGCATCAAGGCAATATGTGAATTTTAATATTGCACCAAGATGGCAGAGTTTTTTCCGTTCATCTTTCAAAAACCAGCTTTTGTATGGTTGAATAAATTGTTTGAAGACAGTCTTATTCTTATAGGAAGCAATCAATGCCAGCATAAGCCTTTCTCTGTGCATTAGTCCATCAATCGTTCTGTTTGCCAGTAAATAGAAGGTATGCTGAGCGCTCGCTTCGGCATCAATATATTCACCTAAATGGCACAAGTAACTAGCTCGTTTAATGAGATCCCAGTCATTTTTGTCAAGATGAATAATCCCATTCTGTTTTAAAAAGGTGAAAACTTTTCTCGTTAAATACTGAACATGCATAATTTGTTCCGGTTCGAGATTATAATCATTAATTAATTCTTGAATACTATCCTCTAACACATTAGGAAAAAGGATAGAACCCATCTCCTTTGACAGTTGTTCATAAAAAACTCCATCACGAAGTCCCTTTCTGCTTAGGATGAAACAATCAGCTTGGACTGCCTGGTACAATGTATGAAAAACTTGAATGGCAGGAATGATAATATCAGCACGATCTTTTGACAAACCTTCCACTTTTGCCAGTTTCTCTGGCTTTAACGAGGTTAAGTAGTTACTAACCATTTGGATATCGGTTCCATACATTTTATACTGATGTAGTCCTGCAAGCGGATATTTTTTCATATTCTGATCAATCTGAACTAAATTACGTGCACTTCCACCAATGGCAATTAGAGGTACTTCGCAGTTGATTAGCCAAGGCAGTGTCCGGAATTGTGTCATTAAATAATGATGTAATTGTTCAAGTTCTTCATCTGTTGGTATTTCTGCAGCGAAGAATTCCTTAAGTGTTAAGGCTCCGAATGGAAAGCTGTGTGCGTGAACCAATTCTCTATTTTCAAAATAAGTAACCTCAGTACTTCCCCCACCAATATCTACGGTAATTCCTGTTTCTATTGATGTAGAATTAACTACAGCTAAGTAACCATAATATGCTTCTTCTTCTTCTGATAGAATCCTGATTGTTAAACCTGTTTCTTTTTCTGCGATAGTTTTAATGGCTTCTTTATTGTTAGCTTGTCTGATTGTTGCTGTTGCTACACAGATTACTTCTTTAAGGGAATATACTGATAATACATCTTGAAAGCTTTTCAGTGTGGAGACTAGTTTATTAATTCCCGGATCAGTCAGATCATTATTTGGACCAAGAAAAGTACGCAGTCTGGCAACTGCTTTCACATTTTCTACTTCTTTTAAACGCCCGCCTTTTTCCTGAAGATAAATGACAAGACGCATGGTATTTGATCCGATATCGATAATTGCATAATACTGTTTGTTCATATCATATCACCTGGTTTTCCTGTTGGGTTTTTAGTACGATGGAAAGAAGAAATAATGGATCTTATCCCTCTCCAATTCTTTATTATTTTGTATTATTATACCATAACACAAGGGATACAATGAAGGAGGAGTTATGATAGATACGTTGTTTATATCTATGCATTTGCTGAGAAAAATATTATTTACCATGATGAATGCTTTCGTGAAGCAATGGACAGTTTAAACCCCTCCGGGCGTTCACTGATGATCAGTGGGGGACTTGGGAACCCCCATTGATCAAAGTCTCACTTTATGTCCCGGGAATGTTGAAGAAAGCATTATGGAACTATTAAGATGTTTTAGGTCTTGATGAAATATTAATTAACAGGTCCTGGTAGTTTTTAGCTGTTTTCTTGTCACCTAAAGCCATATAACACTTTTGTAAATATTGCAGGGGCTTTTGGTCATCTGGCGATAATTCCATTTCCCATTCAAAACATTTAATTGCCTTATCATATTGTTCTAAATGGAAGTATATTTCACCAAGGGCAAATTGCTGATCAGGATTCTGTTCAAGTTGTTTCATATTTCTGAGTTTCGTTGTTATAGCTAATTCACTTTGACCCAGATAATCTAATATTTCAGTCACGGAAATGTATTGTAATAACTTTTTCATACAAAAGTGAACTAATTCTTCCATCTTTGGCCGGTTATCATGGAAGCTAGTAAGAATGTAAGAAAACAATTCCTGCTTATACTGCAAAAGGACTTCCCCATCGACATTCAGTAACGCTCGTTCGAAAGCTTCCAGTTGTTCTTTATTATCTGTAACTAAAATAGTTGAAATAATTGCTTTATTTGCCTGATTTTCTGAGAGTTTGAGCAAGATTCTATCAGACATAGGGTCAAGCTTTAATAACTCTTCCCAGAAAGAAGCAGCAATATCAGGACATTTAAATTTATCTAAAAGGGCTTCGAAATGGTCTAATTCATTAGGATCGAAAGGGGGAATCTGTTTTTTGAATAATTGATAACTAAAGGCTAGAGCATCGAACCATCGCTCTTCCTTATTGTAATAGTGGAGTAACTGGTTGATTGCCGTTTTTGAGTTAATGTGGTTAGCTGCGGCAGCTTCAATATAGAGCGTATCTTCCCATTTTGCAACCATTTTATCAAACTGTTGATATGCATCCTGGTATTTTTGGAAATCCATATGATGAAGCATGTCTTTGGCAAAACGGTCATGTGGACGAATTTGTACATAGTTAATGATTGTTCGGTAAGCAGTTTTCATTTGACCATTTCTGCGGTATTGATAGAATATTTTTTTGCAAAGTGCGGTTATTTTTTTATTATCAAGAAAATTATCAAACATAGAAAGCACGTAAAGCATCTCGATATCTGTATACTTTTCTTTAAGATTCTGGAACATTTGATTGGAAGAAGAGACTCTGTATTTCTTATTGTTACTGAGAAACATTCTGGTGAGAGGATTAGTGGAAGAATATTGAGTACCATAGGTAAAAGATGTTTTGAGAAAAGACTGGAGTTGAATTGCATTCAGTTTCTTTGCGTTAATAAACTTGTTTTTATAGAAGAGCGCAATATAATATTGGTTGTTTGCATCGGTCATTTCCACAATCTTGGCCTGTTTGTATATTGTAAGCTGTTTTACCTTCATCTTTATATCTTTTTTATGATGGGTAAGCGTGATAATTGCCATTGTCGCAACAACTCCTTTTTTCTTGATAGATCTATCATAACATATTCAATTTAGTGGTGAAAGGGCGTAGAAATGTAAATTGTCTGTTAAGTTTATTACAAATACACTTCATTCGTTTTGTGCTTGTGATAAACTGTAAGAAAAAAATTAGGGGGATACTAAGTTGCTTAAAGAACTTATCTGGTCCATATTAATAGCTTTATTAATTGTACTGATCCCGTTTGGTGTAGTTATATAGATAAAGAAAAGGCCAATCTGTCCAGCACGGCAGGTTGGTTTTTTTGTCTGCAATATTACGAAATAATACGCACAAAAAAATTTGAGCATAGTACTTGAAAGTCAAAAAAGGTCAAAGTATAATATGAATTAGAAAAGGTCAAATATAGTCAAAGTCAAAAATAGAAATGACCTTAATAATTGAAGGAGGAATACCTATATGAAATGTCAACATTGTGGAATTCGTCAAGCCAATATTAACTTTAGCCTTCGATTTAATGATCAAACACAAAATTTGCAAGTATGTGATACATGCTTTCATGATATTAAAAACCAAATGAGCCAGCCATCTAACATGTTTGGAGGCCAAGGATTTGATTCCTTTTTCTCAGGACAGGCAAATGGTTCCGGTCAAACTAATACTAAAACATATACCAAAAATGGTCGTGGAAATGGATTAATTGACCAGCTTGGAAAGAACTTAACAGATGCTGCAAGAGCAGGTCTGATAGATCCGGTAATTGGCCGGGATAAGGAAGTTAAACGTGTCATTGAAACATTAAATCGCCGGAATAAAAATAATCCAGTTCTTATTGGTGAACCTGGTGTAGGGAAAACAGCGATTGCAGAAGGACTAGCATTAAAAGTGGCAGAAGGAAATGTTCCTTCCAAACTGTTGAATAAAGAAATTTACATTCTGGATGTTGCTTCACTAGTTGCAAATACTGGTGTAAGAGGTCAATTTGAAGAAAGAATGAAGCAATTAGTCAACGAATTGCATGACCGTCAAAATGTGATTTTATTCGTTGATGAAATTCATTTATTAGTTGGTGCAGGTTCTGCAGAAGGATCACAAATGGATGCAGGAAACATTTTAAAACCAGCTCTGGCTCGCGGTGAACTGCAATTAATTGGTGCAACCACATTGAAGGAATATCGCCAAATCGAGAAAGATGCCGCATTAGAACGACGCTTTCAGCCAATTATGGTCAAAGAACCAAGCTTGGGAGAAGCAGAGCAAATTTTAAAAGGATTAAAAGAGCGTTATGAAAATTATCATAAAGTAACTTACCCTGAAGAAGTACTTCATGCTGCCGTAACATTGTCTAAACGATATATTCAGGATCGTTTCTTGCCAGACAAAGCAATTGATCTTATTGATGAAGCTGGTGCAAGACTTAACTTGGAAGTATCAGAAACTGATCATGATGCATTACAAAAACGCTTAGATGAAATTACGAAAGAAAAAACGGAAGCAGCAGAACAGGAAGATTACGAACGAGCAGCTAATTTAAGACATCAGGAAATTAAATTAGAGCAAAAGTTAGCTGATACAAAAGAAGCACCAAAAGCGGAAGTAACGGTGGAAGACATTCAATTGATTATTGAAGAGAAAACAGGGATTCCAGTCCGTAAAATTCAGGCAGACGAACAGTCTAAGATGAAGCAATTAGCCGCAAACCTGTCAGCGAAAGTTATTGGACAACAAGTTGCTGTAGATAAGGTGGCCAAAGCTGTCCGCAGAAGCCGTGCAGGTCTGAAAGCTAAACAGCGTCCAATTGGTTCCTTCTTATTCGTTGGTCCAACAGGTGTTGGGAAAACAGAATTAACCAAAGCCCTGGCTCAAGAGCTGTTTGGAACAAAAGATGCGATGATCCGACTTGATATGAGTGAATATATGGAAAAACATACAGTATCTAAGATCATCGGTTCACCACCAGGATATGTAGGACATGAAGAAGCAGGTCAATTAACAGAGAAGGTTCGTCGTAATCCGTACAGCTTAATCTTGTTAGATGAAATTGAGAAAGCTCATCCTGATGTGCAGAACATGTTCCTGCAAATTATGGAAGATGGCCATCTAACAGACAGCCATGGCCGTACAGTCAGCTTTAAAGATACTGTGATCATTATGACAAGTAATGCGGGAACTGGTGCGAAGAAAATCACTGTTGGTTTTAATAGTGACAACAATGAAGCTGTTTCTATCCTGGAAAACTTGAGTGACTACTTCAAACCGGAATTCCTGAACCGCTTTGATGCGATTATTCCATTTAATGAATTAGCACAGGAAGATCTGTTGCAAATTGTTGACTTAATGTTAACAGACCTATCTGATCAGTTAGCAGAAGAAGGACTAAGTATGGAAGTTAGTGAAGATGTGAAACAATTCCTTGCTGAAAAAGGTTATGATCCACGTTTTGGTGCACGTCCATTACGCCGTGTGATTCAAGACAAAGTGGAAGATGGAATTACAGATATTTTATTAGAAGAAGAAAATGTTCAACAAATCAATATCACATTCGAAAAT
Organism: Gracilibacillus oryzae; assembly: GCF_009498735.1. Lineage (GTDB taxonomy): Bacteria > Bacillota > Bacilli > Bacillales > Amphibacillaceae > Gracilibacillus > Gracilibacillus oryzae. Next base: position 88,401 of record NZ_ML762436.1, read on the forward strand.
GATGATGTTGTTGTGAAAAAAGCATAAGTTAAGATAATCAACCCCAGCTGAGTAAATCAGCTGGGGTTTTTTGATGAAAAATATATTAAAACTATTTTGCCGTTTTACAGTCTAATGTGTAACATATTATTTGCAGGGAAGGGGGCGGGATAATGAAAGATGTTAATAAAAAGGATTTTCGTAAAAATGAGGATGCTTTTGTTGCAGTGATAACGGAGTATCGAGAAGACCTGTTCCGAACTGCTATTGCTTTTTTGAAAAACAAGGAAAAAGCTTTGGAAGCAATTCAGGAAGTGACCTTTCGAGCTTATAAAAAACGAAGGCAGTTAAAGGATTTAAAATATGTGAAAACATGGTTGATTCGGATTATGATTAATTATTGTAACGACGTTCTAAAGAAGGATAAAAATATATCAGCAGAGCGATCCATAGATAAACCAGTAATGGATAACCATCATAGAATATGGCTGGACGATGCTTTGAAAACATTAAGACAAGATGAACAAGAACTTATTTATTTCAAATATTTTTACGAAATGACTTTTCATGAATTGGCTGAACAGTTAAACATACCTGAGAGTACAGTGAAAACAAGAATATATGCAGCACTTAAAAAATTGAGAAAAGAGTTGGACATTGATGAAGAAGGAGGGGTGTTAAAGTGAGTAATAAAGAAGAACGTGCATTGCAGGAATGGAAAACTCAGACAAAGGAGCATGATGTCACGACAAGCGATCTAGACCAGGCGATTGAACTGGGTATGGGAAAAGTAAAAAAACGAAATAGAAGAATCAAGCAGCAGCTTGGTGGTATCATTTCTATGGCAATATTAATTGTATCTTTAGTTACTTTAGTTAACGTCTCACCAGTTTTCGCAAGCCAATTAGCCAAAATACCCGGGATGGAAATGATTATTGAGCTTGCAAAATGGAATAAGAGTATACAAACAGCTGTAGAAAATGACTATTATCAATCAATTAACAAAACAGTAACAAAAGGGGACTTATCACTGACAATTGATGGTGTGATTCGGGATGAAAATGGTGTAGTTGCCTTTATTACATTATCAAGTGATAAACAAATTGGATCACCAAGAGTCGAACAAATAGAATTGCGAGGGTCAAATGGAGAAGAAATAAAAAGTAGTGCAATTACCTATCCAACCTTTGATCATAAGGAAAATAATCAATTCAGAAGTATATTTACTGTTCTTGCAACAGATGAGAGTATTTCTTGGGATAGTTTTGAAATGGATGCTGAAGTTAGTGCAGTGGAAAAAGAAGATGATGGAGTTGGTAATGTTTTAAAGGAAGAGTTTGTTATTCCATTTGATGCTGAAAATACGAGTGAGTCGATTCACTATAAAGTAGATAAAGTGGTCAGTATCGAAGGACAGAAGATAAATGTGAAATCAGTAACTATCAGACCGCTAAGAGTTGAAGTTGAGTTATATGCAGATCCAAATAACACGATGCAGATTTTATCAATTGATGACCTTGCATTAATTGATGAAAAGGGAGAGGTATGGAGCAGTGAAAACGGAATAATTGCCTCAGGTTCTATTGATAGGCCAGGCTATAAAGTCTATCTGCAAAGTAACTATTTTGAAAACCCTGAATCTTTATCACTCACATTTTCTAAACTTCAAGCAGTGGAAAAAGGAAAGGACTATATGAGGTTTAATTTAGCAACAGATGAAATTCTTTTTGACCCGTATGGGAAGTTTTATGATATGAACTATGAAAATCATTGGCTGCATATCTCAACAGACGATACAAATGAAATTCCTGCTTCACCTTTTGGCAGTATATTTGATCAAAATGGAAATGAAATTAAACAGGAACAATCCAGCAGTTCCTTTAGATATGAGGATGATTCCATTATATATGGAGAATCTATTTATACAGATGAAGACATTATTGATGTGAAATTAACCTCCTATCCTCATTGGATTAAAGAAAAAGTAACAATCCCGTTAAAATAAAGAAGCACAGACTTGCTAATCGTTTTTTAGCAAGTCCGTGCTTGTATAAGATGAATTAATTTTATTATATGAGTATTTTTTGAAATGATTACTGAAACATTACTTTAAATGTTAAAAAAACAAATGTGATGAAATTAGGGTTTTTCATTTTTTTTCGTTTCATTTAAAATCCCCTCCGTTTTTATTAACTTAATATATAAGAAGAATAGCATGGAAAAATGGTCGAAGAAATAATGTTGTAAGAAAATGTAACCGATTATATTGATGAAAAGGTTAGTTACAGTAGTATATTAGAGAATGGTATTGTTTTATTTTGGGTATAGTAAAAGAGGTATTTTCGTAAAACAGTCGTTTTTGTTGAATTTTATAAGGAATAATTTAAAACATTATAGAAAGAGGAGGGCCTTAGTATGATCAAGCAAGATGAGGAATTTGCACAACTCAAAAAAGTAATCGTATGCCCGCCGGATCATATGGCAATCAGAGAAATAATTAATGCGACACAAAGGCATTATGAAAATGACAATATAGACATACAGCGTGCAAAAGAAGAACATAAAAAATTTGTCCAGGCTTTAGAAGAGAATGGCGTAGAAGTTATATCATTGGAACCAAATGAGAAATTTAATGAACAAGTGTTTACAAGAGATATTGGTTTTACGATAGGAGACACAGTTTTTATTTCGTATATGGAAAAGGATATTAGAAAGAAAGAAGTGGAAGTATTAACAGCATATTTAGATAAAAACAACCTCTCCTACCACAGGCTGAACACTCCAGCGATTGAAGGTGGAGATGTTGTTGTTTCAAATGATTATGTATTTGTAGGTGTAAGTACCCGAACAACAATGGAAGCCATTGAAGCGCTGCAATCTCAGCTTTGTGACAGAAAGGTTGTTCCACTACCGATTCGTAAGGATATTTTGCATCTTGATTGTGTGTTTAATCTGGTTAGTGAAAAAGAAGCACTGATTTATTCTCCTGCGTTCAATAAGGAGGATGTAGCATGGCTAAGTGACAAATATGACTTAATAGAAGTATCGGATAAAGAGCAATTTACGCTAGGAACTAATGTCCTTTCAATTGGTAACAAAAAAATCATCGCTTTACCGATAAATCCCAAAGTTAATAAAGACCTGACGGATCGTGGATATCAGATAATAGAAGTTCCTTTTTCAGAAATCATTAAATCTGGTGGTTCTTTCCGTTGCTGTTCCATGCCAATTGTCAGGAGTTAAGAAAAGGATGGGACAAAAGTCCAGACGATACAATTCGTCTGGATTATTTTATTTTTGAAAACACATTTTTAGAAAAGAGCCTCTTGGTTATTTTCTTAGTGAAATTGGGAAAACCAATAGTAAGAAATGAACATACCATACTACAAATGGAAAGCAGGTGGAATAGATGAAAATAGGTGTCCCTAAAGAATTGAAACAAAGTGAAAATCGAGTCGCACTGACTCCAGCCGGTGTAATGGCTTTAACAAATTTAGGTCATCAAGTCAATGTAGAGACAAATGCAGGGATGGGCAGCGGGATTGGCGATGATGAATATCAAAAAGCGGGAGCTATCATCGTTCCAACGGCAAAGGAAGCATGGGATCAAGAGTTAATTGTGAAAGTAAAAGAACCTCAGAAAGAAGAATTTGTCCATTTCAGAGAAGGACAACTATTATTTACTTATTTGCACTTAGCTGCAGAACAGGCTGTAGCAGATGCACTGATTGCAAATAAAGTAACAGGAATCGCATATGAGACGATTCAAAACAGGACAGGCGAGCTGCCTTTGCTAACCCCTATGAGTGAAATAGCTGGGCGTATGTCAGTGCAAGTAGGGGTGCATTTCCTTGAGAAGATACATGGAGGAAAAGGAGTGCTGGCTGGCGGTGTTCCTGGTGTAGAGCCCGCTGATATTGTGATAATAGGCGGGGGAGTTGTCGGGACAAATGCTGCCAAAATAGCTGTAGGACTTGGTGCAAATGTTACTATGCTGGATATTAATATTGGCCGTTTGCGTGAATTGGAAGACCTTTTTCAAGGGAAAATTAAGACACTTGCTTCAAATGAGTATAACATCAGAACACAGGTGGAGCGGGCTGATCTGTTAGTAGGGGCTGTCCTTATTCCAGGTGGAAAGGCGCCTAAGTTAGTAACAGAAGAAATGATCCAAACAATGGGAGCAGGGTCAGTTGTTGTTGATGTAGCCGTTGACCAGGGTGGCATAATTGAAACAATCGACCATATTACAACACATGATGATCCAGTTTATGTAAAGCATGGTGTGACACATTATGCTGTTGCAAATATTCCCGGAGCTGTACCAAAAACGGCAACATATGCATTAACCAATGTTACATTACCATATATATTAAAACTGGCGAATTTAGGCTTGGATGAATTAGTGAAAAAAGATCCAGCATTTACGAAAGGATTAAATACGTATAAAGGCAAGATAGTACATGAAGCAGTGGCACAAGGGCTTGACAGAAAGTATGCTGACATTCAGACAATCATTCAATAAAAAAAGATAGAAGAAAATTACTTACTTTACATGATGAAAGAGGTGGAGACATAACAAAAATAGATAAAGTAACTCACTAATGTACTAATATAGATAATGCTAAGTCACCACTGGGGAAAATACTCGCTTTCCGCGGGCGCGGCTTCAACTAACTTGGTAAAGAAAGGCACTTTACCAAGTGGATTTTCAGCTCGTGCTGTTCTCGCTGGAGTCTCGCATCTTCCCCAGCTATTAATGGTTTCCTAGACTAATGTGTGGAACGAATATCAACCTGTAAAGACTGCATCACTTAAGGTAAGGTTAGATACGATTATCTATTCAACCTAAAAGTCTTTCTTCCAAAGCAAAAATCACAAATTAAACAGAGGATGCTAGTTCCTGTTTAATCCCTCAGACGCCTTCAACATCCTCAACAAAACAGCTTATTGAAAAAATGCCAGCTCTTCTTCAATCGCCTGGCGGATTTTCGCAAGTGCTTCTTCCGGTGTCTTACCATGAATTCTTTTGCCATTAACGATGGCATATGGTTTTAAACGGCATAGTCCGCAGAAGTTCAGACAATCATTAATCAGCACTGCAACTTCCGGGTATTCTGACTCGATAATTCCCTCTATATCAATTGTATTCATTAAATTACTGTCACAGATTTCTACAACAACGATTCCGATTTTCATCACCTTCCATCATATCTGTATGATATAAATCACAGATTTTACAAGAATCGTTCTTTAAAATAACTATATAACCAACACTTTGTCAACATATAAGTTTTAGAAGGATAAAAAATCGAAAAAGGTGGTTGGAAGAATGAGCAAAGAACTTACGACAAGAGAGAAAATATTGAAATTATTAAAAAAGTATCAATCCTTATCTGTGAGTGATATAAGAAATTATATCAGCATTACAGAAATGGCGATCCGAAAACATCTCACCAAACTGGAGGCAGATAAATTAATCGATTCAAAAAGTGTCAGACAACCGATGGGCCGGCCGGTTATTTATTATAAGCTGACAACTGCCGGAGAAAGTCTGTTTCCTAAGAGTTATGATGTGATAGTGATGGACTTTTTATCCGACATTGAAGCAACAATGGGGGAAGAAGCAATTGAGCAATTGTTTGAAAATCGTGAAAAAAGAATGCGTAAGAAATATCAGCGCCAGATCTTTGAAGAAGATACAATAGAGGAAAAAGTGAAAACATTAGTAAAAGTGCAAAATGAAAGTGGCTATATGTCCGAATTTCAGGATGAAGGTGAACAAACATTAGCCTTCTCGCAATACAATTGCCCGATTGCAGCAATAGCGAGCAAATATGATGCTCCGTGCGAGAGCGAATGGAACCTTTTTAAGACTGTGTTGGGAACGGAAAAGATTGAGCGAGTGGAGTGCATAGCAAAAGGCGGAAATGCATGTAAGTATATTGTGAAAAAAAGAAGTGACAATTGAAAAAAGTCACTTCATAACAGAAATGGAAGCAAGCCTGGTACAATCATGGAAACGATAACGGAGCTAATGGTCATGGATAATGCACTAACTGCACCTGCTAATTCACTATCCTCCAGTGCTTTCGCTGTTCCAATGGCATGGGATGCTGTTCCAATTCCTAATCCTCTCGCAATAGGGTGTTTAATCCCCCCTATTTTCCACATCACTGGACCAAACATTGCCCCGCCAATACCAGCTATCATGACAAAAACAGCAGTCAAAGACATGCTTGCGCCAACGGTATCAGAAATACTTAATGCTACTGGTGTAGTAACTGATTTAGAGGCTATAGCGGCAATTATAGAATCATCAAATCCTGATAAAAGGGTGAGAAATACACCACTTAAAATACCGACAAGAGATCCAATTAAAATACCGGTAAAGATAACAGTGGCATATTGTTTAATAAGGTGTCTTTGCCGAAATAAAGGCAGGGCGAGAGCTACAACCAACGGCCCGAGCAGATGATCTATCCATTGCCCGCCTAGCATATAGGTCGAATAAGGAATATCTGTCCAAATTAAAAACATTACAAGAGTAAAGGAAGTTATCATAATTGGCAAGGTAACTGGTGAAGGTATGATACTATATATTTTTTTGCTGAAGAAATAAAGAACTATTGTCAAAATAAGAAAACCGAGACCTATAAAAAAATTAATCATTTCGTACCTACCTCTTTTTGGAGCAATTTATCTGCAATAAAGCTTGTTGTTAAAATAACGACCATTGTACTGATAAAAGTGATGAATAGAATAAAACTGCCTTTTCCTTTGAAGAAATCGAGAAATTCTATCACTCCGACAGTCACCGGTATAAAAAACAGCGGCATATCCTTGATTAGCAAGTCAATCCCATCTTTAATCAATTTTTCAGGAATAACTTTTGTTACTAATAAAACAAAAAATAGCAGCATGCCAATGATGCTACCAGGGATTGTTAAATGAAAAAACGATTGAATTGTTTCACCTATAAGATTAAACAGAAAGAGAACACTGATTTGCAAAATAATTTTTATGAACTTCATCATAACTAATCCTCCAACACAATAAAAAAAGCCTAAACGATTTTTTGAGAACTACTACATAGTACAACAAAATCGTTTAGGTGACAAAATATTCACATTGCTTCTTCGCCTTCTTTGGCAGTTTCCTGGTGGGCAAAGTAACAATCTCTTGTAATGACATATAAGTCATAAATGGGATCATCTATTGAGGCCTGATTCACTTTTTCATATACATCCGGGTAACTCTCATTCGCATACATGACAAACGGAACCTTTAGAATCGCCTTTGAGGAACGAAGATTGGTTTTGCGTATTTTAATAAAGATTGCTTCAATAGGGTGATCATAAAAAAGCTCGCTAAAAAAAGCATCCTTTGCCAGTTTATTATAGCCTTTGCCGAAATATGGCTGACCGATCCATGTAGCAAGAAAACCTGCTCCATTCTCAATATCAAATAAGTTAATTGTTCCGATCGGATTGTACCATTCATCCATAATTGTGCGGGATATTAATTCTCCATTTTCTTCTGCTTCCATTGTCTTTTTAGTGAGGAAATAAAATTCATCACTGGAATATACCTTATGTCTTACATATGGAAAGACTTCCGGGTGTGTCATTAATTCGTAAAGTGCAGGTGCATCTTGTAATTCTCTTTTTTTAAGCATAAAAAAACCCTCCTGTTTAATGGAGGATGTTATGGAAAAAGGCAGGTTTACCCCCTGGTACCGTTCCACTCACCCTCGAATTTTTATCAAAAAGCCACAAAAATTCGGGGTGGGAATCGAACCCACTAGAACCAGCTTCATGCTGGTGGCGCACCATTTGCCTTCCCTTTATGTCGACAACTTACTGTTTCAAAAAATCTATTCTTATCTTACACAATTACTGTATATGTTGTAAATAGATTTTTGCTAAAAAATAATAAAAAAATCAAAGAAATTTGAAGTAATATTAAGAAATCTTAATATATATTACATTAGATTAATAATTCGTAAAATTTTGAGCTAATATGGACGTATTTGGCTTAAAAAACTAAATTATTTGAATATTTCAACTAATGCTTCTCTTACATTGGGATAGTTAAAACGGTATCCCAGTATCATTGCTTTTTCTGGTACTACCTTCTGTCCTTTTACAACAAGTATACTCATTTCACCCAGGAAGAGTTTAAGGATAAAACTTGGAACAGGTAACCAGTCTGGTTTACGAAGAACTTCAGCCAACGCTGATGACATTTCCTTATTGGTAACAGGATTAGGGGAAGTTACATGCATCGGCCCCTCAACCTGCTGATTATCTATAGCGAAAATAATCATACCTGCAACATCCTTTATATGTATCCATGACAGCCATTGATCTCCTGTACCAATTCTGCCGCCAGCATATAACTTGAATGGCAGGGCCATTAATGGCAAGGCACCTTCTGAACCAAGTATCACACCAAAACGGGCGATAACAGTTCGAACTCCTTCTGCTTTTGCTTGTAAAGCTGTTTTTTCCCATGCTGTCGTAACTTCAGCTAAAAAATCGCTGCCAGGCTCTGTGTTGTCCTCTGTAAAAGTCTCGTCTTTTGAGGTTCCAAAGTATCCGACAGCAGAAGCGCTTACTAACACTTCCGGTTTCACATCCATTTGTTTTATCAGTTCATTTATTTCATATGTAGCATTTATTCTGCTTTGATATATTCGGTCTTTTTTTGATTTTGTCCAATAACCAAACAGTGAGTCCCCTGCAAGATTGATAATGGCATCAAGATGGGGAAGTTCTTCTGCTGGCCGTGTACCTTCTGTTAACCAGCCTACATAGTTTACTTTATCAGTATTTTGATATTTTTCTGGACTTCTTGTTAAGATATAAACAGTATCGCCTCGATCGGTTAATTTCTTCGTTAAATTCTTTCCGACATAACCAGTACCGCCAGTTATAGCTATTTTCATAATGGTGACCTCCCTGTATATTAATTGAGGAACAGACGTTTGTATGGTAAAATGGCAATCAGAGGTGAAGATAATGCCCACAATTTCAAAAATATCTGTCCAAAAAAAGAATAAGCAACGCTATAGTATTTTTCTAAAAGATCAGCAATCAGAATATTATGCATTCAGTATTGATGAAGACTTGCTTATCTCCTATCATTTGCATAAAGGCCAGGAAATATCGCAGGAGTTAATTGATCAGATTCAGGAAAAAGATGCCTCATATAAAGTGTATACCCTTTCTATAAAGTTTTTAAGTTATCGAATGAGATCTGAACAAGAATTAATTAATTATTTACAAAAGAAGGACATAGAAATTACCTTTATTAAGGAAGCAGTTCACCGGTTAAAACAGGAAAACCTGCTGGATGATCATGCTTTTAGTGAGGCATTAGTCCGTACAAGGGTGGAAACTTCTGAAAAAGGTCCGTTAATGGTGAAAAAGGAGTTAATAGAAAAAGGAATTGACCAGTCTGTTGCAGAGCAAGCATTAGAACACTTTCCATATACAAAACAATATGAGAAAATAGCAAAATTAATTAAGAAAAAAATGAACCGCACATCAAAAAAGTCGTATAAACAGCAAATTGATAATATGAAACAATCTCTAATCCAAAAAGGTTATTCTCTAGGCGTTATTAGTGAAGTGTTACAACAGATGGATACTGAGATAAATAAAGACGAAGAATATGAGGCCATTGTATATCAAGGAGAAAAAGCACTTGAAAAATACAAAAAGAAAGATACAGGTTTTCAGCTGCAGCAAAAAGTAAAAGCCAGCTTATTTCGTAAAGGATTTGACTCTGAGTTAATCCAGCGGTTTATAGAAGAATATGCAGAAAGAGAAAATTGACCATTCCCCAGTCTAAAAAGAAGAGGAATGGTCAAAGATCAGCTCTTTACAAGGTCTGAAATATGATCAATTGCTTCATATACATCATTTACAACATGTGCTGCTTTTTGCTGGACTGGTGCTGGAGCTGTTGACATCGCGAAACTGTATGGCGTCATTTCAAACATTGGAATATCAATATAGGCATCACCAATCACTGCAATCTCTTCTGTTTCAATGTTTAAGTGGTTAGCAAGCGCATGAAGTCCTGCCGCTTTACTGACACCTTTAGGAACAATGTCTAAGCAGCGGGGATCAGACAGATATGTTTCGATATGGCCTGCAAAATGGTCTCGTAACTCACTCTCAATGGTTACTAAATCCTGCTCCTGACCAATCATCATATATTTACTTGCATGAATCGTCTCACCATATTGATCTAGAAAATCAATCCCTTCCACTAATGGGAAATAGAGAAAATTCTCCAATGCTTTCATTTCTTCTGAAATCTCAGAGATATAGAGTTCGTCATTTGTCGAAACACAAAGCGGATTTTGGTATGTAATCAGTTTTTCGTGGATTGCTTTACTATTAGGAATATCGAATGTTTTTGCATAAATAGAGGCATTATCTCTTGTTTGGACAAATGTGCCGTTCTGACTGATTCTATGTGCAGTAAAGTCTATTTCTTTACATATTCTTAAAATGTCTCTATCTAATCTCCCTGTTGCAATAGCAAAGTCTATTCCGTTACTTGTTAATTGCTTTATCGCTTTTATATCCTCTTCTTTTATTACATTCTCTTTTTTCAGCAAGGTACCATCTAAATCTGTTGCGAATAATTTTACCATCCTGTTTCCTCCTCTATATGGTTATTATAATCTTTCTTACAGGTAATTTCGATAAACTCGATTATAGAGGATGTTCAAAAAGCCATCAAATGATAAGCGGCGAATCTCTTCGTTGGTTTGCGAGTGTGCTTCTCACGTATTCAACCCATACGTTCCGATGCTCCTCACTGCACCGCCTCGATCTTCTTGCTTCTAATTTGCCGGCTTTCTGAACTTTTACTAGTAGAGGATGTTCAAAAAGCCATCAAATGATAAGCGGCGAATCTCTTCGTTGGTTTGCGCGTCCGCTTCTCACGTATTCAACCCATACGTTCCGATGCTCCTCACTGCACCG
>NZ_ML762437.1:0-49198 GCF_009498735.1 Gracilibacillus oryzae
TTATCGTGGTTGAAAACATTGTATCATGAGGAAAGCTATAATGGCTTTTCTTTTTACACAATTATACTGGCTTAACCGAAAAAATTTCGTGAAGGCATTCAGAAGGAGTCTGAGTGCCATGAGATTCGGAAAAAGTTTCGCCAAGGCATTCGAATACTCTCTCAATTCCATGACACAGCAAAAAATCACAGCTCATGGTATTCAGCATGTTAACATTTCCTCATTTTTAGTGATATGATGGAGACAAATACACGGAAAAAAGAAAGATCTGCAAAAAAGGAGATAATGTCATGAATACCCTTACACTCAAAAGTTATGAAATTGATCATGAGCTTTTTCGGATAAGGTATGTGAATGAGATGATGTTTAACAAAATGAATAAAACTCATTTTCATACAGGTTATGAATTGTATTATCTGCTGGCAGGTGAGAAGCTTTTTTTCATCAATGATGAGTTGTTTTCCGCAAAAAAAGGCGATATGGTTGTGATCCATCCCTATGATCTGCACAAAACATCGAGTGTCAAAGGGGTAAAAGCAGAGCGAATTGTTGTTAATTTTAAGTGGAGCTTTATTAAGCAGCATGCCGACATAGAAGATATGGAAGAAGGTCAGTTCCAACAGATGCCTAACAAGCTGGGGATATCTGTAAAAGAACAATTGCAGGTAGAACGTATTCTGCATGAAATGGTGCGCGAGTGTGAAGGTAAACCGCAGCAATACCGAGCATTCATTCAATCTTTGTTAATGATGCTATTGATCATTATTAACAGAAACAAAGTGAATGAAGGCACTGCCAGTAAGGGTACGGCAAGCATGACAGACAACAAAATGTTAGAGGTGGCGTCTTATATCAGCAAAAATTATCAGCACAACCTTACATTGAAAGAGATTGCCAATCAATATTATTTGAGTCCGAGTTATTTGAGCAGGACTTTTAAAAAAGTTACTGGCTTTAATGTGAGCGAATACATTCAGCTTGTCAGAATAAGAGAAGCTCAGAAATTGTTACGGGACACAGACCTGAAAATTATTGAGATTGCTGATTTCGTTGGTTTTGCGCAAATCGCCCATTTTAATAAAGTGTTTAAGAAGTTGACCAATACTTCTCCATTGAAATTCAGGCAGGCGGAGAAAACAAAATAAGACAAAAAACACAAGCAAACCTGTTTGTGTTTTTTTAATGACAGATAAGAAAGCATAAACGGAGATGTCTAGCTCCAAGCGCCTGCCCCTCGAGGTCTTAAGCGATCCTGCTATGTGGCAAAGATCGCCACGTCGCAGTTTCGCTTAAGCTTGTCGGGGCAGAACGGGCGCTTTGCGCTTTTCTAAACAGGTGCAAAATAAGCAAAGGTACTCAGAATAGAGCATGATCGTATAAAGAATTATGAAGAAAGCTTTTATAAAATAAACTTGTAAACGCTTTCTGAGAAAAGCTGATTAGAGAAATGAAAAACAAAAAAGGGTGTGAATGCATGAGAAAATTAGTGTTTTTTCTATTTGTAAGTGTGTTTTGTTTGTTTTTGGTGGGGTGTAATGAAGAATCAGCATCCAATAACAGCGGGGAAGAAGCAGGTGGTGAAACAGAAACAGAAACAAATGAATCAGGACAGTCAGAAGAACAGGAAGAACCTTTTGAATTATCTGTTATGTTAAATTTGCATACACCAGAAGTCCCGACTGACAAATTGGAAGTGCTGTTAGAAGAGGGATCAAATACAGAGCTGGATATTCAGTGGATTCCGGACGGCAACTATGAAGAAAGAGTGAATACAGCATTTTCTACCAATACATTGCCACAAGCATTTTTAGTTAAAACCGCTCAATTTGTACAATTTAAAGATGCAATCAGAGATGACCAGTTTTGGGAGATTGGCCCGTATTTAGAGGAATTCGAAAACTTAAGTAAATTAAGAGAAGGAACATTGAAAAATTCGGAAGTGGATGGCAAATTATATTCCTTATACATGGGCCGTCCATTATCCAGATCAGGGCTGATTTACCGTAAAGACTGGGCAGATAATTTAGGATTGGAGGCGCCAACAACAACGGATGAGTTTTATGAAATGCTGCGTGCCTTCACGGAAGATGACCCTGATGGAAACGGACAGGATGATACGATTGGATTAACGGACAGAGGAAATCTAGGCACATTTAACACAGTATCAACATGGTTTGGTACACCAAACAGATGGGGAGAAAAAGATGGCGAGCTCCTGCCTGAATTCATGTTCCCTGAATATAAACAAACATTGGATTTCTTCCGCGACATTCACAGCAATGGTTATATGAACAAAGATGCGCCTGTAACGAGTAAAACAGATCAGCAGGAAATGATGAAAAACGGAAAAGCTGGTGTCTATATTGGATCAATGCAGGACGTTCTTGGTATCAATAAAGATGCAGAAGTCATTAATCCTGATGTGGAATTTGATGTGCACAACAATGTCGCAGGTCCGCATGGTGAATTTGGCGTCCGCTCGATCCCTGGTTATGGAAGTTTGATTATGTTCCCGAAAGCTGCGATTAAATCAGAAGAAGAATTAAAAAATGTATTATCATTTTTTGATTATCTGATGTCTCCAGAAGGTGCAAATCTATTAATCTGGGGTGTGGAAGGCGAGCATTATGAAGTAGTCGACGGGAAAGCAAAAATATTGGATGAGGATAAACACGATCAGGAAATTAAGCCATATACTTCATTCGAAATTGGAGAACCATCAACCAATGGCCGATATGAAGCATTTTATGATTATGCCCCAGCACAAAAAGCGATTGATCTATACAAAGATAATGATAATTATGTAGTAGACGATCCAACCGTAGGACGTGAATCGGAAACATATACACAAAATGCAGGATCGCTTGACCAGATTATCACAGATGCAACGTATCAATATATTCTTAGGGAAATTGACGAAGCAGGCTTTGATGCAGCGATTGAGGACTGGAAAGAAGCAGGCGGGAATGACGTGATTGAAGAGTATAATAATCAATAGATAGTTTGGAATAGTTCACATGGATTAGAGCTGTATTCCAAGACAGAAAAGCTGGTCAGCCCTCACTAAGGGAAGATCAGCTTTTTTCTGTTACCTTTTTAGTGGGAAAAATGGCTTCAAAATCCCCGCATGATGCGGAAAAAGACAAACTGTAACAAATTTCAAAAAAAATCTACTAAAATCTACTATTATCTTTCTATTTGAAGAAAAATATAGTAAAATTAAATCAGTTAATCATTTTAGAGAAAAGAAAGGGAAACGAATGCGATATTCAGAGAAATACGCAAATCTAGCAAACGAAGAAAAACGAACAACTATCTGGTTTTTGTGGTTGTTTTACGGAATTTTCTTTCTTTATGATTTCTTTTATTTTTATCTATCAGTACATTTTACAGATAGCCTTTATAATGGGGAGAAGAGTAGTTTTCCAGTTTACATCGTCTTACTAATTTTAATTCCAATTATGATCTATCTCATTCGTAATGGCAAAACACAAAAGGTAAAATACTTACTTTTCTTTGTATTTACCACTGTGAATATTATTACAGAGATAATTTATTATTCGGGTAACGATGTTACATACAGAAGTGGAAATATAGCAGAAATTGTTATTGTTTTATTTTCTCCTATTTTTGTCAATATATCTTTCTTCTATCTGGTGTCAATAGGGACTCTAGTGAAGTATTTTATCGTTGGCCTGTTTTTATGGGAACCTGTAGCTATTTTGCCTGCTATCGTTACCATTATTTTGGTGATTGTGGCAAGTATTATTCTTTACCGCTTTATCGCATATGTAAGAGCAATTGAAAAATCCTATGATAACCAGTTAGAAGGAATTGTAAAAGGGGTAATTGCAACACTGGAATTGAAGGACCCCTACACAAAAGGACATAGCGAGAGAGTCGCAGGATATGCAAGGTTACTAGCGAATTCTACCAAGCAATTTAAAGAGGAAGAATTAAAATCATTTTACTATGCATGTCTTTTACACGATGTTGGGAAAGTGCATATTCCTGATCATATTTTGACAAAAAAAGGCAGACTGACAGAAGAAGAATTTGAGATCATTAAAGAACATCCGACTGTCGGTGCAGAAGCTGTGCAAAATGTGGAAGGAATTGCTGAATATATAGATGTAATAGAGCATCACCACGAACGATGGGATGGCAATGGTTATCCCCACCGTTTACAAGGTGAACAAATATCATTATTAACAAGGATTACTTCAGTGGCAGATGCGTTTGACGCGATGACATCCTCCAGATCTTATCGTGCAGCATTGCCATTAGAGGTGGCCTATCAACGAATTGTTGATGGTAGCGGTACTCAATTTGACCCTGACATAGTAAAACAGTTTGTAGAAATCTATCCACAATGGGTCGAGTTTCATAATAAATATAATAAGGATAGAGGTGAACTTAATGAAAATTCGTAAATTAAAAAAGACAAAGACAACTTGCTGGTGGTGCATTTTCGGAAGCTGGAAATAAGTTGTCGCAGGTAGTTTCCGAACTACCTTTTTTTATGCAAATAATCAGTAGGTGATACAAATGATTTCACATAATTCTAATATAACCCTCTATCCACTCACAATACGACAAGACAAAAAGCATTATATTGTAGAAGACAAAACTTCTGGTGAATTTTTCGAAATGCCGAAAATTTGTATTGATGCCATTGAATTAATCAATGACAAGGTGCCGCTAGAGGAAATCGAAAAAACACTTCAGGCGAAGTATCCGGAAGAAGAAGTGGATATTCTGGAATTTGCCGAACAGCTGCTTGATTTTGGTTTGGTAAAAGAGATTGACGGAGAAGAAGTGAAACAAGAGAAATCCAATGCTGCTGCCCAAGGGTTTTCCTGGCTGCCGGCAAATGTTGGACGCTTCTTTTTTCATCGTGGAACAAAGATCATCCTATTTCTTGTTATTTTAATGAATATATTTTATATGATCATGAAGCCGGACTTTTTCCCGAACTACCAGGATATATTTGTTTTTGACTCGATTGTCTTGAGTGTACTTTTTTATATGTTTATTTCTCTGTTCCTCATTCTCATCCACGAATTTGGGCATATTCTCGCAATAAGGGCACACAACCTTCCGACAAAATTAGAGGTGGGCCATCGTCTTTATTTGCTGGTAGTGTTTGAGACAGATATGACTGCTGGCTGGAAGCTGAAGCCAAAAGAGCGCAACCTTTTATATTTAGGCGGCATTTATTTTGACCAGTGGATTGTAGCCATTGTCCTTACTCTGAAATTCTTCCTGCCGATAGATGGGACGTTTGTTGATGCTGTTTTATCGCTTATTGTGCTGGACATTTTTATCAAAACAATCTATCAATGCTGTTTTTATATGAAAACAGATTTATATTATCTGTTTGAAAATATCACAGGCTGCTATAACATTATGGAAAATAGCCAGCGCTTATTCAGCAGATGGCTGCCATTTGTGAAAACAGACAATAAGACAGAAGCATATGAAGAAGAAAAAGTATACGTCCGATTATATGCCGTATTCTACGTATTAGGGATCTCCGTTACACTGGCCTTATTCGCTTTTTATATGGTACCACAATTCTTTTTTGTCTTTTCCAGACTGATTCCTGCACTGATCTCACCATCTGGAAACCCGTACTTCTGGGATGCAGTTGTCTTTTTATTGCAACTATTAATTATGATTGGATTATTGCTGTATACATGGACGAAATCGCATAGCAATAAGGAATAATTCATTAACAAAATGCTTTGCAGAGCGACTTCTGCAAGGCATTTTTGTTATCAAAATGAAACCTAACTTGGCTCTGTTCGTCTATAGAAGTGAGTGTTCAAAAAATCAGCAAATTTGAAGCAAGAAGGTCGAGGCGGTGCAGTGAGGAGCATCGGAACGTATTGTTTGAATACGTGAGAAGCGGACTCACAAACCAACGAAGAGATTCGCTGCTTATCATTTGGTGACTTTTTGAACATCCTTTTTAAGTAAAGATAATAAAGGATGATAATATGAAAAAATTCCTGACAATATTGGGCATCATGCTATTTCTAACAGCTTGTGGAACAAGTGAAAATACTCCGGCAATTGATCAAGAGGAAGCTTACCAATTTCATCATCAAGAGGATGGAATGGAGCTTACGGCGGAGATTACAGTTGGTGAAACAATCAAGGTAAGTGCAGCCTTGGAGAATGTAAGTGATCAGCCAATCATTTATAATGGAAGGTGCGGCATACCTTTTCAGATTTTTGTGCAAATGAATGGCAGCAATGCAACGCTTCAAAATAAGAAGCAAACCGCACCAAAAGAATGTACAGATATCTTTGATCCTAATGATTTAGAAGAATTTGCGGCAGGTGAGACAATAGAGAAGAATGTTTCCTATATTAGAAAATTTTCACTTCATGGGGAAAATCTCCAGGCTCACAACGGAGAGTATAAGATCCATTTTTTCTTCCATTCCCATGATGGAGATAACATCACAGCTGACTATCCATTTACATTAATAAACCAGGATGAGCCGGATATCTTAACAATCGAACAAGCGAAAGCAATGGCATTAGAATATGAAAAAACAGCAGAGTGGTATGAAAAACAGCAAGAAAAAGGATTAACGATAAAAGCAGAGGAAGCGATTTTGTCATCAAGCGGCTGGCATCTGCCATTTCAGGCGATGGATGATACATTTGTTCACAGAGTCATTGTTGGCGTCAATTATGAATCTGGTAAAATTGTAGATTATCATACCGAAAAGATAGAACGAAAATATTGGGAGGATGCGACAAGCACAACCCAGGATTAAAACAGCTGGCTAGAAAGTGAGGTTTTCCAATGAAAGGTTTCCCTGAAGGCATTCAATTTTGTTTCCCGTGGCGCAGTTATCAGGCAGAGGTACTGCGCCATCTGGACAAACATTTAGCAAATCAGCACTTGCACCTTGTAGCCCCGCCAGGTTCGGGGAAAACGGTTCTAGGTTTGGAAGTGATCAGAAGGCTCAATAAACCAACCTTGATCGTTGCCCCGACGCTTGCGATCCGCAATCAGTGGGCCGATCGTTTTACAGCGCTTTTTCTACAGCAAAAGGAACAGCCTGACTGGATTTCAACAGATATAAAGAACCCATCTTTCCTAACGATTACAACATACCAAGGCTTATATGCTCTGTTTCAAGATACCTTGGAGCAGCAGGAAGAATCAGAGCTTGATGATCTGGAAGAAGAAGAAATGCCTCTCGAAAATGATGCAAAACAGAAAGCAATCGAACGGCTTTTTCAGCAAAACTTCCAGACACTTGTATTAGATGAAGCCCATCATCTGCGCACAAATTGGTGGAAAACAACGATACATATCCGAAATCAGTTGGAAAATCCCAGCATTATTGCCCTAACCGCAACCCCGCCTTATGATGTCGGAAAGGCAGAGTGGGATAAGTATATGGAGTTGTGTGGTCCAATTGATGAAGAAATCGAAATAGCGGCACTAGTGAAAGAAGGGGATTTATGCCCGCATCAGGACTATGTCTGGATGTCTGCCCCTGCGCCAAAGGAACAGGAACCGATCGATACTTTTCACAAAGAAGCCGAGCAGATCAGAACAGAACTATTGGAAAACAAGGCCTTCCAATCATTAGTGGATAATCATCCTTGGATAGCATCAGAGGCGTTCGTTGAGGAGAAACTGGCAAACTATCGCTATTTTATCAGTATGATTGTTTATTTGAAGGAAATTGGCAGTCCTGCCTGGGAAAAACCATTTGAAGTAATGGAAGAAAAAGCAGCGGCACTTCCTTCCTTTGACCTGGAATGGACAGAGGAACTGTTAAGTTTCTTCATTTATCAGGATAAACATACAGATCCGAAAGAAGAGCCGATCGAATCAATAAAAAAGCAGTTAACTGCGATAAGGGCAATTGAACGAAGAAGAGTGAAGCTGATTGCGACACGATCGATGCAACGAAAATTATTACAAAGCAGTTCGAAGCTGGATAGTATTGCAGACATCGTAAGGCTGGAAAAAAAGGCACAAAAAGAGAAGCTGCGCCTAGTAGTGTTAGCAGATTATATTTATAAAGAAGATCTGCCTCAAGCTGGCGAAGAAAATAAACCGCTGATTCGCTTAGGTGTTGTGCCGATTTTTGAAAAACTAAGAAGAAATGTTGCTAATCAATGCCGTCTAGGTGTTCTGACAGGATCTGTCGTCATTGTTCCCAACCAGGCCATTTCCTTATTGGAAAAGTCTGCATTGGAATTCACTGCTGAAAAACTGGAACATGATGATCGTTACAGCTTGATTAGATGGAAAGGTACATCACGGCAGGAAATGGTAAAAGTGATGACAGACATTTTCGATCATGGCGAAATTGATGTGTTAATCGGAACAACGGCCTTACTTGGAGAAGGATGGGATGCACCTTGTGTGAACACACTCATTCTTGCTTCCTATGTTGGCAGCTTTATGTTAACAAACCAAATGCGTGGACGTGCCATCAGATCAGAGCAGGGTAATCAGGACAAGGCAGCAAATATCTGGCACCTTGTTTGTGTGGATACTTACGCATTGGATGGCGGCTATGATTATCAGTCATTATCACGCCGCTTTCAGTCACTGACAGGAGTGGATGCAGAGCTTCCTGTGATTCAATCAGGCATCGACAGATTACGAATGGCCAAACCTCTCTTTAGACAAAAAACAATCCTTGAAACGAATCAGCTGATGGCCGAGAGAGCGACAGAAAGAACAAGACTTCACGAGCGATGGCAGGAAGCTGTCCAAAAAGGGGAAAAGAAAAGAGAAGAGATCGAAGTCAGCACGAGCCAACTGCCGCCGATTTTTATGTTCCGTAATACACTGAAATCATTACTCCTTATTTGTGGTGCCATTTTTCTCAACGTGCTGTATGCTGTTGGTGAATATGGCTATTATTACGAATCATTCGCCGCCATCCGCTCAGCATTGATCTGGGGTTTTGTGATAGGTGTTGTTATTTCAAGCCCTTTCTGGTGGCGGGCATTACGAATTTTCCTGTTCCATTCCTCGCTTGAATCAAGGCTGAAGCAAGTAACAGAAATTGTCTACAAAACCATGTTCGAAATCGGCTTATTAGAGACACCCCTGAAAGAAAACAAGATTATCATCAATAAAGGGGGAGGAGGCAGTTTGTACGGTTATCTGGAGAATGGCAGCACAGAAGAACAAAAACTTTTCCTCCAGGCAGTGCAGCAATTGCTCGATCCGATCGATAATCCAAGATACTTACTTCATCGTCAGTCAGGCAAGCGTTTGTGGGTGCGCCATGACTATCATGCAGTTCCAGAAGAAATCGGCCGCAAAAAAGAATATGCAGAGATTTTTGCGAAAAAATGGAACAAACGAATGGGAAAAGCTGAAATGATTTTTACCAGAACTCCTGAAGGAAGAAAAGTACTGTTAAAAGCAAGATTGCGTGCGATGTCTGCTAAGTTTATGAAGCGGTCAGAGCGGAGGAGTGTTTGGAAGTGAGTGCTAACTCGAGTTAATAAAGCTTCGTGTATTCTATTATTTTTGTTTACCAAACCAAAAAAAGGGAAATGTTTTATATAGCAACATTTCAAATGAAGAAAGGATTGGATATCAAGATGTATAACTACACGAAACATTTTATAAATGGTGAATGGGTTGAGTCAACAGGCAGTGAAACAATTGATGTCATCAATCCAGCGACAGAAGAAAAAATCGGCGAAATCAGTTCAGGTACAGAAGAAGATGTAGATAGAGCTGTCAAAGCAGCAAGAGCGGCTTTTCCTTCCTTTTCACAAACATCAAAAGAGGAAAGAGTCCAACTATTAGAAAATATTGCGAATGAATATGAAAAACGAAAAGACGATTTTATTAAAATTATCACAGCAGAGCTTGGTTCTCCTGTAACATTTACAGAAGAAGTACAATATACGATGGGGTTAAATCACTTTAAAGCCGCAGCCAAAATACTTCGTGATTTCGAATTTACGGAAAGAAGAGAAAATTCCTATATTCAAAAGGATGCGATTGGTGTCGCGGGATTAATCACACCATGGAATTTCCCGACAAATCAGATTTCCACTAAACTGGCAAGTGCCCTTGCATCAGGCAGTACGGTCGTTTTCAAACCTGCATCCAAAACACCAATTGCTTCTGTTTTACTTACAGAAGTAATGGAAAAAGCAGGTGTACCAAAAGGTGTCGTCAACTTGGTAAATGGGAAAGGTTCAGAAGTTGGGGATGCGATTAGTTCCCACCCTGATATTGACTTTGTATCGTTCACGGGTTCTGGCGCAGTCGGTAAAAAGTTGATGCAAAATGCGGCAGAAGATATTAAAAAAGTTGCACTTGAGCTAGGCGGCAAATCTCCAATAGTTGTACTTGATGATACCGAGGTGGAGACAGCTGCCAGAACGGCGATTTCCAAAGTGGCGTCAAATACAGGGCAAATCTGTTCAACAGGTACACGAATTTTTATTCCAAAAGCTATGCACGATGATTTTGTGGAAGCCGTCAAAAAACTGGTGGATGAATATCCTATCGGTGATCCGCAAGATAAAAATACCTTCACAGGCCCGCAGGTTTCAAAAGACCAGTGGGAAAAGGTGCAGGATTATATCCAGCAGGGCATTGACAGCGGAGCGGAATTAATCGTCGGCGGAAAAGGCAAACCAGAAGGACTAGACAAAGGTTATTATTCACGCATCACGATGTTCACAAATGTGGATCACAACAGTAAGATCGCCCAGGAAGAAATTTTCGGACCTGTCATGACAGTGTTCACATATGAAACAATCGATGAAGCAATCGAACTTGCGAACGATGTTATCTATGGACTGGCTGGCTTTGTTGTCGGAAAAGATCCTGACAAGCTGGCAAAAGTGGCTAAAAGCATCCGCGCAGGCCGAATTACCATTAACGACAGTGCCCCTGACTTTACAGCACCATTCGGCGGATTCAAACAGTCAGGTATCGGCCGCGAGTGGGGCGACTACGGTATCGAAGAATTCTTAGAACCGAAGACGATTTTAGGAATGCCAAAATAGTGAGATGATGGGTGTATGGAGTGTTGCTCTGTACACCTTTTTTTGTTGAAGATGGAAAAGAAGGGCAGAGGAAGTTTAATAAACAAAACACAGAATTTTTGGCGGATATTTGTCGATAAAGTGGAGATAATCGACAAATCATGGAGGGGTTAATGGAAGATTTGTCGATTAAATGAAGATAAAGAACAAATCTCAGTGGAGTGGAGGGAAGATTTGTCGATTAAATGAAGATAAAGAACAAATCCCAGAGGAGTATAGGGAAGATTTGTCGATTAAATGAAGATAAAGAACAAATCCCTGTGGAGTAGAGGACAGATTTGTTGATAAAACAAAGATAAAGGACAAATCATCGTGTGTAAGAGAAAGATTTGTTCATAAAAATTGCGCCCCTCCAACCATCAACTCTGATCATCTTTTCAAAAAACATAATCCTCCGAACAAAAAAAGATAGAGCCTCAGGCCCTATCTCTCGAAATCAATCACTTCTTCTTGATCACTAATCATTATCTGTGTTTCTCTTGGCTTCGAATCAACGATTTTCTTCCCATTGCGATAGGAAGCAAGTACTTCTGCCTGTTTGCGAACGGCGTCATACTCATTCGTTGCATTTAAGACAATAAAATTCGCCGGCTTGCCGACTTCGATGCCGTATTGATCCTGAATATTCAGCGTAATCGCACTATTTTTCGTAATAAAATCAAACGAATCGATAATCTGGTTATAGCCCATTAATTGGGTCACATGGATTCCCATATGAAGAACCTGCAGCATGTTGCCTGTTCCAAGTGGATACCATGGATCAAAGATGTCGTCATGCCCGAAACATACATTCAATCCAGCTTCGCTCAATTCCTTCACGCGTGTAATCCCGCGACGTTTCGGATAATCATCAAAGCGGCCCTGCAAATGAATGTTTACCAATGGATTTGCGACAAAGTTAATCTGAGACAATCCAAGCAGCTTCATTAACTTAGAAACATAGGCACTGTTATAAGAATGCATCGCCGTTGTATGGCTTGCCGTTACTTTGCTGCCTAATCCGCGTTTATAAGCTTCCGCTGCTACCACTTCGACAAAGCGGGACTGCTCGTCATCAATTTCATCACAGTGAATGTCAACTAAGCGGTCATATTTTTCAGCTAAATCAAAGGCAATTTTCATTGATTCCACACCATCTTCGCGAGTGAATTCAAAGTGCGGGATCCCGCCAACAACGTCTGCGCCCATTTTCAACGCTTCTTCCACTAACGAAGCGCCATTTGGAAAAGATAAGTATCCGTCTTGAGGAAATGCGACTAATTGCAGATCAACATAATCCTTTAATTCTTCCTTCACTTCCAACCATGCTTTCATCGCAGTAAGGGAAGGGTCACAGACATCAACATGTGTGCGGACATGCTGAATCCCTTGTGCAATCTGCCATTTCAATGCTTTTGTTGCACGGGTTTTGACATCTTCTACTGTTAAAGACTTTTTGCGTTCTGCCCAAGTAGAGATTCCTTCAAATAACGTTCCACTTTCGTTCCATTTCGGTTCACCGGCTGTCAATGTTGTATCAAGGTGAACATGTGGTTCAATGAAAGGTGCGCTGACTAATTTCCCTTTTACATCGATTGCACCATCGACAGCTTGTGCTTTTTCTAT
The DNA here is from genome assembly GCF_009498735.1 of Gracilibacillus oryzae. GTDB lineage: Bacteria > Bacillota > Bacilli > Bacillales > Amphibacillaceae > Gracilibacillus > Gracilibacillus oryzae. The sequence continues at coordinate 12,679 of NZ_ML762437.1, forward strand.
TTTGGTAAAAACGCCATTTTCAATATGAATGTTGAAGAGACCTTCTTGTTTTGCTAGTGATGCGTTTTGTATTATCAAACTTTATACCTCTTTTCCCAGCTCCAGGCTTTTTTCTGTTGCGGGCACTCTATCTGTAAGAAGTGCCAACACTACATATATCACAACAGCGCCGATAATTCCATTCAAAGGGGCGATCCCTGGTAAAAATTGTGCTGCAGCAAATCCGCCTGCCCATGCCAGAATTGCCGGCCAGCGTACTGCCTGGAAGCTCATTTCTTCAAGCTTAGAATAGTTTCCTTTTTTCATAATAAAGTAATCTGCTAATAAAATTGCGCCAATTGGAGGCAATGCTCCGCCTAAAAGTGTTAACCAGCTGACAAAGTTGTTGTATAACCACATTGCCAGGATTGTTCCGACAATTCCATTAAAGATAACTACTTTGCTTTTTTTGATTTTTGTAATATTGGAAAAACCCAAGCCTGATGCATATAACGAGTTGTCATTGGTTGTCCAGATGTTCAATCCAAGCACGATAATCGCTGGTACAATCAATCCCTGCATGAACATCACTTCTGAGATGTCGCCGAGTCCAGTTGAAATTGCGCCAACTGCTCCGAACAGGAACATTAGTGAGTTTCCGATAAAAAAGGCGATCAATGTTGTAATAACGGCTGTTTTCTTTGTTTTTGCAAAACGGGCAAAGTCAGGAGTTAATGTTCCGCCACTGGCAAATGACCCGACACAGATTGTTAAAGCTGCTGCCAAGCCAATCGTTGCTTCCGGCTCATATGCGAATAATCCGGACAAACCGCCAAGGTCGTCTACCGCAATTCCTACTGAAATACTTCCCAAAATCGCAATTGCTGGTACGGCGATAAAACTCAAGATAGCTAGTGCCTTCATTCCGAAAAATGCCGAGCATGTCATCACAATCCCTGACACGATAATTAATGTTGTCATATCAATGCCAGTTACTTTGTTGACTGGGACTGCGAACATCGCCAATCCTACACCAAACCAGCCGACTTGTGTTGCCCCTAACAAGAATGAAGCAAGATAAGAGCCTTTTTCCCCGAATGCATAGCGTGCTAACAAGTGTGTGGACAAGCCTGTTTTTGCAGCAACATAAGCGAGGCCCCCAGTATATAATCCTAAAATTAAGTTACCAAGTAACACCATCCAGATGATTTCCTGCATGGAGAGGCCAAGTCCCAATTCTCCGCCTGATAGCATACTTGCAGAGAAGAATGTAAAACCTAACATAACAACAAACATCTTCCAAAAACCATTTCTATGTGATTGCGGTACTGCTTGCAGTGAAAATTCTTTATCCATCTGTATTTCCCCCTTGTCGTTTAACTGGCACCTGTGTTGAGCAAGTTAATTTTATTGTAGGGTGTTTTGCGAGATTTCCCCAACAGGTTGTCAGGGAAGCTAACATCAAACAATAAAAAAGGCTCCTTGCCCAACTGACAAGAAGCTTTAGACAAAAGGGTGCAGATGTGCATACACCTGCCCTTTTGAAAAACGTTGTCCTTGTCAGCCTCACGGGACTGAATTAAAGGTACCAATATTGAATTGAGATTATTATCTCAGCATGGTGCGAGTTTGTCAATATATTTTCAGCTCTCAAAATCTTCCACAAGACATAGGGAGCTGTGATAAGAAACAGCATCCTTTTAAGCTCACTTTCTGCCTATTCTATTATTCATAGTCCCTATTCCTTTTTCATAGTTATAGAAAAGAAGGGGGCTTGTTCAAATGGGATTATTTCATGAGTTTCGTCAGTTTACCTTGCGGGGCAGTGCAATTGACATGGGGGTGGGGGTCGTTCTGGGTGCAGCGTTAAGCAGTTTTATCGATTCCCTTGTTCGGGATATTTTGCTTCCGCCGATTGGCTTGTTGTATTCCAGAATGAATATCGAGAACTTATATATTACACTAAGTGGAAAAACATATGCTTCTTTAACAGAGGCAAAGGAAGCCGGCGCAATTACGATTAATTATGGCATGTTTATTTCCACATCAATAAGATTTGTGATCATTTTATTTGTTGTTTTCCTTGTAGTAAGACAAATGAACCGCTGGAAAAAGCCGCATCAGCATCCACTGGACTCGATGACGAAGAAAGAATGCCCGTATTGCTGTCTGTCCATTCCTTACAGAGCGGTAATGTGCCCGCATTGTTCCTCCTCCCTTGAAGAAAGACCTGCATACCCGAAGTTGAGAATAAAATAGCTAGGATTATCCCCTCGACTAATTTACATAAATTGGGTCTGTGTGATAGGATAAAAGTGTTCTGTTCATTAAAACAGAGGTGTGATTAGTGAGCGAGAAGCCATGGAAAAGTTATATTTTTCTAGCGTTAAGTTTGATTGTAAGCCTGTCATTAATTGTCTTTTTCGTTATGGGATTCGGTGGTGCCAATCAATTACTATTACAATTCATGTTTTATATGTTTTTAGTATTAGGAATAGCATCTATCATTTTTGGCGTTTGGAGTTTCTTTTCTAAAACAGTGTCGATTGGTCTCAATATTGTTGCTTCCATCTTAACTATCGCCCATATATTAGTATTCTTCTTTTCTATCTAATCGAGTAAATAAGGAGGCAGTTTTAATGACAGCATTTGATTTTTTGAAAAATGGAAAGCATCAATTCTATGAATTACAAGAAAACGATATAATAAATGCGGAAGAGAGGCTCGGATTTCCTTTCCCTGCAGAACTAAGAGATTTTTACATAAAGATTGGCTATGGATTTATAAGCAGCAATAGTAATGCTTTTAATAGAGTAATGGATCCGGATACAGTCGCTGATATTACATTAAGAGAAGGTATTTACGAGTTTGATCCCGATTTGGATGGAATCTATGAGGAAGAAGATCAGTTAGTTTTTTATGAAGTGAACGAGGGAGTCTATATAACTCTTGATTTAACTGACACTACATCGACATCAGTCTATTATTTTGAGACGAAAATCGCTGATTCGTTGGAGGAATTTTTAAGAAAAGTGGATGAGGATCCCGCGTATTTTTTTGATATGGATTGAATTTTTCAGGGAGGCATTTTTATGGAAAAAAGCGGTTATGTTTCTATTTGGTTCGGAAACATCAATGATTCGATAGAGGAGATAGAGGAGTATGTTGATTTAACATATGACGAGGACGGCGATTCTGTTCCGTCTGAATTTTTTAACGATTTTCATATTGATAGTGGGGAAACCGATGAGGATACAATTGAAAAAGAAGTCTATGAAAGTACCAGCAGCGACATTTCTATTTTGTTAAAAGGATGTTCCTATGAAGAAGTAATTATTCCGAGATTAAAATCTATCTATTTGGAAAAATCCTATAATGCGATCATTCTTGTATATAACTTTGCCTATGATCGGGATATTGCCTCAGCTAATGGGTTTGATTTTATCGCGGTAACAGAATATGAAGATGAAGTGTCCAGCCTTTATTGAAGTTCCTGCCCTATTTTGACCTTCCATTTTATTTATACTATACTTGTTACAAAAATGAATTCTTTTGAGGTGTTAATCGTGGGAGCAAGAGGTAGAAAAAAAGGATCAGATGGTGAGCGGAGCAGGAAACTGATGCTTCAAATCGCTGCAGAGGAATTTGCCCAAAATGGCTTCTATCATACCAAAGTTGGTACAATCGTAAGCCGGGCCGGTGTTTCTCAACCTGCCTTTTATTTATATTTTTCCAGCAAAGAAGCAATCTATCAGGAATTAATCGATCAATTTAATATAAAATTAGAAGAGCTTGTCGGCAACAGCAGATTAGATTCAGACATTGAACCGTCTTCCCTGTCTGAACGGATTGAAGTAGGATTAAGAGCAATCTTTACCTTTTTTGAAAAAAATCAATACATAACAAAAATCGCCTTCATCCACTCTGATCAAGCATACAAAATTAAGGAAGGGCTTACAGCGAAAATTGAAGGAAACTTACGAGTAGAACAGGAGTACGGCTACTTTCGGGCTGACATAGATTTGAGCATTGCAGCTGAAATAGTAATAAGTTCAATAGAACGCCTAACCATCACGCAACTATGGACAGGCAAGAGTACTGCTGAGGACATCACAAAAGATATGGTCCAGATTATATTAAATGGGATTGTAAAGAAATAGTGCAGCTTATAGCGAGAAGACTAGATGTTGAGCGCATCTAGTCTTTTTCAATTATTAGAAAAATAGTGGGAAGTCGCAAGAAGGGAGCGGGAAGTCGCAAGAAGCGGGCGGGAAGTCGCAAGAAAGAGCGTGGAAGTCGCAAGAAAGAGCGTGGAAGTCGCAAGAAGAGCATGGAAGTCGCAAGAAGAGCATGGAAGTCGCAAGAAAGAGCATGGAAGTCGCAAGAAGCGGGCGGGAAGTCGCAAGAAGGAGCATGGAGGTCGCAAGAAAGCGCGTGGAAGTCGCAAGAAAGAGCATGGAAGTCGCAAGAAAGAGCATGGAAGTCGCAAGAAAGAGCATGGAAGTCGCAAGAAAGCGCGTGGAAGTCGCAAGAAAGGAGCGGGAAGTCGCAAGAAAGAGCAGTAGCTGCAAATAAAATGAGGAAACTGCAAATAAAAAGCAGAAGCTGCAAATAAAATGAGGAAACTGCAAAGAAAGAGCAGAAGCTGCAAATAAAATAGTAAACTTGCAAATAAACCAGCGGAGAGATCCTCACGCCACGCCAAATTCAAGCACAATGTCACATTTCATACGATATTTCTCTTAGCCCCCTCCATTCTCGCGATTTTCTATTTGTTTCACGCCAAAAATGCACCAAATCTCGGAATTTCCACACTACCTATGGAAATAGCGGCATTCGTCATCTGCAAATTCCTTTTATATGATGAATTCACCGGCGGAATTTATGATAAGTGCTTATCCTTTGGGAGTATTGGAAAAGTGCAATTTGAAGAGGTGCTGAAGGATCATGAACGAGTGATTCATCACTTAATTAACAAATATGGAATCAGGGATATGGAAGGGGAATTTTTTCAAGAAGGGATGATTGCGATTTGGGAAGCACTCAGAACGTTTGATCAATCTAAATCAAAATTGTCTACCTATATTTACAGCTGTGTTTCCAGGAGGTTTCTGAACAAAATCAAAAAAGAAAGTCGTGAGCAGGACAATTTAGATTCATGGCTTGAGCGTGTGAGGATAGATGATTTGCTGATGGAGGATAAGCCGGCTTTTGACAGGCAGCTTTTATCCGACATCCGTGAAAAACTCTCAGACAAACAATGGTGCTGGTTCGTTCATGCTGTGATAAAGGACCAGACGATCAGCGAGATTGCAGATACTTATGCAGTTACTGCGCCTGCAGTGAAGAGCTGGAGAAGAAGTGCCAAGTCAAAAATCAGGCAGCTGCTGCAGCAAAATCATATGGAATAAATTATGATACTGTTTATCTCCTCACTGACCAAAGTCTCACTTTATCCATTACTAGAAAATTAATGAAAAAGTTGTAGAAATATGGCGACAAAATAAGTATAATGAAAGAAGAATTGGGAAAATGGAATGATAAAAGATAAGGATGGGCATGTAATTATGACTACTTTTAGAACGGCTGATATGATAGGTTCAATCCCTAATAATGGAATGTATGTACAATCGAATAAAAAGAGTTCTGCTGAAGTACAGACGAGCTCAGCGAATGAATGGAAACTTGTGTTAGGCGATGAAGCTAGAAAGATCAATCCATTATTTGATGTGAAAATTCAGCGCAATTAATTAATTCAGCAATCGATTGTTCAGGATGACTGGTCCCGCTACAATGCTTTTGAAGCAAAGCAGCATCCCGCATGGTACGAAGAAGTGAACGGTGTATTTGAGAAGAACAAAATTTATTATGGGAATCTGATCGAATCCAAATTGAATGCAATTAAGGATGCGGAAGCAGAAGGTGATCAGGACAAAGTGGAACTGTGGGAAAACAGCCTTCAGGATGCGATTGAAGACTTTAATCAGGCACCAGGCATTGTGCCATATATTGTCGGATTAAATCATAATGCTGACATGGCGGCAAAATATGGTGTAGAAGAACCGGCAGATGACTTTTTCGACAGCAAATATAATGCAGCAATGGTATTGGATCAGGGTAAATTTGAAGCGAATCATTGGTCTGAGAATGCGATTTTTCAGGAAGATGAGGAATTGAAAGCTCATGTCCAAAACCTTGTCGCAGATAAATTTGAAGATTCAGAGCAGACGGTGAATGAAACGGTACAAGTAGCAGCAGAGCAAGAAGCAGAACCGGCAGCTGCTGAGGAAAAAGTAACGGCAAGCTCTCTGACAGAAAATGCTAATAAAGAACTTAGTCTGCACCAATATGTATGGGATAATCTGAAAGAGTCGATTAAGCCGAACATTTTTGAAGTAATCGATAAATATAAATTGGGATAAGAAAAAATGCCTCCAGAAGTGGGAGGCATTTTTTTGTGCATTATTTTTTATCACAGACGCTAAGCATCCTGATAAGTATCGCTAATGATCAGTGTTTCTCTTTCTCTTTATAAGGTATCTTCTTCGGTGTTGCACCAAACAGTATCCAGCTGTATTTGTAGCGGGTTACGATTCCTACAATCAGCCATGACAGTGCGAGAACGATGATAAATCCGCCAAAACTTTTCAGATGATAGAGTAATGAATCACCTGGCATTGGCACATATTTCTGGTACAGATTTAAAATCAGTAAGTGGATCAAATATACACCAAATGAGACAACCCCAAGGTGGATTAGCACATTGTTAAGCTTCGTGCTCCAGTTTTTGTAAATATAGAAGGAAGCTTGCAATAACACTAACGCAGAGAAGAAGGTATGGCCATTCCACAAAGCTTCATATACAAGGTTCTCTGCCCATTGCCCTGTTGTTCTTGTCCAAACCCAGATGAGCGCATGAGCAATAGAGAAAATCGCCCATATTATCCAAATGAAACCTGATAATAACTTTTCCTTCCATTTAAACTCAAAAGAAAAGAAGTTCGAAAATTTGTCAAAATTCACTCCTAAATAGATCCCAAAGAAGTAATAACTAAAATAGGATAAGGAAACAATTCCTTTATTCATAATCAAACCATACTGATGATTCAGGAAGACGAATGCCCACTGGATCACAAAGCCCAGAATGATAGAATATTTTACTAGACCTGGCCACTTTTTAAAGGCGAATAACAGAAGCGGAAATAATAGATAAAACTGGATACTGATAAACACGAAATACAAGTGTGATGCCGTGCTTCCAGTTAATAACTGATTAAAAAAAGTACTGACCAATTCTCTGGTTGTAAACACACTGGAATAGTATTCATAGTTGTACATAAAGTAAATGACGGAAAAAATAATGTACGGCAAGATAATATAGAGCAATCTTTTTTTGTAAAAACCTAGTATCAATTGACTTGTTAACGGCCTGTGATAGTAGGAATAAAATAAAACAAAACTACTTAAAAAAATGAAGGTAGGTGTACCAAACCGGAAGAACGTGTTAAGAAAACTGTACGCCTCAAACGTAAATGTGTTTGGATCATATTGCGACACGGGAAAGGATGTGGCATGGACAATCAGCACACCCATGATTGCAAGGGCCCTTGTCACATAAATTTCATTAATATATCTTTTATTCAAAAAATCACTCTTTTCTATTATTGATAGACTTTTGGTGGAAGTTGAATGGTAACAAAGATAATGATAAAATAACCTTATCTATGTGTCAATATTGCATAATAACTAGGAGGAAGTATGAAAAAAGTATATATTTGGGGATTTTTGATCGTTATTGTAATTGCTATTGGTATTGGGGTAACATTGTTGAATTTAAATGTCGGGGAAGAAGAAGCGACAGATAATGAAACAACAGATACAAATACCGCTGACGCACAAACACTTGTCGAACAATATGAGAAGCCGGTAGCACAGGAAACTTTCGAAGAAGAATATGATGTTATTGTCATTGGCGGGGAGCCTGAAGGGGTAGCGGCAGCTGTCTCAGCGGCAAGAAACGGCCAGAAGACATTATTAATTGAAAAACGGGAAGAACTTGGCGGTCTCTTTACATACGGAATGTTAAACTTTCTTGATATTCCGCAAGGGGAAGGCGGTAAAAATGTCAGTGAAGGTATTTTCAAAGAATGGCATGAATTAGTTGGTGTTGGAAATGCATTTGGAATTGAGGAAGCTCATGCTGCATTTAAACATCTCGTAGATAATGAAGAAAACTTAACGTTAACATCTGAAACAGAAGTAACAGATGTGGTGAAAGATGATACAAACACGATTACATCCATCAACATATCAAATGAGCATGGTGAATTTGAAGTGGCGGCAGGAGCTTTCATTGATGCAACACAGGATGCTGATTTTGCTGTGATGGCGGATGCTCCTTACTTTACTGGTGGAGAAGATATCGGGATCGCTGACAAAAGAATGGCTGTAACATTAATGATCCATTTAAAAGGCGTTGACTGGGATGGAATCAGAACAGCAGTAGAAGAGGAAACATTCGGAACGTCAGCAATGAATGACCATGTGGCATGGGGCTTTGGTGACCTTCATTATGACTATAAACCAGTGCAGGAAAATACGAGACTCAGAGGTTTGAATTTAGCAAAAGTCGGTGATGAATATTTCATCAATGCACTGCAGATTTTTGGCATCAACGGTTTGGATGAAGAATCGAAACAAAAAGCAATTGATATGGGGAAAGAAGAGACAGAACATATTGTCGAATTTTTGCGTGCAGAATTCCCAGGATTTGAAAACGCAGAAATTGCGAGTTTCCCTGAAGAATTATATGTTCGTGAAACACGCCACGTGCTGGCAGAGTACCAGCTTCCAATGTCTGATGTTTGGACAAACAAAGACCACTGGGACAGCATTGCACTTGGAGCTTACCCTGTAGATGTCCAGGCACAGACAACCGAAGATTATGGATACGTAATTGCGGATCCTATCCAATATGCGATTCCGTTCCGCTCGATTGTACCGAAAGAAGTAAATGGTCTGTTAGTTGTCGGCAGATCAGCAGGTTTCTCTTCACTGGCAGCAGGAAGTGCCCGTATCGTTCCGACTGGAATGGCAGTTGGAGAAGGAGCAGGGGTAGCAGCAGCTGTTTCGAATGAAGAAGAAATGACGTTCAGAGATATGACGGAAAATGAGGATATCATTTCCCAAGTAAGAACTAAGTTGGATGAGCAAGGCGCATTTGTTGATCACTTCGATGTAGGCTATCCATATCAGGATGAATGGTATGATGAATCCATTCAGAAATTGATCAATTATGGTGTAGTTGTGGCAAGTTATACAAATGAACTGCCGGTAGATGATCAGGCATCCAATCAGGCGCTCGTTAATGTACTGAACAGTGCGGTTCAACGTGCCAATGGTTCATTCTATGATTTGAACAGTGCGGCAATGCAAGAAATGTACAGTATGGCATTTGAAGGAGAAGCACAGGACTTAACAAAAGAAATGTTCTTAAATATGGTTGCCGGAATTTTTGCACAGGATGCTTCTGAAGCAAACTGGGATGCATTAATCGAAAAAGGCGTCGTAACAGCAGATAGTGTAGAGCAGATACCAGATGAAAATGTACAGTACAAACATATCTACGCAATTGCGGCAGATATAGTAACCTATTTGGAAATGCAAGCATAAAGACGAGACTTATAAAAAGTGGGAGACCGCTTTTTATGAGTCTTTTTTTGTACTGAAACAAGTGGTCTGGATTAATAAGAAGAAATCTTTTGGGCCCAGGTTAGGATGTGTGTATAAGCTTAAGAATAAGAACAAATCTTAGGGGGAAAGTTCAAGATTTGTTGTTAAAATGAAAATAATGAACAAATCCCAAGGAAGAGAGGGAAGATTTGTTGTTAAAATGAAAATAATGAACAAATCTCATAGCAGAAAAAAAAAGATTTGTTCATTATCGCAAGAAATAAACACAAATCTCATTGTTAGTGCCCAAGACGTTCCTAATCCTGATATTAAAACAAAATCCCACCCTCGACCTAAGTATTCCGCTTTCCCCCCCCACTATGACTGAAAAGTGTCTATACTCCAATCGTATGTATTGCTATCCCAAAGTTACCAGCTCACACTGCCATTGCCGCAAAAAACCCCTGCCAAAGCTCCTAACATAGCGCACTGGCAAGGGTCACACAACTTATTCTAGTGTATCAATCACAGCTTCCAATTCCTCTTTAAATGGTTCTGTTAATGTTTTTGCAAAGGTTGTGGTGATATGGTTGCTATCACGGTAGATAATGATATTATTTAAAACCGAATAACATGTCTCATCATCACAGAAATAGTCGCTGAAATCGACAAGGTGCACGTTATCAGGTATTTCTGTTTCAGTGTCCGTAATTTTCCCTTCATCCACCATGCCTTCACGGTCGACGTGACATTCACTTATTCCTTTGTCTTCCACACATGTAGGGATCTCGTATGGGAATTTAGGTGTATCTCTTATTGCAATAATTTGGGTAAGATCCTCATATTGCTGCCATTTATCAAGGTAAGCTTGAGGTATTTCGATAGATCCTGCAACAGTTGCTGTTGTAAAAATCATATCAGGCATATTTTCTGCCAAAACATCCTCCAGTTCTTCATTCCAGTCCATACATGTTTCATCTAATCCGCCGCCAAAATCATCTGCACTGAATCGGCAGGCATCTTTATAATAAAGCTGCAGCTCGATTCCCATTTCAGAAGCTGCTTCGACTAGTGGAGGGAACCAGTGGCCGGAATGGGATCCGCCGACTAATGCCAACGTATACTCCGGATTTTCGGTTTCACCGTAGGAACAAGTTTTAACACCTTCTCCAGCCATTGTTGTGTAACACTGAGTGTCCTCGTAAAATGCAGGCAAGTCTTTTGTCACACTGATAAAGTCTGGTATAACTTCTTCATCTTCATCATTGGAATAATATTCTTCAGGCAAAACTTCTAAATTAACATAATTCTCTTGTTCTTCTATAAGGGCCGTGTCCACATCTGTATCAATATCCCCTAATAACTGCTGTCCATAAACATTCCAGCTGATCGCAACAGCTGCGACAGGGATAAGAAAGGCCATCGCGATCCCGACAATTTTCTTCTTTGCCTCACGCGGGGATAATCTTTGAATCGGCTTTTCAATCAATTTCGACGTGATTAATGAGATTCCGAATGCGACAAGGATGATACCTATACCTGCTGGGATCGAAACATTGTCAACATCGAAATAGGCCAGGTAAAAAATATACAATGGCCAGTGCCATAAGTAAAACGCATAGGACACGCTGCCAAGGAATAGAAATAATTTTGTACCAAGTAATTTCTGTACACCAAAGGCACTCGCATTTTCCGCTGCCACAATAACAAAAATAACACCGAATATTGGCAGCAATGCAGCATACCCTGGGAACACATCAGAGACAGGTAATACCATACCCGTAAATGCGATGATACAAAACCCGAGCCAACCGATAATAAAGGCAACAGCTTTCGGCATTTTCAGATATGGTAAAAGCAATGCCAAAATCCCGCCAAGACTGAACTCCCAAACACGGGCAAATGTGTCAAAATACGCCCATGGCTGGTTGACTGCTGTAATATAAACAGAATAGCTTAATGATGCTGCAAACATCACGATCAAAACAGTCAGCAATGTTTTCCTTAATGGTGTTTTAAAAAGTTTCTTTGCCAGGAAATAGGCAAGAAAGATAATAACAGGCCATGTGATATAAAACTGTCCTTGAAGCGACAATGCCCAGAAATGCTGAAACGGACTTGCGTTCACATTCTGTGCTAAATAGTCGACAGAATTAAAGGCCAACTGCCAGTTTTCATAATAAAAGATCGATGATAATGCTTCAGGTACAATTGAAATCCAGCGTGATGCCGGGAATATAAAATAAGAAGCAGCGATCGAAAACAAGATAACAGTTAACGCTAACGGCCACAATCTCCTTACAAGTCCTAAGTAGTATTCGGTTAAATTAATGGTTCCATGTCTGGCAACTCTTGAAAGTAAAGAGGTTGTAATCAAATATCCGGAAACAATAAAGAATACATCTACTCCGCCTGAGACTTTTCCAAACCAGATGTGATAGACTGCTACAAGAAATGCTGCAAGCACTCGTACCCCTTCGAGTTCGGGTCTGAACCGTTTCTCAGGAACGATTAAATCTTTCATTGAATTCATCTCCATAATTCCTTTTTAATTAGTGTTCTTTAAAGGCTTGTTGTTCATACACCTAATAAATAATAACATTTCTATGTTGGAAAAAGAAGTTATTGGAGAAAAAAATCAAATCTCTTCGTTAGATCAGTTTGTCGATCCCTTTTGGAAATACCTTGAAATTTCACTGTTTTTGTCATAATCTAGTAAAGTGCGTGTTCAAAGAGCCGCTAATCATTTGGTGACTTTTTGAACATCCTCTTAAAATAGTTATTATAAAATAAGAGAGCAGGATGTAATGTGCGTAAAGTAAAAATAACAGGAATGGGAAAATACTTGCCAAAAGCAATCGTCCATTCTGATGAGATTGATAGATTACTAGCAGTAGAACCAGGATGGACGAAAAAGAAATCTGGTGTCGAAAAAAGACATTATGCGAAAAGCGAAACAGCATCTGATATGGGAGCAGAAGCAGTAAAAAAAGCGCTCCAAAATGCTGACACTACATTGGACGAAATCGATGCGATTATCTGCACAAGCGGGACAATGGAACAGCCAATCCCATGCACAGCTTCCCTTATTCATAAAAAACTGGCACCAGCCCGGCCAATTCCAGCATTTGATATTAATTCGACATGCTTAAGTTTTGTGACAGGATTCGACTTAATCTCACATGCAGTCGCCAACGGTACCTATAAAAAAGTGGTCATCGTCGCAAGCGAAATCGCATCAGTCGGGTTAAATCGGGAACAAAAAGAAAGCTACGTACTGTTTGGTGACGCAGCGGCCGCCTGTGTTGTCGAAACAGCAGATGAGGAAACAACAGGAATCCTCGCAGCGAAAATGGAAACATACAGTGAAGGTGCCCATTTAACAGAAATACGCGGTGGCGGAACAAAATATCACCCCAATTTTCACCATAACGAGCAGGATTTTTTATTCGATATGGATGGCCAGAAAGTTTTCCGGATGAGTTCCAAAGTAATCAATCCTTTTGTTGATGAATTATTACAAGAAGCAGACCTCTCCATCAAGGATCTCAAAGCAGTTGTTCCACATCAGGCGAGCGGGATGGCGATGCGATTGTTACAGAAAAAGTTAGGGATCCCATCATCACAATTCATTAATGTAATAGAAAACTATGGCAATACCATCGCTGCATCGATTCCATTAGCATTATGTGACGCAATTGAATCAGGAAAAATTCAGCGCGGAGATCATGTGATGCTGCTCGGAACTTCAGCAGGGCTCTCGCTTGGAGGAATGATCTTTGTCTATTAAAAGAATTCTCCTGACAGGAGCAAGAGCACCAGCCACACTCGATCTCGCCAGAATTTTTGCGAAAAATGGATATGAGGTACATGCGGCTGATTCGGTCGCTTGTGCCTTAACATTTTCCAGCAAAGCAGTTCACAGCACTCATATAGTAGCCTCACCAAAAATGGCAACAGCGAGATTCATGGAACAGTTAATGGATATAATCAAACGAGAACAGATTGACATAATAATCCCGACATGTGAAGAGATTTTTTACCTTGCTTCCTATAAAAAGCAAATTGAAACCTATTGCCAGCTGTTTGCCGAAGATATCGGTCGATTAGCAGCATTACATAATAAACACCAGTTTCCGCTCATCGCAGAACAATATCAATTACCTGTACCATCGACAACACTTTGTCAAAATATCGACGATTGGAAAAGTGCCACAAGTATGATGGACAAAAAAATCGGCAAGCCTGTTTTCAGCCGCTTTTCGAATCAATTGTATTTTTTACCGGAAGATCGGGAGAAGCCGATTGACATATCAGAACAAAAGCAGTGGGTTGTCCAGGATTATATTGATGGTGAGCATTATTGTTCTTATAGTGTAGCCCATAATGGCCGGATTCTTGCACATATTGTGTATCAGAGTAAGTTTCGAGTCGGCGATGGGGCCACGATTCATTTTCAGACAATCCATGAACCGTCTGTTGATAATTGGGTCAAAAAATTTGTAGAATCCTATCAGTTTACAGGCCAGATTGGGTTTGATTTTATTAAAGATAAAGCAGGAACAGTGTACGCCATTGAATGCAATCCGCGCTTAACGAGCGGCATTCATCTGTTCGACAGATTGCCTGTCCATGAAGCATTTTTAGGGACAACCACAGAGACCATTACACCACAAAATTCCTCCAGAATGTTAACAGCGGCAATGCTGACATATGCCCTTCCGAACATAAAGCAGCACGGTATGAAGCAGACGATGAATGCGATAGCTGCTGCTAATGATATCGTGTGGGACTGGCATGATCCTGCTCCATTTTTCAAACAAATGCAAAGTCTCTTGTATTTTTGGCAGCTAAGCCGAGGGCAGAAAATCAATCTGACAGAAGCAACGACATTTGATATTTCATGGGATGGGTGAAAAAAATGAAAATACTGATAACCGGCGGGACTGGATTTTTAGGCCAGAAGCTTGCGCGAAGATTGAATGGCATGGATCACCAGGTAACAGTGATCGGCAGAAATGAGCAAATTGGTGCAGAGCTTGAAACAGAAGGGATCACATTTCTGAAGGCAGATTTAACCGATTGTGAGTCGATTCACCGTGCCCATTTTGACAAAGAGATCGTGTTCCATTGCGGCGCATTATCCGCGCCTTGGGGGAGATATGAGGACTTTTATCAAACCAATGTGATCGGAACAGAGAATGTGGTCAATGCCTGTATTGCAAATGATGTCAAACGTCTGATTCATGTTTCGACACCAAGCATCTATTTTGATAAAAACGAACGAACAAATGTGAGCGAAACCGATGCCATATCGTCAAAATTTTTAAACCATTATGCGACAACAAAATTTTTGGCAGAGCGTGTTGTGGACAAAGCATTCGACAATGGCTTGCCAGTAGTGACATTGCGGCCGAGAGCTATCTTCGGACCTGGTGATAATGCGATCATTCCGCGCCTGATCCAGACAAATGAAGATAAGTTCATTCCTTTCATCAATCATGGCAGAGCGGTCATTGATCTGGTTTATGTCGAGAATGTGGTCGATGCGATGGTATTAGAAATGAATGCCGATCAGAAAACACTTGGACAAAAATATAATATTTCAAATGGGGAGCGGTGGATTCTTGCAGATGTGCTGAAAAAGTTGTTCCAGACAATGGACGTTCCTTTCCGCTATCGCAAGCTTCCCTATCCGCTTGTCTATTCGATGGCAGCAATCTTAGAGTGGCTTTCGAGGAATTTCCAGAATTATCAAGAACCTGTCCTTAACCGTTATACAGTAACAGTTTTATCGAAATCACAAACAATCTCGATTGATAAAGCAAGAGCAGAACTAGGCTACACGCCAAGAGTCAGTGTGGAAGATGGAATTCACTTATTTGCAGAATGGTGGCGAGACAATGAAAAAAGTAAAGCATGAACTGCGAACAGCAGGCAGCTGTAAACAGATCGAGAAAATAACCAATACAAAAAAGCCGCTTCGGTCGGTATTTTTCCCTGCCCATTTTTCGATTATTGTTCATCCGGATCATGGCTTGATTCTCGTAGATACAGGCTATGCCGAACATTTTGACAATGCTGCGAAAAAGTTTCCTTACTCACTTTATAAAAAAGTCACCCCAATTACGTTTGCACAGGAAGACAGTGCCAAAGCACAACTTGAGAGGGAAGGCTTTAGCTGTGAGGATGTTGCTTACATTATTATTACCCATTTTCACGCGGACCATATTGCCGGGCTGAAGGATTTCCCGAATGCCAAGTTTATTTGTATAAAAAAGGCGTACAACCATATCGACGGCAAAAGCGGCTGGAAAGCATTGATGAGCGGCTTTTTACCAGATCTAATGCCGTCAGATTTTAGGGAAAGAGTTCAATTTATTGACGAAAATTATGTCCCGGGAAATAACGCGAACGAACTCGATCGGTTTGGGACAATTTATGATATTTTTTCTGATCAAAGCATCTATGCTGTCGAGTTACCAGGCCATGCATGCGGACAAATCGGCTTATTTTTCGAGACAGAAGGCCAGAAGCGTTTTCTGATTGCTGATGCTGCCTGGGACAGTGATGCTTATCGGTATCACCAGCCCGCAAGTCCGCTCGCTGGACTGATTTTAGACAGCTTCTCAAGCTTTCAAACAACATTAGAAAAACTGCATCATTTTCATAAGGATCATCCTGATGTGCAGATGATTCCGTCTCATTGCAGAGAATTTACAGGAGGTGAGAGCAAATGAGAGTTGCCTTGATTACTGGTGCAAACAGCGGCTTCGGCTTATTGGCAGCACTGGAACTAGTCAAACAAGACTATCAGGTGATCGCAACAATGCGAAATTTGCAGAATCAACAGCAGCTGTGTGAAGAAGCGGAAAAGCTCGGTTTACGGAATCGGATCGAGATACAGCAGCTAGATGTGACTAATTTGGCGGAAATTCAGAAAGTGCAGCAGGAGATTTTACATACATATGGAAAGTTAGATGTGCTGATTAATAATGCAGGCTATTGCCAAGGCGGTTTTGTTGCAGATCTTACCATTGACCAGTGGCAAAACCAGTTTGATGTCAATGTGCATGGGGTTTTGAGGGTAACGACGGAAATGCTCTCATTATTGCGAATGTCAGCAGACCGAGCGAATATTATAAATATCAGCAGTGTCAGCGGCTATTTCGGTTTTCCGGGAATGTCGCCATATTGCTCGTCAAAGTTTGCATTAGAGGGTTTTAGTGAAAGCCTGCGCTTGGAGTTATTGCAGGAGAACATATTTGTTTCCCTTATCGAGCCGGCATCCTATCAAACGAAGATCTGGGAAAAAGGCCTGGCAAGCATTGAAATTGATCAGATGAAGGAAGACAAGTTAAAGGAGTCTGTTTTAACATATGCCAAAAAATCGGCCCAATCAGGTGCTGATCCAATTGAAGTGGCCCAGTTAATCGCCCGGATTTGTGAGAAAAGAAAGCCGAAGTTCCGTTATCCGATCGGCAAAGGAGCCAAAGTCCTATCCCTGGCAAAACGTTTGCTGCCATGGGGACTGGTAGAAAAAGTAGTCATTCGAAATTTATAAGGTGGGGACAGAGATGCCAAGTAAAATTCAGGTAGTCAAAGCGTATATACAAACCAAATACCGAAAAAAGTGGCGCTCACGAACGGAATTGGAATCGTGGCAGGAGAAACAGTTACGTAAGCATTTTGCGTTTTTGCGTCGGCATTCTCCATATTTTAAAGAGAGATTAAAGGCCACTGGTTATTCGTTGCATGATCTGAGGCAGATTCCGCTGATGGATAAAAAGGTGATGATGGAACATTTTGACGAAATGAATACAGCTGGCATTATTAGGGAAGCGGCCATGAATGTAGCATTACAAGCAGAGAGGACAAGAGATTTCCAGCCAATGATCGGCACAATTACTGTCGGAATGTCATCAGGAACATCAGGAAACCGCGGCATTTTTCTAGTATCAGAAGAAGAGAGAAGTGAATGGGCCGGCACAATTTTAGCGAAACTGCTCCCTGGTGGGCTGCTGCATAAAGAACGGATCGCCTTTTTTCTCCGTGCAAACAGTAACTTATACGAATCAGTGGGATCAAAACAAATCTCATTCGACTTTTTTGATTTGATGGAAGAACTGGATCAGCATATCATACGGTTGAACAATATTCAGCCAACGATCATTGTCGCACCTTCGTCTATGCTGCGAATGCTTGCAGATGCGAAGAAAAACGGGGAATTGCATATTTCGCCAGCAAAGGTGATTTCCGTTGCAGAAGTGCTTGATCCAAATGACAAAAAATATATTGAAGCGACTTTTGATCAGACTGTTGATCAGGTTTACCAGGCTACAGAAGGCTTCCTTGCACAAACTTGCTCACATGGCACCCTCCATTTAAATGAAGATATTGTGATCATTGAAAAGGATTTCATTTATGAAAGCAAGTCCAGATTTTCACCAATCATCACCGATTTCAGAAGAAAAACCCAGCCAATTATCCGCTATCAACTGAACGATATTCTGACATTGAAGAAATCACCATGTCCATGCGGCTCTGTGATGACAGCATTAGAGCAGATTGAGGGAAGATGTGATGATCTTTTCTATTTTCCGAGGGAAGGGAAGCTTGTGCAGGTTTTTCCGGATTATATAAGAAGAGCGGTGATCACAGCATCTGAGGAGATAGAACAATACCGTGTGATCCAGCACTCGCCTGAAAAAGTAGAAGTGCAGTTGCTGACAAATGAGCAGGAAGCTGTTCAGGGGTTAGTGAAGCAAAGTATGGCAGAATATCTTTTGAAACAGAAACTGGAGGTTCCAGAAATTATCTTTGGGCCATATCAGCCGCAAGATCGATTGCAGAAGTTGAAGCGAGTGGAGCAGAGAATGGGGAGGTGAATTGTTCTTCCTATCAAAACTCCCGGGCGGGATTCACGATGATAGTTAAAAGACATTATCCTATTAAATCTCGAGAGGATAGGTCACGAAATGATAGGAAGAAAGTCTTTTCCTATCAAAACTCCCGGGTGGGAACCACGATATGATAGTTAAAACGTATTATCCTATCAAAACTCGAGGGGGTAGGTCACGAAATGATAGGAAAACCGTCTTTTCCTATCAAAACTCCCGGGTGGGAACCACGATATGATAGTTAAAACGTATTATCCTATCAAAACTCTATGGGCGAGGTCACGAAATGATAGGAAAACCGTCTTTTCCTATCAAAACTCCCGGGTGGGAACCACGGTATGATAGTTAAAAGGCATTATCCTATCAAAACTCGAGGGGGTAGGTCACGAAATGATAGGAAAACCGTCTTTTCCTATCAAAACTCCCGGGTGGGAACCACGATATGATAGTTAAAACGCATTATCCTATCAAATCTCCCAGCCTAGAGCCGCGATTTGGCCAATAAAACCCAGCCCCATCCGTCCAAAAGCATAAACAAAAAATACCGAACGAGTTCTCTAACTCGTCCGGCACTAAAAAATCCAACCTCTTACCCTTACCGCACAAACAGTCCCATCACTAGATGTTCCTGCCAGTTCGCGTTATCTGGCTTTACATTTTTCCATGTGACTTTATCCAGATCTAATGGTGTGGTAAATGGTGTCAGGTTTCTGAATTGGGAAAAATCCCCATATGCGATAACTTGCTCTTCGGATAAACCTGTCACGACTTCCACAAAGTCGTCTGATTTTATTCCTTGTTCAATTAACTGTCTTTCCATAATTCCATTTGATTGCATAATCCAGACCGAATATTCGTCGATCTGCTCTTCTTCGACAACAACCGCACTCAAAGATTCTTTCAGAGTAATGTTCAGATCGACATGGTAGCCTGGCAGAACTTCCTCTAAGGTCTGGTCTTCATTAAATTCAATATCAACAGGATAAATGCTGTGTTTATTGACAGAAAGTGATTCTGGTGCTTCATGAACCTTTGTGACAGAGCCTTCCCATACTTCTCCTGTTTCTTCCATCAAAATTTCTGCATCCATTCCTTCTGTTACTTGCTGCCGTTCTTCTTCCATTAATTCTGCTTCGACATATAAGCTGTCATCCATTATCGTGAGAAAGGGATCTTCCAGTGAATACGCAAGATGGCTGACAACCCCCTCATACGGGCTTGTGATTGTAATCGTATCACCAGTTGTTTCCAGTTCTACAAGTTGATTCTCCAGTCTGTCTCTTTCTGCATTTTTTTCCGCTAATTCTTTTTCTTTTTCCAGAATAAATTGCTGTTTCTGCAGTTCAGACTGTATGCTTGCTGTCTGATCGTCTGGTAAGTTTAACTCATATTCGGTATTATCGACAGAAAAAGTGGAGGAGGAGCTTGAGTTCGTGCTTGGAATGGTATAGCTCTCCATCTCCATAATGATACTTTCCAATGAGGAGATTTCCTGATCTAACATCTCGATATTATTGCTGATATTCTGCCATGTTGTGTGAAAATCATTGACCATATACGTGTAGAGCGGGTCAGATACATTGACTCTGTCTCCCTCTTCGACAAGGAATTGCTGGAAACTGCCAACAGTTTTGTCAAAATATAATGGATTTTCTCTGCCTGAAATGATTGCGTCTTTTTCCATTTGTTCTTTCATATCCATCGTAATCGGTTCTGTCCATTCTTTTACATGGGAGATTCGGTCAATTTTTCCATCATCCACGATCAGTAAAACAATATTGATGAGAATAAAGGTGATGGCGCTTATCCGGATAATTTTTTTCTTCATCTATTAAAACCACCAATCCATCAGATTCTTATCAAAGTAAGTTAATAGTGTTACAAGTACATAACTGAACAGGTGAAGGAGGATGATGGCAATCCACACCTTATATTTTTCCAAAATCGATAACTTTAACAGGAACTTGGCCTGGAAGTAAATAATCCATAACTGAAATAAGGATATCGAACCGAAGAATGCTTCAATCCAATGTATGTCAGTGAAAAATGATGCGATTATTCCAAATGAGAATGGTGAGACATACCAGTCCAGACCGACATATGTATAAAGCGGAATCCAGATAATTCTCTCGACAAGCATCATCATGAACACGACTTGCTGCATCAGCACTAATTTGCGGTAAGGCAGTTCTGTTACAAGATAAAAATAGTAGCTTATCAGAAAAAGAATGATAATAGCAAAAATCAGGCCAAAAATCGCTCTTCCTATCACAAACCAAAATTTGTCCGTATTGTATTCCAGACTGGATACATCCGTTATCGATGGTGAGATGAGTGCAGATCCCATGCCGATTCCGGCCATCCAGCCATAGATCAGGAAACTGGCCAAGATTAAGAGAATCGTAGTCCGCCATATGTTTCCAACATGTTCAGCATGCTTGACTCTTTCTAAGTGGGTATCTGGTTTGATGACCCAATCTAATAGTGTATTCCTTTTCATCGACTTCATCCTTCTATTACAATGTCATATCTCATATTGTAATAGAATTTTTTCCAACTGTCATATTATTTCCTAAATATATTGTTAATATTTGAAATTATTTGCACTTTGGTGGAAAATAAATACGAGTAGTTGAGAGGAGGAGCGCTTGTGGACAAGGCTGTAATTATCTTAAATCCAAGTTCAGGTACAGAAGAAAGTATGGTATATAAAGATCATGTTGAACAAATTTTAATAAAAAATAATTACAATGTGGAAGTAAAACAGACGGAGAAAGAGAATGATGCCAAAACTTTTGCAGAGGATGCCTGTTTGCGGGCAATGGATCTTATTGTGGTAATGGGCGGGGATGGTACCATCAATGAAGTTATCAATCAGACCCACCGTCCTGTACTGCAAATCATCCCGTTAGGCACGGTAAACAATTTCGCCCGTGCATTGGAAGTTCCTCTGCATCCGGAAGAGGCAGTTCTTCTGCTCGAAAATGGTGTGACAAGACAAGTGGACATCGGGGAAGTAAATCAGCATCATTTTATGAATCTAGTAAATATCGGAGCAATCGCTGAAGCTACGTATCAGGTGACAGCAGAACAAAAGTCGAAATTTGGCTCCTTGGCTTATTTTTTTGAAGGATTAAAGAAGTTTCGGGAAAAAGATGTCTTCAAGGTAACGATTGAAACACCTGAGGAAACAGTAGAATCAGAGGCGATGCTTGTTCTGATTGCCGTGACAGATACGTTTGCCAGCTGGAAAAATATGATCAAAGAGGCAGAGATCGATGATGGTTTTCTCCATATCTTTGTCATTAAACCATTAACAAATCTGGAAGGTGTGGCTATTTTGCCAAAAATCATCAGCGGTACATTAAAGGATCAGGAACAGGTTGAATACTTTAAAGTAAAAGAAGCAAAAATTTCGACAAATGAAACGAAGATCGCAAATGTTGACGGTGATGAAGGAAGCACAACACCATTATATTTCTCCGTTCTGCCGAGACATATCAGCGTTTTAACACAAAATAATAAAAGGTAATATTACCTTTGCTCACTTAATCTTCCAAAAAGTTAACTTTTTTCTAGCTTAATAGTGGAAAAATATAGTATGATAGATATGTACGAAAATTTTTGTTAGGAGGAGATTTTTTGAAGCGTTTAGTTATCAGTATGATGCTTGCTGCATGTTTGTTCATGGCTGTATCACCATTTCAGGCATTAGCAGCAGAGAAAGAAGTTTCAGTAGTAATTGATGGAGAGACAGTTGATTTTAAAGATGTTGATCCTTACATTGCTCAAGACCGTGTACTAGTACCGGTACGTGGAGTTTTCGAAAATTTAGGACTTGAAATTACATGGAATGCAGAAACAGAAACAGCTACTCTTGTAAAAGATGATGTGACAATGGAAATGACAATTGATGCAACTTCTGTTTTAGTAAACGGTGAAGTTGTTCAAATTGATGCACCTTTATCAGTTGAAAATGCAAGAATGTTTGTACCATTAAGCTTCGTTATGGAAAATGTTGGAGCTGATGTAGCATGGGATCACGAAAACAAAGTAGTAACAATCACAACAGGAGAAACTTCTAATGAATTAGATGCAGAAGCTAAAGAATTGTTAGCAAAAATTTCTGAAGTTCCAATGGACAGCTTCTCTGCAGATATGAAACTTGACCAGACTATGACAATGTTCGGTGAAGAAATCAGCATGAACATGGATATCCAGATGGATTCTGTACTTGATCCATTCGGTACGCACCAGGCACTGACTTTATCAATGAAAGAATTAGGAGAAGATCTTTCTCTTGAAACTTACATGACAGAAGACGGCTACTATGAGTATGACTCAACAACTGATCAGTGGATCACATATGGCGAAGAGTTAACAGGAGATCTTTCTGAACTTTCAGATCTTTCTAACTACCAATTAGATCCAGCTGCACAATTAGAATTAATGGAACGTTTCTATGAAGATGTAAAAGTAGTAGAAAACGAAGATACTTATGAACTATACATCAGTGTTTCTGGTGATGGATTCAAAGATTTATTAAACGAAATACTTAGCATGCCTGAATTAGGTCTAGGACAAGAACTTGAAGGTATGGAAGAAGCGCTTGAACAATTAAATATCCAAATTAACAAATTGGAAATTGTAACAGTATACGATAAAGAAACACTTTACCCAGTTTCTGATAAAATGGAGACTGACATGGTAATTTCTATGGAAGGCGAAGAAATCTCAATCGTTCAAAACATGGAAAATACTTACTCTAACGTAAACGCAATTGATGAAATCACAATTCCACAAGAAGTTATCGACAGTGCTGTACCTTTCGAGGAAGTATACGGTGACCTTGAAGATTTCGAATTAGATCCAGCTATGTAATAGAGTAAAAACACTGCTGCCCGGTTGGGAGCAGTGTTTTTTTTGGGAAGCTAACACAACATGGGGCTGGTTGGTGAGTTCATAGCATCAAAACAAAGGAGCTGTCGTGAAGTTTTGCAGTTATGAAGGGGTCATAGCGTCAAAACAAAGGAGCAGTGGTGAAGTTTTGCAGTTATGAAGGAGTCATAGCGTCAAAACATGTGAGCTGTCGTGAAGTTATGCAGTTATGAAGCGTTCATAGCGTCAAAACAAAGGAGCAGTGGTGAAGTTTTGCAGTTATGAAGCGTTCATACCATCAAAACAATGTAGAGGTGGTAGAGTTATGCAGTCAAGAAGCCTTCATACCATCAAAACATTCATGCTGCCGACGAGTTATGATAGGAAAAATCGATCTACCTATCAAAACGGCCACCTGTCACCAAAGATTTGATAGGAAAAAGCTGTCTACCTATCAAAACGCCCACCTGTCACCAAAGATTTGATAG
The DNA here is from genome assembly GCF_009498735.1 of Gracilibacillus oryzae. Taxonomy (GTDB): domain Bacteria; phylum Bacillota; class Bacilli; order Bacillales; family Amphibacillaceae; genus Gracilibacillus; species Gracilibacillus oryzae. Next base: position 36,596 of record NZ_ML762437.1, read on the forward strand.
GAAAAAGCTGTCTACCTATCAAAACGCCCACCTGTCTCAAGAGATTTGGTAGGAAAAATCTATCTACCTATCAAAAGTTCACCTGTCACTAAAGATCTGATAGGAAAGCCCAAAAATCAGAAAATCACTTACCTCCGCCAATGCTCAACTTCAACGATAACTCCCCTCACGCAGTCATCACCACTCACGATTTTAAAATTGTTGTAATATTCTTGTAATAATAGGGTAATATAATAGTAGAGTCGATTAATCACAGCGCTAACGTTTCGCTAATGATCCGTGGGGCACCCAAAATCCCCACTGATCAAGGTCTCACTTTATAAAGAAATGAGGTGTTCGTAATGTTCCAGGATTTTCGTAAAGGAATATATGCTCTTCTATTTTTATGTTGCATCCTGCCAGTTACCAATATATCTGCAGCCGAACTGGATTTTTTAAATAAAGAAGAAATTAAGAGATTAGCACAGGAAGTCGAAAACATTGACAGTAATCAAATATATGAGGTCGAACCGAAAGTAACCTATCCATATAAACTGGGAAAAGTTGATCAAAGCTTAATAGATCAGGCGTTATTAGGAACAAATTTTGTCAGAAAGTTAGCAGGACTGCCTGGGGATGTCGTCCTTGATCCTCAATTGAATGACAAAGCACAGCATGGTGCCATGTTATTGGCAGTATCTGATGACTTTACACACACTCCCCGGAAACCGGAAAAAATGAGTCAAAAACTGTACGAGAAAGGCTATCAATCTACTTCGTCCAGTAATATATCTTATGGAAGGGACAATTTGTGGGAGAATATTAAAGAAGGTTATATGCCTGACACAGGTCATAATATCAATCAGTTAGGACATCGCCGCTGGATTTTAAACCCATCATTGAAAAAGACTGGTTTTGGGCTTGTGGATCTTAACGGCACAATGCAAGTGTTTGATCAAAGCCGCAAAGATTCGGTCAACTATGATTATATCGCATGGCCTGTAGCGAATTTTCCATCTGAACTGTTTAAAGGGGATCATCCATGGTCCGTTTCCTTAAATCCGGAAAAATATCAGGCACCTGACATCAGCAAGGTGGAAGTTGTTTTAACAAGAGAGAAGGATCAGAAACAGTGGACTTTTAATCAAAACAGTGATAATCGCAACTATTTTAATGTGGACAATCAGAATTTCGGCATCAATAATGCGATTATCTTTCGGCCAAAAGGAATTTCCCTGTATGAAGGAAAATATCATGTGAAAGTGACCGGGATCCAGAACCTGAAGGGTGAGCCAGTTTCGATCGAGTATGAAACAGACTTTTTTGCGATGGATCATTTTTTCTCTAAAGGGGAAAAAGAGTTAATTAAAATGGGGATGATTCTTAACCCTGATTATGCTTATCTGTTTAACGAAGAGGAACAAATTGAGTTATATGAGGAAAAACCGTTTATTTATCAAGGCCGGACAATGGTTCCATTACGATTGATCAGTGAATATTTGAAAATGGATGTGAGCTGGGATCCGGAAAGCGGTGAAATAACTATTACAGAAAAAGATACGATCATCACATTGCAGGAAAACTCAGACAAGGCTTATATTAATGACACCATCTATCATCTTGATGCAAAACCACAGATTATCGATGGGGTTACTTTTGTCCCAGTTCGGTTTATTTCCGAAGGGTTAGGGGCGAAAGTGAACTGGAGCTCAAAAGAAAATAAAGTGTCAATCAGCAGGGTGTATGTCCACTGATTGAAATAGAAATTCTCCCAATCTTATAGTGGGGGAATTTTTTTAATACAGGAATAAATACCTAATTTATCCAAATTTCGAAAAAAATCTATTAATTACAGTTTAATAGGTTTATAATTGGGAGGATGACAACATAAGAAGGAGAGTTATGAAGTGAAGCATCAGGGGAAGAGAATTTTAAGCAGTTTGATAGTTTTGGTCGTTTTAGCATTAGTTTTTGAGCCAATGGTAAGAGTGAGTGCTGCCACAGTTAAAGAACAGTTTTCTGTAGCACAAGGGGTGACGTATACAGATATCCGATTGTCTGACGGCAGTACAAAACAAGCGGTAAGAGTCATGGGGATTTACATGCCGGATGATACCAGCCATATCGAAGTTGGTGTACCTGTTGCACTGAATTCATTAGAGCGGACAAGCTCCCAGGCAAAACGAAACACATCAGATGGTCATTATGTTGTTGGTGCCATTAACGCATCCTTTTTCCATTTAGGAACGGCAATGAACCTAGTCTCAAAGGATAATAAATTGATCCATGCCGGTGAGATTTTTCCAGGTTCTGATAAGTATGTGAATCAGCCGATTGCATTTGGTGTCAACAAAAGCGGGAGAGGAATTATCGATTATTACAATATTGATATGACTTATACCCATAATGGAAATACATATGATATCACAAGTACAAACAAGCTTCGATATGAAAATGAAACGATTTTATATACACCAGATTTTACGAGCAACTATACTGATACAAACCAATATGGTAAAGAGATTGTCGTAACAGTTCCGGAAAAACCTACATATGAATTTGGTACAACTGTTACAGGAACAATTTCTAAAGTCCGCGAAAAAGGCAGCACAACCAACACCGCTATCCCTGAAAATGGCTTTGTCATCTCAGGCATTGGGACAGGTGTCGATGATTTAAAAAATGTGAAAGTCGGCGATCCGATTACATTATCAATTGATGTTGACGATAAATGGAAAAATTCACAGTTTATGCTTGCAAGTGGACCAATGCTCGTAAAAGACGGCAGAGTCTCGATGACAATGGATCCAAACAGTCTTAATGCGAGAATCAGAGCACCAAGAACAGCAGTTGCGATTGACAAAACAGGGGATCGTGTTTATTACATTACAGTCGACGGCCGCCAGAGCGGTTATAGTACAGGTATGAGTTTAAGTGAGTTTGCCAGATACCTTGTTGATTTAGGTGTAGACACAGCATTGAACCTTGATGGCGGTGGATCGACCTCTATGGCAGTAAGATATCCAGGCAGCCAATTAGCGACACTTGCGAATTCGCCATCAGATGGTTATGAGCGTGCAGTATCGACAACATTACTAGCTGTTTCATCAATACCGCCTGAATCTTTTAAAGATGTAAGATATAATTTCTGGGCATATGATTCAATTGAAAGTCTAGTAGATAATGGAACAATCACAGGTTATCCTGACAAAACATTCCGACCGGAAAAAGAAATTACGAGAACACAAGCGGCGATCATGTTAACTAGACAGCTAGACTTGAATGTTGTCAATGTTACAGATCCAGGCTTCAAAGATGTAAAGCCATCTGACCGTTATTATAAATACATTGCCGCAGCAGCGAATGCAGGGTTATTATCAGGTAAAGGCAATGGATATTTTGAAAAAGACGAACAATTAACAAGAGCGGAAATGGCTGTTCTGCTGCAAAAGGCATTTGAAATCCAGATGGCAGACAAAGGCTACTTCCCTGATGTGAAGAAAGATCACTGGGGTTATGATTATGTCAATGCACTAGCTGCCAGCGGATTAGCAACAGGTTACGAAGACGGAACATTCCGTCCAGACCGCTCCGTATCACGAGCAGAATTTACATCATTTTTATATCGAGCAATTAATCAGTAGGAGAGAGGCGATGAGCCCTCTTCTTTTTTTTATTTATGAGAAAAGATGAGGAGCGGGACGGTCGAGATTATGGATTTATTTTTATATAAAATGAAAAGTGATGGATGGTGGCAAGAAGGATTCGTTTTTAATCTTCTTTTAAAGAGGAAATCTTTTGCCTGGGCGAGGAAGATTTCCCGTTAATTTGAAGGTAAAGAGGAAATCTGCTGCCCGAGCCGTATAGATTTCCCGTTAATCAGCAGATAAAAAGGAAATCCGCTGCCCGAGCCGTATAGATTTCCCGTTAATCCTAAGATAAAAGGGAAATCCGGCGCTATGGTCCGATAGATTTCCCGTTAATCCGCAGATAAAGAGGAAATCCGCTGCTAGGACCGTATAGATTTCCCGTTAATCCGCAGATAAAGAGGAAAACCGCTGCTATGGTCCGATAGATTTCCCGTTAATCCGCAGATAAAGAGGAAATCCCACGCCCGAGCCGTATAGATTTCCCGTTAATCCGCAGAAAAAGAGGAAATCCGCTGCTATGGTCCGATAGATTTCCCGTTAATCCGCAGAAAAAGAGGAAATCCGCAGCCCGAGCCCGATGGATTTCCCGTTAATCCGCAGATAAAGCGGAAATCCACTTCCCAGTCCGTATAGATTTCCCGTTAATCCAAACATAAAACAGAAATCACATCCAAAGCACCAACATATCCCGTAAAAATCATTCCTCCATCACTTAATGATAAATTTTTCCAATGCATGACAAGAATTAGCATTTATAGTATGATTGTTTATGATTATAGTTTAATGAAGGAGTTCGTCTTTATGCTGTTCAACTCGTTTGAATTTATTTTTGTATTTTTACCTGTCATGTTTTTCGGTTATTTCCTATTTAATAAGATCCATCCAACGATCGGTAAAGCATGGCTTTTGGTCGGCTCCTTATTTTTCTACAGCTGGTGGAATCCGGTTTATTTATGGCTGTTACTCGCATCCATTCTGGTTAATTACGGACTGGGAAGTATACTCTTGAAAAAGACAACCAGACGAAAAGCTGTACTCATTGTCGGGATTATTTTCAATGTCAGTCTGCTCGGCTTTTTTAAATATTTTGATTTCTTTATTGGCAATATCAACTTTCTATTAGATACAAGCTATAATTTTCTATACTTGATTTTACCATTAGCAATAAGCTTCTATACATTCCAGCAGATTGCGTACCTTGTTGATGTGTACAAAAATAAAGTGGAGGAAAACAGTTTTCTTCACTATGCATTATTTATTTCCTTTTTCCCGCAGCTGATCGCGGGTCCGATTGTGCACCATAAGGAAGTGATGGGCCAATATTTGGACAAAACAAACAAGCGGATGAATGGGGAAAATATCGCCAAAGGATTATTTCTGTTCTCGCTTGGGTTATTCAAAAAAGTGGCGATTGCTGACAGTTTCGCTGTCTGGGCGAATGAAGGCTTTGCAAATTCAGCAACTTTATCATTCGCGGATGGCTGGATTACATCGCTTTCCTACACGCTTCAGCTCTATTTTGATTTTAGTGGTTATTCCGATATGGCGATTGGTTTAGCATTATTATTTAACATCAGACTGCCAATTAACTTCGATTCGCCATATAAAGCAGTCAGTATTCAGGATTTCTGGCGCAGATGGCATATTACATTGTCACGTTTTCTGACAAGCTATATTTATATTCCGCTTGGAGGCAACAGGGTTTCAATCGGCAGAACGTACATACATATTTTTATCGTTTTCTTTGTCAGCGGATTCTGGCATGGGGCTGGCTGGACATTTATTGCCTGGGGCGTGATGCACGGTGTTGCGATGATGATTCACCGTCTTTGGAAAAGTCTCGGGCTCAGGCTCCCGGCAATTCTGGGCTGGTTTATCACATTCCAGTTTATTAATGCCACTTGGGTTTTCTTCCGTGCACCTGATTTCTCGACAGCGATGCAAGTACTGAGCGCAATGGTCCACTATGAATCATGGAATCTTACACTTGAGCTATTTATCGAGAACAGTGACAAGCTGTTGATTTATCTGGCAGGCGCATTACTGATTGCCTTTTTTATCAAAAATTCAACAAAATGGATGGAATCATTGCGTCCCAATCCTGTTTATGCTGCGTTTGCGGCAGGTTTGTTTATCTATGCTGCACTGAGATTGCAGCAAGTTTCAGAGTTTCTCTATTTTAATTTTTAATTAGGAGATTTTTTATGTCATATAAACTCTTTACAACGGTATTTCTTTTTATCACAATGGCTGTTTTGTTAACGATTGGTGCCTTTAATTTCTGGATTGATCCGCTCTGGACATTCAGCCATGCCCATGAAAAAAATGATGTGCAAGTGGTAATCGATGAACGCCAGCAAAAGGTAAATCAGCTTTATTTCGGTGATGAAGATTATGACACATTGCTGATCGGCAGCAGCCGCACAACGTACATCCCGGCAAGTGAGTTTGTCGGCTGGGATGTTTTTAACTTTGCCGCAAGTGACCTGGCTTTTCAGGAGTATAAAGGGATGATCGATTTCGCCAAAGAGCAAAAAGGGGAATTTGATCGGATTATTATCGGTGTTGATTTTTTTAAAAGCAGTGTGAAAGAAAGTGAAGATCCTGTTTCCTTAGAGCCTTATGTGGAAAAAGTGAAAGAGCCGTTCTACCGCTGGAAGAACCTGCTTTCCCTTGATGTGCTTGATTACTCCAGAAAAAATTACCGCATCTCGGAGAACGACCAAATTGTAGAACTCCGCAATTATAACCGTCATAATACGGCCTTTGCAAAACATTTTGAGCAGGGGACGATTGAGGAAGAAACAAAAGCGAAAGTGTACAAATTCCGCCAGCAGTTTTTTGGCGATAACTATCAATATAATGAAAAGATGAAAACTGTGATGCAGCAATTAAAAGACGAAAATCCGAATACAGAGTTCATTATTTATACTACGCCAATCTCGGCACCATTGTATAATGCCATGATCGAAGAGGGGAACGAGGAAGATTATGACCGCTGGCTGAGTGATCTAGTCGATGTTTTCGGCGGTGTGTATCACTTTATGTATCCTAACTCAGTGACAAAAGATTTATCCAATTATTTTGATGGCCATCATTTCTATCCAAATGTCGGCGAGAAAATTGCCAGGACGATTAGTACAGGAGAATTTACTGGGGATTTTGGGGTGTATTTGGAAAACTAATCATAAATATACCGATTCACAATGGTGAAAAACTGTGTTCCTTAGAATGAGGAGCACTTTTTTTCATAGATCTAACCTTCACTGATCAAAGTCTCACTTTATCGTCCTAAGAATCCCGTTTATTGAAGCAGCATGATAGGAAAAAGTGATTTTGCTATCAAAACACCTTCCAAACCCGGGAGATTTGATAGGAAAAAGCGATTTAACTATCAAAACGCCTCGCTCCCCCGGGAGATTTGATAGGAAAACGCCGCCGAACTATCAAGACGCCCTCCTTGCCAAAAGTTATGGCTAAACAAAAAAGTGATGCCTAAAAACCGCATCACTTTTTAAAAAATCCTCTTTCATCTTCAAAGCCAGGAGATCTGCGTCACTCCGTTAAAACGCACCCGAACCTCCTCCACCGCCACCAACTCCGGTTCCTCCGCCAGATCCCCCTCCACTGTTGGCAGTGGTAGTGGCAGATACGGTTGAATCGGCTTTGTCAAATTGATTGTGCAGTGTACTTGCTATCAGTATTAACATCACGGTATCATTTGTTTGCATACTCGTATCATGTGTAAACGAAGGCGAAAGATTCTTGCTCAGGAATTCGCTTTTTTCCTGCATCGACTTGTTGCCAGTACCGATCGCATAGATAAATGCCTGCATTTGTTGATCACTCATCCACTCATTCCACTCTTTTTCACTGATTTGATCATATTGGGAACTGAGTTGCTCCCACTGCTGTCTAATTCTTAGCCCTTCGACTGTTCTCGGTTGATAGATAATCGCAAACAGGATGAAGGCTAAACTTAGAAAAATGGTGAAAGACATCCACATGTAAAGCGAATGAATACCTAACATGATACTAAACCCGATAAGCAGAAGACCAGCTGCTGCAGTTGTCCAGCGCAAGCCTTTTTGTTTATCGTACAAGTCATGATTTTTCGTTTCATCTTTTACAGCTTGGATCCATTTGTGATAATCACTGTAATAGGTCGAATGATTCTTTTTGTCTTTTGTGTATGCTTCCAGATCTGATAAAGTGAATACACCATTTTCGCCTATTTTGTAAAATAACCAGTTGATCAGGATACTTTCATGTTGATAGTCTGTGTTCGAATCTGTGATAATAAATGTACTTTCTCCATCTCGTTTGGCATACCCTTTTCGAACAAGGTCCAATAGAGCGGCAGTTAGTAATTCACTGTTTGCAGCCATATTTTTCATATAAAGAATGACAGCGGACAAACTCATCTTCTGTTCTGGTATTGATAGGAATGAGGAAGTGCTGCGTTCTGCTTCCCACAGTCTCCTGTTCTTCCTGTTCCGTGCCATAATAAATAATGCAACTAAAAAGATTGCAGAACCACCAACAATATATGGAGAAATACGGCTTAACAGTTCCTGTCTATCCTCAAAGGCAGCTGCTTCTGCTTCCAATCGAGCCTTATCTGCTGTAATCTCCTCACGAATCGATTTGTCTGCTAATAGACTGGCCGCAGGAAATAGAGAAGCATCATAAGCTACCCGGATATCTCCTTTTGTTCCATCTTCTACTTCACCCATGGCAAAATGAACCGTACCATCAGAAGTGATATTCGATGTATCATAAGCTTGATCATAACCAAGGGCAAGCACCTCTTCCGTTGGTTGAGGCGGATGGACATAAATATTCGTGTTGTGATAAGTAGACTCAGTGCTGGTGTCGAAAAAAGGCCAGTAAAATTGCGCAAGGTCAGTGTAAACTTGCACACCATTTACAATCGAATAAGAAAGTTCAACATTGACTTCTTCATCTGAACCACTTCGATAAACTTTGTAAAGATCTTCTTCCTGTTCCACATCTAAATTCTGGTTGTTTTCAGATGCTTGGAAATCTATTATTTGCGTCTGGTCTTTCGTTATAAGTGTGCGGCTGATTCCGTTAAAATCCCCATCAAATTGATAGGTGTGTTCCTCTGTCACATGCACATCACCATTCTCTTGTAAGTATGCATTAATTTCGGTATTCTCGATAGAAAAGTCAACGGCAAACACATTTTTTGGATATAAAAAGAATACTAAAGCAAAAGTAAGCAGTATCGTGATTTTTTTCATGCGTTTTAGCTCCTCTCCCTATTACATACGAATGGAAAGGGTAAAAGGTTTCATCTGCTAGGCCGAACTAGGAAATCAGCCAGTTTCTATATAAATAATAAGGAGAGCAAAAGATGCGAATGTTCTCTTTCCAGCATCAATAAATTTCGTGAAAATTGTAATATTAGCAGAAGTGATTTCGTCTGTTTAGTGAAAAAAGTAAGGAGGGGGGAAGGGAGATGGACAATAACCTGACAATAGAAGAATTGTTTCAACAATATAAACAAGATGTAAACAACTTCCTTTTATATTATTTGAGAACGACTGATGTGGATGACCCATTTCAAGAAACATTTATACGTGCTTATAAAGCATTAAATCAAGGTTCTTCCATTACAAATCCGCGTTCCTGGTTAATATCCATTGCCAGAAATGCAGCAAATGATTACATACGTAAGGAAAAAAGTTATCTAAAGAAACTCATGCATTTTTCTAAGCAGCAAATTCAGCCGGAACAACAGACAGTTGAGGACAAAATGGAATTAGATGAGCAGAATAGAGTATTGTTACAAGGGATTTACCGAATGAAAAAGTCTTATCAGGAAGTTGTTCTATTACGAGGGATTAAAGATTTTAATGTGACGGAAACAGCTGCGATATTAAACTGGAGCGAAAATAAGGTAAGAGTCACCTATCATAGAGCTTTAAACAAATTAAATAACGTACTAAACAAAGGAGGAGAACTTGGTGAATTTGAAGGAAGAGCTGAAACGCCTGCCAAAAGAAACAGAGATTTCAATGGAACTGGAAAATAAAGTATTAGCATCTTTAAAAAACGTTGATCAAAATTTTAGCAAAGCGAAACACAACAAAAGGAGAAAATTTACCAATGTAGTTCCCTATCTGGCATTGATAGCTTGTTTAGCGATACTCATTCCACTGGGATTAAATCAGTTCTCAGATATAACAGAAAAAGTGCCGTCTAAAAATGGTGACATGTTTATAGTTGATCAAGCAACAATTAAACAACAATTGCAGCAGCTGAATGGTGAGTTTCCCTTTCAATTGCCAGCAAGTCTACCGTTTGAGATGGAAAATGTACAAACAGGACAACACCAGACAAATGAACAAATCATCAGTATTCAGTTTCATGGTGATGGAGGCGAGCTTTTATCACTTGAAATAATAAACTCTAAAAACACCTATAACGGAAGTAATATGACTGAGCAAGTAGAAATAGGAGATATAAAGGGATTATTTACGGAAAACGGTCAAAAGGTAAAAACGCTAATCTGGGAACAAAACGGTATACAATATCATTTGTCATCGATAGTAACCACCACTCACCAAGGATACACGAAGGATGAATTGATTAGCATTGCTAAGACTTTTGAATAGAAGATGGGATAGATGGTAGAAAAAGCTGTCCGTTAATACAACGAACAGAATTGTTTCATATCAGAAAATAACTCTTCTTAATTGGATATTTATGCTAAAATAATGTTGAAGAAGGAATATTTGTCCAATTGGGAGTAGGGCAGCTTATAAAAACCTAAGGTGGTATGGATGTGTATTATTCTATCATTTTATTTTCTTTCATGATTTCCACAATCATTTCTGTTCTCTTTTTGAAAAAGAAAAGCAGGAAGTTATGGAGTATGTTGATTGCTTTTGGGTTGAACACCGTCATCTTAGCATTTGCCACATGGCTTTCTTACTATATCGATGAGGAAGAAAGGATATCCGGTATAGGTCAATCGATGATACTGATATTTGCTATTCCTATAGTAACATGGGTGAATTTTTTCGTCCTTACGTTTGTGAAGAGTAAGGGGATAAAGGTATAGAACCTATTCTTTAATTTTAAACTTTTTGAAAGCGGTGAATTGAATTGAATAAAACTCTAAGTCAATTTGAAAAAATGGTTGATAGAGTTACAGAATTAAAAGCAATACCTGAAGAAAAACTAAGCGATCCTGTCAAAGAAGGAAAATGGTCAATCATGCAAATTGTGGGGCACCTCTATTATTGGGATAAATTCAATCTTGAAAACATGGTCCCAAATATGACTGATGATGGCGATTTACCACAGTTCCCAGACCATGATCAACATAATGAAGAAGCTATGTCCGTTATTAAAGAGTATTCAGTTGAATCACTTATTGATAGTTTTGTAATCACCCGAAAAGAACTTATTGAAAGAATATCAGAGGTTGGTAAAGATGTCAGATTCACTATTGGTGGAGGGAAACGGAAATTCTCTGCAGAAGCTTTTATAAAAATATTCATTAAGCATGATGCACACCATTTAAAACAAATCGATGAGAAATTACAGGATAATTAGACTAGTTTTGGGTTGTTCATAAGGATATTGTAAAAGGAGCTTTATTATGAAACTAGTGAGTGCATACAGTACTTATTTTCTAGATGCCTGTTGATTGGTAAAAAGAGCATTTATTCAAGTTAGCATATGTAAAAAGGTAGTTATATTTTAAAGTTAAAGGATGAAAAAACTAGATGGATTGTATATTTTGCAAGATTGTTAACAGAAAAGCATCAGCAGAAGTAATATATGAGGATAAAGATGTGATTTCTTTTTACGGGTTGCATTTTGCTGCTCCTGTTCATGCGTTAATCATTCCTAAAAAGCATATAGAAAATATAATGGACATAAGCGAAGCGGATAAAGAAATTATATACAGTATTCACCATGGCATACAAGAAGTCGCCAAAATACTAGGGGTACATAATGATGGTTTCAGAGTAATTACGAACACGGGAAACCATGGTCAACAAGAGGTCTGCCATATGCACTATCATATTATTGGTGGCCGTCAATTGAAGTGGGAGATGTAAATTATCGTAATGGAGGTCAGAAAATGAAGTCAATAATAATGGCAGGCTATGAATTAGAAATAGATGATAACAAGACTTTATCCTATTATAAAAACCTCCCTTTTATCGGTGAAGAAGAACACTGTCCATGTATGTATTGTAAAAATTATGCACTCACGATTGCTGGTTTCCCAAAGAGCGTACAAAACCAGTTAAGGGAGATGGGGATAGATCCTGCAAAAGGTGCAGAAGTTAGCCACTTTTACCAGTCGAAAAATAGTAAACATATGTATGTTGCCGAATATAAGGCTTTTGGGAAGCTGGTAAAGAAACCAAATGAAGAAGTCATTGATATTTATCGTAACAATGAGGAAGATTATTTTAGCATTGGTTTTGGAAATACCCACTTTAATAATGAGGAAATGGTTTTTGGTATTCTGATTGATGCATTTTTACCTTGGCTGTTAGAAGAAAATCCTGAATAAATGCTGGTCAACTAACTACAGGAAGGAGCTGTCGATCTGGCAGTCCCTCAGCTTTAGTAGATCAGCCTACCCCTTAACCACCATTCCTAATTTACTTCATAGAGCGCTAGATATCATATAAACACATGAAGCCAGAAATTATGTTGAATACTCATACTCCCACCTAAACAATCCATATTTTCTAACATATTATAAAGAAAATAAAGCTCTGTAAAATGATTCGGAGACTTTCACCTTGTTAACATATAAAACTAGTCAAACTGTTTACATACAGAAGGGCACATCCTTTTGGGTAAACGGACTTTTTTCTGGTGGAAAGGAGGATTTCTATGGCGGAAAAGGGGGAGGACTTCACAAAAAGTAAGAAACCTATTATTATCGTGAAGATTAATCAATGCTGTGACTGGC
>NZ_ML762437.1:49233-76877 GCF_009498735.1 Gracilibacillus oryzae
AATGAAACAATATAGCAAAAATCCTAAGCTAACATATAAAGGTTCCATTTTATTTCACTATTATTATAAATTTCAACCTGTTTCTCTTATGGACAGTCTATTTTATAATGGTCCAAAGAAACAAAAATCAGAAAATGATTGGAATCCATTACCTTGGAGAGAAACGTTTGAAATAGATTTTAAACATAATCAGCACTTTGGACCAAATAGCAATAGGTATGTGGAATGGGAGTTTAACAGGATAATTGATGTTTATCAAATGATCAAGCGAAAGGGATATCGTCCGAAAGTAAATGAGGATGGCTATATTAGAGGCTATATTTTGCAAAAAGAGGATGATTACCGCTTTTTAGTTACAAGAGGCCAGCATCGAATTGCAGCATTAGCAGCACTGGGACTGGAACATAAAAAAATCACAGTCAAAATAGAACCTAAACGAACGCGTGTGATAAATGTGGAGGATGTGAACACGTGGCCTCAAGTAGTTAATGGATTATATGATAAGGCCACGGCAATCAGAATCTTTGAATCCTATTTTAAGAACACGGGAAGAGAAAAAGCAATAAAAATGGGGATGATAAAGAAGTGAGAACTGCCCAAGTCAATAATAGGACAGGTACACTGTCCCGGAAAGTGAACAGTATTTCTTGCTGTTCGCTTTTTTTTTGAAAATAAATATCCGCTTTTCCCCATTGACAATTTATACGCACCCACATATACTTATATACATAACTATATAACTATATAACAGTAAATGGAGGTGACTCAAACATTGAGTAAATCTTTACATGATAAAAAGCCGATATTTATACAGATAAAAGAAGTGATTGAAGATCAGATCATCAATGATCAGCTAAAAGCACATGACCAAATACCATCGACGAACCAGCTCGTTCAGTTTTATAAGGTGAATCACATTACGGTTGCAAAAGGAATTAACCTCCTTGTGGAAGAAGAAATCATTTATAAAAAGCGGGGTGTGGGAATGTTTGTGGAGGAGTTGGCCAAAGAAAAACTGCTGCTGCAACGAAGAGAAGGTTTTGCTGAGGAATTTGTCCTGCCGATGTTAAAAGAAGCGAAGAAACTGAAATTGTCAGACAGTGAAATTATAAAAATAATGGAAGAATGGAAAGGGAGTGTGAAAGATGACTAGGAAAGTGGAAGCAAAGAATATAAGGGTTTCGTATAAAGAAATGGAAGCACTGAGTGATATCAGCTTTACACTGGAAAGCAGGAAAATCGTCGGATTAATTGGTCGAAATGGTGCTGGGAAGACAAGTTTGCTGTCTATATTAGCTGCCTATCGAAAGGCGACAAGTGGGGAAATAACAATAGATGGGGAGCCCATTTTTGAAAATGAGAAAGCAGTCGCTCAAGTGACATTCGTACACCAAACTGATTATAAAGACGAATATGACACCGTTATACAGTTTTTTGAACTGGCAGAGCGTTATCGTCCTGGTTTTGACCGAAAATATGCAGAACAGTTAGCAGAAATTTTCCAGCTGCCAACAAATAAACCACTCAGAAAATTATCAACAGGAATGCAGTCTGCTTTTAATGTGACAATAGGATTAGCGAATAAAACGCCAATCACCATTTTTGATGAGGCATACCAGGGAATGGATGCTCCAGCTCGCGAACTTTTTTATAAAGAAATCTTAGAAGAGCAGGCACGCAACCCCAGACTCTTTATCCTGTCCACCCACTTAGTATCAGAAATGGAATATTTGTTTGACGAAGTGCTTATTATTCACAAAGGAAAATTAATAGTGCAAGAAGAGATGGATTCACTTTTGCAAAAAGGATTCTCGGTAACAGGTGCGATGGAAGATGTAGAAGAAGTAGCTTCAGCACTTAATGTATTAAGTGAAAAACAGCTGGGAGGAACAAAATCGGTGATGGTGTACGGTGAATTAACGGCAGAAACAGAAGCGGATGTAAAACGAAAAGGATTAGAAATAGGGAATGTTTCCCTTCAGGATCTGTTTATTCAATTAACAAAGGAGGGAAATTAAGATGAATGAAACAGGAAAAAAAGTAACGGTTGACCTGTATGCGGCGCAAATGAAATGGATAGCTTGGTACTTGCCGATTGTATATGTCTTTTACTTTGTATTAATTTGGCTGTTGAATGAACCAGGAATAAGATCTATGTCGCTCCTCACGTTTACGTTTCAAACAGCAACAATCTTTATGCTCATTTGCGGGATTCTCTCAAGCTTAGCATTCCTGCCAATGTATGTGAAACATGGCGTGACGAGGAAATCATACTTCCAGGGAGCATTTCTGTCTGCCATTGGATTAGCCATTTCGCTCATAGGTATTACAGCGATTTTTACTTGGATTATCAGCATATTTAATATGCCCCTTTTCAATGAAGTAGTGCTATCATCACTTGGAGAAAACAGCTGGTTATTGACAATAATCTCCTATATCCTGATTGTGATAGTATATTTCTTAGCTGGATGGCTAATTGGATTAGGATTCTATCGATATGGGGGTTCTGGCGGTTTCGTTTCTATTTTGGCTGCACTTGTAATAGTATTTCTAAATGATCTATTATGGGAATTCTTTACCCCTATACCTGTGGTTGGGTACCTTACTTTGAGTTTACCAGTACCCAATGTTGCGATCGCGATTGCAGGATCGATCATTCTAGCGGTAATAACTGCCGTGTTAGTTCACAAAATAGTAAAAGACACGCCGGTTAAAGTAGCGTGATGGATGTAAATTGAGCGGACAGTCAGCAGGCTGTCCGCTTTTATGATAAGAGACACCGCACTATAGATATGAAAATTGGATAATTTCAGACTGCAAATAAACTGAGGAATTTGCAAATAAATTGAGAGAACTGCAAATAAATTGCGGGAAGCTGCAAATAAACTGAGGAAACTGCAAATAAACCGCAAGTGCTGCAAATAATGCTGTCTTCTCTCTACTGAGTGCTGATTCTTCTCTTTCCAATATAACGATCAAAATGACAATTTGGTTTATCAACCGAGATGCAACAAGTATTCATAGTTGAAATTATACCCTTATAGGTATATTATAAAAGAATAGAAAAACAATTGTCTAATGAAGGAGGCACTAATAAATGGAATATACCGATCAAATGAAAAATAGAATAAAGCGGGTTGAAGGGCAGCTGCGAGGGATTTTAAAAATGATGGAGGAGAATCAGGACTGTAAAGAAGTGATTACACAGTTATCTGCATCAAGAACAGCCCTTGACCGCACCATGGGGTTAATTGTCAGCTCCAATTTAGTAGAGTGTGTCCGGGATGCTGATGAAAAAGGGGAAAATACAGATGAATTAGTAAAACAAGCTGTAAATCTACTGGTGAAAAGCAGATAGATCAGGGGGATTCCCCTCATTTTTTTGATAGATAAAATACCTATAGGGGTAGATGTATTAAATAGGAGGTTAACAATTGGAATATTTATACTACGTTGTTCTTGCCATTTTTGTCTTTTTTCTGTTGCGCGGGTTCCTGCCAACAAAAGGTGTGAACAATATTTCCACAACAGAATTGAAAACAGAACTAAAGAATAAGGACAAGCAATTTATTGATGTGCGAACACCTGGTGAGTTTAAAGGAAACCATATAAAAGGCTTTAAAAATATTCCTCTTAACCAACTCGCTCATAAGGCTGCTAGTGATATCTCTAAGGAACAGGAAGTACTTGTGATTTGCCAGAGCGGGATGAGAAGCAAGCAGGCATCGAAACTGTTAAAAAAATATGGCTGTGCAAAAGTAACCAATGTACGTGGCGGTATGAACGCATGGCAAAATTAAAAGGAAAGGAATTTTAAAATGAAAGAAATAACAGCAAAAGAAGTTGAGACGTTACTAAATAAAGGGACCCAATTAAACATCCTTGATGTCCGTGAAGCAGATGAAGTAAAAGAGGGGAAAATCTCTGGTGCGGTCCATATTCCTTTAGGATTAGTAGAATATAAGCTGCAGGATTTAGATAAATCGAAAGAATATATCATCGTATGCCTTTCAGGAGGCAGAAGTGGCCGTGCTGCACAATTACTTGAAAGTAAAGGATTTAATGTAACGAATATGACAGGCGGCATGCTTGCATGGCAAGGAACTCTGGAATAAGCGCATGCGAACAATCCCTATTAGAAAAATAAAAAATAGATAAATAAAGGAGAGGTGAAAGATGACAAATAAAATTTTAATCGTTGGCGGTGTAGCTGGGGGAGCATCTGCTGCTGCAAGACTGAGAAGATTGGATGAGAATGCAGAAATTATTATGTTTGATAAAGGTCCCCATGTATCTTTTTCTAACTGTTCGTTACCATATCATTTAAGTGGAATCGTGGAAGATAGTCAATCGCTTGTATTATCAAGTCCGGAAACTTTTAAAAAACGTTTTAATATCGAAGCAAGAACAAATAGTGAAGTAATCAGCATTAATCGTGAGAAAAAAACAATAATGATTAAGGACACAGTATCTGGAAAAACTTACGAAGAAGCATACGATAAGCTGGTTCTTTCCCCTGGTGCAGCACCAGTCCGGCCTGGATCAATTGATGGCATTCACAACAAGAATGTATTCACAGTGCGAAATGTTGTGGATATCGAGCGTCTAAATGCTTATATTAAAGAAAACGAGCTGACAGATGTTGCGGTAATTGGCGGAGGTTTTATAGGGGTGGAAGTAGCGGAAAATCTTCGTCTGGCTGATCTTAACGTGTCTGTCATCGAATTTGCTGATCAGATAATGACACCATACGACTATGATATGGCTCAAATTCTCCATAAAGAGATGATCGATCATGGGGTGAATTTAATTGTCAATGATGGTTTAGCGAAGATTAATGATGGTTCAATCGAAACACAATCTGGAAAACAAATAAAGGCCCAAGCAGTTGTGTTAGCGATCGGTGTAAAGCCCGAAACAAGGCTGGCGGAAGATGCCGGGCTTGAAATTGGTGAAACGGGTGCGATAAAAGTTGATCATAACTATGTAACTAGTGATTCCAATATATATGCAGTAGGAGACGCTATCGAAGTCTATCATCGATTATTGCATAAGCCAGCGCGCCTTGCTTTAGCTGGACCTGCCCAAAAACAGGCAAGAGCTGCAGCTGATCATATTTATGGCATTCCAAACCGCAACTTAGGGGTAATTGGATCATCCTCCATTCACTTATTTGATCTAAACGCTGCTTCTACTGGACTAAATGCACGAACAGCTGAAAATGCGGGATACAGCTGGGATTCTGTCTACATCCTGCCAGCTGATAAGGTAGGATTAATGCCAAACAGCAGTGTGATGCATTTTAAATTAGTCTATGAAATACCAACAGGCAGAATTCTGGGTGCACAGGCAATTGGTAAAGGAAATGTCGACAAACGGATTGATGTGATCGCAGCAATGATCACAATGAATGGGACATTAGAAGACTTGAAAGATTTAGAATTAACGTACTCTCCAATGTTAGGTACAGCTAAAGATGTAGTAAACCATGCAGCATTGGTTGCACTCAATCAATTATATGGTAAATACCGTGAAGTAAAAGTTGCTCAGGTTCGTGAGTTAGTAGAAAATAATGCTTTTATTATTGATGCGCGCGAGCAGAATGAATATAATGCCGGACATTTAAAAAATGCTGTCAATATTCCGTTAAGTGAGTTCCGCGAAAGACTTGATGAAATTCCAAAAGATAAGGATGTATATGTTCATTGTCGTTCAGGTCAACGCAGTTATAACATGGTAGCGGCATTACAAAACCTAGGTTTTACTAACGTATTTAATATATCTGGTTCTTATTTGGGAATCAGTCTATATGAGTATTTTAATGATCTTGTAACAGGAAGAGAGAAAATTGTTACAGCATATAACTTTAGATAATTTCACAATCCTTCTTTAAGACGATGAGGACTTGGACCTGTTACCATTATCTTAAACATATTTCGAATAGAAGGGAGAAATAAACAATGAATCAATGGAATGAGCGTTTTAGCCAAGAGCAATATGTATATGGAACAGAACCGAACGAGTTCTTAGCTGGAGTTCAGCATAAATTGAAGTTGTCTGGTGAAGAGGTACTGGCCATAGCGGAAGGCGAAGGGCGTAATGCAGCCTTTTTAGCTGAGCAGGGCATGAACGTGACAGCTTGGGATTATGCCGAATCAGGATTGGTAAAAACAGATAAATTAGCGAAGACAAAAGGTGTAAGTGTAAAGACAAAGCTGATTGATCTGAATGATGTTGATTGGAAACAGGAAAACTGGGATGAGATTGTCTGTATATTTGGTCATTTCCCTGAAGAGTTACGCACAAAGACGCTTCAGGGTGTAAAGGAAGCCGTGAAACCAGGCGGTTATTTTATCACCGAAGTTTACTCCCATTATCAGCTTCCATATAAAAGTGGCGGGCCGCAAGATTTGGGGATGTTATATAAACCGGATGAATTTCTGGATACCTTTTCAGATTGGCATATTATTCACTTTTTTATGGGGGAAGTGGTGAGAAACGAAGGTGAATTTCATAATGGATTATCACATGTAATACAGTTTGCCGGGCGTAAACCGCTGTGAATGAAACAAGGGGCTGCCTGACAGTTTAAAAGAAAGAGGAAATTCATATGGAAAAAGAAGTAATCATATATACAACAACACTGTGTCCAGTATGTACGATGGTTAAAACGTTTCTCACCAATCTGAATATACCGTACAAAGAAGTGAATATAGATTTTAATCCATTAGCAATGGTGAAACTAGTGAGCAAAACATTGCGATTGACAGTACCCCAGACCAGTATAAATGGGGAGTGGGTGTTTGGGTTTAATCCAGCCCTTATGTTAGAAAAGTGGAATGCTTAAGTAACTAATGATAAGAAAGCTAATCGCCAATCCCGTAAACTTGTGGATTGGCGATTGTTTCTTAATCTTTTCATCTATTACATATCCTTAAATAAAAAGTAATTGATTTTCATCAAATTTTCACACTAGGCAGGTATGCTTGTAAATGGCAAGTGAATGAAATGGAGGAACTGCATAATGGCAACAATAAGTAAATTAACTGCAATAGGTATAATGGCAGTTAGTTTTATCGCAGGATTCCTTTCTTACTATATGTTAAGTAACGTATCTAGAGAAGATAAGAAAAAGCATATAGGAGAATTGATATCCCAACTGATTAATTTTGTAATATTTATGTGGGTAGCCAAAATAATACTGAATTTCCCTGGTTTTCTATCAGATCCATTGTCTGTACTGGCTTATCCCGGCGATTCATCAACTTTCTATCTGGCAGTGCTTATCACGTTGTTCCTGCTAATCTATAAGAAGAGACAAAAGAAATTGGATTTCCTTCCTTTTGTTGATTCCTTTGTACATGTATTTCTAATCGCTTCCTTTTTATATGAATTTATCGAAGTTATTTTTCAGGAAAATATGTATGCGTTTGGATATCTGATTCTGCTTGCTATTCTGATTGGCTTATACTTTTTCCTCTGGGAACGAATGAGCGGGAAGCTGCTGTTGATGGTAATACTGTGTGGCTGGTCCTTAGGAATGATCGTATTGGCTTGGATTCTTCCATTTGTAACTGTCTTTGGTTATATGATGCAACCATGGTTTGTCGGATTGTTCTTCGTCATTATTTTATTATTTCTATTAAAGGAGAGGAGTGCATAATGGGAATTATTGAAACAGATACAATGCTGCTAGCTGGTATGTTTTTAGCGATAGGGGCAGGTGCACTGTCATTTTTGTCTCCTTGTGTATTACCGATTTTCCCTGCTTATATTTCTTACATTACTGGTATTAGTGTGAAAGAACTCCAGGATAATAAGAATTCGAAGGTCATTCGTCAAATACTCGTTCATTCAGTGTTCTTCTTATTGGCTGTCTCTATGGTATTTCTTAGTTTGGGTGCGAGTGCTTCCTTTTTAGGGCAGTGGGTGCAGAACCTGTTCATTGGAGACTCGGGCTTATTGATTCAGCGATTAGCAGGAATTTTTATTATCATCATGGGTTTATTTACAGCTGGCTGGATTCAGATACCGTTTATGATGAGAGAGCGACGTTTTCATTATACAAAGAAACGAGTGGGATACTTAGGAACATTCTTTGTTGGATTAGGCTTTGCGGCAGGGTGGACGCCATGTATTGGACCTATTTTTGGTTCCATCCTGCTTTTGGCAGCAAGTGATCCTGGTAAAGGTATATTTTACAGTTTCATGTATGTGATTGGTTTTGCCTTACCATTTCTCATCTTATCCTTTTTCATAGGGAAAACAAGGTGGATTGTTCGGTATAGCAATGTCCTGATGAAAATTGGTGCCGTTATGATGATTGGTATGGGATTGATTCTATTCTTCGGACTCATGCCTCTAATCTCAGGATATTTGCTTGATCTTGTACAGGACACTTGGTTATCCAAACTAGGATAGAAGGAGGATTCTCGATGAAAAAATGGATAGTACTACTAATCGTGATGGGAATGGTTGGATGGGCTCTCTATGATTTTACCAATTCCAAAAGTCAATCAACGGAAGAATTCACTCCAGTGGAAGATACGGTAGAGGAGCCGTCAGAAACGGTGGAAGCTGATTCCCCTGCGTCAGAAGTTGGCCTGGAAGTTGGAAACATAGCACCAGATTTTGAGCTCCAGACTTTATCGGGAGAAACAGCTAAATTATCCGATTTCCGAGGAAAAAAAGTGATGATTAATTTCTGGGCAACGTGGTGTCCACCGTGCAGAGCAGAGATGCCAGATATGGAGAAATTTTATCAAGAAAAGGATATTGTCATTTTAGCTGTCAATTTAACGGAGTCTGAAAACAATTTACAACAAGTTGAGGATTTTGTGAAGGAATACAATTTAACTTTTCCTATTCTATTGGATGACAAGCTAGAGGTGGCCACAGGTTATATGATTCGGCCTATTCCCACATCATTTATGATAGACTCAAATGGTATCATTGCATTTCGGGCCTATGGTGCCTTGAACTATGATTTAATGATACAGGAATTTGAAAAAATGACATAATCTTCTTCTGGAATAAGAGGAGAGAGGTAATGCTGATGAAACAAACAATATTAGTTGTAGAAGACGACAAAATGATCCGGGAACTTGTCCAGATTTATTTGCAGAAGGCTGGATATGATGTTGTCGTTGCGGCAGACGGGGAAGAGGCGAAGGATGTCTTTTTACGGGAGCATCCCTGTCTGATTATTCTTGACTTAATGCTCCCTAAACTAAGCGGGGAAGAATTCTGTACATGGGTTCGGCAGCAGGAACGTAATGAAGTGTCTATCATTATGTTATCAGCTAAATCCCGTACAGAAGATAAAATTAATGGATTGAAAATTGGCGCAGATGATTATTTGGTAAAACCATTTGATCCAGAGGAGCTTCTGGCTCATGTAGAAGCAGTTTTACGACGGACAGGGCAGTTTTGCCAGAAGATTACATATAATGGACTTTGTATTAAGCCTCGTAAAGGGGAAGTATTGTTATTTGACAATAAATTAGTTTTAACCAAGCATGAGTTTAATATTCTATATTATCTGATGGAGAACCCCAATGTTGTTATTTCAAGAGAAAATTTAATTGGCAAATTGTATCCTTACGCTGATAAGCATGTATCAGAACGGACGATTGATGCACATATAAAAAAGCTGCGAAAAAAGATAGAAGACAATCCGGCTGATCCTAATCGAATCATTACAGTTCGGGGATTGGGGTATCGCTTTGTTGCAGAATAAATTGAAGAGCATCTTGTTTCCCAAGCAGTTTTTATTTCGTTTAACATTCATCAATGTAATGGTGATTTTAGTTTTTGTAATGCTCAGCAGCTGGGCAATTTATAATGCGGCCTGTGTTTTAGCAGATGGATTAATTTCCATAAATGAACAGAAACAGCATCAGTTTAGAGCAACTCTTTTTCAATATTTATGGATATTCAGTGTTTCTGCCATTATTATCGGCAGTCTTATTCATTTTTATTTAACGAAGAGAATTATTCAGCCATTAAAGCAATTAATTCATTCTACTAAAACAATGAAGCAAGGTCTTTATCCAACTCCCATTCAAGTAAAACCAGAAGGGGAAATAGCTGAACTAGTCGATCAATTCAATGGTCTCGTTCAACAATTAAAAAACAATTAGCAATACAGGAAAAAGCTTGTCACCGATTTATCACATGAATTCCGGACACCGCTAACCAATATTAATGGCTATTTATTAGCTTTGAAAAACGGGGTAATGGAAGGTGATGAAAAGCTATATGATTCGCTTTACGCAGAATCAAAAAAGTTAACTCAACTAGTAGAACAAATGGAACAGTTAAAAGAATTGGAAAATCTCTCATCACAAATTTTATCTCAAAAAGCTTCTGTAGATATGAAGACATTGATTGAGCAGTCTGTGGAGATGTTTCGCTTGTCTTTGAAACAGTCGAATATGAAAGTGTTGGTAAAAGCGGAGTCAGGGATTGTTTTAGTAAATGACAGGAGTATTTCACAAGTTCTCAGTAATCTGCTGGACAATGCCATTCGCTATTATGAGGGGACAGGGCCGCTCATCATAAAGGGGGAGTGTTCTGATTCGGAATATAAATTTACAGTAACAGGGCCAGGCCGTGCGATTAGACCCGAAGATAGTGAAAGAATTTTTGAACGTTTTTATCGGACGGAACATTCCAGATCAAGAGAATTTGGCGGATCGGGGCTGGGACTTGCTATCTCAAAGGAAATTATCGAACAGCATAATGGAAAAATAGGAGTCCAGTCAGAAGGGAATAATCATACTTTTTGGTTTGTGTTACCTTGCAGTCAAGCTGATTTAAATGGATAGGAGTCTTTATTGGATGGCTGTGGAAGGAGGGGCGGATGAAGAAGATTATTCTACAGGCCAAAGCTTTAAACACTAATAAAAAAAACAGACAGAAATGCTTTCACACTTCTGTCTGTTTCAATATATTAAAATGAGTAGGAATCTCCATCGTTTGGTACAGAAACATTAGACGAGAATCCTTTTTCGTCAGCAAATTTCTTTAACTCTTCTCGTGATAATGTCCAGTGGTTAACAGCTTCCATGTGGACAGCAATAATTTTTGCGTCAGAAGCAGCCTTATACACTTCATACACATCCTCTTTACCCATAACTAGAGAACCGCCCTCGTTGAATTGATTGTCACCGGCATTTACCACAATAATTTCTGGTTTATGTGTGTCAATTACTTCCTGAACAGCATCATACCAAACTGTATCACCAGCAACATATAATGTTTTTTCTGATGAATGTTTGAAGACGATACCACAAACATGGCCAGCAACTTTTAAGATTTCGCCTCTTCCGTGCTCACCTTTTGTTTTCACTAATTGGATACCTTCAAAGACAGTGTCTTCTTGTAAAACTTCGACATTCTGGAAACCTGCGTTGCGAATCTCTGTTGCATCCTCTTCATTTTGAGAGAATAATTTAATTTCTTTTGGCAATTCTTCTTTAGCAGCTTCGTCCCAATGGTCATAATGCAAGTGTGTGACGATCACAGCATCAATATCACTGATAATATCTTCAATAGAAGTTGGTAAGCTTACTAATGGATTATACTGATCATCTCTTGGAGCATTTGGAAACGGTGGATATGTTCCCTTGTCTGCTAACATGGGATCTATTAAAAACTTTTTACCTGCATATTCTACAACTAATGTTGCGTTACGAATGTGTTGAATATTCATATTACCCAACTCCTTTTTTATTTAAATTTTCCCGTACTTAGTATATTTTAAACGATGACCTGTGAACCGATACATAGAATAAATAAAGTCTTTATTCTGTTTGACTTTATTAATGAAAGAAGTGAAACAAATCTTATCCAGAAAAAACACGGGCATTGTTCTGAGAACTGCACCCGTGTAATCTGAGAGCCTTATTTCTGTTATGCATCCTTGATTATTTTGTATACAACTCATAAATTTGCCTTAATTTTTCATCAAGCTGTTCAAAACGGACAAAACGGCCCTCTCGTATATATTCTTTGTTATCGATCATCAGTATCAATACAGGAGCTGACAAAATTAAGAATTTCTCAGCCACTTCTTCCACCACTGTAGCATCAATGTGACCAAGCTGAATGAGAGGATATTGATCAAGCAATTCCGTTAGCTTTGGCAGAATAGCATGACAGGTACTGCAATCAGGGGTGGATACGTAAAGGAAACTTAGTTCATTATCTTTAATAAAATCTTCCACCATTTTCATTGATGTTAACTCATTTATCTCTTTCAAATTGCTCCTCCTTTCAAGATGGAAGGAAAATACAAAAGGAAGAGCAACTCATTACTTTCCTTTTGCAGCTTTTACTTTACTGTTACTTTTCCTTCAATCGTTATTTGTGCATCTGCTTTTTTTAACATGTTTCCGACTGCACATGATTTATCAGCAGACATAAACGCTCTGTCAACTGCTTCCCTTTGCTTTTCAGTTGCCTCACTTGATAAAACAATATGGGGTTGATGGATGATTTTGATTCCGTCTTCCTTTGAAACATTTACTTCCGAATCCATCGTAAAATCAGTGACAGGAAGCTCTTTTGTCTCCAGCATATAGACAAGTGTTGTTGCATAACATGTTGCTGCAGAAGCTATAAGTAATTCTTTAGGATCTGCACCTTCACCACTGCCTCCTAAAGATTGGGGTATAGCGATATCTGTTGTAAGATTTTCCCCTTGTATTTTACCATTACCTTTGGTATTACCATTCCAAACCATTTTTATTTCAGCCATTTCGAAACACTCCTTTATTTTCTTTAATAATTAATTGGTTGACTAGTTAATTGGTTAACTGTAATTTGTATTGTACTAAATAGTATATTGCTTGTCAATGTTTAGACTTTTCATCATGTTATCTATATAATACTTGCAATTTTTTGTTTCCTTCATTAATCTAAACATACCTAAATAACTAGTGAAGTGAGAAAGGCGGATATTAAATATGGAACATTCCGGATTACTCTTTAAAATAGATACTCATTCCCCTTTGCCAATTAATGTGCAGATAAAGGAACAGATAAAGTGGCTAATAGGGAAAGGGCTGCTTAATTCTGGAGATTTACTTCCTTCAACCAATCAGTTAGCGGAACAACTATCCATTAACAGAAATACGATCCAGGGGGTATACTCTCAATTAAAGGAAGAAGGCCTTTTGTTGATGCAAAAGGGGCGAGGGACACAAGTTGCCGGTGAAGAGGAAATTGAAAGATTTAAAACACAGCATTCCTATTTCAGCTTTGTGGAACAAACAATAAAGGATGCTTACGAATCTGGATTTAAAATTGATGATGTGTTATTGGCTGGCTTTGCCTACACCCAATTGTTTGGCGAACCTCAAAAGCGGAAGACACACTACCTCTTTGTTGAATGCAAGCTCAGCTCATGTACCTTCTATCTGGATGAATTAAGACGGGTGGCATCAGCAGAAATTGATACAATTGATGTACAGGAGTCTTCCAAAGATAGTGTTATTCAGTCCATTCATGATGCAGATGTGATTGTAACACGCTCTGACCTTGCGGAGAAATTAAAGGAGCTTGTTGATGTATCACAGAAGAAAATCATCTCTGTCGGTTCTACAAACGATGTTTCGTTACTGCTTAATATGATAAGGGGCTAAACTTTTAGGGGAATTACTTTATATCTGAAAAACAAGAAAATCAGGCGGAGTTTCATTTCTGTCTGATTTTTTAATTCAAAAAAATAGAATTGGTGAAGATTTTATAACTTGACAATACAGTAGGGGGGTATGGTATGATTTAGACGAAATAAAAATTGGGAGGCAATGAAAATGACAAATACAACACTTAATGTAGAAGGTATGTCTTGTGGACATTGTGTAAGTTCAGTTGAAGGAAGCGTTGGTGAACTTAACGGTGTGGAGGCAGTAAAGGTTCATTTGGATGATGCGAAAGTTGACGTAACGTTTGATTCAGAAAAAGTGGATTTGCAAGTGATTAAAGAGACGATTGAAGAACAAGGTTACGATGTTGTTTAGAAAGAACATGCTTATGCTAAACGAAGCATCCCGGTAAGTTTCGCTTATAATCAGCGGGGTATAAAAACCTCGCTGATTAAAATCTCACTATATAGCACAATCTATATATAACAATGTGTTATCAATACAGAAATGCAAAGGGAGGAAAAAACAATGAATCACAGTGAACACAATCATCATCACCATCATCATCATGCCAAATCAGAGATTAAGACAGATGTAACCTATGATAATGGAAAAATTATGATTAAGCTGGAAGATAATAATGGAGCTCCGCCAGAACTTGCTGTACAACATGAGAAAGAGATGCATTTTATCATTATTTCTAATGATTTAGAGGAATATTATCATCTCCATCCAGTAAAGGAGCAGCAGGGACTTTATTCAGTAAACCAGGTGCTGAGTGACGGTACCTACCAGGCTTTCGTTGATATTACACCAGAAAATAAGGCGTACCAGATTAAACCAAATACCCTGCAGATTGGAACAGGGGAAACAAGGAAGGTAAGTCTCGGAGAAAAGGATAACTGGACGAAAGAACGTGGAGGCAAGACAGTGACCTTACATCCTGTAGACGCAATGGTCGGGAAAGATGTTCCATTGGTTTTTGATACAAAAGGAGAAAAATCAGATCCATATCTCGGTGCCCTGGGTCATGTGGTGATTATTGACGAGAATGTTGAACAGTATATTCATGTTCATCTGGAAACAGAAGTTACTACAACGTTTCATGCACATTTTCCAGCCCCGGGCATGTACAAAATCTGGGCCGAATTTAAGTTTGGAGAAAACGTAGAAGTTTATCCATTTATCATCGAAGTCACACAATAAACAAGGAGGTATGGTTAGAGATGAACAACTATCAGCTGGAAGTTTACACAAGACCAACCTGCTCAGATTGCCAGGACTTAAAGAAGTTCCTGCAAAAGAATCAGATTCCACACAAGGAGTACGATTTAGCACAACAACCGTCGAAAGAAGAAGATCTTATTAAAATAACAGGAAACAGGATTGTTCCAGCACTTGTATTCTCCCGTCGATCCTTTTTGGGTATAAAGAAAAAGTCAAAAAGCATGATAGGGTTCGAGAGGAATAAGGATGAAATAAAGAAACTGCTGAATGTTGGGTAGGCCGCATGGAATACTGATATTTTTTTATTCAAAATAATACCCCCCTGCGTATAGTATTAAAAATAGATTATAAAAAGATGGGGGAATGAATATGGAGACAGATGTACCAAAAATGAAGATCGCTGTAAATGGGGGAATTGGATTTGGAGCAAAGCTGAACGCCAAACAGCTTGTAACCATCTCCAAATACATGAATGAAGAGGATGAGCTGGAATTAACCACATTTCAACAGCTTTATCTGGAAATTCCCGAGCACAGAAAAGACGAAATCATTGAGGAGCTGGAAAGCGTTGGGCTGGCTTGTTACCCAGTAGGGAATTTTGTCAAAAGTTTGCGAACATGTAATTTTTGCAAAGGGGAAGAACGAGAGGGGATGCCGATAGCAAAAGAATTAAACCGGCGCTTTGCTGGAAAGCCGGTTCCTTTTACACTAAAGATGGCCTATACAGGCTGTGCAGTAGGCTGTGGTGAACCTATGCTCAGTGATATCGGTGTGATGAAATTCAAAGACCATTACAATTTATATATCGGGGGAAAAGCGAAGGGGAAAGATGCCGAAGTTGGTTATTTACTGAGGGAAAGTCTGACACCGGAAGAACTGTACGATACAGTAGATAAACTTATTGCAGCATATGCCCAAATGGGTAAGAAACGAGAGGCATTTTATAAATTCTGCAAGAGAGTTGATATCGATCAATTAAATGAAAACAAAATAATGTAATACTGGGGGGTCTATCATTATGTCAACAAATACAATTTCACAACCAGATCCAAATCGATGGAAAGCACTCTTCTTATTATGCTTTGCGAATTTCCTTGTGATGATGGATTCGGCAATTATCCAGATTGCCCTGCCATCTATTAAAGAAACACTTGGTTACAGTCAGGAAAATTTACAATGGGTAATGAGTGCATTTCTTATTTTCTTTGGGGGATTCCTATTATTAGGCGGAAGGTTAGCAGATTTATTCGGAAACCGGCGCATCTTTAATTTTGGTGTTATCATTTTAATCATTTCTTCCTTATTTGCAGGAATAGCCTGGAGCGAAATGAGTCTCAACGTCTCAAGGGCAGTTCAAGGATTAGGTTCTGCATTCATTGCGCCAGCTGCACTTTCCCTTATTATGATCCTGTTTTCTTCCAATAGTAAAGAAATGGGCAAAGCTCTTGCATTCTGGGGTCTGTCCGGGGCAGCGGGTGGTGCTTTGGGGATCGTTATGGGTGGTATCATTACAGAGTTTGTCGGCTGGCGCTGGACATTATTGATCTATGTTCCACTTGGTATCATTGTGCTTCTACTGTCTCCAAAGCTTTTACAAAAGTCAGGAAGTAAAGCAACCGGCCGTGTCGATTATATTGGCGCAATATTAGTGACCATTTCTTCCATGCTCATTGTTTATGGAATTGTAACAGCAGAGCATAGTGGCTGGCAGTCCATCAATACCATTCTGCCATTATCGATTGGGGCTGTATTGTTCATCGTATTTATCATCGTACAGTCGAAAACAAAAGAACCGCTCATGCCACTTAATATTTTTAAGACACCGAATCTTGCGATAGGAAATATTTCTGTTTTCTTAATAGCAGCATCATGGTTCCCGCTCGTATATATTCTTGTTTTATACTTGCAGCAGATTTTACAGCTTTCTCCATTTATTGCAGCAATGGCGATGCTGCCAATGCCAATTTTTATGGCCATCTTCATGGTTGCCATTGCGGAAAAAGTAATGGAGAAGTTCGGGATTAAGAAGACACTTGTTACGGGATTTATCTTGCTTGGAGCAGCGGGGATTTTATTTTCCCAAACAGCCGGCGTTGATGGAAACTACTGGACAAATGTCTTGCTTGCTTCCTTAATAGCATCTTTAGGTAATGCCCTTGCTTATTTACCTGCTACAACAGCGTCCGTATCAGAAGTTGAATCAGGAAGGTCAGGTATTGCATCTGGTTTATATAATACTTTTTACCAAATTGGCTCAGCAGTAGGTCTTGCTGTAATAGTGGCTGTTGCCGGTGCAACTACTGCTTCAAGTACAGCAGAATCACAGACAGGTGCCTTGAATGCAGGCTTCCAGCAGGGGTTTTTCTGGATCGGAATAATTGCATTGATTGGATTTGTGCTGGCACTTCTGTTCACACGATCCACAAAGGCTGGAAAAACAGAATAATGCCCTTGTGAATTTTTATTGAATAGAGACGAAAGTTCTCTTTTATTTGACAAAAATACCATAAGGGGGTATAGTATAAGTATAAAACAAAAAGGAAGTGATTTATTTGGATAAGTTCTTACACGATCACCCAAGTAAACCTAGAACGCAAGATGAAAAGCAAAAAGTAATCAATCGTTTAAAACGTATAGAAGGACAAGTCCGCGGAATTCAGAAAATGGTGGAAGAAGACAGGTATTGTGTTGATATTTTAGTCCAAATCAGTGCAATCCAATCCGCGTTAAAAAATGTTGGTTTCTCTGTCACAGAACGACATCTTAATCATTGTGTCAGTGATGCGATCAAGCAAGGTGACGGAAAAGCAACCATTGATGAATTAATGAGTGTAATGAAGCAGTTTTCCAAGTAAGGAGGGGCCGATTATGGGAGAAACAAATCATGCAACACTTGGTATAACAGGCATGACATGTGCTGCTTGTTCAACCCGAATTGAAAAAGTGTTAAATAAAATGGATGGAGTAGAAGCTCAGGTCAATTTAACTACCGAAAAAGCAACCGTAGATTACGATTCAGAGAAGATTACCCTTGAAGATATTACGGAAAAAATCTCAAAAGTTGGCTACGGTGTTTTAATGGAGAAAGCAGAATTAGATGTGTTTGGCATGACTTGTGCTGCGTGTTCGAGCCGAATAGAAAAAGTCTTAAACAAGCAAGAGGGAGTTAAGTCTGCATCTGTAAACTTAACAACCGAATCTGCATTAATAGAATATAACCCTGGTTTAGTTAACCAGAAAGCAATCATTGAGAAAATTAAAACACTCGGCTATGATGCAAAGCCTAAAGCAGAAGCAGCAGAAAAACAAACACATAAAGAAAAAGAAATTAAGAATATGAAAACAAAATTAATCATTTCTGCTGTTTTATCTGCACCACTTCTAGTAAAAATGCTTGTTCATTTATTTAATTTGGCGATACCAGCCATCTTTATGAATCCATGGTTCCAGTTTGCTTTATCAACACCTGTTCAGTTTATTATCGGCTGGCAATTTTATGTTGGGGCATATAAGAACCTTCGTAATGGTGGAGCGAACATGGATGTGCTTGTGGCATTAGGTACGAGTGCGGCGTATTTCTACAGTTTATACGAAGCGTTTAAGACAATTGGCAATCCAGATTATATGGCGCATTTATACTTTGAAACAAGTGCTGTATTAATTACGTTGATATTATTCGGTAAGTACCTGGAAGCAAGAGCAAAAAGCCAAACAACAAACGCATTGTCTTCTTTACTGAATTTACAGGCAAAAGAAGCACGAGTGATCAGAAATGGCGAGGAAACAATGATCCCGGTAGAAGAAGTTGCCGTTGGGGATCGTTTAGTTGTTAAACCAGGTGAGAAAATACCTGTTGATGGTATTGTGGTAAAAGGAAGAACGTCTGTTGATGAATCGATGATTACAGGAGAATCCATTCCAATTGAAAAAGAAATAGATGCTAACGTAATAGGGTCAACGATCAATAAAAATGGTTCGATTGAAATGGAAGCAACAAAAGTCGGGAAAGATACGGCTCTTGCATCGATTGTGAAAATTGTGGAGGATGCCCAAGGTTCAAAAGCGCCGATCCAGCGATTAGCTGATATCATTTCAGGTTATTTCGTACCGATTGTTGTAGGGATAGCTATTCTTACCTTTATAATATGGATCGCATTTGTACAGCCTGGCCAGTTTGAACCAGCTCTAGTTGCAGCAATTGCTGTCCTTGTTATTGCATGTCCTTGTGCTTTAGGGCTTGCAACACCAACATCGATTATGGTTGGAACAGGAAAAGCTGCAGAGAATGGAATTTTGTTTAAAGGCGGAGAGCACCTTGAACGTACACATGCATTAAATGCAATCGTGTTGGATAAAACAGGTACAATTACAAAAGGTAAACCAGAAGTGACAGACTTTACTGGTGATGAGGAAACATTACAGCTGCTTGCAAGTGCGGAGAAAGGCTCAGAACACCCGCTTGCAGAAGCGATTGTTGCCTATGCAACCGAAAAAAATATCGAATTAGTTGATGTGGATGACTTTACTGCAATACCTGGACATGGTATCGAAGTAAAGATCTCAAACAAGCATATTCTTGTTGGTAACCGCAAACTGATGCAGAATCACCAAGTTGATGTTGGTGGGGCAGAACAAGAATTGATAAATTATGAGATAGAAGGAAAAACAGCGATGCTAATCGCAATTGACGGACAGTTCCGTGGAATTGTTTCAGTCGCTGATACCATTAAAGAAACAGCACCACAAGCAATCAGAGAATTAAAAGAACAAGGCTTGGAAGTTATCATGTTAACAGGGGATAATGAACGAACGGCACAAGCAATTGCCAAACAGGTTGGCATCGACAAAGTCATTGCTCAAGTTTTACCAGAAGAAAAAGCAGATAAAGTTAAAGAAATTCAGGATAGAGGTAAAAAGGTTGCAATGGTCGGTGATGGGGTAAATGATGCTCCAGCATTAGCAATCGCCGATATCGGAATTGCGATAGGTACAGGAACGGAAGTAGCAATTGAAGCTGCCGATGTGACGATTCTTGGCGGGGAGTTATTGCTTATACCCAAAGCAATCAAAATCAGCCATGCTACAATCAAGAATATCCGCCAAAACCTGTTCTGGGCGTTCGGTTACAATACAGCAGGAGTCCCGATTGCCGCATTAGGTCTCTTGGCACCATGGGTTGCAGGTGCAGCAATGGCCTTAAGTTCGGTAAGTGTTGTTTCAAACTCCCTACGCTTAAAAAGAGTGAAATTATAAAGTAAGACTTTGATCAGTGGTGGTTTCCCACTGATCATTAGCGAAACTTATCAGGATGCATAGCACTGTGATAATAGTCCACTTTAAAGGAGGTGAAAGGTCATGGAAAAAACGTTAAACGTACAAGGCATGACATGCGGTCATTGCAAAATGTCTGTTGAAGGAGCTTTAAAAGAATTAGATGGCGTGTCAGCTGCTGAAGTTAATTTGGAAGCAGGCAGTGTTGATGTTACTTACGATGAATCCAAAGTAACGGTTGCTGCAATGAAAGAAGCGATTGAAGAACAAGGCTATGATGTGGAAGCTTAATATAAGAAGAAGCTGGTTTTCGATTATGAAAATCAGCTTTTTTTATAACACAAAAACGCCAAAGTGCAGCAAACAAGTAAGTCACAATTCTTCACTTGTAAAAAAATAACATCAAAAGTATGCATGAATTTTCTCTTAACGGATATAGTTAGGTAGGAGGTGTTGTCATGGATACTTTTTTTTACACTTTTTTTGTACTAGCTTATCTCATACTGATTATCTGGACATTTAAGTCATCAGAGAAAAAGCTGACATTTCGAAGTTTTCTCTATCTTGTCCTTATCGGTCTATTATATGATAACACGGTTCTGGCTGCTGGGAGATTTGTCGGTACAGGAGACTTACTGGAAATATTGAATTTAGGCCGCTACTGGATCCATGCATTGGTTACGCCAACATTAGTACTGTTTAGTTATGGCATCTTACAATTAGCAAAAGTAAATTGGGTGAAAAACAATATAGTAAAATGGTTCTCCATCTTTGTTACACTTCTGCTTAGTGTGGTGGAAATTCTGATGGTGGTTCTTCCGCTAAAGTTAGAACCAGTATGGGAGAAAGGTGTTCTTCAATATGTCTCAGCTTCATCAAGTAATCATCCGCCGTATATGATCCTTGGTGTTACTATTGTCTTGCTAATTGCGGGCTTTATATTATATCGGAAAACACATTGGAAATGGATGCTGATTGGAACAGTCATTATGGGTATTGGCAGTGGTTTGTCTTCGTTCCTGCCAAGCGGTGCGGTAACAAATGGATTTGAGTTATTTCTGCTCTTTACATTAGCATTAACGAAAATTCAATTGGAAAAGAAAGAATAATTGGGAAAGGATAAGTACATCAGGATAATATCAGTTTAATTGAAAATATAACTATACAGTCAAAAGCCAGCAAAAATGTAAAAAAGATTTGACATTTTTGTTGGCTTCTTTATAATTAAAAATGTAAAAAGGTTTTTACATTATGGAGTGATAAAGGTGATTGGATATTGAATAATAATATTAAAATGATCAGGAAATCGATGAAGATGTCCCAAGAGGAACTTGCCAATCGTTGTCATGTTACACGCCAAACAATTAATGCTATTGAAAATAATAAATATGACCCAACGCTATCCTTGGCATTTCATTTAGCACAAAATCTCGGTACAACTGTTGATGAGCTATTCAGCTTTGAGAATGAGAAAAAGTCACAATAAAGTAGAGGAGGTACTTTTATGAAAAATAGAAAAATGGTCTATGCCATCTGTATTGCTGGACTAATCGCAATTGCGTCTTTAGGATTGTATAAATGGTTTGTCGAAGGGGAATTAAGACTTGATACCATCATTTTCTTTTCCATTTTTTCTGCCTATTTGTTTAATTTTATTGCCAATGGCAGAACAGAGTTAGAAGACCAGGACGAAAGAGAAGCTTATCTATCAAAAAAGGCATCAGGGTTAAGTTACGTGATTCTGGTCGTCTGTTTGGGTGTGATCCTATTTGTAGTGGAAGGGACTGGAAGACTAACAGAGTTGAAGAATATTCCTCTGGTTATCTGCTTTTCATTAAGCTTGTTCATTTATCCGATGGTTCGAGCGATTGTATTCTTTAACCAAAGATAACATATATGTCGTTATCTGTTAGTGCACATACACTTAAATGGAAGCGAAGTTCTAGAGAATTAAAATGATCTCACGAGGGTTGAACTTACAAAATGACTATCACCTATCAAACATTAAGTTGCATATCAGCGAAAAAGATTGGAATAAACAATTTTTTGGCTTTGAAATATGAGAAAAAGTAAGGCTCTATGATGAACGAAACTCCATGTCAATCAACTGTTTATATACAACTCTTTAACATACTTTCGGAAGAACCGAAACTTTAAGACGTAAGCGGAGATTATATATTAAAAGATATAGCAGAAAGAATTATATCTAATCAAATGAGTATGATGAATGAATCGTTAGTGGAACATCATGCTTTCAGGAGGGGATTTTTTGGCTATTAAAGCATTCTTTTTAGATTTCTATGGAACAGTTGTGCATGAAGATGATGAGATTATTTCAACCATTTGTCAGCAGATAAAAGAAGATGCAAAGACAGATGCCACTGTATCTGAAATAGGAGCCTTTTGGTGGAAGGAATTATCCAAGTTATTTCTTGAGAGTTACGGTGAAACATTTAAACCACAGAGAGTATTGGAAACGATCTCTCTAAAAAACACACTTGCCTATTTTGATTCCACATTAGATGAGAACATATTAAGTGAATTAATGTTTCATCATTTTGATGACTCATTGGAGTTTTTTAAACAAAATAAACTTCCTGTATACATATTATCTAATATAGATACTTTTGATGTGAAAACAGCAATCGCCTTCCACAACTTAAAGGTGAAAGAGGTGATTACGAGCGAAGATGTTCAGTCATATAAACCACGTCCCGAAATGTTTGAAAAGGCCTTGAAATTGAGTAATCTATCAAAAAATGAGGTTATTCATGTCGGTGACTCTCTTTCTAGTGATATTAGTGGCGCAGGGAGTGCCGGCATTAAAAGTGTCTGGTTAAATCGCAATAACAAAGAATTTAAGGGCAAGGATAAGCCAACATATATGATAAAAAAATTAGATGAATTACTAAGCTTGGAGTTGCATGAAAGGCGGTGAAATTAATTGAGTCGTACGAAAGCAATAATATTTGATTTAGATGATACTTTGCTTGATAGAGATAAGGCAGTTGAAAATCTATTTTTTCTCATCATAGAAAAGTGCTACGAAGAAGTGTATGATTCAGAAAAAGAAGCGATGATGCGGGCTTTTAAAAAATATGATAGAAGAAGCTATGGCTATGGGGATAAGACAGAAGTACTGGAGTCATTCTTTGATGAATTTCCTGCCAAATTCAGATTGCCGAGAGAGGAAATCCAAGACTTTTGGAATAATCATTTTCCTTATTGTTTTCCAGTAAACCAACATACGATAAATCTGGTTAACAAGATTAAAGAGGAAGTAAAAGTTGCCATTGTAACAAACGGTCTAACTCAGAGACAGAAAGCCAAGATAAGAAAAACGAAATTAAATGACTGTTTCGATATTATCATCACTTCTGAAGAAGCAGGATTCTGGAAACCTGACAAGCGTATTTTTGAAATAGCATTAAGTAAACTAAATGTCCAACCTGAAGAGGCATTATATATTGGAGACGACATCGAAAAGGACATTGCCGGTTGTCAAAATGCCAATATTAAGGGAATATGGTTCAATCCTCATATGAGCAGGAATGATACCGAGATAAGTCCATATGCCGAAATTGATTCATTAGATAGACTGTTAGGTTATTTTGTCTAACGATAATGATGAGAATACTAAAGGCTGTGGGAAACCCGAGACTTTCCCACAGCCTTTTTATCTCTCTTTTGCTTGTAATATTACTTGGCCGAAAGCAAGTTTTAATAGATTCAGAAATTTCGGGGAGAATGATGGAAGATTTGTCGGATAAAAAGGATAATAAGAACAAATCATAGTAGTCCGAGCGGAAGATTTGTCGATAAAAAGAATATAATCAACAAATCCCGGTAGCCCGGGCGGAAGATTTGTCGATAAAAAGGATATAATCAACAAATCCCGGTATCCCAGGCAGAAGATTTGTCGATAAAAAGGATATAATCAACAAATCCCAGTAGCCAGGCAGAAGATTTGTCGATAAAATCCCAGCAATCCCAGGAAAGATATATCATAAACCGAGTATTGCAGCGAAAGCCCCATGAGCACCAGCCAGCGCCAGTTACTAATTCGCGGAAAGTTAATAAAAAATTTGAATAATACGAAAAAGCAAGCAGGCAGCTACCTACTTGCTTTTTTTATAGACATAACGTTCCAATATGGCCCTTGAATTAAATGCGAGTTTAATTTCTTTGCTAACAAATCCGCGGCAGAGAACTCAGTAAAGGTTTTATTCAAATAGCTGTTTGAGTCCTTTAAGGTTTCTGTTACCCCATTAACGTCTCGTACAATTACGAACATTGGGTCAACTCCTTAATTTCAGACTAATATTAAGCTGTGTATTAAGCATCTCATATATAAAAGTATGTGTAAACCATTTTTTACCTAAAAGCTTAGATTGAGCTCTAATATTTTAATATAAATCGTAACAATTACTATTTACAAATCGTAATCATTCCGATATAATTGCTTATGATAAAAAGGAGGAGAGGAAATTGTTTAAAAAAGGAATACTAGTTTCAATTCTATTCATATTACTCGTTGTAGTTGCTGCCTGTGGTGCGGATGAAGGTGCCAACAGTGGTGAAGCCAGTGATAGTACTGACAGTGGAGTAGCAAGTGAAAATACTCAGGAAGAGCTTACATTATATACTACTGTTTATCCTCTTAAGTATTTTGCTGAACAGATTGCAGGGGAAGAAGCTTCTGTTGAGTCCATCTTGCCAGCTGGTTCAGATGCTCATAACTATGAACCAACATCAGCACAGATGGTGGATATTGCGGAAGCGGATGCTTTCATCTATAACGGAGCAGGCTTAGAAACATACGCAGAAAAAATCTCAGAGGCTATCGAAGCGGAAGATGTAAAAATAGTAGAAGCTTCAACAGGGATTGACTTCTTAGAGCACAGCCATGACCATAGCCATGGAGAAGAGCACAGTCACGATCACGAACATGAGGGGGAAGAGGGCAATCATGAAGACGAGCATGCGGGCCATGATCATGGAGATAAAGATCCACACGTTTGGCTTGATCCCATTCGCTCGATTCAGTTAGCCGAGAATATTAAGGAGAGCCTAATAGAACTTCGCCCTGAATCAGAAGAATCCTTTAATAAGAATTTTGAAGAGCTGAAAGGAAACCTGGAAGATTTAGATAAAGAGTTTCATGATCAACTTGAAAGTTTACCAGGAAATCAGATTATTGTATCACATGCCGCGTACGGGTATTGGGAAGAGTCCTATGGAATTGAACAGATTCCTGTTTCAGGTTTAAGTCCAACAAATGAACCTTCACAAAAAGGGTTACAAGATATTATCGAAATTGCAGAAAACCATGGCTTAAAATATGTATTCTTTGAGCAGAATGTAACGCCTAAAGTGACAGAAGTCGTCAGAGAAGAGATTGATGCAGAGCCTTTGCGTATTCACAATTTATCTGTTTTAACAGAAGAAGATATTAACAACAATGAAAATTACATAACACTCATGAAAACAAATTTAGAGGCATTAACAAAAGCGTTATCGGATGCTCCAAAAGTTACCAAAGAAAGCGCTGATAGTGAGCACGATCACGATCATGATCACAGCCATGCCCATGATGAAGAATCACAGAAAATCCAAGAGGGTTATTTTGAAGATAGTCAAGTGAAAGATCGCCCACTGTCTGATTGGGAAGGGGACTGGCAATCCGTTTATCCACTTCTTCAAGATGGTACACTTGATGAGGTCTTTGATCATAAAGCGGAAAATGGAGACAAAACAGCAGCAGAATATAAAGAATATTACGAGGTAGGGTACCAAACAAATGTGGAACGTATTTTGATAGAAGGGAACACAGTAACCTTCTTTGAAAATGGGGAAGAAAAATCTGGAGAATACACATATGATGGCTATGAAATTCTGACTTATGAGGCAGGAAATAGAGGCGTAAGATTCATCTTCAAGCTGGCAGAAGAAGCAGAAGGCCTTCCTCAGTATATTCAATTCAGTGATCATATTATCTCACCGACTAAAGCAGGCCATTATCACTTGTATTGGGGAGACGATCGGGAGGAGTTACTGAGTGAAGTCACAAACTGGCCAACCTACTATCCAGCAGACATGACGGGGCATGAAGTAGCCCATGAAATGATGGCACATTAATTTTTATGAAAGGTCAGATAAAAGTTACCAAGTAATTTGCAAAACCAGAGGATTTTTCGCGGATCTTCTGGTTTTAATTTTTTCCTGAGTGTTTTTACTATCCATCTTTTTACTTTCCGTAGCCAACACATGCATAACCTATTTATAAAGCTTGACCGCTTCCTCCAAAAAGCTCACATATTTATCAATAAAACCCTTTGGCTCGATAATTTTCACTTTATTACCGAATCCGGCCAAAAACTGGTAGGCAAATTGATTCTCAGGCAATTCTATCATCGCATGGTAACTTCCTTCAGATGCTTTTGTAATGGCATTTTTACCGTATCTCTCGATAAATTGATCTCTTACAGCAAAATCGATCAATAGCTGTACACTAACCAGCTTTTGTTGTTGATTATGCTGTTTTTCTTCTTTAAATGTTGTCTCGGACCTTGGAACAAAAATACCGCCTTTTTTGATATTTACTATTCTTGTCAATTTAAATGTACGATAATCTTCCCGTTCTAAACAATAACCATATAGATACCAATGCATCTCGCTTAAGTGGATTTTATTTGGTTCTACGACTCTATCCGTTTTGTTTCCTTTTTGGTCCACATAATCAAACTTTAGTAACCAGTTTTTTTCAATAGCTTGTTTGAGAAATAAAATATCTTCATTCATTTGACTTCTTCCTGCCCAATCATAAAAACTTACATTAATATTGGGAGAAATATCTGAAATGGCCATTCCTTTGATCTTTTGGAGAGTCGTGTTAATTTCCTGATTCGTAATCAGCTGCTCGAAGCCACCTAATGCTACGAGTATATTCTCAATATCCGTGTGATTTAATAATCGTTTATCGAATTTATACTCTTCCATTAATGAATAGCCGCCTTCCGCACCATGTTTCGCATAAACAGGAATGTTTGCATAGCTTAATGTTTCCATATCACGCTGAATTGTTCGTTTTGTTACATGAAACAGCCGACTGAATTCTGATGCCGAAACAACTTCCTTTTGTAACAAAATCATCACGATCGAGATAAGTCGCTCAATTTTTTTCATGAGTTCCTCCCATATACGACATACTGTTGTCACCTATCTGCTATTATACTTCAAATATAAAAAGGAGGTAATAAATAATGAAAGCAATAGCGTATCTGCAATTTGATGGGAAGGCCGAAGAAGCATTAACTTTTTATGAAAAGGCATTACAAGCAACAAGTGTAAAGAAGGTGAGGTTTGGAGCTTTTGGCCAGGATCCAAACGCACCACTAACAGAAGAAGAACAAAACATGATAATGGAATCCCGGATTGAATTTTCAGGGAATATATTAATGCTCTCTGATGTGCTGCCCTCAATGAAAGCTGTGA
>NZ_ML762437.1:76887-89419 GCF_009498735.1 Gracilibacillus oryzae
CATCAGTATCATTGATGCTGATCCGGAAATGAACAAATCCATTTTCGAAAAGCTTTCAGAAGATGGTACAGTGATCATGCCATTATCCGCTGTGCCGTGGTCAGCGAGTTTTGGAATGTTAGTTGATAAGTTTGGTGTGATGTGGAAGTTTAATAGTGAGGCGAGTAAATTTCTGGATAGTTTTGTGGATTAAATTTGGAAAGTTTAACAATACCATGATGGAATACGGTGTGCGCACTTTTTCCAATATAGTCATAATCCTTGTTGTATGAAGGGTTATGGCTGTTTTTTTTGTGGTAAAGCGGAGGGAAGTCAAAATAATCATAGTTGCAGAAATATGGTTTATTAAAAGTGAATAAGAGTAGGGGTTCAGTATGCCTCCTATAAACACCAGAATTTTCAAGATCCTGATCGAATAGCAGAAGGGGATGCATTTTTAATTTTTTTAAAAACCCTTCCAAAATATGTAATGCTTCCAAAGCCAACCTTTTCAGCAATCTCAGTTACTGATAAGTTAGTATCTAATAACATTTTTTCAGCTTCATTAATTCTGAGAAGCTGAACATATTCAATTAATGTTTTGCCTGTCACTTTTTTAAATACTTTGCAGAAGTGATTTGGACTAAGATTAACCATTTTTGATGCCGTGTTGACACTAATTTCATCGTGGTAATGTTCTCGTAAATAATCCAAAAGGGATGTTAAGTTATATTTTTTTTGGTACTGATTAGTGTACTGTTGTTCAAAATAGCCATAATTCCTAAAAATTAATCCAAAAATACGGAACAACTCTGCTTTAATTAACAGCTCATATCCAGTTTTCTTTTGTTCAAATTCATAAACCAAATTTGTAATTGATGCAATGATTTGTGAAGTATGTTTTTCATCATTCCTAATAAAATTTGGTAATTTTAATTGCTGATTCAAAAAGGGGGAAAAATATAAGTTCTCTGTGTTATCTAAACCACTATTTCGAACGATGGCTTCATTAAATACAATGGCGATAATTTCTGTGTTCTCATCGACCATCCGTGCAGCATGAAGCTGTTTTGAATTCACAAATGCGATTTCACCTTTTTGTAAACAAACGAAAACATCATCAATTTGTATTTGCGCCTTCCCATTTTTAATAAAGACCCATTCCATGTGATCATGCCAGTGTAAAGGAATATCTTTCGTAAAGAAAATATTGATGGGGAAGGTCCTGTCAGGTATAAATGTCGCCTCTTTCAAATGTGAATTCGTCATTTCACTCCACCCCCATTTCCAACAATTTCTTATTTCTCTTAACTTATCAAGTATAAAAATATTAGTCAACCCTTTCAGGTGGGCAAAATCGTAGAATTGTACGAATATTTCGTAATATTGACCATAGAATTAAAATGATTTATTCCTTACCATAATGATAGAAAGGTGTTTCATAGATACTGGCCAAGTTCATGGATTAAATTATTTAAAAGCTTGCCGTGACGGAATTTTCGTGCCAAATCCAAAATAATGGAGAGAAGGAGAGATTTTGATGACTTTACATAAAATTGTTGTAGCTGGATGTGGCAGCATGTCCAATACCTGGCTTGATTATGCAGAGCAACGCGACAACGCAGAAATTGCAGGGTTAGTTGATGTATCTATAGATGCAGCAAAGGCTATGTCAGAACGGAGAAATTTACAGGTGCCATTATTTACAGATCTATCACAAGCACTTTCTGAAACGAATGCAAACCTTGTATTTGATGTCACGATACCTGCTGTACATAAACAAATTGTCACAACTGCGTTAAAAGCAGGCTGCAATGTTTTCGGGGAAAAACCAATGGCTGAATCCTTAGAAGATGCCAGGGAAGTTTTAAAAGTTGCTCAAGAAACTGGAAAAAAATATTCAGTTATGCAGAATCGCAGATATAATAAACAGATTCGTGCATTCCGAGACCTTTTAGCAAGCGAAGCAATTGGTACAATTGGTTCGATACATGCTGACTTTTTTCTTGGGCCGCATTTTGGAGGTTTCCGTGAGGAGATGGATAGCCCGCTTATCGTGGACATGGCAATTCATACATTTGATCAGGCGCGTTTCATATCAGGGGCTGACGCTGTATCAGTATACTGTCACGAGTTTAATCCCTCGGGATCATGGTATAAAGGAAACGCATCAGCCATTATCATATATGAAATGAATGATGGATCTGTATTCTCCTACCGTGGATCTTGGAGTGCAGAGGGGTTGAATACTTCATGGGAATCAGATTGGCGGGTAACTGGAAGTAAAGGAACTGCTCGCTGGGATGGATCAAATATACCAGTCTATGAATTTGTTGATAATAAACAACCCATTCAATTTGTGAGCAAAACAAAATCTGAAACCGCATCAATTATATGGGAAGGCCGAGAAGGCCATTGGGGTTGCCTGGATGAAATGTTTGCTTCCATTGAAGAAACCCGTTTGGCAGAAACCGACTGTACTGATAACATTAAAAGTATGGAGATGGTTTTTGGTGCGTTGGAAAGTGCAAAAACCGGAAAGAAAATAAAAATATTATGACCATTCTTTGCACAGTCCCATGATTATATTGAAAGTTACGAAGACGATTACGTTTCTTAAGTGATCGTCTTTTCTTCATATTTGACCATTGCTGAACAGCAAATAACTTCAAAATGAAAAGTAACTTCTGTTGTATTGGCTTTTGTTTTGTCAAAACTGTCCTGTATTGGGTATACTGATTTCTGAAATGACCCATTTTGTTTTATTAGGAACATTGTTATAAAATAAGAAAATGAAATAATAGAACAAAAAATATTCGATTAAAGGATGGTTCCCATGACAGAAACATCAATAGCAACTCTTATTATGAAGCGTACATTCGAAGTTCCGGCAGAAAAAGTGTTTGAAGCATGGACGAAAGCAGCAATGATTAAAAAATGGATGTTCACAATGGAACATACCAATAAAGTGGCAGAAAGTGATCCTCGTGTCGGTGGAACGTGGGAAATTGTGGATCATCGAGAAGGAAAGGATTATCGCGCTATTGGAGAGTACAAAGTTGTGGAGCCGCCAACGAAACTTGTTTTCACATTCAAAATGCCTCAATTTAGTGATCTGGAAGACGACATAACTGTGGAAATCCAACCGCTTAACTCGGGCTGTGAAATGACCTTCACACAAGAAATTAACGTGCCACATGAAGAAGGCTGGACAACGGAAGATATTGAAAAAGCACATGCTGATTGGAAGAAAGAGACTGAACAAGGCTGGTATTATATGTTTTTAGGTCTGAAGCAATTAGTGGAAACCGGCAAAATCAACTATCCATCTTCTTAAAGAACAGAGTGTTCCTTCTCATCGAACGGGCACTGGTGAAAATTGAAATGGTAAGGGCTGTATTATCATAAGTAGAATAAATATTTTATGAGGTGAAAGAAATGGTCAGAAGAAGATAGTCAGCCTCCTGAATGAGATGTTGTGTTAATTTTGGGAGGCTAACTAAATATTAGGAGTTGTATGCATTATGAAGCAAAACAAATATGATGATGTTAATTTCTTTACTTCATATAAATCCATGCCACGTTCGGTTAAAGGACTGGAAGGTGCAGGTGAATGGCACGTATTAAAGGAACTATTACCCGAACTCGAAAATAAAACGGTACTTGATTTGGGATGCGGTTTCGGCTGGCATTGCCGTTATGCCCGTGAACAGCAAGCAAGGTCTGTTATTGGTGTAGATATATCTGAGAGAATGCTTCAACAAGCTCGTGAAATGACCAATGATTCCTCGATTTCCTACATGAAAATGCCAATTGAAGACATTGATTTTCTGGACTCTCAGTTTGATGTAGTCATCAGTTCCTTGGCTTTTCATTATATTAGCTCTTTTGATACAATCTGTAAAAAGGTCTATGAGTATCTAAAGCCTGAAGGTTCTTTTGTATTTTCGGTCGAACATCCAATTTTCACTTCTCGCAATGAACAAGATTGGTTTTATGATGAGAAAGGGAACCGTCTGCATTGGGCGGTTGATAATTACCAAATGGAAGGATTACGTGAGACCTCATTCCTGACTGAAAATGTTATCAAATATCATCGCACATTATCAACTTATACCAATGACTTGATTGGTGCTGGTTTTAAGATAAGGAATGTCAAGGA
Source organism: Gracilibacillus oryzae (assembly GCF_009498735.1). Taxonomy (GTDB): domain Bacteria; phylum Bacillota; class Bacilli; order Bacillales; family Amphibacillaceae; genus Gracilibacillus; species Gracilibacillus oryzae. The sequence goes on from NZ_ML762437.1 coordinate 81,029, forward strand.
GCCAACTCCCTCTGAGAACATGCTAAAAAGTATTCCTGAAATGAAAGATGAACTCCGAAGACCTATGTTCTTAATCATTTCAGCAGAAAAATAAATGGTTATTAGACGATCTTACAAGAAGTAGGAGATTCACCATGCATTTAGCCATAAACCTTGACATATAAAGGGTTATGGCTATTTTATTAGTTGAAATAATCAAGATAATCAGGAGGTTGAACCTGAGGCAGAAATGATTATACGTAAAGGGAATTTGATTTTTTAAACTAATTTCCAAGTTGAAGCACTGAAGCTATTCCGAAAAGGTACTAATCTCTCGAAGTAGCCAAAATTTCTATCAGCACTCTGTAACCTTTCCTTTCTGGAGTCGACTATTATTTTATAATAAGAAAAAGGAGATGTTTTATATGAAAATGGCAAAATACGCACCATTAGCAATAACGGCATTATTAGTAGGCAGTACAGCCGTTGCAGGCACAACACTTGCCGCAGCAGAGACCCCAATTGAACAGGAGGAAAATCAGCCGGTTTTTATTAAAACTACAGGTACGGTTGAAAGCGTAGAGGAGCGTGGTGATGTTAGCTATTATTCAGTAAGAGAAGGAGAAAATGTACATACACTTGCGATTACTGCTGATACACCTGTATATGATAATACAGGCAAAAAAGCAGAATTGAAAAAAGGTGACAAAGTGGTGGCTCACACGTACTCTAATAAACCTTCCATACTAATTTTCCCCCCACAATACAGTCCAGAGGCAGTTATTGTGAAGACAGAGGAAATGGGCACTGCAGCAGTGGGGTCATTTGATGAGAATTTACTCGATGAAAACCTTTCGTTAAAATTAAATATAAGTGAAGAGACGGAACTGTTAAGCGTATCTGGTAAAGAGGTAGAGAAAACGGATTTGGCGGAAAAGGACTTATTAGTGTTTTACACATTCACAACAAGGAGCATTCCGGCCCAAACAACACCGCAAAAAGTAATTGTCCTGGATCAAATGGAAACTGATGAAGAAGGTGATGGTGCAACAAATCCTGTCATCGATGACATTATCTCCAACGATTTCTGTGAAGTAGACGGAACAAAAATGGTACCGCTACGAAAGCTTGCTGAAAGCCTTGGTTATAGGGTCGAGGCAACAGAGACAGGGGCCATCCTATCCAAAGGCGTTCATTCGTACACACTTTCACAGGGCGAGAAGGCATATGGCTACAACAAGTCCCTTCGTTATTTTGATGAGGCACCAGCTCTGCTTGAGCCAGGAAAAACTTATGTCCCGCTTCAATTTATTGAAGAGTTGTTAAATAACTAGTTAGAAGTGCCAGGAAAGATATATAGGTAGAAAATGCTTCTGTTATAAAGCCATAATCTCTGTCATACAAAGGGTTATGGCTTTTTTTTTGCATTAGAGGGCAAGGATGAGAATTAATTATATTTAGGTAAGGTACCATATAAGCATTTATAAACCATTCAATTGTTAGTATATGGTGATTTATTCACACCTTATCTATTGGATATTTATGTTAAAATAAAATAATGAAAATTGTGCTAATGGAAGATGTATAGTGTGGATATAAGTTAAAGGAAGAGTTGAAGATTGTTGGTTAACTTTTTGAAATAAAGATTAAGGGAAAAGGGGATTGAAAATGGATGTAAGATACCCAATTGGGAAACTACAAGTTCCTGAAAATGTAACATTAGAAAATATTCAAGAATGGCTAAAGGAAATCGAAACTTACACGATTCGATTAAGAAAAACGGTCGACTCCCTAAGTGATGAGGAATTAAGCAGGACGTACCGTGAAGATAGCTGGTCAGTCCGTCAACTTGTTCATCACATTGCAGATTCTCAGTTGAACATGTATCAGCGTGTGAAGCTGGCTTTAACAGAAGAGAATCCAACTGTACCTGAATTCAATGAAGAAAAGTGGGCTATTCAACCGGATACAAAGCTTCCTGTAGAAAGTTCTATTAGAATGTTAGAAGGTATAAATGAGCGCATCGTCTCTTTAGGAAATAGTTTAACTGAAGAACAATTAGATCGAGCTTTTACTCACCAGATAAACGGTATAGTAACAGTTGCAGAAAAAGTAGCAAAATTATCCTGGCACGAAGAGCATCACTTAGCCCATATAAAAATTGCATTATCTAAATAATACAATTTATATTTAATGCTACTAATACTACTAATACTCCAAAAGTGAGCGTATCTACAAGAAGCAGATACGCTTTTTCACTATTGGAGCAGGAATGTGAATCTACGCAACAAAACCATTCATTTTAGGTGGCTTTGGGAAGGACTTCGTTTAAATTAATGAGGCAGTATGTTTAAGTAGGTCAGGCTTCTGTAGTAAAATGATACAAAAACATCACAGAGGAGATATGAAATGATGAAAGGAATATATGAATTTATAAGTGAAACACAGTTAAAAAAGTATGCAGAGCTTGCAGTAAGAGCTGGTGTAAATCTGCAAAAAAATCAATTATTGATTATTCATAGTGATATACAAAATGCTCCGTTTGCACGTCTAATCCAAACAGTTGCCTACGAGGAAGGAGCTTCCAACGTATTTATCGATTGGACAGATGCGCAGTCTGCCAAAGAATTTTACCTACATGCAGCAGAAAGTGTCATCGATCACTTTCCTGATTGGCAGGCTGCCCGCTTTAAGGAGTGGGAGGATGCAGGAGCTGCCTACGTACATATTATTTCAGAAAACTTAGATGCCTTTAATGAGGTTCCCACAGAAAGGATAAGTCGTTTCCAAAAAGCTTCCCGTACCAAATTGAGCGATCATCATGCGAAAATTAGATCCCACGAGGTACGCTGGTGTCTTCTGACTGTCCCGTACGCTGCATGGGCAACGAAAGTATTTCCCAATCTAAGTAAAGAAGAAGCTCTGGAATCATTATGGAAATTAATTTTAACAGGTTCTCGGGCAGATGGGGAAAATCCTGTTAAAGCTTGGGAGAATCACAATAGAGCCTTTGAGTCTCGGAAAAAGTTCCTGAACGAGAGCCAATTCGAATTCCTCCATTTTACAAATAGCCGTGGAACTGATTTATTCGTTGGTCTGCCTGAAAATCATCTCTATATAGGTGGGGGTGTGACAGATAAAAATGGAATACGTTTCTTTGCAAATATTCCTACAGAAGAAATATTCACTGCTCCCCATAAAAATAAGGTAAGTGGCAAATTGGTTGGTACGAAACCTCTTATCTATGAGGGAAGTGTCATCAATGATTTTTATCTGATTTTTAAAGATGGACGGATTACCGACTGTTATGCTGCAAAGGGACAAGAAGTGTTACAAAATATCATCGAAACAGACGAAGGTTCACATTATCTAGGTGAAATTGCTTTGGTCTCTAATAAATCTCCGCTTGCTCAGGCAGATACTCTTTTTTACAATACCTTATTTGATGAAAATACAGCCTGTCATATTGGAATCGGAAATGCATCACCTTCCAATATTCAAAATGGAAGTGGCCAATCTGAGGAAGAGTTGAAGGCAGCGGGTCTGAACACTTCACTATTGTTAGTCAATCTGACCTTTGGCAACGAAGATATGAAAGTAGTTGGAATTAAAGAAGGTGGAACGGAAGTATTGCTAATGAAGGATGGGGATTTTCAATTTTAGAGAAATACGGGGATGGTTCTCGAGAAATACGGGGACGGTTCTCGTGCTTCATTCAGAACTGTCCCCAGAGGAAATTTAGACAGTAAATGCAAGAGGTTGAATAAAGATAAATTGTTTATGGATTTCTCAAGGAATTGCCGTCGGAAACCAGACTTCCCACTGGATAGTCTGCATTAGGACCGATGGGGTAAACTTGACAGCTTTCAAATTGACAGCATTTTTATGATAATATTTAGATAAGCTTTTACATGAATGGGAACCGTATTTGTATCCATTCATACAGAAAAAGTAATAGCAAGAATTCAGTTGGGAATGAAACACTAGATCCGTCCCCATGGTGCATAGAAATTTAATATAGTTTTTTGTAACACTAGAAAGCAGCCAATTGTTCTTTCCATAAATTTTTTACAATATTTTTTATTTAAATGAATTAGTTTATTTTTCAATAATATTTGGTATAATAGATGTAATATCTTCATAAATTAAAAAGACTGAAAGATGCGGGTACATCTTCCAGTCCTACAATAGATTGCCTATTGAGTGGCAGTCACAAATAATTTGCTGTGCCACCTTTATTAAGTTAATTACTTAATAAAGGTGGTATTTACTTATTGCTGTCTTTTAGAATAATCACTACAAGACTAGCGAAGCTAATCATGAGTACTAAACTCTCAAAAACAGTCATAAGCGTCACCCCCTTTCATCCTCAAAGGAGGGAGTGACTACCACCCTATAAACTCTCTATTGCTATCTCCTAAATACAGGGCCGGTTCTCGTGCTTCATTCAGAACTGTCCCCAGAGGAAATTTAGACAGTATAAGCAAGAGGCTGAATAAAGATGGTTTTTTCAAGGAATTACCGACAGAAACAAGACTTCCCATGGGATAGTCTGTATCAGAAACCGATGGGGAAACTTGACAGCTTTCACCTTGACAGCCTTTTTATGATGATATTTTAGATAATCTTTTAAATGAATGGGAACCGTATTTGTATCCATTCATACAGAAAACAGCAATAGCAAGAAGGGAATGAAACGCTAGATCCGTCCCCATGGTGCATGGTGCACTCAACTAATGGGTAGCGATTGCGGAAAATTTGTAGGTACTTTAACAGAAAAGTAATGCTTGTTTACTAAATATCTATTATAATTATTGTTAGAGGTGAGATAACGTGGATAAACAAATTCTTGATTTACTTACAGAAATGAATAAAGAAATTAAAAGTATGAGAACAGATGTTAATGATCTGAAAACTGAAATGCATAATCGATTTGATACTATTGAAGCAAAACTTGAAGGTGTAGGCGGACAGTTTGAATTAACCAATTAATCAAGAATTATTGACGTCGATTTTATCGCTGATAAAGTAAATAAACTTGAGAGAGAACTTTACATGTTAAAGAATAAAAGTAATAACTAGGGGTGCTATATAGGCGCCCTTTTTTGTTAGTATAATATTTTTGTTGGCTTTAGTTGAACAATAAAATAACTTTGTTATTGTAAATAAGGTCATTTATCGTACAAAAAAAGAGTAGATAGTTGTATCAACTAAAGAACTTTGAGAGTAATGATCAGTGAGTATACCTGATCCAACATATCTGAAATAGAAGCAAAACAGGACAATAAGCTAGTTGCTCATTGTCCTGTTTTATTTATTCTTCTGTAGGCATTGTCTCTACTGATGTAAACTGATCATAAAAATTACGGTATTCATCCTTGTTTTCTGATTTTCTAAGTGCCATGGCTGTTCTTGGATGTTCGTTAAGCAAACCAGTAATCGTATAAGGAATTAGGTAACCCCATTCTACTTCTTCCCTAAGTGGGATAAACAATTTTTCTAATACATCTAAAACAGGAGCGATATCATATTGCGGATCATCCAGGTAGCCAAGTACTAATTCAGTTGGGCAATTACCAGCAGCACGTCCCATCCCATACACGGAGCTGTCTAAAAATTGAACGCCGTTTTCAGCAGCTAAGACGGTATTGGAAAATGCTAATTGTAGGTTATTGTGCGCATGGATTCCTAATTTTTTCTTAGGGGCATGCTCTTTGAATTTTTCCACCAAGTATTTAATGTCACGGTTATACAAGCTGCCAAAAGAATCGACTACATAAATAATATCAACGTTACTTTCATTCAATTTTTCCAAGGCTTCAATAAGATCAGGCTCTAACGCATTAGATACTGCCATGATATTCACGCTTGTTTCATACCCCATAGAATGAAATTTTTCTACTAACGCAAGTGCCTTATTGACATCCTTTAGATAACAAGCCACCCTAATTAAATCAATATGACTTTCTTCACAAGGTAAGATGTCATCTTCATCGACACGGCCAATATCTACAATTGCTGATAGCTTTGTAAAAGTTTTTTCTGGAATCGTCTCTTTTAATAATTTCTCATCACAGAATCTCCATGGTCCGACACCTTCACTTGGAAGGAGCTTCGGTGAGTTTTTATAGCCGATTTCCATATAATCCACGCCTGCTTTGCTTAAGGAAGCATAAAGCTCCCGCACAAATTCCACACTGAAATCCCAGTTATTCACTAATCCACCATCTCTTATTGTACAATCTAACATACTTGCTCCATTACTTTTTACCATCATTTATCCCTCCAAAGATTTAATTGACACACTTAGTGGAATCACCAAAAAAATAAAAAACATGTAGTGAAGAAGATGATCTACCTACATGTTTTCATGAGAAAATACTTTCCTATTTACGATAAATTTATCAGTAATAGCAAAGTTTTAGTTATAGTAATAATAAAAAAATGAAATGCTTTTGTGGCTGGACGTTGTTTTCATTGAAATCAATCCTTTAAAAATATTAAGAATACTATAGCAAAGTTACCATCAATATACAATAGTTTTATTAAAATTTAAAGGAAGCCTGTGCAAAGTAAATGGTTTTCAGGTGCCATGTAATTCTTTAAATTGATACTAAAATCAGAAATTGACAGATTTCTCGTGTGAGTTGATTTCTTAAATAATAGGGTGCAATAGTTAAACAATAGATCATCGAATCGATGGGTTTTATTTTTATGAAAAAAAGTTGGAATATTATGTTAATATATATTTATAACACTCTTGTGCTAACGAGGCAGTAATATTGAACAAACAATTTGGTTTGTAATGCCTAAAATGAATAGAATAATGAATGATATCAGAGGAGATTTGGTTATGGGGATATTCTTATTTTTCGGTGCAATTATTAGTGCGTTTTTATTATTTATAGTGACTGGAAAGCTTATATGAATTTTTATGGTAGTATTGACGAAAAAAGAGGGGGAATTGTGCATAAAAAGAAATATCTAATTATGTCACTTACACTAATATTTGTTTTGGGTTTCATTTTAGCTTCATGTAACGATATAGAACGCACACCTGAAGGTTATAAGTTACCAATAGCAAAATATGAGCAGTTAGATTCGGAACACTTTTCGGTACATATAGAATTTTATGAAGAAGATAATGGGAAAGAAGCTGGAGAAAAATATGCAACAATAGTCATTCATCACTTTTCGGAATCTCCTATTTCAATTCCAGATGATGCAATCATACCTTTTCAAATTAAAGGAACAGATCTGAAGGGTGAAGCACAACTGGACATTCTTACAACGATTAACGACCCAGAAATAAATTCAGAGGAGATACAACATCTTATAGAGAATGAAAAACCAATGACAGTTGTACTCGAAAACTATGGAGAAGTTAATTTGATTTACAGAACTCCCCGAGTACCGAGTCAATAACTAATTACTAAACTAACGGGAGCGTTTCATGTAGATCAATTTAACCCTCGAATATCGTTTAAGTGTACGTTTCGTGGTATAATAGAATAAACTCTATATACGGAAGAGGTGAACGCAATATGAATACAGCAAAAGAGCGTTTACTTAAAATTATTGAAGAGATACCTGAAAATGAAGTGGATAAAATTTTAGATTTTGCAGAGTTTCTTAAAATAAAGAGGGAAAAAAGTTTATCAGAGGACTTAACAAAAGCTAGTGAAAGTAGTCTGGATTTTTGGGATAATGACATTGATGATGAGGTTTGGAATGATGTATAAACAAGGTGATATCGTTCTGTTACCGGTTCCTTTCAGTGATTTAACAAATAGAAAACAACGGCCTGTTCTCGTAATTTCAAGTAACAGTTATAATGATGTGACTGACGATATTGTTGTTGTTGCTATTACTTCACAATTGCGAAATCTTGATTATTCTGTTGTTATTGAATCAAAAGATTTAAAAGAAGGAAAACTTAAAGTGGCATCAGCAATTAGAGCTGACAAAGTTTATACATTATCTAAAGATATTGTTAGAAAGAAATTTGGCCAAGTTAAAACGGAAGTTATGGAAAATGTTCGAAACAAGGTTATTGAGTTAATAAAATAAAGATTGAGGACTGGTATTATTGCAGTCCTCTTTTTAATTAATTACCCCCTATGTTAGGATAGTTGTCGTATGATACTTTAATGGTATAGTTTAAGTTACATTGTTGCTTTAGCAGAAGTGAAAAATGAACAATAATTTATTATTTTAAAGATCTCATGTCATGTTAAAGTGTTGCTCCCATTAAGGGGGTTTTTTCGCGCTGATAAAATATTGCAAACTATTTATATTAAATCAAATTGACATAATTAAAGGAGCATACTAAAAAGGAAATACGGGGACGGTTCCCGTGCTTCATTCAGAACTGTCCCCAGAGGAAATTTAGACAGTAAAAGCAGGAGGCTG
>NZ_ML762438.1:0-12170 GCF_009498735.1 Gracilibacillus oryzae
AGCTTAAAGTTGACCAAAAAAGAAACTAGGAAGTATTTTGAAGGATGACTTGAAAGTTTCGTTCATATCAGTCTACGTTTATTTACTCCACTAGAATTACAGCTCTTTATTTTAAAGATGCAGATATTATGGGAGTTAATATACGTGCAATCTCTTATCTAATGCATATACACTGTTTAGTTCGGGCTATTCGTTCCTCTCGTTGGTCTAGGAGTCTAGATCAAGCAGCTGAAGCAGTGCCCGTGGTAAAGAAGACACTACGAAAGCGTAATTTTCTTAAGTAGATGTCGCCCTTATGCCCGTGGTGAAAGCGACTGTTTTCCCCCAGCGGAGCAATAGCATTTACAAAATCAGTACATGAGTGCAACCATAATCAATGTCCGAAAATACGGCTTATGTTAATAGAACATGCTGTGTTTTTTTAGCAGTTCTAAGAGTCTAACTAGCTTCGTGTTGAAATAGAAAGTAAATCCTATATATAAGCTTGAGATTGTTTTTCTGGAATATCCCTCTTGTCCCGCTCATACACTGATGGGGAAGGGGGCGAAGTCTGTTGGCACAGTGGAAAGAAAAACTAACGAGAATGATAACCAGAACATTTGATCTTCCTTCTGAAGTGATGCTGGAGCTCCCCCGAATTACAACGATCGGCTCCATTCATTTTTATATTGAAAATCACCAGGGCCTGGTCATATTTCAAGCAGATGAGTTACTGCTCAAGGTACACCAAGGCTATGTACGGATCATTGGGAGTGACTTTGTTTTGAAAATGATGGTAGGGCAGGAAATATTATTAGAGGGAAAAATAAAGGATATAACCTTTCAAGATGAAAGTGTTAAAACCGAAACCGGAGGGAAAGGTTAAATGTTTTATAAAAAGAAAAATTGGTTTTCCGGTACGCTAACCATAAAAGTTAAAGGAGATTATCCAGAGCTGTTTTTCGATCTGTGCACAAGAAATGGAATAGCCGTATGGGATATTAGAAAACTGGACCGGACAACATGCTATGGAGATATTGATCTTCGTGATTTACCCAAATTAAGAAAAGTAAAACGGAAAACCATTCATAAAATTTATTTTGAGACAAAGCAGGGTTTTCCTTTTTTATTAAAACATACCTTATATCAAAAGCCACTATTAATTGGATTTATGATAGCAGTGTGTTTTATTTTTTTATTATCGAATATGGTCTGGAAAGTAGATGTTGCAGGATTAGATGAAGAAATCGAAAATAAAGTATTTGAACAGCTTCAGGATTATGGTGTCTCACCAGGCAATTTTCAATGGAATATTGGGTCACCTGGTGATATTCAGGAACAGCTGATCAAAGATATACCAGAACTCTTGTGGATTGGTGTAACCAAAAGAGGGACAGCCTATCATTTAGAAGGTGTAGAGAAGACAAGGGTAGAAAAGCAGGAAGAAGATGCGCCAGGACATCTTGTCGCAACCAAAGAAGGTGTCATTGTCGATATTTACGCGGAAAAAGGACAACCACTTGTTAAGGTGAATGATGTCGTAGCAAAAAATGATATTTTAATTTCAGCATATTTAAACAATACAGACATAGAAGAAACGGACGAGGAACATATTAATGAACAAACACCTCTTGCTGCCCAGGGAGAAGTGATTGCAAAGGTTTGGTACCGCAGTTCAATCACTGTCCCATTGGAAGATCAATATGATGTGTTAAGCGGGGAAACTTCGGTAAAACACTATCTGAATATGTTTAACTTTCTAGTACCTGTATGGAATTTCGGTAATCCGGAATATAAAGATGTCCAAGTAGAGGCAGAAGAGCAGGAGTTTTATTTTCTCAACTGGAAGATCCCTGTCAGTTATGTCAAACAAACCATTCGGGAAAAGGAAGAAATTTTAGAAAAAAGAACAAAAGAAGAAGCAAAAAAGCTTGCTTTGGAACAAGCCGAACGAAGGTTAAGACAAATCATTCCACTTGATGCCAAAATAGAAGATGAAAAAGTTTTGCACGAACGGGAAGAGAATGGTAAAGTAAAATTAACTATATATTATACTGTATTAGAAGATATTACGAAGCGACAATCAATAACCCAAGGAGACTGATTATGCCAGAAGATTTAAAAGTAATTGATCTGCAATTAGAAAATGCGAATGAAGCACTAGATTTATTTGGAACAGAGGATAGACATTTAAAGCAACTAGAAGAGCAATTGGCTGTATCGATTGTGTCCAGAGGAGAACAAATTAGTGTTTCAGGAAGCGATTCAGATATTAATATTATTGAAGAAGTACTAAACGGATTACTTACCATTATCCGTAAGGGCATTCCGATTTCTGAGCGTGATGTCATTTATGCGGTAGAGTTGGCAAAAAGAGGGAAAATTGATCAACTTGCTGCCCTCTTTGAAGATGAGATCACAAAGACAGCGAAAGGAAAATCCATCCGGGTCAAAACATTAGGGCAGCGCAATTATCTGCAATCAATGAAACAGAACGATCTTGTATTTGGAATCGGGCCAGCTGGTACTGGAAAAACTTACTTGGCTGTGGTGATGGCCATCCAGGCTTTAAAAAGCGGCAAAGTAAAGCGAATTATCCTGACAAGGCCAGCTGTTGAGGCTGGAGAAAGCTTAGGGTTTTTACCGGGTGATTTAAAAGAAAAGGTCGATCCGTATTTACGTCCGCTTTACGATGCACTGCATGACGTATTAGGAACAGAACATACGATGAGGTTAATTGAACGAGGGACAATTGAAATTGCTCCATTAGCCTATATGAGAGGACGTACCCTTGATGATGCATTTGTTATTTTGGATGAGGCACAAAACACGACGGCAGCCCAGATGAAAATGTTTCTGACACGTCTCGGCTTCGGATCCAAAATGGTCATAACAGGTGATGTCACCCAAGTGGACTTACCTAAAGGAGTTCATTCAGGCTTAGTGGAAGCCAAGGAGAAGCTTGCGAACATGAAAGGAATCAGTTTTGTTTACTTGTCACAAGCAGATGTAGTAAGACACCCAATTGTTCAAAAGATCATTGAAGCGTATGAATAATGAATATAAATCTTAATAAGGCTTGGTTTATTGCCTGAATTTTTCATGTGCTAAACCAAGCCCCACCAAATGAGGGATCGTAATGAGCAAAGAGCGTATTATAAAGAAAATTACATACTATTTTCGCTATGACTGGCTGCGTTATCTAATAACTGCTATTCTTTGTACTGCGATTTTTTTCTCGTTAACTTATTCGAATGTGTATATGGAAGCGTATGATATAGAGAAGTTCTCATCAGCAAAAGAAACGATTCGCTCACCCATTACGGTAGAGAACACAAAGGAAACAGAAAGAAGAATAAGGGAAGCTGTGCAATCTGTTGAAGACCACTACGAAATATCAACAGATGTAACGGAGGAACAAGTAGCTTCCGTGAACGAGATCTTTGAAGTAATAGAGAAAATTGAATCAGAGGATCTAGAAAAAGTCTTGTCCAAATCAACTATTACAGTTACAGATAAAGTAAATTATTTAAAACAATTGGTAGAAGAAGAATCTGTCAGAGAGATGAATTCTGAAGTATTTACAGCATTATTCAAAGCAGATTCAGCTGACAGGATGTTGGCAAAAGAGTTAATCTCTTCTTCCTTATATGATGTTTTTCACACAGGGGTAAAAGTTGATGAAGAAGAACAGGTTATTAAGGAGATTGAACAGAAATTAAGCTATTCTACCTTAGATTATTCCCTTGTCCAAGCTTTAGAACCGCTAATTGTTTATGGGGTGGAGCCTAATTCATTTTTCTCAGCAGACCAGACAAATGAAGCACAAAAGCTAGCAAGAGAGGGCGTAGAGCCTGTCCTGATTCGTGCTGGAGAAATGATTGTAGAAGAGGGTCAGCTTATTACGAATGAAATTTATGAAGAATTAGAGATTACAGGTTTGTTAAACGAAGAAAGAAATGTATTTCCCTTAATTGGACTATTAATTCTTATGCTGCTTTTGGGTATGGTGATTTTCTTAGAATTGAATCGTGCAAAGAAGAACCACCATTATACTTCAAGAAAACTAGCGGCGATAGTTATCTTAACATGTGTCATTGTCGGTGTGATGAAAGTTATAAGCTTTTATGTGACAACAGATAACCCTCTCTTTTTCATTACACCAATTGCTACCGTTTCGATGCTTGTAAAGATATTAATAAGGGAACGAGTTGCGATCGTGTTTTCCATTATTTATGCGATTGTAGGCAGTGTCATATTTAATGCGAATATTCCAGGTCTGTTAAATATGGAGGCAGGGATTTACTTTCTGATCACACAATTAGTGAGTATTTATTTTCTGGCCCTTGTGAAAGATAAGGCGGCGATTATCAAAACAGGAATTGGCCTTGCTTTCATGAATCTGACTACTGTATTTCTATTCTTATTATTGTCTTTCGAAAAATATGACATGGCTGACTATTTATTATTTGGCAGTTATGGATTTTTAGCGGCAATAATAGCAACGGTTTTAACCGTAGGGATGCTCCCGTTCTTCGAATCAGGCTTAGGCATTTTGTCAGATTCCAGACTGTTAACATTGTCCAGTCCCAACCAGCCATTATTAAGGAAATTATTAATTGAGGCTCCCGGTACCTATCATCACAGTATTATGGTAGCTAATTTGAGTGAAGCTTCTTGTGAGGCAATTGGAGCAAATGGATTATTGGCCCGTGTTGCAGCTTATTACCATGACTTGGGTAAAACTGTAAGACCACATTATTTTATCGAAAACCAGATGGGAATGAAGAATCCTCATGACTACCTGGATCCATACCAAAGTGCAGAAATTATTATGCAGCACCCTGTTGATGGGGCCGAATTATTAAAAAAAGAAAAGCTCCCGCAAGAAATCATAGATATCGCTTTACAGCACCATGGGACTACCTTGTTGAAATTTTTCTATTATAAAGCAAAAGATAAAAGTGACAATGTGTTGGAAGAAGACTTTCGCTACAGTGGCCCTAAACCGGCCACAAAAGAAGCAGCTGTTGTCTCGATTTGTGACTCTATTGAAGCGGCAGTCCGATCCCAGACAAATCCGGATCAAAAACAAATTGAAAAAATTGTCGCTTCCATCTTTGAAGATCGAATGTTAGATGGCCAGTTGGATGACAGTAAACTAACCTTCAAGGATTTGGAAATAATGAAAAATGTTATCTGTGAAACCTTAAAAGGAATTTATCACTCCAGAATCCAGTACCCTAATGAAGAGAAAATGAAGGAGGCTAAGTAATAATGGAAATTGATTTTATTGATGAAACTGAAAAAGTATCGAATGAACATATGGAATTGATCGAGGATTTACTCGTATATGCAGCTAAAGAAGAAAGTGTTTCCCCTTTGGCTGAACTATCGGTAACCTTTGTGAACAATGAAGAGATCCAGCAACTAAACAAACAGTACAGAGACTTAGATAAACCGACAGATGTTCTTTCATTTGCTTTAGAAGAAGAAACAGATGGTGAAATCACCATACATGCGGAAGATCTTCCTGTAGTGCTTGGAGACATTGTTATTTCCATTGATAAAGCGGAGGAACAAGCAAAAGACTATAACCACTCGGTGTCCAGAGAATTTGGTTTTTTAGCATTGCATGGTTTCCTGCATCTTTTAGGTTATGATCATATGGAGGAAGCAGAAGAAAAGAAGATGTTCGCCAGACAAGAGGAGATCTTAAATGGCTTCGGATTATCAAGATAAACGACGCTATTACATTGGATTTAAGTATGCAATAAACGGACTTTTGCATGCAATAAGGAAAGAACGCAATGTGAAGATCCATATTATAGCAACAGTTTTGGTGATAATATCTGGTGTTTGGACAAAATTATCACCAATCGAGTGGGCTATTCTATTCCTTGCATGTGGAGCAGTAATAAGCATGGAGGTAATGAATACTGCGATAGAAACTGCACTGAATTACTTAGAACCAAACAGAAGACAAGCGATCGGCATTGCAAAAGATCTTGCAGCAGGTGCAGTTTTGGTAACAGCCATATTTGCTGTTATTGTTGGCTGTTGCATTTTTCTGCCTCATTGGCTAAATTAACTGCTGCAGATTATAATATTTGTGAAAACATTACCACTAGTTTTGTCGAAAGTATGAAATGAAATAAAATTTATTGTATGATATACATATACAATGCAACATGAATAACGGAGGAACGTGAATGGAACAAACATTTAAATCAGGATTTGTAGCAATTATCGGCAGACCGAATGTAGGAAAATCCACTTTTATGAACAGAGTTATCGGACAGAAAATTGCAATCATGAGTGACAAAGCACAGACAACAAGAAATAAAATTCAAGGCGTTTTTACTGATAAAGAAAAACAGATAGTGTTTATCGATACACCTGGTATCCATAAACCGAAGCATAAACTGGGAGATTTTATGGTGAAGATCGCCGAGAATACATTGAATGAAGTTGATGCCATTATGTTTATGATTAACGCAGATGAAGGATACGGGCGTGGAGATCAATATATTATAGACAGACTTCAGTCAAATAAGACGCCGGTATTTTTAGTCATTAACAAAATTGACCTCGTACAGCCAGATGAATTACTGCCCCTAATAGAACTTTATAAGGACAAGTATCCATTTGAGGAAATTATCCCGATATCTGCACTTGAAGGGAATAATGTGGAGCACTTAATGGAGGTTTTCACAGATTTTCTCCCGGAAGGACCGCAATTCTATCCGGAAGACCAAATTACAGATCATCCAGAACGATTTATAATCCAGGAATTAATCAGAGAAAAGGTTCTTCACTTAACGAGAGAAGAAATTCCTCACTCTGTTGCCGTCGTAATTGACCAGATCAAAAATAGAGGGGAAAATGATAAGCTGCTTGTACAGGCAAGTATTATCGTTGAGCGAAAATCACAAAAAGGGATTATCATTGGCAAGCAAGGGAAAATGTTAAAAGAAGTTGGAAAAAGAGCACGCCAGGATATCGAAGGATTACTTGGTTCAAAAGTTTTTCTGGAATTATGGGTGAAAGTAGAAGAAAACTGGCGGAATAAACCACACCATTTATATGAATTAGGTTTCAAACAGGACGAATACTAAGGTTCCCTGAATAATGTATGACAGCTTTTATGACCATCATACATGGTAAATATTATTACTAATTGAATGATTGTTTTAGGTAATTCTATTAATGAGCACAATGAAAGACAACCAAAAGGAAAGGTGAGGTTTATTGTGATCGATGTACCATGGAAAATATTCAGTCAAACAGGTAATATAGAAGCATATTTATGGATGAAACAGATAGAAGAAGATTCAACCGAATTAGATCAGGACTCATTGGATAATTCGTTGGTGGAAGACTCTCATTATTAAGTCAGAAAGGGAATGGTAACTTGTGTTTGAAAAAGTGGAAGGCATAATTTTAAAAACACAAGATTATGGGGAAACACATAAAATTGTAACATTACTCACACCAACTATGGGTAAATTCGGAGCAATTGCCCGTGGTGCAAAAAAAACAAAAAGCAGAATGGCTGCAATTACGCAGCCTTTTATTCATGGATCTTTTTTAGTTCAGCCTGGTTCAGGGCTTGCAACAATTCAGCAAGGAGAAGTGATTCATTCCTTTCGTAAAATTCGGGAAGATATATTTCTGACAGCATATACTAGTTTTTTAGCAGAATTAACGGATAAGGTGTTAGATCCGAAACAGTACGATCCGCTCCATTATAAACAATTGCTTCAGACATTGGAATGGTTTGAGCAAGACAAAGATCCGGAAATACTGACAATGATCTATGAATGGAAAATGTACCAGGCAGCAGGGTTCGCACCAATTGTTGACAATTGTGTTAACTGTGGCAGGAAAGAGAAGTTATCTCATTTTTCCATCCAGGAAGGCGGCATCCTTTGTCAGTTTTGCCATCATAAAGATTCCTATGCTTATATGCTGAATGAAAATCTGTATAAATTACTGCGGATTTTTTCCTGGGTCAGCTTAGACCGGATTGGGAATATCTCGGTGAAAGAGGAAAATAAAGCTATTCTTAAGCAAATAATGGATCAATATTATGAGAGATATGGTGGTTATTTTTTAAAGTCGAAACGCTTTCTGAAACAGATGGACAATTTACGGGGATAGTTAGCTGTTGACATTAAAATAGATATCTCGTATTATTTAATAATAACTGAAACATAATCTGTGTTGATAGAGAGTAGTACTAAGATTTTTTCAATGAAAGCGAGTCTAGGATGGTGTAAGCTAGATATTGAAACACTTAGGAAGGCAATCTGGAGCAGTTCTTTTTAAGTGGTTATTTCTCTATCGGAGAAGTAACAAATAGGGTGGAACCGCGGAGAACCCGTCCCTATGCTTTGTCACATTATTGATAAGGCATAGGGACGGGTTTTCGTTATGTAGAAAACTAAAAAATAATGGAGGGAACCATTAAATGAACATTCAAGAAATGATATTAACCTTACAAAAGCACTGGTCAGATCAGAATTGTATTCTGATGCAAGCATATGATGTGGAAAAAGGTGCAGGGACAATGTCACCAATGACATTGTTGCGCAGCCTGGGGCCAGAGCCTTGGAATGTTGCCTATGTTGAACCATCAAGACGACCTGCTGATGGACGTTATGGACAAAACCCGAACCGTCTATATCAGCACCATCAATTCCAAGTCATCATGAAACCATCACCTGACAATATTCAGGAACTGTACTTAGAGTCATTAGAAAAATTAGGCATCAATCCAAATGAACATGATATTCGTTTTGTGGAAGATAACTGGGAGAACCCTACACTTGGTGCAGCCGGTTTAGGCTGGGAAGTATGGCTTGATGGAATGGAAATTACCCAGTTTACCTATTTCCAGCAAATTGGCGGCTTAGAAGCGAAACCAGTAGCTGTTGAAATTACTTATGGGATTGAGCGTCTTGCTTCCTACATTCAAGATAAAGAAAATGTATTTGAATTAGAGTGGACAAATGGAGTGACAGTAGGCGATATCTTTTACCAGCCGGAATTTGAGCATTCTACATATACATTTGAAGAATCGAATACAGACATGCTGTTTACCCTTTTTACCACATATGAAGAAGAGGCAAAGCGGACAATGGAAAAAGGTCTTGTCTTTCCAGCATATGATTATGTACTAAAATGTTCTCATACCTTTAACCTGCTTGATGCGAAGGGAGTTATTTCCGTTACAGAAAGAACAGGCTATATAGGAAGAGTACGAAATCTAGCAAGAGAAATTGCCAAATTATATGTGGAAGAACGTGAAAGACTAGGATTCCCTATGCTGAAAGGAGAGAATATGGCAAATGACAACAACTAATGTGCTGTTTGAAGTAGGTCTTGAGGAAATGCCTGCACGATTTATGAATCATACGGAAGTACAATTAAGAGAAAAAACAGAAGCATGGTTAAATGAGCTTCGTTTAAACTTTGAAGAGATCGCAACTTATATTACTCCAAGAAGATTTGCTGTCGTTATTAAGAACCTGCAAACAAAGCAAGCAGATCAGGAAGAAGAAGTAAAAGGACCAGCAGAGAAAATTGCCAAAGACGAAAATGGCAATTGGTCAAAAGCTGCTATAGGCTTCTCTAAAGGACAAGGAAAAGATGTTGACGACATCTATTTCAAAGAAGTCAATGGCACGAATTACATCTTTGTTAAGAAATTCATAGAAGGAAAAAAAGTCGATGAATTACTGCCGCAATTCAAAGAAATAATTTTAAGTCTGCATTTTCCGAAAAATATGCGCTGGGCCAATCAGAACTTACGGTTTATCCGCCCAATCAAATGGCTTGTTGCATTAAATCATGAGAACATTATTCCGTTTGAAATTACAGGAGTTGAAACAGATAGGGTAACTTACGGTCACCGTTTCCTTGGCGGAGAAATAGTGATTAACGATCCGTTGCAATATGAAGAGCTTTTGGAAAAAGAATATGTGATTGCAGATGCAGAAAAACGCGAAAAGCTGATTACAGACGGTATTAGCAAATTAGAAAAAGTGAAAGGCTGGAATATTCCAATAGATGAGGGATTATTAAATGAGGTGAAACATCTTGTTGAATATCCTACCGTATTCTTTGGAGCATACGATAAAGCTTTTCTGCAGATACCGAAAGAAGTGTTAATTACTTCAATGAAGGAGCATCAAAGATATTTCCCTGTTCAGGATAGCCAGGGCGAGCTTTATCCATTCTTTGTTGCAGTTCGTAATGGAACGTCTGATCATATTGAAACAGTTTCCCGTGGTAATGAAAAAGTGCTCAGAGCAAGACTGCAGGATGCACAGTTCTTTTATGAAGAAGATCAAAAGCTTTCCATTGAGCGCAATTTAGACCAGTTATCCCGAATGGTTTTCCAGGAAAAATTAGGTACCATTGCTGATAAATCAGAACGGGTAACAAATATAGCAAGTATCATCACAGCACAATTGCAGTTGAACGATGAGGAGAAGAATAAAGTAACAAGAGCAGCCCAAATTTCTAAGTTTGACCTTGTAACAAATATGGTTAATGAATTTACGGAATTACAAGGAGTAATGGGACGCAAATATGCTGAAATCTTTGGTGAAGACGAAGAAGTTGCAAAAGCAATTGAAGAACAGTACATGCCAAAAAATGCGAATGCTGAATTGCCGGAAACAATTGTGGGATCAGTTGTAAGTATTGCTGATAAACTTGATACAATTGTCGGCTGTTTTACTGTTGGTATTATTCCAAGCGGCTCTCAAGATCCTTATGCTCTTAGAAGACAAGCACTAGGTGTTATTCAAATAGTGGGCAGAAGAAAATGGAATCTTAATATCAGTGAACTTCTTTACCATGTTCAGAAGCTGTTTGAAACACATATTAGTGACCATTCACAAAAAGAAGAGATTCACAAGCAATTAGAAACATTTTTTAAGCAAAGAGCAGCATATATTATGAAAGAGGAAAAAATTGAATCAGATGTAATTGATGCAGTACTAGTTAATGATCTGGATAATATCTCTTTTATCACAGCAAAAGCAAAGTTATTAAGTGAAAAACGCAGTGATACAAGTTTTAAAGATAAACAAGAGGCGTTTGTCAGAGTACTGAATTTAGCAAAGAAAGCAGAAGATCATTTCCAAGTGAATCCAGAGCTGTTTGTGAAGGAAGAGGAAAAGAATCTGTACCAAGTATATGAAAGCATCAAACCTGATTATAAAGCATCACTGCAAACAAGTAATGCAGGTGAATCACTTGAAATTCTGTCACGCCTGGTGCAGCCAATTCATCAGTTTTTTGATAACACAATGGTTATGGATGATGATATCCAAATAAGAGAAAACCGCCTGGCACTCTTATTAGCGGTATCACAACAAATCATCAAGTTTGCTGACCTTGCTGAAATTAATTGGAAACAGGTACAAAGTTAATTAGAATTCAGGAGGAAGCATGAACATATGGAAAAAACAATCATATATGTTGTTTCAGATTCCGTAGGTGAAACAGCAGAGTTTGTGACAAAAGCAGCATTAAGCCAATTTATGGATGAGAATGCGTATGATTTATATCGCATCCCATATGTAGAAAATATAGAAGTTTTGCGTGGTGTTGTGTACCACGCAAAACAATTAGGGGCAATGATTGGTTTTACACTGGTGAATCCTGTCTTACGTGAATTCCTGATACAAGAGGCTGTAAACAAACAAGTAGAATGTGTTGATATAATGGGGCCGATGTTAGCAGCAATGGAGAGGAAATTTAAAAGAAAAGCCAAAGAAGAACCTGGCTTGATTCACCGTCTTGATGAAGATTATTTCAGACGGGTGGAAGCAATAGAGTTTGCGGTAAGGTATGATGATGGAAGAGATCCAAGAGGAGTAATGCAGGCAGATATAGTCTTAATTGGGGTTTCACGAACGTCAAAAACCCCTTTATCGCAATATTTAGCGCATAAGCGCCTGAAAGTGGCTAATATTCCAATTGTTCCGGAAGTAGATCCACCCGAATCCTTATTTAAAATTCCGACACATAAGTGTATTGGACTAAAAATCAGTCCGGAAAAACTTAACACTATTCGGAAAGAAAGATTGAAAAGCCTCGGACTCGATGACAAGGCAAGCTATGCTAATATGGAAAGAATTCAGGAAGAATTAAATTATTTTGATCAGCTCATT
>NZ_ML762438.1:12180-25498 GCF_009498735.1 Gracilibacillus oryzae
GGCTGTCCTGTCATTGATGTATCCAATAAAGCAGTGGAAGAAACGGCGAATATAATACTTAACATGATTAATCAGCCATACTGGAATATGGAATAAAAAGCAAATAAAATTATTAGCTTTAAATACCTTATTGTTGGAAAAAATAAAAAAGTGTTATATAATACTTTTTTGGGAAAATGGTTTTTAACCTTAATATTTATTAAAATTAGAACAAAAATAACTTGTATGCTAATTTTTTATAATAAATTTCTCTGTAAAAGAAGGAATTTATTTATTTTTGTAGAATTGTTATTCATAAGTTATTTTATTTTTCGACAAAAATTGATTTATATATTATCGTTGTTTAATTATTGAAGCAGAAGGTAATAGGAGTAATAGAAAGATTATATAGTTTGTCTTTCATAGCATAAATTGAAAAAAATGTCGAAATGGACTGAAAAACAGAATTGATTGGAAATTGGTGATTATTATGGCAAATCAATATCACTTAGATGATGACACAATTGCTACTATCCAATCATCAAACGATATCGTTGATGTTGTTGGCGATTATGTGCAACTTAAGAAGCAAGGGAGAAATTATTTCGGCTTATGTCCGTTTCATTCAGAAAATACGCCATCTTTTTCCGTTAACCAGGAAAAACAGATATTTCATTGTTTTGGTTGCGGCAAAGGAGGCAATGTTTACACATTCTTAATGGAATTGGAAGGTTTTTCTTTTCCACAGTCTGTTCAGCACTTAGCTGAAAAGTCTGGCCATAAACTGGAAATACCCCAATTTGACAGCGACAATGAGGGTCGATCTACAACAGAAGAACAATTGATTCTGGAAGCATATCAATGGTTAGCTAAATTATATCATCATTTGTTATATCATACAAAAGACGGGAAGAAAGGATTGGAATACCTCCACCAAAGGGGCTTTTCCGATGACGCCATTGAGAAGTTCCAAATTGGATTTTCTCCACAATCAAGAGATTTTATTGTGAAATTTCTGGAGAAGAAAGGTTATCACCGCCAGTTAATGGTGAAAGCAGGCTTTTTAACAACGAATGACCAAATAAATTACTTTGATCGCTTCCGCGGAAGAATTATTTTTCCCATTCGCAATGCTATTGGCAAAACGGTAGGATTTGGTGGGAGATCAATCGATAACCAGGAACCTAAGTATTTAAACAGCCCAGAATCGGAACTTTTCCAAAAAAGTAAGCTTCTTTATAATTTTGACAATGCTAGAAGTGAAATTAGAAAGAGAAATGAAGTCATTCTTCTGGAAGGTTATGCAGATGTGCTTGCCCTTTACCAGGCAGGTGTAATGAATGCTGTTGCTTCACTTGGTACTTCATTCACTGATTCTCATGCCAACATACTAAGAAGATATGTAGAAACGGTTGTGATCTGTTTTGATGGGGATACAGCAGGTCAAAATGCAACTTATAAAACATTAAAACTTCTGAAAAAAGTTGGCTGTAATGTGAAGATTGCCATGCTTCCCAATGGTTATGACCCAGATCAGTATATTCAGGAATTTGGTGCAGAGGCATTTCGCCATACGATCCTTGATACTAGTGCTTCTGAAATGACTTTTTTAATTAGTCACTTAAAGAAGAATTATAATTTGAATCAAGAAGGAGATCGGCTGCGGTATGTCGAAAATATTATTAGTGAAATAGCACTACTTGATAGTTCGATCAAACGGGACCATTATTTGCGGGAACTTTCGGAACAGTTCTCACTTTCTTACGAGGCATTGCAACAAGATTTAGCAGTGAAAATGCAAAATAGCAAAAAAAATGATGATAACAGTAAGAAGTTTGGTAATACTAATGAAGGAATTCGAAACATTTACCAAAAAAAGCAAAAAGTTTTACCTGCCTATCATAAAGCGGAAAGACAGCTGATCGCCTTTATGCTTCAAAATGCTCATATCGCTGAACGAGTGCAGGAGACATTAGGTTCAAAATTTAATATTGAGCAGCATCAAATTATTGTAACCCATTTATATGGCTTTTATGAGGCTGGCAACCAACCGAATCCTAGCCATTTTCTTACATTTATAGAAGATCAGGCAATACAAAAGCTGGTTGTAGAGATATCTATAATCGACTGTAATTGGGAAATATCAGATAGAGAGCTGGATGATTATATTTATACAATTTTAGCTGAACAGAATGATAAAAGTCAGATTAGACAACTGGAAAGAGAACAAAAAATGGTTGAAAAGACTGATCCAGTGAAGGCAGCGCAAATTGCGATGGAAATCATCAAGCTTAGACAAGAATCAAAAAGAGGAAGTTAGCTTTTGGAAGGAGGGGCAACTCATGGCAAATAATAAACCTTCACGTTCTAAAGAAACTGATTTAACACTAGAGCAGGCAAAGGAACAGTTACTCGAAATCGGTAAAAAACGTGGTGTTTTAGCATATGAGGAAGTAGCAGAAAGATTGTCAAATTTTGAATTGGAATCAGATCAGATGGATGAATTTTACGAACATTTAAACGAACAAGGTGTAGAGGTTTTAGGTGATTCTGATGAAGACCCTACTTTACAGCAATTATCAAAAGAGGAAGAATTTGATCTTAATGATTTAAGTGTTCCGCTTGGAATTAAAATAAATGATCCTGTTAGAATGTACTTAAAAGAAATAGGCCGAGTAGATCTGTTATCTGCATCTGAAGAGATTGATTTAGCTAAAAAGATTGAAGAAGGCGATGAATATGCCAAGAAGAGATTAGCTGAAGCAAACTTAAGACTTGTTGTCAGTATTGCTAAACGCTATGTCGGAAGAGGTATGTTATTCCTTGACCTTATTCAAGAAGGAAACATGGGTCTGATTAAAGCCGTAGAGAAATTTGATTTCAGAAAAGGGTTTAAATTCAGTACGTATGCAACATGGTGGATACGCCAGGCAATCACTCGTGCTATTGCTGATCAGGCGCGTACAATCCGTATTCCTGTTCATATGGTGGAAACCATTAATAAACTGATCAGGGTTCAAAGACAGTTACTGCAGGACTTAGGCAGAGAACCAACTCCAGAAGAAATCGCCAAAGAAATGGAGTTAACACCTGATAAGGTAAGAGAAATTCTTAAGATTGCTCAGGAGCCTGTTTCACTCGAGACTCCTATCGGGGAAGAGGACGATTCACATTTAGGAGATTTTATTGAGGACCAGGAAGCAACATCACCTTCTGATCATGCGGCGTATGAATTGCTTAAAGAGCAATTGGAAGACGTATTAGATACATTAACAGATAGAGAAGAAAATGTATTAAGACTACGTTTCGGATTAGATGATGGAAGAACGAGAACGTTAGAAGAAGTAGGAAAAGTATTTGGAGTGACAAGAGAACGGATTCGTCAAATAGAAGCGAAAGCCTTAAGAAAATTGCGTCACCCAAGTCGAAGCAAACGATTAAAAGACTTTTTAGAATAAAAAAACATCCTACCTTCTGTGGTTGATCATGGAAGGTAGTTTTAATGTATTGTTTTCTGCATTAAAAAATTATCAAGATTTACCGATATATAGATAGAATGGAAAATAACTTTAGGGACGATGTTTATGAATGCAGAAAGAAAAGAAATCATTTTAAAAGAGATTCGTTACTGGAAATCTCATCAGCTTCTGCCTGTTCATTATTGTGATTTTTTAATTGCATTATATACGGAAGGGGAAGGGGAGAACGAGAGCTCAGAGGAACAGGAAGCGAAGAATACCCCTTATTATTTATTCTATTATTTTTTTAATACTTTTTTACTGCTTATTCCACTGCTGCTCTATGTAACAGTGGAAAATGATATATGGAAAATAATTCCTGCCATAATCGTACTGCTGCTGAATATTTGGATGATTAGACTGTTTAAAAAACACGATCGATTAAATGAAGACTATGCTGTAATGATATTGTTTGTGAATTTTCTATTCTCTTCTTCTTTATTATTAAATGAATGGTTCCATGTTAACTGGATTACTTACTTGTGGATTTATATCAATAGTCTGTCATGGATTGTTTTTGGCAAATGGAAAAAACAGTTGTTTGTACAAATAGCTGGTGTTTTTGTCTTCATAATTGCCTGTATTCTGTCAGGTTTTTATTATTTTTAGTCAATTTGATGAAAATTTATTTGTTTTGCTTTTCTAATTAGTTAATATAAAGTAAAATAGAGATGGTTTTGTATTATGTTTTTCTATACATAATGAAATGAAAAAGAGACGGTATACTGAAGGAGGAATGATCATGAAAAAAAATCCAGTTATACCTTTTGCATTAATTGCAGTATTAGGTATATTAGCAATGATTGTTTTATCAGTAGCTGGTTTAGACCAGCAAGAGAAAATTGCTAATGGCGGTGGAGAAACAGTCGAAGCTGATCCTGAAGCACTTGCACAAAATTGTATAGGCTGTCATGGCGGCGATTTGGAAGGTGCATCAGGACCTAGTTTGCAAAATATTGGTGATAAGTACTCCGTTGAAGAAGTACAAGATATTATTGTAAACGGTATAGAAGGCACTGCAATGCCCGCAGGACTAGTTTCTACTGAAGAAGCAGCAATTTTAGCAGAATGGCTGGTTACTGGTGAGACTGGTGGAGAAGCCGCTGAAGGGGAAGAAGCTGCTGAGGAAGAAGCAGCACATTAATATATTGTAAAAAGAAAAGCTTTCTGTTAATGTGACAGAAAGCTTTTTCTTACAGACTGTAACTAAAAACAATAGAAAGAAGGATAAGATCTATGTTATCCAAAAGATTGAAAAGTGTGGCAAAATATCTGGAAAAACCGGTATTTTTTGCTGATATAGGTTCAGATCATGCTTATTTACCATGTTATATTTGCTTAAAGGACCCGGAAGCAAGAGCTATAGCAGGTGAAGTAAATGAAGGACCATACCAAAGAGCTAAAATGACAGTGATAGAGAATAGTTTATCTGATAGAGTTGGTGTCAGAAAGGGCAATGGACTAGAAGTTCTTCATGAGAATGATTCCGTCAATCAAGTTACAATTGCAGGTATGGGTGGCAAGTTGATTACAAAAATACTGGAAGAAGGCCAGGATAAACTGGAAGATACAAGAAGATTAATTTTACAGCCTAATATTGATGCACATATTGTTAGACAATGGCTGATAACTCATTTCTACCAGATAACTGCAGAGGAAATTTTAGAAGAAGACGGGTACATATATGAAATTGTAGTGGCTGATAAAGTAAACAATCAACCAGTAATGACAAGAAAAGAGTTGTTATTCGGACCGAAACTAGTTCAAGAGAGAAATGAAGTTTTTATGAAAAAATGGCACTCAGAACGAGAGAAAAGACTGGAATTGTTAACTTCGATGAAAAAAGCAAAACAAGTTCCCGGCGAAAAAATAGCACAGTGGGAAAATGATATTCAATTGATCGAGGAGGTTATACATACCAATGACAACAGTTAAAGACATCATCCAGCTGTTTGAACAATGGGTTCCCGCACATTATGCGGAGAATTGGGATAATGTTGGATTGCAAATTGGCAATCTGAACAATCAAGTCAAAAGAATAATGACAACATTGGATGTAACTGAACAAATTGCTGATGAGGCAATAGAGAATGAGGTTGATTTGATTGTCGCCCATCACCCTTTATTGTTCCAGGGGCTGAAACAAATAGAGGAAAATAATTTCAAAGGAAAGACTATCCATAAATTAATCAAACATAATATCTCTGTATATGCCGCACACACCAACTTGGATGTTGTTAAAGGTGGGGTAAATGATTTGCTTGCAGACAAACTGCAATTGGTCAATCGAGAGGTACTTGTTCCAACAATTGCAGAAAAGCTTTTTAAACTGGTAGTATATGTACCTGAAACTCATACTGCTGGCTTTATTGAGAGCAATTACAGTCATTGTACATTTAGAAGTGCAGGAACAGGGACTTTTAAGCCATTAGAAGGTACCAATCCATTTATTGGACAAGAAGGTACGGTTGAACATGTGAAGGAAGAGCGAGTGGAAACGATTGTAAAAGAACAGCACCTGAAAGAAATCGTTCAAGTCGCAAAAAATGCTCATCCATATGAAGAAATGGCATACGATGTATTTCCAACAGCTAATCAGGGCGAAATTTTAGGATTAGGCAGAGTTGGCACTGTCTCACATCCAATGAAATTAGAAGATTATGCTGCAGCAGTAAAAGAGATTTTTGAAGTACCATATGTTCGCTTTGTAGGAGATCCTGATAAAACAATAGAAAAAGTAGCAGTCCTTGGAGGCAGCGGAAAAGGATATATAAATGATGCAAGGAAACATGGGGCAGATGTTTATATTACCGGTGATTTAAGCTTCCACGACGCACTGGATGCTAAAGAGCAAGGAATCGCCTTGATTGATCCCGGCCATCATATAGAACAAGTAATGAAAGACGGAGTTAAAACTTATTTTGAACAAAATATGCAGAAACTGCCTAATAGAGTGGAAGTCATTTGTTCCAATATACCAACAGAACCATTTCAATGGAAATAAAAATCCCCAAAAGTTTAGACTGTCTTGTCTAACTTTTGGGGTTCCGTATATAAACTCTTTTTTTCACAGCGCCAACCGTCTGTAATAAAGATTGACGAAAAACGAAAATAGTAAGTGGAGGATAAGCAGACGCTAGGTATCCTGATTAGTTTCACTAATGATCAGTAGGGTTTACAAAAATCCCCCACTGATCAAAGTCTCACTTTATTTTGCTTTTACTTTCGGCAAGATTTTCTCTTTTTTCACTTTCGAACTTAGATCCCAAGTTTCAGAATTTTCAGGATCATATTTCTCAATAAAAGTAATAACCTCTTTCGTAATCGGTGTTGGTGTGGATGCACCAGCTGTCACTGCTACTTTCTCTACACCATCTAACCAGTTAAGATCGATTTCTGTAATATCAGCAATCCGATACGCTTGTGTTCCGGCATGTTGAATGGAAACCTGTGCCAGGCGGTTGGAATTATTACTGCGCGGATCGCCGACAACTAATGTAAGATCAGCTTCTTTTGCCTGTTCTGCAACCGCTTCTTGCCTTACCTGTGTTGCCATACAAATTTCCTGTTCCATTTCTGTTTGTGGGTATTTGGCTTTGACCAGCTGCATCACATCATAAACATCCCACTGGCTCATTGTTGTTTGATTTGTTACTAAGATTTTCGCATCCTCATCAATTGTAAGCCCTGCTACATCTTCTTCAGTTTGAATAAGATGCACATGGTCAGGTGCGACTCCAATAGCCCCTTCCGGCTCTGGATGCCCTTTTTTGCCAATATAGACAATTTGATAGTTTTCTCTCACTTTTTCTCTTATTAAATCATGGGTTCTGGTAACATCAGGACATGTTGCATCAAGAACGGTTAATCCTTTTTGTTCTGCCTTCTTTTTTACTTCTGGCGATACACCATGTGCGGTAAAAATAACAGTACCGTTATCGATTTCTTCAAGTAAATCAGAACGGTTCTTCCCGTCTAATGTGTAAACCCCTTGATCTTCAAATGCTTTTGTAACGTGTGAATTATGAACAATCATACCAAGTATATATATAGGTCGAGGTAGATTGGGATCCTTAACAGCGTTCTGCGCAATGACCATTGCATCGACAACTCCATAGCAATAACCACGCGGTGCAATTTTGATTACTTCCATTCGGCTTCCCCCTCTGTACTTTCTCTCACATATCAAGTAGAATATTAAATAATGGACACGATTTTGTCCAATACTTTTATTATAAAGGTATTTTCACCAATTGACAAAGATATTTGTTAGTTAAAAGGAGATTATAATGGAAAAACACTTATTTAAACAATATGCGTTAGATGAATGGATGAATAACGTCATCGGCGAACTAGGTTTTTATGAACCGACACCGATTCAAACCAAAGTTATTCCAGAGGCTTTGCATGGCAAAAATATTATCGGACAATCGGAAACAGGCTCAGGTAAAACACATGCCTTCCTTATCCCATTATTAAACAATTTGGATGATACGTTACAGCATACGCAAATAATATTAACAGCACCAACAAGAGAGTTAGCGATACAAATATATGATGAAGTGAAAAAAATCATGCAATTCGCGAATAAAGAAGACGTTTGGCGAGCGAAATTAATTATTGGCGGGACAGATAAAAAACGGATGATAGAAAAAATGAAAGAACCACCGCACATTATCGTAGCAACGCCAGGAAGACTGCTTGACTTATTGAATGAAGATGTATTAGATATTTATTCAGCTAAGTCATTTGTAATGGATGAAACAGATTTAATGCTTGAGTTAGGTTTGATTGAAGAAATTGATAAAATTTTGTCAAAGGCAGATCCAGATATTCAAGTAATGGTATTCTCAGCCACTATCCCGGAGAAGTTACAACCATTTTTAAAGAAATATCTGCAATCTCCCAAATATATAAAAATTGATGATCGTTTAGCACCAGAGAAGATGGAACATCGTATGGTGCCGCTTAAACACCGGGAACCAGCGAATGTAATACAACAAATATCTCAACTAATTCAGCCATATTTAGCCATTATTTTCACTAACGGGAAAGAAAGAGCAAATGAATTAGCGGAAAAGCTTCAGGAAAAGGGAATGAATGTTGGACTGATTCATGGCGGCCTATCACAAAGAGAGCGAAAAAGAGTATTAAAAGAAATCCAGCAACTGAAATACCAATATATTGTTGCAACAGATCTTGCTGCAAGAGGAATTGATATCAAAGGTGTCAGCCATGTTATCAATGCAGAGTTACCAAAAGAGGACAGTTTTTATATCCACAGAGTCGGCAGGACAGCAAGAGCAGGGATGGAAGGTACTGCTATCAGTTTATATACAGAGCAGGATTTAGAACTTGTGAAAAAGCTTGAGAAAAAAGGTATTACGTATACTTTCTACGATATTGTAAAAGGCGAATGGCAGGAAACTAAGGCATGGAATGCAAGACAGACAAGGAAAAAGCACGAAAACGAAGCTGAAAAAGAAGCCTGGAAGCAAGTAAGAAAGCCGAGAAAAGTAAAACCTGGCTATAAAAAGAAAATGAAATATGAACAACAGAAAGCAAAGAAAAAAATTCAAAGAAACGCTTTTAAAAAGAAATAGAAACAGGGAGAGAATCAATATATGTTAAAAATCGGATCACATGTCTCGATGAGCGGGAAAAAAATGCTGCTTGCATCAAGTGAAGAAGCAGCATCGTATGGTGCCAATACATTTATGATTTATACAGGTGCCCCGCAGAATACGAGAAGAAAAGCAATTGAAGATTTAAATATTGAAGCAGGAACGGCTCATATGCAGGAAAACGGCATTATGGACATTGTTGTTCATGCCCCGTACATTATTAATATTGGGAATGCCGTTAAAAAAGAAACATTCGAGCTTGGAGTGAATTTCTTAAAAAGTGAAATCGACCGGACAGAAGCACTTGGTTCAAAGCAAATTGTTTTACACCCTGGTGCACATGTTGGTGAAGGGGCAGAAGTGGGGATCAAAAAAATAATTGAAGGATTAAATGAAGTATTAGATCCTGAGCAGGATGTTCAGATTGCTTTAGAGACAATGGCAGGAAAAGGTTCAGAGATTGGACGTTCATTTGAAGAATTAGCCCGGATTATTGATGGGGTAACACATAATCAGAAGTTATCTGTCTGTATGGATACGTGTCACATACACGATGCTGGCTACAATGTAGTGGAAGATTTTGATGGAGTATTAAATCAATTTGATAAAATTATCGGAATAGACCGTATCAAAGTAGTCCACGTAAATGACAGTAAAAATGTCCAAGGTGCGGCAAAAGACCGGCATGAAAATATTGGATTTGGCCATATTGGTTTTGAAGCATTACACAAAGTTATTACCCATCCTCAGCTGGAAAGCCTGCCTAAGATATTGGAAACACCATATGTTGGAGAAGACAAGAAAAACAAAAAAGCACCATATAAGTTTGAAATTGAAATGATTAAAAATGGTTCATTTGAAGATGATTTAAAAGAAAAAATTATGGGCCAATAATTGGCAGAAGAAAAATCCGAACAGATTCCACGCTGAAGTCAGCATGAATATGTTCGGATTTTTCACATGATTTTATCTAGATTATCATTGTCAACACCAAAGTATCTTTTAGAATTACTGGAACATATCCTCAATTCCATATTCTTTAATCAACTTTTGAAAAATCTGCTGGCATTTTTGCGCTGTCTTCAAGTCCGTAATTTGTGCTAATTTTTTCAGCATTTGCGTACGGTCTGAGGCTCTTGTTGGGTCATAGCTGTTATTTTTAAGATGCTGGCTGATTTTTTCTGCTTGTTCTTTTGTCAGTGGGATTTCATATTGCTTGGCGTAATTGTAAAGTGTAACTGGATCAAGTGATTGAAGTTTACGTAAAAGAATCATCTTCTTGAATCCATTCATCTGTTTAAAACTCCTTTACCATAAAGTGACGACCAAATCTTCCTAATAGCGCGTGTTCAAGAAGTCGGCAAAGTAGAAGCAGAAGGTCGAGGCGGTGCAGTGAGGAGCATCGGAATGCAGGCTTTAAATACGTGAGAAGCGGACTCGCGAACCAACGAAGAGATTCGCCGCTTATCGTTTGGTGACTTTTTCAATATCCTCTAATATATTTTATTTATAATATATGAAAAATATGTTTAGTTGTTGCCAAAATTGGGCATATAGAATGAGTGTATAATTTGCACTAATCGACATTATTCGATATTATCTATCGTTATGAGGAAATGCTTACCAATATCGAATAGGTCAAAATGTAATGGAACAGAAAAGGAGTGTAACAAATTGCTGAAAAAACTTCAATGGCTTGGCATTGTGATGGTGTTTTTGGTTGCATGTATCAGCATTTATAAAGTATCACAATATAAAACACAAATTAATCATTTGCAAGCTGACAAAATGGAATTATCCAATAAGATTAATGAAATGGAAACACAAACAGCATATTTACTTAATAATCAGACACTACAGCTCAATTCCTCTAATTATCAATCATGGGAGAATTACTTTGAAAAAGCAGAAGTTATGGTCAAAGACAGTGAGGGAAGGTTTTTACGGCCATGGGCTACTTTTTTAGTCAAAGAAGCGGAAAAATATAATATTGATCCTTTTTTAGTGTACGAACTCTTAAAAGTGGAGACAGGAACAACGTTTGACCCTGGATTAGTTGGTCCTGAAACGAAATATGGACATGCCTACGGAATGGCTCAGTTTATGAAGAATACAGCACCATGGGTTGCAGAAATGGCAGAACTTCCGTATGAAGATGAATTATTATATGATCCTTACTACTCGATTAAGCTTTCTTTAGTTTATTTAGATTATTTACATGATCGTTATGGAAATTGGAACGAGACCTTAACTGCCTATCACAGAGGGATGACTGGGATGAAACAGTATAAATTGAAAAATGGACATGCCAAAAGTGAGTATGCATTGATAATTCAGACAAACGCAAAAGAACATGGTTTATTAGCAATTGCAAATTAGCGACAGGAAATATTACCACGAAAATATTCGGCATTGGTAGACATACTAGTAATGTACCTCTAACTGACAAGGAGGGTTGTAGTATGTCAGAAGACCAAAATAAAAGCAAAGAACTCGATCATATAGAGGATGCACCAGAATATGACCAAAATGACCATAATACAAAACAATTTGCACCTACTGATGAGCTGTATGCTGTAGACGAAGCGTATAAGAGAGACGCGGAGACAGCACAGGAACTAACGGCTAACGAATTTAACCGGCCAATAGATAATCATGAACAAGGTACGCAAATGCAATCAAATGTTAATACAATGTTTGGTTGGGTCGGCTTGATATTGGCCATCGCATCATTCTTTATGTGGCCTTTATTGATGGCAGTAGGTGGTTTGATTTTTGGATTTATTTCCAAAAAGCAAGGTGCAGACACATTGGGTAATGCAGCAATAGTGATTTCTGTCATCTCCATCATCGTTTCTCTAATCTTGATACCATTGTTCTAACCAAGAACAAATATAAAAAACAGCATGCCTGACATTGGCATGCTGTTTCCTTATTTATACTTCTTGCGCTTCTGCTTTTTGTTTTTCAAGATATTCTTCGGCAATTTTATCTACTTCTTTTTTCAATTCCTCGACCATTGTTTCTTCAGGTACTTTTCGGATAATTTCCCCATGACGGAATAATAGTCCTTCACCTCGTGCACCTGCAATACCGATATCTGCTTCTCTAGCTTCACCAGGACCGTTTACGGCACATCCTAATACAGCTACTTTAATCGGTGCTTTAATTGTGGAAATATAATCTTCCACTTCATTTGCAATTTTAATTAAATCAATTTCAATTCGTCCACAAGTAGGACAAGAAATTAATGTGGCTGCATTTGAAGCAAGACCGAATGTTTTCAACAATTCTCTGGCAACTTTTATTTCTTCCACAGGGTCTGCACTTAACGAAATACGCATCGTGCTACCAATCCCTTTACTTAGAATGGCACCCATACCAGCAGCACTCTTGATGCTTCCTGCAAATAATGTACCGGATTCCGTAATCCCAAGGTGTAACGGATAAGGGATTACTTCTGCTGCTTTTTCATATGCTTCGATCGCTAATCGTACATCTGAAGCTTTAAGTGATACGACAATATCATGAAAATCAAGATCTTCTAAAATTTTAATATGGTGCAAGGCACTTTCCACCATTCCATCAGCGGTTGGGTAACCATATTTTTCTAAAATATGGCGTTCAAGCGAACCAGCATTTACCCCGATTCTAATCGGAATGCCTTTCGCTTTTGCTGCATTTACAACAGCTTCCACTTTGTCTCTTTTCCCGATATTACCAGGGTTGATTCTGATTTTATCTGCTCCGCCTTCAATCGCTTTTAGTGCTAACTTATAATTAAAATGTATGTCAACTACTAATGGTATATTTATTTGTTTTTTAATCTCAGGAATGGCATTCGCTGCACGTTCATCAGGACATGCTACACGAACGATTTGACAACCTGCTTCTTCCAGACGCTTTATCTCGTTTACAGTTGCTTCCACATCATGTGTTTTCGTTGTTGTCATGGATTGGATAACAACTTCATCTTTACCGCCAACCATAACATTTCCAACTTTTACAGGTCGTGTATCCTTTCGGTGTATTAAAGCCATAAATAAAATCGCTCCCTTTGTATATTAACCTAGATAGGTTATTGTTCTATCTCTGTCCATTATAAAGCTTAAATGCTAAAATGAGAAGTAACAACACTTTAATTCTTTTTTTAGTGAGAGTTTGAATATCCTCCACTAGTAAGAGTTCAAAGAGCCG
>NZ_ML762438.1:25598-83251 GCF_009498735.1 Gracilibacillus oryzae
GCAAATGAGAAGCAAGAAGGTCGAGGCGGTGCAGTGAGGAGCCTCGGAACGTATGGTTTGAATACGTGAGAAGCGGATTCAAAAACCAACAAAGAGATTCGCCGGTTATCAATTGGTGACTTTTTGAACATCCTCCACTAGTAAGAGTTCAAAGAACCGGCAAATGAGAAGCAAGAAGGTCGAGGCGGTGCAGTGAGGAGCCTCGGAACGTATGGTTTGAATACGTGAGAAGCGGACTCGCAAACCAACGAAGAGATTCGCCGCTTATCATTTGGTGACTTTTTGAACATCCTTTTTTAAAATAATGAAACTATTTATGTCTTTTGAACGTATGTTAAAATATAGAGACTACCTTGAGGGGTGATCAAATGTTTTCGATGGAAACAGAATGGATAAGTTTATTGGTTGTAGGTTTTGCCACATTATTTTTAATTGGCGAAATACTCGTTAACGCAAAAGGTATTTTCAGTTTGCTCGGTTTAGGTTTTATTACTGTATATTTCTCGAGTCTACTGGATACAGGCATGTTCTTTATTATGATTATTATTTATTTCGTCGGAATTTTACTTATTGTTATTGATGGAAAAATAATGAATGACGGAACATTGGCTGTCATTGGAGCAGCACTAATGATTATTTCTGTAGGGTTTGCTTCCCCTAATTGGTTAGCTGGAGCGTATGCAGTATTAGGTGTTTTTGTCGGTGGGCTTTCATCCTTGCTATTTCTTAAAGTTTTTAAAAAGCGGAAGATGTGGACGAAAATTACCTTGTTTGATCAATTAACCGAAGAAGCTGGTTATTCCAGTATTAATTCTTCTTATAAATCGTTAAAAGGGAAAAAAGGTGTAACCGTAACAGATATGAGACCAATCGGTACAATAAAGGTAGAGGACAAGGAATACAGTGCCATTACACAAGGGAAATGGCTGGAAAGAGATACGGAAATTATTATTGAATCAGTTGATGGGACGAGAATATTAGTAAAGGAATTAGATCAGGGAGCATAGAGAAGAATTATTCTCTATGTTTTTTTTGTTGTTATTTGGCAAAACTACTATATTACAGAGGTTTATGTTAAGAAATTGTAAATTTTTCTTTAATACCTTTACAAAACGTTAATAAATAATTAATATAAAATCGTATGTGTTTACGAATTATGTCTAACATTGTCATTCGTAAATCCATTCAACCTGTACAATACATATATGATACAAATGAAGGGATGAAAACTTTTGGATGTAAATGTACAAGCAATGATATTTGAATTTATAGGTGGACTCGGTATCTTTCTTCTAGGGATCAAGTACATGGGGGAAGGACTGCAAAAATCGGCAGGAGACAGATTAAGAGATATTCTTGATAAAACAACGAGTAACCCTTTTATGGGTGTTTTAGCTGGTATCCTCGTAACAATTCTCATCCAGTCAAGTTCTGGGACAACTGTTTTAACAGTAGGTCTCGTAAATGCTGGTTTTATGACGTTAAGACAATCCATTGGTGTTATAATGGGAGCAAACATCGGTACAACTGTCACAGCATTTATTATCGGATTTGATCTAGGTGCATATTCTTTGCCGATTATTGCTGTAGGTGCATTCTTATTGTTCTTCTTTAAAAATAGCAGATTGACGAATATTGGACTTACTATTTTTGGATTTGGTTCTTTGTTTTATGGATTAGAGCTGATGAGCTCCGGTCTTAAGCCATTAAGAGATGTAGAGATGTTCCATGATTTAACTGTCAGTATGTCTGATAATCCTATTTTAGGTGTTGTTATTGGAACAGTTTTTACAATTCTCGTACAAAGTTCAAGTGCAACAATTGGGATACTGCAGAGTTTAATGATGGAAGGTGCCATTGAATTAAAAGCAGCATTGCCTGTTTTATTTGGGGATAATATCGGGACTACCATTACAGCGGTACTAGCCTCCATTGGAGCAAGTGTTGCTGCAAAAAGGGCTGCTTTAACCCACGTTATTTTTAATGTAATTGGAGCAACTGTCATCATAATCTTTATCAATTTTTACACAATTTTAATTGAAAGAATTCAAACAGCATTAGAGCTGAATTCATCAATGACAATTGCATTTGCACATGGAATTTTCAATGTACTGAATACAATTATTCAATTTCCGTTTATCGGCCTATTGGCATTGCTTGTAACGAAAATAATTCCAGGACAAGATACAATTGTCGAATATAAGCCAAAACATCTTGATCCGATATTTATCAAACAATCGCCAGCTGTTGCTCTAGATCAGGCAAAAGCAGAGATCGTCCGCATGGGGGAATATGCAATAAATGGTTTAGAAGAAACAAGTTCATTCCTTAATACCAATAACTCGAAGCATGAAGATATGGCAATACAGTTAGAAGGTGCGATCAATAATTTAGATAGAGAAATCACTGCTTATTTAGTTGAACTGTCAGGTACAGATTTTACAGAAATGGAAAGACTGAATCATTCAACATTAATTAACTCGGTTAGAGATATAGAAAGAATCGGGGATCATTTTGAAAATATTGCGGAATTGATTAATTATAAAATATCGAATAAAGTGGACATTACTGAACAAGGTATGATTGATTTGAATGAGATGTTTGATTTAACCATTCTGACAGTAAAAGAAGCTGTGAAAGCACTGGATAAACTGGACAGAGAAGCAGCTATGTCTGTTGTACAAAAGGAAAATGAAATTGACAATATGGAAAGAAAATACCGTAAAAAGCATATCATCCGTCTAAATGAGGGTGTTTGTACAGGTGCAGCCGGTATTGTTTTTGCAGATATTATCAGTAATTTAGAACGTATCGGAGACCATGCAGTTAACATTGCAGATGAAGTTCTTGGTGAAAAACATTAATTAGATAGCAGGAATGGCCAGTCGAAAAAGCTGGTCATTCCTTGCCATTTACAAGGAGAAATGGTACTTTAGAGATGGTTTTTATCAATTTTTCATAAAAAAACAAAAAAAATATTAAAAAAGTATTGACGCTATTTATAATATATGATAAATTATTAAATGTCGCTTCGGTGATTACATAAAACATTCCACAGTAGCTCAGTGGTAGAGCTATCGGCTGTTAACCGATCGGTCGTAGGTTCGAATCCTACCTGTGGAGCCATTTGGCGGTGTAGCTCAGCTGGCTAGAGCGTACGGTTCATACCCGTGAGGTCGGGGGTTCGATCCCCTCCGCCGCTACCAAAAAAACATAAAATAATGGCGGTCGTGGTGAAGTGGTTAACACATCGGATTGTGGTTCCGACATGCGTGGGTTCGATCCCCACCGGTCGCCCCATTATTAAGCAAGAAGGACCCTTAGCTCAGTTGGTTAGAGCTATCGGCTCATAACCGATCGGTCGCAGGTTCGAGTCCTGCAGGGTCCACCAATTAAATATACGGAGGAATACCCAAGTCTGGCTGAAGGGATCGGTCTTGAAAACCGACAGGGGTGTCAAAGCCCGCGGGGGTTCGAATCCCTCTTCCTCCTCCATTCATTACATAATACCAGATGGCTCGGTAGCTCAGTCGGTAGAGCAACGGACTGAAAATCCGTGTGTCGGCGGTTCGATTCCGTCCCGAGCCACCATCTTTAACAAGCTATGAGAAGAGCTTGTTTTTTTGTGTTTAGGAGTATAAAAAATATTAGTTGCAAGGGACTTTCTCGTAATTAAAATTGTAAGTGCCAAGTATAAGAAAATTAGCACGCGCTAAAGAAGAGCGAGTGGGGAATATATCCAATCCGGAAATTTAGTGGAATATTCCTTAATTCGAATTATTTGCATTTTATTCAGACTATTTGATAATATTTGATGTGTAGAGAAAACATCAATACTTATTAATAGGAGGAATAAACATGGCAAACTTTACATTACCAGATTTACCTTATGCATATGATGCACTTGAGCCGCATATCGATAAGGAAACAATGAACATTCATCACACTAAACATCACAATACTTATGTTACAAAGCTAAATGCTGCATTAGAAGGTCATGATGATCTAGCAAACAAATCAATTGAAGACATCTTAGCAAACCTTGATGCTGTACCGGAAAATATCCGTACTGCTGTTCGTAACAATGGTGGCGGACATGCTAACCACAGTTTATTCTGGACACTTTTATCATCAAATGGTGGTGGAGAACCAACTGGAGAATTAGCAGAAGCAATTAACAGCAAGTTTGGCAGTTTGGATTCATTCAAAGAAGAATTTGCAAATGCTGCAGCGGGCCGCTTTGGATCTGGCTGGGCTTGGCTAGTTGTTGAAAATGGTAACTTAGCTATTACAAGCACACCAAATCAAGATACTCCTATTTCTGAAGGAAAAACTCCAATTTTAGGTCTTGATGTATGGGAACATGCTTACTACCTAAAATATCAAAATAAACGCCCTGATTACATTGCAGCATTCTGGAATGTAGTGGATTGGGATAAAGTAGCAAGCTTATATAATGAAGCAAAATAAAGATTTTAAAAGGATATCTCTTTAAAAGGGGTATCCTTTTTCATTTGCATATCTCATTTCATCTAGAGAACACTAATAGCTAGATGGAAAATGAGGTGTATGGAGATGTTGTTTTTTAAGAAGTATAAAAGTGAGATACCAGTGAGTCGTGATTTGAAAATCCTTCTAGTTATTGGGGGACTGTATGCACTGGCAACATTATTATCCAATACGTTTGTTAATATATTTCTATGGAAAAAATCAGGAGAGTATCTGGACATCGCTACATATAATCTTTCTATTTATATTGTGCAGCCCATTGCTTTCTCTCTCGCTGGAAAATTGGCGAAGAAAGTGGACAGGGCATTAATTCTAAGGGCTGGTGTCATAGTTCTCTCTTTTTTTTATATCTTAGTTTTGCTTTTTGGCGATAAAGCAACTACCTATCCTTATCTGTTAGGCGGTCTATTGGGTTTTGGGTATGGTTTTTACTGGCTTTCCTTTAATGTGTTAACATTCGAGATTACGGAGCCGGAAACAAGAGACATTTTTAATGGAATGCTTGGTACATTTCAATCTTTTGGCGGAATGACTGGACCATTGTTTGCAGGTTATATTATCTCTAAGTTAAATAATTTCACTGGCTATACCGTAATTTTTTTAATTTCCTTTTTACTGTTTGCTGTTGCTGTTTTTTTCTCCTTTTATTTACAAAAGCGCAGAGCTGAAGGGAAATTTATGTTTCGAGAAGTATTGCTGGAGCGGAAAAGGAATAAAAACTGGAATCAGATTCTCTTAGCTCATATTGCGCAAGGTTTACGGGAAGGATTGTTTATCTTTATTGTGGCAATTTGGGTGTACTTAGCGACTGGCAGCGAATTTGCCCTTGGTGTTTATAATCTGCTTTTTTCATTTTGTTCACTGATCTGTTATTTCCTTGCTTCAAGACTGATTAAAAACCAGCATCGGAAAAGAATGATATTAATTAGTGGAAGTTTTTTATATATGGCAGTGCTTATCTTAGTTGTTCAGACAAATTATATGATGCTCCTTATTTATGGGGTGATTGTAGGTTTAAGCTACCCATTATTTAATGTGCCATTTGTTTCGCTGACATATGACATTATCGGTAAGTCATATAAAGCAAAAGAATTAAGAATCGAATATATTATCGTTCGTGAGTTATATATCAATATAGGGAGGATTGCAGCTATTCTTATTTTCATTGCAGGTGTAATAATGTTTAAACCAACATTAATTATCCTTATCTTGATTCTCAGTTTAGGCGGCGGGAATTTTATCGCAGCATTCTTAATAAGAAAAACTGTAACTTAAAGGTCTCTTCGTGATATAATACAATGGGATTGAATGATCGGGGAGGAGAAACAATGGTAACACAAAATAAATTATTTAAAAGAAAGAAGAATAAAAAGAAAAAGCCGCAATTGCCGTTCCGATTAAATATTTTATTTGTTGCTGTATTTTTTATTTTTTCCTTGTTAATTGTTCAATTGGGAATTGTACAAATTCTTAATGGGGAAGAAGCACAAAGGGAAATTGACCAGACGGAAAATACACCATCAGAAAAACCTGTGCCAAGAGGGAAAATGTATGATCGGGATCATCAATTGATATTAGATAACGCTGCCGTAAAGTCCATCACTTATACTCCGCCGAAAAACGGGGAAACAGCAGATGTTAAACTGGATTTAGCGAGAAAATTGGCAAGTTATGTCACAATAATCAAAGACCCTGAAGAATTAAGGGATGAAATTACTGAAAGAGATAAAAAGGAATATTTTTATCTTCTCCATGCAGAAGAAGTGGCCAAAAGACTATCTGCAAAGGAGAAAGAGTTAGAAGCAGGGGAAAGATATGCTGCAGAGCTTAAAAAGATTACGGAAGCAGACTTGAATACAATCGAGTGGACGGACGAGTTATTAAATATTATAGCAATAAAGAAAGAATTAGACTCAGCTTACGAGCTCTCGCCACATGTGATTGTTAATGAAGGTATAACTGACAAAGAATACGCCCAGGTAGCCGAACATCTTAATGACTTACCCGGTATTGATGCAGCGATCGATTGGGAAAGAAATAAAGTATTCGGCGAAACCCTGTCATCCTTTATCGGTAATATTACAAGTGCAGATGAAGGAATTCCACGCGAGAATAGTGATTTCTACCTTGCTAATGGCTATACATGGAATGACCGTGTGGGAACAAGTGGACTTGAACAGGAATATGAGCATATCCTGCGCGGCAGAAAAGAAAAAGTTCAATATACGACTGATTCTAATGGCAATGTGATAAGTTCAGAAGTAGTAGTGGAAGGACAACGTGGGAAAGACTTGGTTTTAACAGTGGATATGGACCTTCAGCAAGCGATGGATCAAATCGTGGAAGAAGAGCTGAGAAATGCGATGGCTTCTCCAATCAATAATAATGGTTATCTCGAAGATGCAATGGCTGTGATGATGAACCCGCAAACAGGTGAGATTCTGGGGATGTCTGCTATCAGATATGATAGAGAGAATAATGAATATCTAAATAATTCTTACAGGGTTATTTATGATGCACATGCTCCAGGATCTTCGATAAAAGGAGCAACCGTATTAGCTGGATACCAGTCAGGTGTGCTGGATATTGGCCAACATCTTGATGAATCTACTATTAAAATTAAAGGATCTGAAGAAAAAAGTTCCTATAAAAATTTGGGCGCTGCACTAAACGATTTACAAGCATTACAAAAATCCTCCAACGTTTATATGATGCGAATTGCGATTATGATGAGTGGTGCGACTTATCGATAAAATGAACCGTTATACAATTTTGATTTTGATACATTTGATGAAATGCGCTATTACTATAATCAATTTGGTCTTGGCGTGGAGACTGGAATTGATATGCCTTTTGAATCAATTGGAGTGATAGGTAACCCAACGAATGCAGGTAATTTACTGGACTTTTCGATTGGACAGTTTGACACATATACAACAATGCAA
Organism: Gracilibacillus oryzae; assembly: GCF_009498735.1. Lineage (GTDB taxonomy): Bacteria > Bacillota > Bacilli > Bacillales > Amphibacillaceae > Gracilibacillus > Gracilibacillus oryzae. The sequence continues at coordinate 33,053 of NZ_ML762438.1, forward strand.
TTAGCACAATATGTTTCTACTGTCGCGAACGAAGGTTATCGTGTGCAGCCGCATTTATTAAAGGAAATTCGCCAGCCTGGCTCGGATGAGCAGGAACTTGGCCCTGTCCTAAAGGTGGAGAATACAGAAGTAATGAACCGGGTTGAAATGGGCCAGGATTATATTGACAGAGTGCAGCAAGGTTTCAGTTTAGTATTTTCTCCTGGAGGTACAGCATCCAACAGTACGTGGAGCGGTTTTCCTTATCCCATTGCAGGAAAAACAGGTACTGCGGAAAATCCGCAATTTAAAAATGGTGAACTTGTTGCCAACACGGAAAATTTAACATTAGTGGGTTATAGTCCGATAGAGGATCCTGAAGTAGCCTTTGCGGTAGTGGTACCGAAGAATGGTACAGGAATCGGGCAGTATCCGATTAACCATAAAATTGGCAGACGAATCCTTGATAAATATTATGAACTGAAAGAGAATAAGGAAGAGGACCAAGGAACAGAAAGTGAATCAGATGCAAGTCAGACAGAATAATAGAGTTTTATAATCATAGAAAAAACCACGGGAGCTATTATTCAGCTTCCGTGGTTTTTGTAATGTGTGCCGCAATTTCTTCGACAGACATTTGATTGTTGATAAGGAATTCACCTGGCTGGATCAATCTGGTCAATTGGTTTTCTTCCAAATAGGTAATAAAATCATTGCGGTTATCTATTAAATTATATTGCTCCAATTGATCTACAATTTGCGGTAATTTCATCCCCTGGTCAATGCGGAACATAAAGTTGACTACTTCCTTATCCGCAGTATCACTGTTTTGATCGGCTGTTTGGTCTTCTGATAAGTTAGCTATCTCTGTTTCCAATGCCGCTATTTTTTCTTCCATATCTGTATCATAGATAAAATATCCTTGCTCTTGCGCTTCCGTTAATATATCTTTTCCATCCTCAACCGTTTCATTATCTTTCTGGCGATCCTCTGCTAGATAATAGACAATCCCGATAATTAAGGATGCTGTTAATAATCCTAAAGAGAATGCTCGCACAATTTGTTTCATTTTTATCCCTCATTTACTATCCAACTATGACGATTAGTTTTTATCACAGTGCCAACCGTCTGTAATGCCCCCACTGATCAAGGTCTCGCTTTATTCGACTGGTTGAATGAATTGTCATCCATAAAGTTATCATCTATTAATAACTCTTCTTCTAGTATGTTTACCTTTTTCTTTAACTGATAGGTTTCCTGGAGTGTACTGATAGAAAACTGCTCAATCTGGTTTTCTAATTGTTTAAACTTATCCTGCATAAAAAAGGAAACAATCCAAAGGATAACAGCTATTGAAATAACAGTTGCAACAGCAACATATATCATAGAAATTCCTCCTAAATATCTGTAATTAAAAAAATCCCATAAATATAGTTATACCACAACTGTACAATCGGTGAAAAGATGTACTTGAAATTTTGAAAAGTTTTTGCTATTATATTGTAGGTAAAGATTCGATAAGAAATTATGATGATTGTGATAGTTTGGAGGGAAAAACATGCGCGTTAACATTACATTAGCTTGTACTGAAACTGGTGACCGTAATTATATTACGACTAAAAATAAACGTAAACACCCTGAACGTTTGGAGCTGAAAAAATATTGCCCACGTTTGAAAAAACATACGTTACACCGTGAAACTAAATAATTTAGTGAAAAAACTCTTACTTTATTAGAAGTAAGAGTTTTTTCATAGTACGAATAGTAAATTAACATAGTCAGGATTAAGTTCGGCTTACTTAAATAAATACTAGAAAGGGGTAAACGATGAACGATAAGAAATTGATCAGAGAAAAGATGAAAAACTTGATAGTAGATAGAAAAAACAAAACGGAAATCGAACAGAAAATCAAGCAGAATTTACTTAACACTGAACAATGGCTTTATGCAGAAACGATTGCCCTTACTTTATCAAGAGAAACAGAATGGAATACAACTACGATCATCCAGGCAGCTTGGGAACAAGGAAAAACTATAGTATTACCAAAGTGCGATCCACTAACTTTCCAGATGTCCTTTCATCACTGCAACAGTTTTGCTCAACTGGAGAATGTATATTTAGATTTATATGAGCCTGATCCTGTAAAATGCTCCAAACTGAAAAAGGAAAAAATTGATTTGATGATTGTTCCTGGGCTGGCTTTTGACCTTGAAGGGAACAGGATTGGTTATGGAGGAGGTTATTATGACAGGTATTTAGAGAATTATGACGGTATAAAATTCGCAATAGCAGCAGATTTCCAAATTATCGAAAAAATAAAAAAGGAATCTCATGATATAGGTTTGGATTATATTATAACAGAATCGTCGGTTATTGATTGTAGTATACATAAGAAGAAAACATTCAGGGAATGATAAGCCTATTCCAATATTGAATAGGAGTGTTATAGATGCGTCTATTTAGAACGCTGTTAACAATTTTTGCTTTAGCCGGTGTGATTTACCGATTTAGAATGAAAGTTATTAACTTTATCGCTTCCGTCCCTTTTTTACGAAAAATCTCTGTTAGGTTTGCTATGCAAATCCCATTTATCAGAAAAAAATTTATGCAGTCCATGTTTTTAAAACAATAGGATAGGAAAGCAAACCAGCCTAAATCATATTGATACGCTATTAAAAGGGATCATGGTATGATGGGAAGTGAAAAGGTTGGTGTTTTATTTGTATATAAAAAGACAATTTCAGCAAAATCAATTTGTCCTGTATCTGATGGAACAACAGTTTGAAATTATCTCAACAACTCGGTCCCAGGATGAGTATTTACTTGAGCGCAAAAATAAATCATCGATTGAAATTGTTCATGTCTCATTGAAACAGCATGATTGGAAGAGAGATCTGGAGCAGCATATCATTCGGGTGCAGAGAAAATATAAAGAAATAAAAACAAATATATTCTCAAAAAATAAATACCATTTTTATCATATCTTTATAGTTGATTATCCGCCTGTTGATGATTGGACAGAGCTGATATCTTCTCCTGATAATGTTTCGATCACAATGGTTGATGAGCCGGATGAATGGCAAAAGGTTCAAAAACAGCTGGAGCTCAATGATCTTGGCCAATTCACAGAACCAGTCAACCCTTTGGAAATGGAACAAGCTGTGTATTTTTTGAAGAATCGCATTTTAATGAAATTCAATACGGAACAAGAGAAAAGAAAAAAGCTGTTTGAACAAGGAAAGCCCTTTTGGACATATGTTTTACTGGTGATTAATGTCATCATGTATGGGTTATTGGAATTAAATGGCGGCTCTACTTCCATTGAAACATTACTGGCATTTGGTGCGAAATATAATCTGGCAATCGTAGATGGAGAGTGGTGGAGAATTATCTCCTCAATGTTTCTTCATATTGGTTTGCCGCACATTATTCTAAATATGATGGCATTATATTTTATCGGAACATTAGTGGAGCGAATCTATGGCAATATGCGATTTCTTATCATCTACTTTCTGGCAGGGATAGCAGGCGGTATTGCAAGCTTTGCCTTTAATAGCAGCATTGCTGCAGGTGCTTCTGGTGCTATATTTGGATTATTTGGTGCATTAGTCTTTTTTGGTACACAGTTTCCAAAAGAATTCTTTCGTACCATTGGCTGGAATGTTATTTTTGTTATCGGGCTGAACGTTGTGTTCGGATTCACGGTTGCACAAATAGACAATGGGGCGCATATTGGTGGCCTTATTGGCGGGTTTATTGCATCTGCTGTTGTTATGTTTCGTCAATACAAACGATTATGGCTGCAAATAATGGCCGCTTTGGGATTTGTTCTTCTGACAGGTGGCATCTTTGTTTATGGTTATACCAATGATGCCAATCATTATAACGAAGCGGTACAATTAGGTGAGATACAGCAACAATTAGAAGAAGAAAATTATCAGGAAGTAGTCAGTTTAACTACAGAAATACTGCCATATGCTGACCAGCAAAAAGCAGAATTGTATTTTCAACGTTCCTATGCCCATATATTATTGGGTAATTCAAATGAAGCTATTAGTGATCTGAAAAGATGCTTAGAATTGAAACCGAACTTTGAACAAGCGTTATATAATTTAGCTCTATTATATGCAAACAATAACCAGATTAATGAGGCTGTTCCTTTATTGGAGAAAGCGATGCGAATCGATCCGGATAATACTGATTATCAAACATTATATGAGCAATTGAAACAAAACTAAACTAGCTTTTTGTAATGTTTTGTTTTAACAGTTTGCGTTGGTTGTTTTCATCTTTAAACAGTACAAGCAGATATTCTCTATTTTTATCAATTAAAATGATTGGAATAACATGCTGAGATATTATTTTCTTTTGAGAAAATGGCAAAATATACTCTCTGTATAATCCTTCCCATAATTGACCAATCACACGGTCTGTTTGATCTTGAGTAAGTCCTGTGATTGGTTGTTCGTTGTACAGATAAAGAGAAGTTAAGGGAATCAGGTCATAGTTGTCTGGATTGATTTTCTCGGCATCCATCCATTGTTTCCAGCGAAAATGCAATTGCTGATTAGTTGCATGGTCGAGTGTTTCCTGCCAATTTTTTTGCAGGTCCGTCTCTGCCTTCTGAAAAGCTTCGAGTGGAGAATATGGTGAATCAATCACATATAGATCATCATAAGACATTGTTTGGGCGCTCTTGATGATATCATTAGGATAATGTACTTCACCGTGATGGTAGCTGATCGCCTGGAAATGGCTGCTGTCACTTTCCTCAAAATCTAATTTTAATGTAATATCTTTTTCTTCCTCTTTCCATAATCCTTTCATACCAATTAAGATTCCGTCCATGTATAAAATGCTAATATCCTGTCTTAAATAAACAGGCTCATTCATTTTGCTTGAGGAAACCCATCTGATTTGATACTGGTCATTACTTAATTGCTGCAGCAGAGACAGATTCGTTTCAGCTTCGGTAAACTGAATGGTTTCATCTATTGGGAAAAACTTCATTGTTTCACTTGTTTTATTTTCTGCAAAGATAAAAAGCAACACAATCATTGTAATGAAGGCAGTAGATATATGTAAGATTCGCATCAGCATTCTCCTTAATTCATTTAATAACTCGTCCAACTTCGAATTATAATTGCGCGATTTATGTGTAAACTAATCTTAAACATAAAAAAGCAGGTGTTAAAACAATGGTTGGACAAAAGCATTTATCCAATAATTATGAAAAGAATGTCCAATATATACGTGATTATTTAGAGGTTGATAAAAGTTTTGACTTGATTCATTTAGATTTAGAGTATGCCAAAAGGAAAATGTCCTTATTTCTAGTTGATGGATTTGTGAAAGACGACATTCTCCATCTTTTGATGAAATTCCTGGCAAAACTGGAGGAGGAAGATTTAGCTGAGGACACTCTCCAAATGCTGTTAAAAAGATATCTGCCATATGTCGAAATTGATGTAGAACAAGATATAGAAAAAGCTGCAGATTTAGTCTTGGCAGGACCAACAGCATTAGTTGTTGATGGAATTGACCGCATTATTATGATTGACGCAAGAACCTATCCTGTTAGAAGTCCTGCTGAACCGGATTTAGAGAAAGTAGTCAGGGGCTCAAGAGATGGATATGTTGAAACAATTATCTTTAATACAGCCCTCACAAGAAGAAAAGTTCGGGACAGGTCCTTAAGAATGGAGTATAAATCCATTGGCAGGAGATCCAAGACAGATGTTTGTGTGTGCTATTTAGAAGATATTGCAGATCAAAAGAAAGTCAAACAATTAATGGATCATCTTGATACCATTGATACAGATGGATTGCCAATGGCAGAAAAAACAATTGAAGAGTTTTTGAGCGGGAAAACCTGGAATCCTTATCCGACCATACGTTATACAGAAAGACCAGACACGGCAGCTTCTCATTTATATGAGGGACATATCTTAATCATAATAGATGGATCCCCAAGTGTGATGATAACACCGGCTACCTTCTGGCACCATTTACAGCATGCTGAAGAATACCGCCAAAAACCTTTTGTTGGAGTTTATTTACGATTAGTTCGATTTATCGCTATTTTTGCATCCATTTTCCTGTTGCCTCTTTATTATTTGTTATCAACAGAAATGGGTTTACTTCCGGAATCTTTGCATTTTATTGGTCCAAAAGAGGTAGGGCTGATTCCTTTGATTTTTCAGTTTTTAATAGCAGAGGTTGGCGTAGATGTTTTAAGGATGGCTGCGATTCATACACCTTCCGCATTGACAACAGCTTTAGGACTCGTTTCTGCCATATTGATTGGGCAAATTGCGGTTGAAGTAGGGTTATTTTCAAATGAAGTCATTCTTTATTTAGCGGCTGTCGTAATGGGGACATTTGCAACACCAAGTTATGAATTAAGTCTGGCCAATCGGATCATTCGGTTGCTGTTATTAATACTTACAGCCATTTTTGGGGTAGAAGGGTTTATGATTTCTATTACGGTTTACTTACTGTATTTAATTCAGTTAAAAACATTCTATATTGGTTATTTTTGGCCATTTATCCCATTTGATTTTAAAGCGATGCTAAATATCATTATAAGACAACCGATACCATCTGCTAACTCACGACCTTCATTTCTTAATCCGCAAGATCCAGATCGTTAAGAATAAGTAAAGTTTTTGATTCCCTTTTAAATATTGTTTTGTTATAATATGTTAGGTGATTAACATTGAACAGTATTTACGATATTAGAAAATTATTATTGAAATTCGGGACGGTCATCTACATAGGTGATCGTCTTGCAGATTTAGAATTAATGGAAGAAGAAATTATGGAGCTTTATCAAGTGAAGATGATCACAAAAGAGCAATTTCTTCAATCAAGATTAATAATAAAAAGAGAAATCGAAAAAACGAAAAGGGAGTTAGATGGGGAAAATGACAAATAAAGATTTGTTAATCGGAATTGATATTGGTGGTACAACAGTTAAAAATGCCATAATTGATGTAAATGGAACATTGATCTCCAAATGGGAAATTGTAACAAACACTGATAATCAAGGGGCAAGTGTGCCAAAGGATATTTGGGAGTCAGTAAGAAACAGGTTAGAAGAGCTGGAATTGGGGTATGATAGAATCATAGGAATGGGCGTTGGCGCACCAGGCTTTATTGAGCCGGATACTGGATCAGTTGCTATAGCCGTAAATATTGGCTGGAGAGATTTTCAGCTGAAAGATATTTTAGAAGATTTGGCAGGAGTACCAGTGTTTGTCGATAATGATGCAAATATCGCCGCACTGGGGGAAAACTGGAAAGGGTCTGGTGACCAGGCAGAAAATATGCTTGCAGTAACATTAGGAACAGGAGTTGGAGGTGGAATAATCTCTAATGGTCAAATAGTCAGCGGTGCAAATGGTACTGGTGGCGAAATTGGACATATGACGGTTGTCCCGGAACATGGTGCACCATGTAATTGCGGGAGAACTGGTTGTCTGGAAACAGTCGCATCTGCTACTGCCTTTGTTCGGACAGCAAATGAATGGATGAAAGCAGGTAATGCTCCTAACCTTCAACTAAAGCAAGAACAGCTTGGTATGATAACAACAAAAGATATTTTTGAATTAGCCAATGATGGAGACAAATGCCATTATTCACCAGATAATGGATCAACTCGGTTTAGCGTTAGCAAATGTTGCTGTTACAGTAAATCCTTCGAAAATTGTCGTTGGTGGAGGAGTATCAAAGGCAGGTGAGCAGTTACTGCTGCCATTAAAAGAAGCATTTGATAAGTATGCTCTTCCTCGAATTAAAGAGGCATGTGATATTGTAATTGCTAAGTTAGGGAATGATGCAGGTGTATATGGTGGCGCATATTTAGTTTTACAACATAAAAATAGTAATTAACTATTAATTTTGTAAATACTTTGTAACTTTTTTTAAGATTTATGAAACTTTCCTGTGATAATGTTCGTCTATAATAGAGAGAAAACTAAACAAATGATAAAATGGGGCATTTTTTTTGAGGAGGAAATTATATGTTTAATAAAAAGCTGCAGATGCCGCTCTTTATTATCGCTGCAATTCTATTTGGTTTAAAAACATATATTGTCTATCGATTCGTATTCAATATATCACTAGAGAATCCAATGCAAGAGCTTATCTTGTTAATTAATGCTTTTGTCGTGTCATTCTTTTTATTTTCCCTTAGTGTTTGGTTTAAAGAAAGAAGACAAAAGAAGTTTATTAAATATCTGATATTGATAGGATCACTGATTATTTACTTTAACATTGTTTTCTATCGGAACTTTTCAGATTTTATTACAATACCATTACTATTCCAGGGGAGTAATGCTGCTGATTTAGGTTCTAGTGTATTGACATTACTTGAACCATGGGATTTCTTATTGTTTGCAGATGTAGTCGTTGTATGGTATTTGGCAATTAAAAAAGGTGATCAGCTATTAGCTATTTTCAAACATAGATACAAGACTGTTGTATTAACAGCTTCCATTGCTTTACTTGTTGGAAACTATGTTTTAGCTGAAATCGAACGTCCGCAGTTATTACAAAGAACGTTTGACCGTGAATATCTAGTAAAGAACTTAGGATTATTCAGTTATCATGTTTATGATGCGGTAATGCATTCCAAGTCAAAAGCTCAAAGAGTGTTTGCTGATGGAAATGAATTAACTGAAATAGAAGAATATATGAAAGATGAGACATCTGTTGAAGATAAAACTGACTTGTATGGTATTGCAAAAGATAAGAATGTAATTTTTATCTCACTAGAGTCATTACAGACCTTTGTCATTAACAATACAGTAAATGGGGAAGAGGTTACTCCTTTCCTTAATGACTTAATTAATGATAGTTATTATTTTGACAATTTCTATCATCAAACAGAACAGGGGAAAACTTCTGATTCTGAATTTATTATAGAAAATTCTCTTTATCCGTCTCCAAGAGGAGCAGTATACTTTACACATGCACAAAATGATTTTCATTCATTACCTGAGATCATAGGAAACGAAGGATACTACAGTGCTGTTTTGCATGCTAATAACAAAAGTTTCTGGAATCGTGATGTAATGTATGAGAATCTTGGTTATGATAAGTTCTTTGATATAGATGCATATGAAGTTACAGAAGAAAACTCGGTTGGCTGGGGCTTGAAAGATAAAGATTTCTTCCGTCAATCAATGAAGTATCTTGAATCAATGAAGCAGCCTTTTTATACGAAGTTTATTACACTGACAAATCATTATCCATTTGAACTGGATCCGGAAGATGCAACGATTGAGAAGTATGATTCTAATTCAAATACGTTAAACAGCTATTTCCAGACAGTAAAATATATGGATGAATCAATCGAGGAATTTTTCAATTATTTGAAAGAAACTGGTATATATGAAGATTCTATTATTGTGCTGATGGGTGACCACTATGGTATTAGTGATTTCCACAAAAAAGCAATGAGCACATATTTAGATAAAGAATACAACGATTATTTACATGTCCAATTACAACGAGTACCTTTCTACATCCATATTCCTGGTCAAGAAGGGAAAGTAATCTCAAAAGTTGCCGGACAAATTGATGTAAAACCAACATTATTACATTTGTTAGGTATTGACGATTCCACTGATCTTTCTTTCGGAACAAATTTATTTGCTGAGGATAGAAAAGATTTCGTTGCCTTACGGGATGGAAGTTTTATTACTGATAATTATGTATATACGAAAGACCAGTGCTTTAACAGAGCAACAGGTGAGTTATTAGACACTACTACCGGATTAGATGAAGGTTTATCTGCTTGTCAGCCATATATTGAACAAGTGGAGAAAGAATTGTCATATTCTGACCAGATAATATTCGGGGACTTGTTCCGATTCTATGATTTTAAAGATAATACTTCAAAATCAAACACAGAAGAAGTGAACGAAGAGGAATAAATACAAAAAAACTGCTCCAGATCAAATCAAATTTGACCCGGGGCAGTTTTTAAAAACTCGAAAAAGAGCAGGTTTGTGTGCTATCTGCAACAGTAAGGAAAGCTTCATGCAACTAGTATTTATCAAATACAACATACTAAAGGATAAAAAAACATTGGATGATCATCATCCAATGTTTTTTATTTATTATGAATTATTCACCTGTAAAGATTGGTCGAATAAGTTCCCAGTATAGTGTAGCAATAGAGAAAAAACCAAACACTAAGGCAGATATTGCGGAGAAAGCGGCTCCAAACATATTTTGCTTTTTAAACTCACGAAAAATGGCTATCAAACAAATAATAGCTACAGCTAATAAAATTATTCCAAGTACCATAAGTTCATCCTCCTAACTTTACTTTTCATTACATTAGATTCACGTTATAATATGTATTATTATTCACTTTATCATTCTAAAACAAAAGTGAAGTTTTGTCTATTAATATTCGATATTTCATTAGCTCTTGCGTGTAATAGCAAGGAAAGAGAGGGAATTCATATGGAGATAAAAAAACTGACATTAGGACCACTCCAGACAAATTGTTATATTGTACATAATCAGACGGAAGCGTTAATCATTGATCCGTCGTTTGATGGAGAATATATCATTAATACAATTGATAAATTAAAATTGTCGGCTAAAGCTATCTTGCTGACTCATGCTCACTTTGATCATATTGGTGCATTGGAGGAAGTAAGGAGTCATTATAATATCCCTGTTTATATTCATGCGATAGAGAAAGGCTGGCTAAGGGATCCCAGTCTAAATGGATCGTCGCGATTCGGGATGAAACCAGTTGTGTGCAAGGAAGCAGAACACGAATTAACGGAAGGAAAAATGAATATCGGTAACTTTAGCATCGACATATTGCATGTTCCCGGACATTCACCAGGGAGCTTAGCCTTTGTTTTCCATCAATCTTCCTTTGCTATTGGCGGTGATTGCTTGTTTAGGGAAGGAATTGGAAGGACAGATTTAGTTGGAGGTAATTTTGAAGAGATTCAAAAAAGCATTCAGGAGAAATTATTTTTACTGCCTGATTCTTTTACAGTTTATCCGGGACATGGACCCAAGACGACAATAAGACATGAAAAAAGTAATAATCCATTCATCAGTTGAAAGAAATTTACTTAATAATAAAAACGCTCTGGTATCCCCAAAGCGTTTTTATTATTAATGTCCAAATCCAGGAACAAGAATAAAGTTTGAGTAGAATGTAAACCCTACAAAAAATACTGTACAATATGCAGCGAACAAATAAATATACATTCTTTCAGACAATTTTAAAAATCCAACACCTAAGAAAAAGATCGTTTGAGCCAAAAATAAATATGCCATTGCTTCCATATGGCCTACATAAAACATAACTGCGAATATCCCTGTCCAAAAGGAAAGCATACGAAATACACGATCCATTGTTCCCCTCCTCATCTCTGACTATGTATCAAAACTATTATAAACGACAATATACAAAAAGTAAATTAATGTTGAACATCTTTTGAAATCGCTGCATTATTTGTCACAGCGCAAACCGTCTGTAATATAAAGTTCCAAACAGCACAAAGAAAGTAATTGGAGATAAACAGACACTATGCACTCTGAAAAGTCTCACTTTATCTTATCCAATTCCTTGTAGATTATTTGCTCATTTTTCACTGGTAATTCTTTTTGGATAAATTTTATTTGATAGGATCCATCATTTGTCGTAATTTCAGTCTTATAGTAGTTTGTATTGTCAATCATACTGTGATGCGTTATCTTTACTTCACCATCAGGGAAAGTAAAATCAGTCTGATCAGGGATGGATTCTAACAGATCAAGCTTGTCATCAGCCATACGATAGAGAGTTTTTAACCGGTATTGTTCCATGTCTGTCATTGCAATTTTCTGGTTTATTTCATAATTCTCTATTTCATGCAATAATAACATAAATATTAATGCAATAATAAATAATACATAAGGGAAGACATAACCACATTCATTTTTTCTATTCAGTTGAGAATTTTTTTTCAAATAATTGCCCACCTTCTGTTTCTACTCTAAGGAGTATTTGATTATTTGCAGTATCCTCTAATGTATATTCTGCAATATTCCTCAGCATTATCTCATGCCCCCTTCCATTCACTTGTCTTCTAACAAGATTTCCATATCTGGAATAAGTGACCTTTTCATTATTTTCATTGATAATTGCTAATTTATTATCATCCCTGAAAAATTGTTGCGAACCAAGCAATTCATCTTCGACAAAGTGAAAAAACTGAAGGGTCTGGAAGGAATGTGAGGAATTTTGCGTTAGAATAACATGAAGAATTTGCATTGAGAAAGCCAGGATAGTCATCGTGATAATAATACTGACTAGTAGAGATATTAATGTAAAACCAGCTTCTTTATTTTTAGTCAGTATAAAGGCAGATTGTTTCAGTCTCCGATTTAACATTTTGCCATCTTGCACATCCTTTCCAATAAGGTGCTGCTTTCTCATAATTCAGAACAACGTCAGCTGAAATCCAGTTGGAATAAGTCGTGCTGTAGGAGATTGACTTGTCAAACAGCACGACAGAATCATAAAGCTTTTGGGTAACAATCATTCTTTCCAGAAGTTTTTGATTTTCTATTTTAAGCTGGTAAAGCAATGGGAAGATAGTAAGACAAATGCTGAACAATAGAAAGGCTGCAAACATTACTTCCAATAAGAAATAACCAGCTTCTTTATCATTTTTCTTCAGAATAACACCTTCCTTTTCCAAAAGAACATGTAATAAAATAAGTCCTGTATTTAGTCTCTATTCTTAATGTTCCAGGATTTTTAAGTGTTCCATTTTTGGAATACTTGATGGGAAGTTTCAATGTGTTTGGCTCAATTACCCATTCATCTGGATAGTCTCTTGTAAAAACAACATTTCCTCTTCCTGATGAACGAATATGATACTTGCTGACAATGGGGTCAAAATTCAGTGTGTAAGCACTTTTTGAAGAAATGTTTAACTGCTGGAGATACAGCAGATCAAGATTAAATTCTTCATAAAACTGCTGAAATTGTTTCCGATCAAGAGATTGCAGTGTAAAGCCTTGTCCAACAATAAACAGGATACCAGCAAGTGATAATACAAGTAAAACTTCAATTAATGTAAAGCCTTTCGCAGAAAACATTACGTTTTTGGCTCCGTTGAAAAAAGTGCTTCCCCATCAGGAGTATAAACAAGTTGCATTGTGCCATTTGCACATTCAGTTGATTTTAGGTAGCCTGCAGATTTTAAATCGTCTGCTGATGTTATGGTACTGTTTCCTTCCAGTTGATATGCTAGTAACTGGTTTTCTGCTAATGCAATCAGGGCATCACAACCTTTCGACTGAATTGATTGATTTTTTTCAGACAGATTGGGGATAAAGAGTATTAACAACAAACTTATTACCGCCAGTACGATAAGCATTTCGATTAAAGTAAAGCCTGATTCCTTTTTTAACATGTTGATTCCTCTTTTCTTATATTGTTTGGATATAATCAAACATTGGCAACATCATGGTTATATAGACGAAGACAATTAACAATGCCAATATTGTTAATAAAATTGGCTGAAGGATTTTTAGCCATTTCTGAAGCAACTCTTCCATCATCGTTAATAAGTGCTCCGAATAGAGCTGCAATTCTTCGGTAAGTTGCTTTGCATTACGATCTTTCTGCATAATGTTTTGTAAATCTTTTTCAAACAATTGAAATATTGGCAATATAGAAGTTGCTTCATATCCTTTGATTAAATGACTGTCAATTATTTCAACATAATGAGTAATAATTGGTTCAATATTGCTTTGGTGCAGGATATGAAAACACTCTTTCATGTTCAGACCTGAGTGGAGAAGGGAAGAAAGGTGTGTAGTGAAAAGAAAAGTCAGCTGCATTTTTTTGTAATTTCTCCAGAGAGGGATTTTACTGTGAAGCTTTATTTTTTGTTTGATCGAAAATCGATGTTTAATTTTTGGGTAAAAGATCGCCAACAGTATGAGAAAACATATGGTCACCAATATGCCGTAATAGAAGGTGTCAACAATAAGAGAGGTTGTTTGAAAAATAGATGCAGTTGAAGTTTCGGCAGTTAATAATGATTGAAATGAAGGAAATATAAAGGTGCGTAATACATACAGAATCAGAATGAAAAATACAAACAGAAGCAGGGGATAGGTGGAAAGCTGTTTAAAACGTTTGATCAAGTCAATTTGCTGTTTCAAAATATAACAGCAATGTTTCACTCCATATGTTATATTGCCGTATTGTGAAGAGATTTCTAAATAATGAACGATATTTGTTTGAAACCGGGCTTTTGCTAATGCTTTAGCCAATGATTGTCCTTCAAAAAATGACATCCTGACACTGTTTACTACTGCGTTTAACTCTTTGTCCCAACTGATCACTTCTATTGCATCATGAAGGTTATAATTTCTTTCTAATAATTGTTTCAAGCGGTACATAAATTTATATTGTTTGCGAATGGAAAGCTTATTGTTTAATTCTAATTTAGTAGCAGCTTTCTTCGCTAATATAGCCATAGGCAAAAGCTTTCCTCCTTAATTTCTGAAAGTCATCTGTAGTGTGTGTCAGTTTTGGTTGAGTTAGTGCACAGGAGAGGGTTTGACCTTCCAAACGTTCAATAATGGCAGCACGTTGTTTGTTGAATTTTTGTAATTTCAATGGCAATAATTCAAGGGAAGCAATTGCAATAAGGTTCTGTTGAAGATCCAGTTTCTTGATTCCCATGTCCAATAGTCTCAGAATCGTTCCATGCGTATCTTTGGCATGAAGTGTTGTTAAGACTAAGTGTCCTGTATATGCTGCATGAAATACAAACTCTGCTGTTGCTTTATCACGTATTTCCCCAACCATAATGATATCTGGGTCATGTCTTAATACTGCTTTCAGGCCAGCTTGATAAGTTAGACCGGAAGATTGGTTGATTTGTACTTGTAAGGCGTTTTCAAGGTTTTTTTCAATAGGATCTTCTAAAGTAATGGTATGGTAATTATACTCGTTAATAAAACTTTTAAGCATGGCATAAAGGGTGGTTGTTTTACCTGAACCAGTAGGACCTGTAAGTAAAATTACACCTGTTTTGTTGTTTAGCCATTTCTTCACTTGCGAAAATTGATTAGGGAATAAAAACAGTTCATGAAGTGATTGAGTACTCTCTTGAGGAAGAATGCGGATGGAAAGGCTCTCTGTATTGTTGGTCGGTAATGTTGAAATTCTTAGTGTGTACAGGAGGTCAGCTTGCTTGTAAGATATGACTCCTTGTTGAGGCAGACGTGATTCACCAATGTCTAACTTGCCAGTATATTTAAAATAAGCAAGAATAAGTTTATACTTAGCTGTGGGAATTTCTTTATAGTGAATCCGTTGCCCTTGAATTCTCAAATGTACTTCAACAAATTCCTGCTGAGGCTGGAAATGGATATCAGAGGCAGATTGATCAATGGCATCCATCACGATATGATAGGCAGGCTCTTTCAATTTAATGTTCACCTCCTTTTTTAAACATGCTACAATTACTAATATTCGACAACTTATGGTAAATTCCTGCAATAAAAATAAAAAAATATGGAGGCAAAATGATATGCGAAGTATATATTTAGTAGGTTTTATGGGAAGTGGGAAGTCCAGTGTAGCAGAGGCTCTTTATGAAAAAACAAAAAAACCGATTTTGGATACAGACCAATTGATTGTGGAGAAATATAATTTAACAATTCCGGAAATATTTGCCCAAAAAGGTGAGCCAGTATTCAGGGAGTATGAAACAAATATATTAAAGTCTACACCAATCGAGGATGCAATTATCGCAACAGGCGGGGGAATAATTGAGAAAGATGAAAACCGAACATGGTTAAAGGAGAATGGCAGAGTGATTTTTCTTCAGACATCATGGGAAGAAATTAGTCTCCGCTTAGTTGATGATCAATCAAGGCCGATTTGGAACAACCAAGCACGTGATAAACAAAAGTTATTGGAAGATCGAACGCCATTCTATCTTGAAGTTGCCGATACAATTGTTTCGACAAATGGAAAAAAAGTTGAAGACATTGTAAAAGAAATATTAGCAGATGAAAATAATTTATAAATGTTGCATAAAAACTGATAGAGTGTCAAATATATTCATAAAAGAGCTTGGTTGAAAAGGATGTGAATATTTTGGCTAATGATGATTATGTAAAATATGTAACACAAAGAATTGTGAAATATATGGATACCCCAAAAAATGAACGCAGGAAAGATCATAAAGAAATAAAGAAGGAAGAACAATTTTATTCAAATCGCTGGTTCGGAGTTTTGCCTTTTGCTTTCAGGCTGTTTTTACAAAAAAGAAAAGGCTGAACCTGATACCTGGTTGGAACTGTGCAGTCTGCTTTGCAGCGGCACAGTTTTCTTTGTGGTAATTAACTTTTTATGGAAGAAGGGAGCCGGAATTCCTCATATGAGTGTGAAAACAGGCATCCCTATTTTAATCATGCCATTCTAAGTGTGCGATGCGTTAAATATGACATTTATTTTTCTTTTATTACAAGTTTTCTCCTATATCCGTGCTTGACTTCCTCGTTTCAGGATAATAATTGATTGATGGATTTTTCACTAATATAGAAGATCCCGGCATTAATTATATTGATATTTATTCTTGGTTCAAATCTTTCTTTTAGACGTACTGCTTCATTATGGAAAAGGTCCTCATCTGCATCCTGATCTTGAAAAAAGTGTCTAAGTAAATTTAATTCTTCTTCTAAAGCTTCTTTTGACTGAATCGCCCATGTATGGTCTTTTTTTAGCAGTTCCTGTTCAGAATACCGGAAGATACGATGAAAACCACTTGAAGGTGTGATTATTGGGGTAATGGTATAACTGTAATCAGAGACCTTTTCCTTAAAGTCTATTTTCTGTAAAATTTCCATCATTTGGTTCAATATCGTTCCATTAATTAAATGAAGACCAAGAGAGTTTACTTCTTCTTTTTTTTGTTTCCCAATATAATCAATTTTTAAATTAACAATCAACCACGGATATAAAGCAGTTTTTTGTTCTGTCTGTATTTCTTCATATAAGACTGTTGTTTTTGCGTGAGTCTGGATGTAATGGAATATTTGCTGGAGTCTTGGGCTGCCGTAATGAATCCACTCTTTCTTGGGATCATTGTGACTTTCTCCTGTGTGGAGGTGTAAGGACATCGGCATTCCCTGCTGTCCAATTTTATCCATATAGTGCCAATAAAAAGGACGATTCATTAAGGCAATGTCTAATTCTCTCGTTAATTGAACGACTAATTCATTTTCTTCAGGCTTTGTTACATGGCAGCCATTATCAGTAAAAAATTGATCCAGAAAGAAGTAGAGGTTGTCTATTCTCATACTGATTCACCAACCTGTTCTTCAGCTAAAGAGTTAATAACAGATGTCAGATTATCCAGTTTTATTTTTGTTTCACCTATTGTCTTTGATTCACTGAAAATTTGACTAATCTCAGATTCTAAGTTCTTCATGTCAAGTTTTGATAATATTTGATCAAGTTGACCGATTACGTTTTCAAATAAGTTAATTTTATTATACAGAAGGTTCATCACATGTTCTTCCATCGTATTCCGAATAGCAAAATTAAAGATCTTTACATCATGTTCCTGCCCGAATCTGTGAATTCTTCCAATTCGTTGTTCTAACCGCATCGGATTCCAGGGTAGATCATAATTCACTAAGTTATGGCAGAATTGGAGGTTAATACCTTCACCTGCTGCTTCCGTTGCGATCATCGCTTGAGCATGATCATGGAATAACTGTCTCATCCAGTCTCTTTTTCCTTTTTTAAAACCACCACGAAAAATGACTGATTTAATCCCTTCTTGCTGCAGGAGCCATTGCAGATAAATTTGTGTTGCTCGATATTCGGTAAAAACAATAAACTTCTCATTGTTTTGGTTTTTAATTAATTCTACTAGCTTTAATGCTTTCGCATGATGTGGCAATTGCTCAATATTCTTTAGCACGTGATGGAGTGTTGTCTCATGGTTATTTAATTCTTTCATTTCCATCCATTTTTTTAATGACAGATAACATGCCTCCCGGGAACTGCAAAATTCACGTTTATAGGTTATGGAGGAAACGACTTGCAGATCTCGGCACCCGTCATCAATTTTCTGGTAGGTGTTCAGCTCTTCTTCCGTAAAATCTACCCAAATGGTGGAGACATGGCGGTCTGTCCATTGTACGCCAGTTTCCTCTCTTCTGTTCCTTATCATCACTTGCTGTATTAATTGCTTTAAATAAGGATCTGTGCTCTGATGCTTTTTATTAAAATTCTCGTATGTTCCCAGATACCCTGGTTTTAATAAACTAATAAGGTTAAAAATATCCGTTAATTTATTTTGAACAGGAGTAGCAGTAAGTAGCAGAAAATATTTTTTTTGCAGAGCCTGAACGAATTGATAATTTTTTGTTTTATGATTTTTCAATTTGTGTGCCTCATCTATAATAACCATATCATATACTTGATTTAAAATAGCTGACCTGTGAGGCTCTCTTTTTGCCAAATCCATTGTGGCAATGATGATATTGGAATGTTCCCAGTTTACTCTTTTACCAGCAGTAACTGCGGGTATATAGAATTTTTGATTTAGTTCCAGTGCCCATTGATTTACGAGGGATGCAGGGGCTAAAATCAGGACTTTCTTAACAACCCCGCGAATAAGATACTCTTTTAAAATCAATCCAGCTTCGATTGTTTTCCCAAGGCCTACTTCATCTGCAAGCAATGCGCGACCACTCATATCTTGTATTACTTTTTCTGCACATTGTACCTGGTGTGGCAGGAATTTCATATGAGGCAGAAAATTCATGGAAACTAGTGTGTGAAAAGAATCAACTTTAAATGTTTCAGCAATTTGATAGGATTGCTGGAACATTTCCCAAGTGGCTAATTGGCTGGGATTATCTATTGTTTCCGTAAAATCTGTTAGGAAGTCTATATCTTTTACGATTGGTAACATTATCTATCAACCACCTTGAGTATAATTTGCATTTTTATAGCTAGTTTATACGAAAATAAAAAAAATAATCAGGATTACCCTGATTATTTATACTTGTAAATCAATAATCTAATTTTTTTGATTTCTTAATTTTACCTGACCATTTTTTGAAACCGCCTTGCAGCTGGTATAATTGGTGATATCCTTTTTTATTTAATGTTAAAGCAGCTCGTGCGGATCGTGAGCCGCTTTGACAATATAAATAGACAGGCTGATCTTTTCTCAGTTCAGTCAATCGTTGATTTAATTGTGTTAATGGTATATTTCGAGCACCTAATATATGACCGCCATCATATTCTTTTGGTTCCCTGACATCGATTAATTGTGCTTTTCTGTATCCATTTCTGAAATCTTCTTCACTTAACGGTTTTAAAATTTTCTTTTGTTTGAAAAACCGGTAAAGTGTAAAAAGGATAAAGGCAATAAGTACCCCAATTAAAATGTATAATTCTGTCATGCTATTTCCCCCATTTTGTATTAAAAAGTTCTACTAAAAGTGCGTGTTAAAAAAGTCGGCAAATAAGAAACAAGAAGATCGAGGCGGTCCAGTGAGAGCATCGGAACGTATGGTTTAAATACGTGAGAAGCAGACTCGCAAACCAACGAAGAGATTCGCCGCTCTTATCATTTGGTGACTTTTTAAACGTCCTCTAAAAAGGATTATACCATTTCTTTGGTCTAAATAAAGTGATAACTATGGATTTCTATTTGATTATTTTGCTAATATCGAAAATAATCAAGTTTACTTGTCTGTATCTGTTTTCTATTGTATGCTACTATTTATGTAGATCGACATATTGACTTGACAATGGTAGGATGGAGGATAATGATGCCAACACCAACAATGGAAGATTATATTGAACAAATTTATTTATTAATTGAAACGAAGGGATATGCCAGAGTTTCTGCTATAGCAGATGCTTTGCAGGTACAGCCTTCCTCTGTGACAAAAATGGTCCAAAAGCTAGACAAAGATGAATACTTAAATTATGAAAAGTACCAGGGGCTTGTCCTGACTCCCAAAGGACAAAAAATTGGAAAACGACTTGTTTACCGTCATGATTTATTAGAACAGTTTTTACGACTGATTGGGGTAGATGAGGAGAATATCTATAAGGATGTGGAAGGGATTGAACACCACTTGAGCTGGAATTCCATTGATCGAATTGGTGATTTAGTCCAATTTCTGGAAGAAGATGAGGATAGATTAAATCATTTAAGACAAATGAAGCGGAGTACTGAACAAAAAGATTAAATTATATCGTTCTATATCAGGCTTTGTGAGTATATATATCTTATATATGAAAAGCCTTGTATAAGGATGATTCAAATGAAAATTGATGGTGTATTTTCAGGTGGGGGTGTAAAAGCATTTGTCTATATTGGTGCTTTACGCGCACTGGAGGAAGAAAATATCTATTTTGAACGGGTTGCTGGTACATCAGCAGGTGCACTTTTCGCTACATTGGTTATTGCTGGATATAAAGCAGAAGAATTAACTGATTTGTTTTTAAATCTCGATATAAAACAATTTCAGGATGAATCAAAAATTAGTACTGTCTTTCCATTCATCAAATGGTTATCTTTATATAAAACGATGGGTTTCTATAAAGGTAAACAATTTGAACGATGGATCGAAGCATTATTAGAGTCGAAAGGGATAAAATCATTTGCTGATCTCCCGTTAGACCGGCTGAAGATCGTCGCTGCAGATATTACACTAAACCGTATCATAGTTTTTCCAGATGACTTAGCGGTTACTTACCATATTAACCCCACTTCTTTTTCGATTAGTAAAGCATTAAGAAGCAGTATATCGATACCGTTTTTCTTTCGACCTTCCAATATTTCCAATCCATTAACAAAAACCAAAAGTATAATAGTAGATGGAATGATTTTGAGCAATTTTCCTTTATGGGTATTCGCCCGGGATGGCAGAGAGGAAAGGCCAATATTAGGGATGCAATTATCCAGTCCTAAGCAGTTTTCCGATCCAGGGACAATAAATAACTCAGTGGATTTACTTAAGGCGATGATTGGGACAATGAGAATAGCAACAGATCAAAGATATATTAATAAGAATATAGCCGATCATATTATTTTCTTCCCTGTAGAAGGGGTGGAGTCAACTGACTTTGATATTTCAAAAGACACAAAATTACAATTAATCGATTATGGCTATGAAAGAATGAAAAAGTATCTTTCTACATGGAAAAACAGAGCTTAAAGGGAAGCTCTGTTTTTTCTTTTTTTATTATTGTTGCCTTCAATTACTCTTAAATGAGGGACTTCTTTTCTTGGTTTATTATTTATTTTTCTTTTATGAATAGGGGTGTTTGTTTTGTCTGATTTAGAGGTAACATTATTATAGCGACTTGTATTAGTTTTGTACTTTTGCTTTGACTGTTTCACTGCTTTACGATATTTCTTCAATTCGTTTGTCGTACGTTTTCTAAGAAAGAAAAAGTACACCAGACCAAAGATAATGGCACCTGTCACCACTGCAATCAACAAATTCATGAGTAAGCTGATTGGGTTTGTGAACATAGAACTAATAATTCCGATAACAGCTAAACCGATTAAACCGTAAACCAGCCAAGTAATAAGATTTCTTGACATTCGTTTTCCTCCTTCCATGTGTGCAACGAACATTGACCTTTGTTACTTAGTTATACCCGAAAATGAAAGGTAATTATACAGGAAAAAGTAAATTTGTCGAAATTTTAGTAAATTGATGAAAATAGAAACCGCTTCATTTGTTGAAACTTTTACTAATTCTTAACACTATTTTAATAAATTTTATTGTCCTTGACCAGTTTTGTTTCCAATTTAGGATGAATTTTATTTATTTTGGTTACTATACTGTAAGAGGTGATAAAGATGAGATATCAAGAAAAAGCGAATGGACCAATTGGTCAAGTAATGATACCAAAAGTGATAAGCATAGGTTTTTTTGGAGGCTTTATTTGGAGCCTTGTTGCAAGCATTACGGCTTTTTTTAATTTTACGACCGTTTCTCCTAAAACGTTTGTATTAAGATCCTGGTTACAAACGAATTGGACAGATCAGTGGTTGGGACAGCTTATCTCTATTCTCGTTTTAAGTGTCCTGTCAATTTTATTGGCATTGCTTTATTATTTTGTATTTAAGAACGTCCAGGGAATCTGGATTGGCATCGTAATTGGTTTTGTTTTATGGTTTATCACATTTTGGTTAATGGACCCAGTTTTCACGAATATCCCGGCATTTTATCTTTTAGACAGTGATACAATTGTCACTACCATTTGTTTATTCATTATATACGGTGTTTTTGTTAGTTACTCCATCTCTTTTGCCTATTCTCAACAGTTGAGTGATGATAATTCTGGGTAATTTATGTTATGATGTATATTGTTGATTATGTGTTCAGTAGGATGGTGTAAAATATGGGGAATATTATGTTATTGAACGGACCCAATCTAAATAGATTAGGCAAACGAGAACCTGACATTTACGGGCATGAAACATTAGAAGATGTTGCCAGAATTGTGAATGAAACACTAAGGCCAGCTAATCATTCTCTTATCGCTAAACAGTCCAATCATGAAGGAGAACTTATAGACTGGATTCACGAAGCGGAAGGTACTGTTGATGGCATCATATTTAATCCAGGTGCGTATACCCACACAAGTATTGCACTGCGAGATGCAATAAGTTCGATAAGCGTTCCTGTCATTGAAGTACATATTTCGAATGTTCATAAAAGAGAAGAATTCCGTCATACCTCATTATTGGCCCCTGTATGTACCGGGCAGATTGTTGGATTAGGAATTCAAGGTTATCAATTGGCGGCAGTTTATTTCAGTTCCCTAAGTTTCAGAGAGGAGAGATAAAATTGGATAGAATTAACCAATTGCGGGACTTGTTAAAGGAAGAGAAAGTGGAAGCAATGCTGATCACTAGTGCTGTTAACAGACGCTATATTACTGGATTTACTGGTACAGCAGGTGCAGCATTAATCACTCCTGACAAGGCATATTTTATTACAGATTTCCGTTATACAGAGCAGGCAAAAGAACAAGTGAAGGATTTCCATATCATTGAACATAAAGAGCCAATTCCGGAAGTTATAAATAATTTACTAAAGGAAAATGACATTCATTCTATAGGATTTGAGAAATCAACTCTAACGTATGAAGGGTATGAACAATACCGATCAAAAATCGATGCAAACTTCGTGCCAGTTGGTGCCATTATCGAGAAAATACGCTTGATTAAAACAGAAGATGAGATTAATATATTAAAGAAAGCATGTAATATCGTTGATCAAACATTTGAACATATATTAAATTATATTAAACCAGGTGTAAAAGAGATTGACGTTGCTAATGAATTAGAATTCTATATGCGAAAGCTAGGTGCACAATCTTCAAGTTTTGACATAATCGTTGCATCAGGGTATCGTTCAGCATTGCCTCACGGTGTCGCTTCTGAAAAAGAAATAAAAGCCGGAGAACTTGTCACAATGGACTTTGGTGCACTTTATCAAGGTTATTGCTCAGATATTACGAGAACGGTAGCAGTTGGTGAGATTTCTGATGAATTACATAATATTTATGATATTGTTCTGGAAGCTCAAAAAAGAGGTGTCGCTGGAATTAAACCTGGGTTAACAGCCAAAGAAGCAGATGCTTTAACAAGAGACTATATCAAAAGCAAAGGATATGGTGAATACTTTGGTCACTCTACTGGCCACGGTTTAGGTCTTGAGGTACATGAAGTCCCAGGACTTTCCTTCCGTTCCGATGAAATATTAAAATCTGGAATGGTTGTAACTGTTGAACCAGGTATCTATGTTCCTGAAACAGGCGGTTGTCGAATTGAGGACGATATAATTATAACAGAAAATGGAAACGAAAGATTAACACATGCACCGAAGGAATTAATTACAATTCCTGTTTCTTAGTTTTCGATCAAAAGAGGAGGAAAAATATGATTTCAGTAAACGAATTTAAAACAGGTTTAACAATTGAAGTTGATGGCGGAATTTGGCAAGTATTGGAGTTCCAACATGTAAAGCCAGGTAAAGGTGCGGCTTTTGTGCGTTCCAAATTACGTAATTTAAGAAACGGAAACATTCAGGAAAAAACTTTCCGCGGTGGTGAGAAAGTGAACCGTGCCCATATTGAAAATCGTAAAATGCAATATTTGTATGCATCGGGAGATACACATACATTCATGGACACTAGTTCTTATGAACAAACAGAACTTCCAGCAAACTCAATTGAACGTGAACTTCAATTTATCAAAGAAAATATGGAAGTGCATATTCTTTCTTATCAAGGCGAAACAATTGGCGTTGATCTACCTAATAATGTGGAATTAACAGTTACGGAAACAGAGCCTGGTATAAAAGGTGATACAGCAAGCGGCGGGACGAAACCGGCAACTTTAGAAACAGGTTTAGTAGTCCAAGTACCATTTTTCGTCAATGTTGATGATGTGCTAGTGATCAGTACAAGTGATGGAAAATACGTATCACGTGCATAAACTATTGAATAATAGAGGTTATCAAGTGTAATGCTTGGTAGCCTCTTTTTTTGTTGCATATATATTAGAAAAAAGTAGAACAACGGGATGTGATAGAATTTGTTTTTCTATTATGTAATAACTAAAATCTTGCTGCATAGAATGAGTAGAGAAAAAGGTTAGATGGAAGTGAGGCTTTTGTATGGAAGTAATCTATTCCTTATTACCTGAACATATTGCTTGGGAGATTCGACAATTCATTAAAACAGAACACTTTCATCCTCAAGAGATTCGACTAAGAATTGACAGGCCGATTGAATTAAATAAAGGCAGGCAAGTTCAATGGTTATCTCATCTTAGAATATCACAAAAAGATGCGAAATATATTTTAAATAGAATTAGTGATCACTCAATTTACAGGCTAGAGGAAGAATTACGGCAAGGATATATAACCATTAAAGGCGGGCACAGGATAGGAATATCGGGTTCTGTAATAGTAGAAAACAGTGCGGTAAAAGCAATTAAGCACATTAGCTCTTTCAATATTAGAATATCAAATGATGTCTCAGGCATATCCAAACCATTCCTTCCATTATTATATGACCATCATTATCTAAGCACATTAATTATAGGTCCTCCCCAATCTGGCAAGACCACACTATTAAGGGATATAGCGAGATATGTTTCAAGTGGCCTTCACAAGATACCTGCTCAGAAAACAGCAGTGGTTGATGAAAGATCAGAAATTTGTGCGTCATTAAATGGTATCCCCCAATCAGAAAGCGGCCTTCGAATTGATGTGCTTGATCAGTGTCCAAAATCAGAAGGGATGATGATGCTTGTACGCTCTATGTCACCTGAGGTCATTATTGTCGATGAAATTGGAAACGAAAAAGATGTACAAGCAATCCTTGAAGTAATCAATGCAGGTGTATCTATTATGTGTTCCGTTCATGGCAGGAGCTATGAAGAAGTACTGAGAAGACCTGCTTTAGCACCTTTATTCACTCTAAACCTTTTTAACAGAATCCTTGTTTTGTCAAATTCCAATCAAGTGGGGGAAGTTATTCAAATTTTAGATAGTGAAGGAAATAATATAACAAAGCAAAGTGAGTATACAGTATGAAATGGATAGGCGCTCTTTTCGTTGTGATCACTTGCTTATTTGCTGGTTTGGAATATGCCAGAAAATTAGAACAACGTCCGAAAATTATCAGATTGTGGAAAAATTCCCTGCTCATACTGGAAGCAGAAATGGTCTACAGTCATGCTGCTGTCCATGAAGCATGTGATAACATTGCACAACAAATGAAAGGTCCCCTTGCCCATTTTTTTCAGACCATAAGCAGAAGATTACAAATGGAACCACTGGAGTTATATGAGATCTGGGATGAAGAAGTGGAAAAATTATGGACAAGAATTGCGCTAAATAAAGAGGATAAAGAAATCATTAAACAATTTGGCAGGACGCTAGGACAACACGATATTATCCAACAGAAAAAATATATACAGTTAACAATTGCGCACTTGGAGAATAAACACCAGGAAGCAATCGAAATGAATCAACGCTACGGTAAAGTATCTGGAAGTCTTGGGCTGCTTTTTGGACTATTTATCGCGTTACTCTTGCTATAGAAAGGTGATTGGTGATGGTTGGTGATACAAGTATATTATTTCAAATCGCAGGAATTGGCATTGTTGTAGCCATGATTCATACCGTTTTAAAACAGATGGGGAAAGAAGAATTTGCTCAATTTGTCAGTCTTGTTGGGTTTATCATTGTTTTAATATTTGTTATCAATAGTATTTCAGATCTCTTTGAACAGATAAGAGCTGTATTTTTTTTTAGAGGATAAAGATAATGGGAATATTTGAAGTCGTTAGTATAGGGATAGTAGCTGCCGTTCTCGTACTCCTGTTGAAAGATAAGCAGCCAGCCATTGCTTACTTAATTATTGTTCTCACTGTGCTATATTTCTTTATTTTTTTAATTCAATATGTCAATGAAATTCTTCAATTAGTAACATACCTTGGAGAAGAGGCAAACATCCAAAGTTTTTATATTAAAACGATATTACAAATTATAGGTATCTCTTATATCGCTGAAATAGGTTCCAACATTGTAAAAGATGCAGGATTAGAGTCAGTTGCCTTTAAAATTGAACTAGTTGGCAAAATATTTATCCTGATTTTGGCGATACCGATTTTTCAGTCGTTAATTGAAACGATTATTAACCTTTTTCCAATGTCGTAAATATGGGAAGGATTTATTATGAAATTACGCTATAAATCATTCTGCTTATTCATTGTTATCTATTTATTTGGACAACCTCTTGTTTCCTATATGGCAGTCGAGGAATCAGATCAAGTCTTTCATAATTATCAGGAAGTTCTTTCTGGAAGTGAACTGGAAAGTTATTGGCAGCATTTATCAGAACAATACAGTAATGTTTTCCCGGAGTTAAGAAAAAACGACTTTTGGTCAATGGTACGAGATCAGAATCAGATCAGTCTTGATTCCTGGTTTAAAGGATTTATGCGATTTTTTCTTTATGAAATTATTGAGAATGGAAAATTGCTGGCTACATTAATGCTGTTAACTTTATTCTGTCTTTTATTACAAACAATCCAGAATGCCTTTGAGAGACAAGTTGTCAGCAAAGTTGCCTACGCTGTGGTCTATATTATGCTCATCATTATTGCAATGAAAAGCTTCAAGCTTGCTTCCACATATGTTACTGACACAATTAATATGGCGCAAAGTTTTTTGATTGCACTAATCCCGCTGCTTCTGGGCTTGTTAGCTTCACTGGGACACCTTTTATCAATCGCATTCTTTCACCCGATTATTATTTTTCTTATTCACACAAGCGTATTTGTAGTCTCAAAAGTAGTCATGCCTTTAATCCTGTTATCTGCCATTTTACAGATTGTGAGTACTTTAAATTCTGAATATAAAGCGACAAAGCTAGCAAACCTGATTAAAAACATCGCAATAAGCATAATGGGGATTTTATTAACAGTTTTTCTGGGAGTGATCTCTGTCCAAGGGGCGGCTAGTGCTATTCAAGACGGAATTGAAATGAAAACAGCAAAATTCGTAACTGGCAACTTCATTCCCGTTATTGGAAGAATATTCACAGATGCTACCGATACGGTGTTAAGTGCGTCTGTTCTGGTCAAAAATGGAATCGGAATTATTGGCATCATCATATTAATTATAATCGTGATGTTTCCTGCGATAAAAATCTTTATCATATCCTTGATGTACAAAGTAACAACAGCTATATTGCAGCCGATTGGGGATGGACCAGTGATTGAGTGTCTGGATATAATCGGCAAACATATCCTGTATTTATTTGCCGCGTTGCTTCTAGTCTCTTTCATGTTCTTTTTCACCATTGTCATTTTAATCATTTCAAGCAATATAACTATGATGGTTAGGTAGGTGGCAACGTTTTGGAATATTTCACTAACTGGATTTTGCAAATTGTTATCTATATGATACTGGCATTAATTGTAGACTTGATCTTGCCAAGTTCCAAAATGAAACAATACGCTAAGCTTGTTATTGGCATACTGTTAATCCTTATTATACTCCAGCCTATTCTGTCCCTGTTTAAAGTGGATCTTGATCAGTTCATTTCACCCATGATTGAGTCAGGTCAAATGGAATCACTCGATCAATTGGTTAAAAATGAAACAAATATTAATAAAAGTGAAATAGAATCAGTTAATCAAGCATATGTATTAGAAGAAGTGGTTGTCCAAATGGAAAATTTAGTGGAGGAGGAATTAAAATCTGCCTTTCAATTATCTATCCATCATTTAGATGTGACGCTGGACAAAGAATCAAATGATGACAAAGCAATAATAGATAAAGTTTTTGTACAAGTTATCCCTTACGAAGAAGCAATGCAAGTTGTAGAATCAGTGGAAATCCAAATCGGAGAACCCGAAGCCATTCAGGACACGGAACCTCCTGACAACAGTAAATTAATGAAGTTTCTGGCAGAAGAATGGCAAGTAAGTGAAGAAAATATCATCATAGAAAGGGAGGAGGAAGAAAGTGATTGATAAACTTAAAGAGTTATTTTCTTCATTAAAATCAAATGAAAAAAAACCAACGAAACTGCATTATATAGCATTTATTGGCCTTGTTGGTATTTTTCTCCTTTTAGTCAGCAATATGTTTCAACCAGGTTCTAATGGAGAATCAACCGTCACACCGATAAAAGAAGAGTTAGGAAATTCAACAGAGGAAGAAGCATGGAAGCAAAAAGAATCCGCAGATGCAACTTCAAAAATAGACAGTTTGGAGGAGGCTTATGAAAATGATTTAAATCATTTACTTGAAGAGATGAATGGGGTATCCAATGTGGAAGTAATGGTTAATCTTGATGCAACCAACCAAAAGGTGTATCAGAAAAATCTGATTATCGGTTCACAGGTAACAAATGAAACTGATCAAAATGGCGGCGAAAGAAAAATTGATGATGAAACAAGGGAACAATCTGTTGTGATATTGAGACAAGGAGATCAAGAAGTGCCATTACTTGTCCAGACAAAGAAACCAGCAGTAAGAGGGGTTCTAATCGTTGCAACAGGCGTAGAAAACCTGGAAGTGAAAAAATGGGTGATAGATGCTGTCTCAAAAGTATTAGATGTACCTGAACACCGTGTATCTGTCATGCCTAAAAATAAATAATTTTCAAGGAGGAATAATAATGTTAAAAAAGCAAACAGTATGGTTACTTACAATGTTAAGTTTAATGATTGTCTTAAGTGTCTATTATTTAAATGCACCAAATGAAGGGGATTTAGCATATTTTGACACAGATTTAGAGAATCCTGATCAAGTTGCTTCTCAATCTTTAAACAATCCAAATGAAGAAGGAGCATCAGAATTAGAGAGTGAACTTGGAACAGAATTAGATACTTCTTCCATCTCTTCTGAGGAGTATTTTGCAGCAGTTAGAATGGAGATTACAAACCAGAGAAGCATGGAGAAAGAACGATTGGAAGCAATTGTGGCATCAGCAGAAGCATCTTCAGAAGAAAAGAACCAGGCATATGACGAAATGAAAGAAATTGAAATGCTGGAATCAAAAGAAGCTATTGTGGAAGATTCGATTAAATCATTAAACGGTTATGAGCAAGTATTAGTTCGCAATGTGTCAGACAATAATATTGTTGTAACCGTTCAAACAGACTCATTATCAAGTGCTGAAGCCAATCAGATTATCCAGCAGACAAAAGAAGAGTTTCGCCAGGCAGAAGACATTGAAGTCGTATATCAAACAAAGTAAATAAGGCTAATGTTGACAGTAATGATATGGTTACTGTCGTTTTTCTTTTCTAAAATGGTTGCAGTTTTAAAATTGTTTGCGTAAAATGTTAGAAGGAGTTATTAGTACCTGTTATTAAATGTTACTAAGGATGAAAGGGTGCACTGAGATGTTATCAATCAAAGAATTGGAAACACTAATTGAAAAATTAGATAAATCATCAATTGATGAATTTACTTATGAAGCAAATGGAGCAAAACTAAAATTAAAAAAGAATAATACAATTGCAGAACCAGTTAGTAAAGAGGTTGTACATAAACCAATAGAAGTTCAACCACAGCAAGTGGTTCAGAAAGAAGAAACGGTGGAGCAAGTTCAGCAGGAAGTTTCTGTTCCTCAAACTGCTGTGAAAGACTATGATCATGAAATTAAATCTCCGATGGTTGGAACTTTTTATAGTTCACCGTCTCCGGATCAGCCGGTATTTGTTCAGACTGGTGATACTGTAAGCGGAGATACAATTGTATGTATTGTGGAAGCAATGAAATTATTTAATGAAATTGAAGCAGATGTAAATGGTACAATAACAGAAATTCTAGTTGAAAATGGTGAACTCGTAGAATACGGTCAACCACTATTTCGTATTAAGACAGTATAAGGGGATGAAACTGTGATTAAGAAACTCTTAATTGCGAATCGAGGAGAGATTGCTGTAAGAATCATTCGCACATGTAAAGAAATGGGGATCGAAACGGTTGCTGTTTATTCGGAAGCTGATCGTGAAGCTTTACACGTTAAAATGGCAGATGAGGCATACTGTATCGGTCCAAAATTAAGCAGTGAAAGCTATTTGAATTTTACTAACATTATGAGTGTAGCTACATTAACTGACTCAGATGCTATACATCCAGGATATGGGTTTTTGTCTGAAAATGCAGACTTTGCAGATATATGCCAAGCTTGTAATGTTACGTTTGTCGGTCCAAGTTCTTTTGCTATCCAGAAGATGGGTACGAAAGATGTTGCCAGAGAAACAATGAAAGCAGCAGGCGTTCCAGTTGTTCCAGGTTCAAACGGAATTATAGAATCTGAAGAACAAGGATTAGAAGTTGCGAACCAAATTGGTTTTCCTGTAATTATTAAGGCAACTGCTGGCGGCGGCGGGAAAGGAATCCGTGTGGCCCGCAATGAAGAAGAATTAACAAAAGGAATTCGTGTTACCCAAAACGAAGCGGAAAAAGCTTTTGGTAACCCAGGTGTTTATTTAGAGAAATATATTGAAGATTTTCGTCATGTTGAGATTCAGGTCTTAGCAGATAACCATGGGAATGCTATTCATTTAGGAGAGCGTGATTGTACTGTACAAAGGCGTCTTCAGAAATTAATAGAAGAAACTCCTTCGCCAGCTATCGATGAGAAGATGCGTAAGAAAATGGGAGATGCTGCAGTAAAAGCGGCCAAAGCTGTAAATTATTCTGGAGCTGGAACGATTGAATTTATTTTTGATAATAAAGAAAATAAATTTTACTTTATGGAAATGAATACAAGAATTCAAGTAGAGCATCCTGTTACAGAGATGGTCACTGGCGTTGATTTGATTCGTGAACAGATTAATATTGCAAACAATGAACCTTTATCTTATAAACAAGAGGATATTACTTTTGAAGGCTGGGCGATTGAATGTCGTATCAATGCAGAGAATCCGGAAAGAGATTTTATGCCATCCCCTGGAGAAATCACGATGTATTTAGCCCCAGGCGGTTATGGTGTACGTGTAGATTCTGCTGCCTACCCTGGATATCAAATTCCGCCTTATTATGACTCTATGATTGCAAAACTTATATCATATGGCAAAACACGAAAAGAAGCCGTAGACAAAATGAAACGGGCATTAGATGAGTTTGTTATCGAAGGTGTTTACACAACGATACCTTTCCATCGAAAAATGATGGTCCATCCTGTTTTTGTTGAAGGTGATTTTAATACAAGGTTTTTAGAAAAGTATAGTATAATGAAGGATGAGGAGTAAGGACTTCCGTATATTTTGAATAGGAGGGAAATTATGACGAATGCTAATTTGCTGCATGTAGGAGAACCTTCCCAACTTGGTAAAGTAGAAATTGCACCAGATGTCCTTGAAGTAATTGCAGGAATTGCTACAACAGAAGTAAAAGGTGTATCAAGTATGCGTGGCAATTTTGCATCAGGGGTCGCAGAGAAATTAGGCAAGAAAGCACATGGTAAAGGAATTAAAGTGGATTTAACAGATAGTGGTGTGGCAATAGATGTTCATACAGTAGTTGACTATGGGTATTCTATTCCAAAAGTGGCAGAAAATATCCAGATCAACATAAGACAGACGATTGAAAATATGACGGCAATTAACATTAAGGAAATTAACATTCATGTTGTTGGCGTTCAAATGGAAAATCAGGAATTCCCAGAAAGTGAAGAATAGGAAAGGAGCCCACAATATATATAATTGTGGGCTTTATTTCGCCTTTTGAAAAACGTGTTATAACTCAATGGACAGCAGAACGTCCTGTCTTAAAAATGATTAAAAAATGATTATTTGATAAACGATTTATCTTATAGGTTATAGTGCGAGTTCAAAAAGTCGGCAAGAAGGTCGAGGCAATGCAAGTGAGGAGCATTGGAACGTAGGTTTTGAATAAGTGAGAAGCGGACTAGCAAACCATCAAAGAGAATCTCCGCTTATCATTTGGTGACTTTTTGAATATCCTCTTATACTCATTTGTAATCAAATTCATAACATGATATCATTTGTTAATGAAATAAATCATGAATTTGATCGTGATAAGGAGTAGAACAATGAAACGACGAACTGCACGAGAAAAAGCATTACAAATCCTTTTCCCGCTGGATCGTGAAGAGTATAATGTGAATGAAGCGATGAATTATTTAATTAGTGACGAAGAACAAGACTCATTTTTAATTAACTTAGTTAATGGAGTTGTTCAAAACAAAGAAGAAATTGATGAAAAAATCTCCGCAAATCTTCAGAAATGGTCACTGAATCGATTGGCAACAGTCGAACGTACTTTACTGAGAATTGCAACATATGAGCTTTTTTATGCTCAAGATGCACCATCGAGTGTTGTCATTAATGAAGCAATCGAAATTGCTCATATATTTGGTGATGATAAATCAGGTAAATTTATTAATGGTGTGTTATCAAAAATGTTATAATACAGGGGGAATATACAATGACAGCAGAAGTTATTTATGGAAGTGAATTAGCGCAGTCAATGAGAGATAACATGAAGGAAGAAGTCCAACAATTAAAGACAGAAGGAATTGTGCCTGGGCTAACGGTTATTTTAATTGGAGAGGATCCTGCTTCAAAATCATATGTACTTGGAAAACAGCGTGCATCTGAATATGTAGGGGTTGACTCTGACTTAATTACATTGCCGGAGTCAACAACGGAAACAGAATTGTTGACATTAATTCATGAACTGAATAATAAAGAGTCTGTTCATGGTATTTTAGTGCAATTGCCACTTCCTAAACATATTAATGAACAAAAAGTGATTGAAACAATCTCACCAGAAAAAGATGTGGATGGTTTTCATCCGGTTAATATCGGAAGAATGATGACAGGGAAAGATACGTTTTTCCCGTGTACACCTTTCGGGATCATTCAAATGCTGAAATCAAAAGATATTAAAATTGAAGGGAAACATGCTGTAATTATCGGCAGAAGTAATATTGTTGGTAAACCTGTGGGGCAATTACTGTTAAATGAAAATGCAACGGTGACATACTGCCATTCCAGAACCAAAGACATGGACCAATTTATATCACAAGCAGATATTCTGATTGTAGCGGTTGGAATAGAACATTTTATAAAAGGTGACAATATTAAAGATGGCGCAATTGTAATTGATGTTGGTGTGAATCGCACGAAAGAAGGTACGCTAACCGGAGATGTCGAATTTGACAGTGCAAAAGAAAAGGCAAGTTTCATTACGCCGGTTCCTAAAGGTGTTGGACCAATGACCATTACAATGTTATTACATAATACAATTAAGTCAGCCAAAATTCACCATGGGGTTTATAACCGTTAATATTATTTGAATGTGGTTTCACACATAAGGTCATTGCAGATATTGCTAATGGCCTTTTCTAATAAAAATGACTAAGTACTAGAAATGAGTGTCAGGGATGGAAGATAAATACCTTTCAGTTACTGCTTTAACAAAATATATTAAGAAAAAATTTGATGTGGACAACCATTTAAGTAATGTCTGGTTAAGAGGGGAAATCTCTAACTTTAAGCACCACAGCAGAGGCCATATGTATCTGACAATAAAAGATGACAATGCAAGTATTCGAGCAGTAATGTTCTCTCGCCAGAACATAAAGATGGATTTCCAGCCCGAAAATGGTATGAAAGTATTAGTACAAGGGAATGTAAGTGTTTTTGAATCAACTGGCCAATATCAACTATACATTCAGGAAATGCAGCCAGACGGAATAGGGGCCTTACATTTAGCATTTGAACAGTTGAAAGAGAAACTGACAAAAGAGGGCTTATTTGAACAAGAGTACAAAAAAGATGTGCCTGCATATCCAAACAGAATTGCTGTCTTAACATCACCTACTGGAGCAGCTGTCCGAGATATTTTAACTACTCTGGAAAGAAGATATCCGCTAGTTAATGTCCTGGTTGTCCCTATTCTTGTTCAAGGTAAATATGCAAAAGAATCGATTTCTGAAGCAATCAAGAAAACGAACGCCTTATCAGATATTGATGTTATTATTCTTGGTCGTGGTGGTGGATCAATTGAAGAATTATGGGCATTTAATGAGGAAATTGTTGCTCGCTCGATATTTGATTCAACTATACCGATAATATCCGCAGTTGGCCATGAAACAGATTTCACTATCAGTGATTTTGTTGCAGATATCCGTGCAGCAACTCCAACAGCAGCTGCTGAAATTGCTGTGCCATCAAAAAAAGATCTTTTGGAGTATACCAGGCAGTTAAACCGGATGTTAACAACTACCGTGAACAAACATATTCATCACAAGAAACAAAGCCTGCAGCATCTGCAGGAATCTTATGCGTTTAAATACCCGAAGCGTTTCATTGCAGAGAAAGAACAATTATTAGACCGGTTAATTGAAAGAAAGCAGTTGTCTATAAGCCGTTTTGCAAAAGACAAGCACGATAAATGGAGCTACCTCGACAAACGGTTAGCTTACAATAATCCTGAGCGAATCATTCAGATTAAAGAAGAGAAATTAAGAAGTCTAAGCAATCAATTAAAGGTAAATGGAAAACAAACATTAGAGAGAAATAAAGCGAAATTCAGCCACCAATTGTCTCAACTGGAGTTGCTCAATCCAATGAATATTATGTTGAGAGGATATTCCATCTCATATAATGAGCAAAATCAATTGATTACAGAAACAAAGCAATTGAACGTTGGCGATAACTTTCATGTCCAAGTAGCGGATGGGAAAATATTTGCGGAAGTAACAGATTTGGAGGGGAAAAATGATGGCGACTGATCAACCAATATCATTTGAAGAAGCACTAAAGCAGTTAGAAGAAATAGTGAATAAAATGGAGGCAGGCGATATTCCATTGGAGAAAGCAATGGAATATTATGCAGAAGGATCGAAACTGTCAAAAATTTGTCATGAAAAACTGGTGCAAGCTGATAAACAATTAAGAGAGATAATGGATGATAATGGTGAGTTATCGTTATTTACGATACAGGAGGAAAATTAGGTGGAAGCAAACTTAGCAAGCTATATTCAGGAAGAACGCAGTAAACTTAATCAGTTATTATCCAGGTATTTAAATCATCTTTCCACACCTGAAATACTGGGCCAATCAACAAAGTACTCCATCGAAGCAGGTGGCAAAAGATTACGGCCAATATTGATGAAACTGACTTGTGAAGGATTAAATGGAGATCCTGAAAGGGTATATCCTGCAGCAATGGCTCTCGAGATGATTCATACATACTCACTTATTCATGATGACCTTCCTGCAATGGATAATGATACATATCGGCGAGGCATGTTAACAAACCATAAAAAATTTGATGAAGCTACCGCAATTCTGGCAGGTGACGGGTTACTAACAAACAGTTTTCAATTAATTACGGAGACAGATTATTATACCGACAGTGAAAAAGTTTTTATTATAAAGAAATTAGCAGAAGCAAGTGGGCTTGAAGGAATGGTTGCTGGACAAGTAATGGATATGCAAGCAGAAAAAGAACTGACAACCGTTGAACAGTTAGAAAATATTCATCGTTTGAAAACAGGCAAGCTTTTAACATTTTCCGTAGTAACAGGGGCATTTTTAGCGAACGCAAAACAAGAAATACTAGAAATGATGGAGCAATTCGGCACAACAATCGGGTTAATATTTCAAATTCAAGATGATATACTTGATGTCATTGGGGATCAGGAAATTATGGGAAAAGCCTCTGGAAGTGATGAAGGCAATCAAAAATCAACTTATCCTTCCTTATTAGGTCTGGAAGGGGCTATAGAGCATAAAAATCGATATGTAATGCAGGCAAAACATTTATTACATGAGATGAAATTAGACCAATCGTTATTGGAACAGCTTGTCGACTATTTAAGCAATCGTGACCAATAATATTGAGAAAAGATATAATTGATGGTATAATGTATATACTAAAGTGGAATGGTGCAGTATCCTAGTCAATCCTCCATTTCTGAAGGCAGGCCTAAAAATCTGCCAAAGGGCACATCGATGAAGTTCCTTGTGTTGGCTTGAGGCGCCCAGCCTTGGGTCAATGCTGGGAGTTAAGGTTAAAGGGCGATCCACAAAGGCATGTGGGCGTAGACCCTTTTTCCGCGGAGGCCCATCTCTGTTTTTGTCGCTTAGCCGAGGGACGAGAATGGAATGGGGTATGAACCTACTTAAATAAGGACGGGATTCTTATTAGTAGCGTAGCCTGCCTTGAGTGGTGCGAAGGGGATTACAGGCAATAAAGTGTCTTTATTAGGTGGCCACTAATGAGGACATGTTTTTCTGTATGAAATTCGTACTGCAAAAGAGGCTAGGAAATGGTTAAGGATTGTTGAGGAAATCTCCTAGGCTGTTCTGTTCTAAGACATTGATGAGGGATTATAGTGCGGACTAAGTGGTAATCCAGTCTAGCTGTCGGTGACGGCGCTAAGACAGGTTTAAAGGGGAACCGCCAGAATGGCAACATTCGGTACTTGTCTGGGAAAACCTACTGGACCTAAGCCGTAGTCTTTACTTCTTCAATGACCAGTCCACACTATTTATCATATTATAGCTGTATTAATATAAAGGGTAAAAGATGAATACATAAATGAGGTAAATTCATGAATAAGACTCAATTGAAAAAGTCAATAAAATTTAGTTTAAGTATTGCCGTTATCACATTCGTGCTAGCGGCTATTTTTTCAATCGTCTCTTCATCCGTGCTAGGTGGAGTTTTGTCCATCATCGGGTTATTGATCGTATTTATTATTGTGCTGATTGGTGTATTTTTTGATATGCTTGGTATTGCTGCTACTGCTGCAGATGAAGTTCCTTTCCATGCAATGGCAGCTGAGAGAGTAAACGGGGCCAAACAAGCAATTATTATTGTAAGAAATGCAGACAGGTTCGCAAGCTTTTGTAATGATGTGATAGGTGATATTTCCGGTATTATCAGTGGAACAGCATCAGCCATTGTAATCTTGCAAATTGCAAATAACTTCGGGTATAGTGAAGGTACAACTTTACATTTAACTTTATCCGTTTTCCTGACTAGTTTAGTTGCTGCATTGACTGTTGGAGGTAAGGCCTTAGGAAAGTATCTGGCAATACATGCATCAACTAAAATTATATTTTCTGTCGGTAAAATAATTGCATTTTTAGAAGATAAGCTTAAAATAAAAATACTATCTAAATAAATATGTTATTTGCGTTTATGGATGGGTAAATGTTAAACATAGAGAAGACTATAAATGAATGAAGCAGGGAGGGCACCGATTGTGGACCTTACCAAAATGAAAGATCCAAAATTTTTAAAACAATTGTCGGTGGAAGAATTAGATGAACTAGCGAAACATATTCGCCAGTTTTTAATTGAGAAATTATCAGTAACAGGTGGACATCTAGGTGCAAATTTAGGTGTTGTAGAATTAACATTGGCGTTACACAAACATTTTAACAGCCCAAAGGACAAGCTGATCTTTGATGTGGGCCATCAATCCTATATTCATAAGATGCTGACAGGAAGAACAGACCAGTTTGATACTTTACGTCAATTTAAAGGTCTTTGCGGATTTCCAAAAATGTCAGAAAGTGAGCATGATGTCTGGGAAACAGGTCACAGTTCTACATCATTATCTGCTGCAATGGGTATGGCTGTAGCTAGAGATATGAAAAATGAGGATCATGCAGTTGTACCAATTATTGGTGATGGTGCATTAACCGGTGGAATGGCTTTAGAGGCATTAAACCATATTGGCCACGAAAAGAAGAAGTTAACAGTCATACTTAATGACAATGAAATGTCCATTGCCGGAAATGTTGGAGCACTTCAT
Source organism: Gracilibacillus oryzae (assembly GCF_009498735.1). Lineage (GTDB taxonomy): Bacteria > Bacillota > Bacilli > Bacillales > Amphibacillaceae > Gracilibacillus > Gracilibacillus oryzae. The sequence continues at coordinate 71,437 of NZ_ML762438.1, forward strand.
AAAGCTCTAGGCAGAATGCGCAGTGCGGGTAAGTATAACAGGGTAAAAGACGAAATTGAATACTTGATGAAAAGAATTCCGGCTGTTGGCGGAAAAATCGCCCAGACTGCAGAGCGTGTGAAAGACAGCATGAAGTATTTTATGGTTCCTGGTATGCTGTTTGAGGAATTTGGATTTACGTATTTCGGTCCAGTTGACGGTCATGATTTTAAAGATCTGGAAGAAAACCTGCAATATGCTTCCAAAACGGATGGACCAGTGCTCATTCATGTTATCACTAAGAAAGGGAAAGGTTATCAGCCTGCTGAAAGTGATAAAAAAGACAGATGGCATGGTGTAGGTCCTTATAAAATTGATTCTGGGGAAAAAATTAAACCAGTTGATAATAAACCAGCATGGAGTCAAGTTGTCAGTGATGCAGTGGAAAAAATTGCAGAAAAAGATGATCGGGTTGCAGTCATCACTCCTGCCATGATTCTTGGATCGAAATTGGAGAAATTTCAAAAGCACTTTCCTGATCGCCTGTTTGATGTAGGGATAGCGGAGCAGCATGCTGTGACAATGGCTGCAGGGATGGCAACACAAGGCATGAAACCATTTGTCGCCATTTATTCCACTTTTCTGCAGCGTGCTTATGATCAGATGGTTCATGATGTTTGCCGCCAGAAGTTAAATGTAGCGTTTGGTATTGACCGTGCAGGATTAGTTGGAGCTGATGGAGAGACTCATCAAGGCGTTTTTGATATTGCCTTTCTGAGACACTTGCCAAACATTGTTCTGATGATGCCTAAGGATGAAAACGAATGTCAGCATATGGTGCATACTGCTTTGTCTTATAATGACGGTCCGATCGCCTTACGTTTTCCAAGAGGTAATGGATTAGGGGTGCATATGGACAAAGAATTTCAACAGCTTCCAATTGGAAAATGGGAAGTTCTTGAGAAGGGGAATGATGCAGTCATTCTTACTTTTGGTACAACCATCGAAATGGCGTTATCTGCCAGTAAGAAATTGAAAAAAAGCGGCGTTAATGTTGAAGTAGTAAATGCGCGTTTTCTTAAACCTTTAGATAATGAGATGCTTCATGACATAATGAAAAGAAATGTGCCGATTTTAACACTGGAAGAAGCAGTTCTCCAAGGTGGATTTGGAAGTTCAATTCTGGAATTCGCGGAGGAAAACAGTTATTATCCAAGATTAAAACGAATGGGAATACCTGATCAATATATCGAGCATGGAAGTGTCAACAAATTATTAGAAGAGATTGGCTTAACAGAAGATCAAGTTATAACGGAAATAAACCATTTATTGCATCCACAAAAGAATAATATAAAAAGGGCATGATAAGTACATGAGTAAAAAAATTCGTCTAGATCAATTAATTGTTGATCGTGGTCTGATTGATTCAAGAGAGAAAGCAAAAAGTACCATTATGGCTGGCTTGGTATTTTCGAATGGCCAAAGATTAGAGAAGCCTGGGACAAAGGTGAATGATGATATTCCGCTTGAGGTAAAAGGAAAGGTAATACCATATGTCGGCAGAGGCGGATTAAAATTGGAAAAAGCTCTTCATTTCTTTCATATTTCTCTGGAGGATCGCATTATGGTTGATGTTGGTTCATCTACAGGCGGTTTTACCGATTGTGGTTTGCAGAATGGTGTAAAGCTAAGTTATGCGATAGATGTGGGTTATAATCAATTAGATTGGAAACTAAGGAATGATCCGCGTGTTGTTGTTATGGAACGAACGAACTTTAGACATGTAACACCAGATATGATCAGGCATGATATACCAGACTTCGCCACAGTGGACGTTTCCTTTATTTCTTTGAAATTAATCCTCCAGCCACTGTATAATATACTTGCAAATGTATCAGACTGTGTCATATTAATTAAGCCGCAGTTTGAAGCAGGCAGAGAGCAAGTTGGAAAAAAAGGAATAGTCAGAGACCCGGCAATTCACAAGCAAGTAATCGAAGAGATTTTATCCTTTGCTGATGGTATCGGTTTTTCGATGGAGGGATTAACATTCTCTCCTATAACGGGAGGAGACGGTAATATCGAATTTCTTGCCTGGCTGAAAAAAGGAACGGAAATGACTGACCAAAGCAGATTAACTGAACTTGTTGACAATGTGATCAGTGAAGCACACCTAGAGTTGACGAAGAGATAATTGGACTACGAATATTGTAGTCCATTTTCGTATGAAAAAATTTATTGGAGGAATATAGATGAATAAAGCACAAAGGCATATTAAAATTAGGGAAATCATCTCCGAAAATGAAATAGAAACACAAGATGATCTGGTGAACTGCTTTAGAGATTTAGGTTATGCCATCACACAAGCGACAATCTCTCGCGATATCAAAGAATTGCATTTAGTAAAAGTGCCGACGACGGAAGGGAAGTATAAATACAGTTTACCTGCTGATCAAAAATTTAACCCATTGAATAAGTTAAGAAGGTTTATAATGGATGCATTTATCAGTATTGATACAGCTACCCATTTTATTGTAATGAAAACACTCCCAGGTAATGCCCAGGCTATGGGAGCATTAATCGATAACCTTGGCTGGGAAGAAATTATTGGCACTATATGTGGTGATGATACCATCCTTATTATATGCAAAACAAACGAAGACGCGGAAGCGTTAAAAGAAAAATTCTTAGAAATGCTTTAATCAGAGGAGTGTTAAAATGTTAACAGAACTTTCGATTAAAAACTTTGCCATTATTGACCAGTTATCGATTACATTTCAAAAAGGGCTGACTGTCCTAACTGGGGAAACAGGTGCAGGGAAATCGATAATTATTGATGCTCTTAGTTTATTAACTGGTGGCAGAGGGTCAGTGGAGTATATTCGCCATGGGGAAAAGAAAGCGGAGTTAGAAGGTTTATTTATTATTGATGAAGAACATCATCCGATATTTGAAAAAGCTGAGCAATTAGGAATGGATATAAATGAAGATAATATGGTAGTACTTCATCGCACGATCTCACAATCAGGCAAAAGTATTTGCAGGGTTAACGGGAAGTTAACAACGTTAGGGATTTTAAAAGAAATTGGTCAATTGATGCTCGACATACATAGTCAGCATGAAACACAAGCATTGTTAGACCCGGAAAAACACATTGAATTATTAGATTATTTTTATCAAACAGTCCAGCCGAATTTTATAGATGAGTACAAAGCCATCTATAAAAACTGGAAATCATTACAACTACGTTATGAGAGACAAAATAAAAATGAAAAAGAACTGGCACAGCGTCTTGATTTGCTGCAATTTCAACTGAAAGAAATTCAATCAGCAAATCTGATTCCAAATGAAGATGATGAACTTTTAGAGGAAAGAAACAAATTACAGAATTTCGAAAAAATATATCAAAATTTAACAGATGCCTATAATGGATTATACGGAGACCAGCGTGCTTTAGATTGGCTTTCGTTTGCTTCTAATCACTTAGAAATTGCCGGGGAAAACAATTATGAGTTAAAGGAAATTTATGAGCAATTTATCGATAATTATTATATTATAGAAGAATTATCCTACAAAATGAGACAGCAGATTGATGAAATGGAGTTTGACCCAGAGCGGTTGCAAATAATTGAATCAAGGCTTAATGAAATCAGCCAATTAAAAAGAAAGTATGGATCAACGGTAGAAGAAATTATTGAATATAGTGCTAAAGTAGAAGAAGAATTAGATGAAATAGAAAATAATGATCAACATATTAAGAAGTTAGAAAAGCAATTAGCAGAATTATCGGAAGATTTACTTTTAGAAGCTAAAAACTTGCATGATCTGCGCAAAAAAGCGGCTAACACTTTAGAGACAGCGGTTTTGAGCGAATTAAAGGAATTATATTTAGAAAAATCCCAATTTATAGTAGATGTAGCAATATTACAGAGTTCATCAAATGAATTGGTGATAGGTGGGGAAAAGGTTAAAGCAACAGAAAAAGGAATTGATCAAGTACAGTTTTTCATTTCAACAAATCCTGGAGAGCCGCCGAAACCGCTGAACCGTATTGCTTCAGGCGGGGAAATGTCCCGGATTATGTTAGCATTGAAAAACATCTTTGCCAAACACCAAGGTATAACAAGTGTTATTTTTGATGAAGTCGATACTGGGGTTAGTGGAAGAGTTGCTCAAGCGATGGCAGAGAAAATGTACAATATATCGATTGGATCTCAAGTGTTGTGTATTAGTCATTTACCACAAGTTGCTGCCATTGCTGATAATCATTTAAGAATTGAAAAACAGGTGAAAAACGAGCGAACTCATACCATTGTGAACGAATTGGATTTTGATGAACGAATTGCGGAAATTGGAAAAATGATGACAGGAACGGAGTTAACAGAAGCTTCTAAATTACACGCAAAGGAATTAATTGAAGCGAATAAACAATTGAAAAAATAATAAATGGAGGCTTGAGTCAGCAGGGATTTTTTCGTTATTGATCATTAGTAAAGCTTTGCGTCTGTGTTTATTTTTTTATTTTTCGTTATCTTAATATGTATAAACAAGTGCACACCCTTCAGGCTGAAAATAAGTCAATTTTTTCTAAGAAAAGTGGAAAACATCACAAGAAATTGCTATGTTTTACGGGTTTAAAAAACCTGTTCAAAGGCCAAATTAGTTATACAGATAAAATGATCTGTAAAACAAGGAGGGTGATGTAATGAAAAATGATTGGATTAGAAAAAGTATAGGGTTAATACTCCTTGTCTCTTTATTGACACTACCTTGGACAACACCATTTCAAATATATCTTTCAATCCCCAATCAGCTGAAAGTATTCAGCAGTATCGACCAGATTAATTTACCTGCATTAGGTGATGCTGTTACTGTTACAACAAGTGAACAGTCGCAAGCAAATTCAGCTGCGGAAATTATGCCATATGCTGAAGAGAGTGGCGACTCAGAAGTTATCTACACATTTTCAGATATTCCGTTAAAGAAAGTAGACATTTCCGTATATGACGATTATTATGTCGTCCCTGGCGGCCAATCAATCGGAATAAATTTACACACAGAAGGCGTACTTGTTGTAGGGCATCATTTAGTGTCAACAAATAATGGGGAAATATCACCAGGTGAAGAAGCGAATATAAAAGTAGGAGACAGTATTATTCAAATAAATGATCAATCGATCAAGAATATGAAAGAAGTTGCTCCCTTGGTGAAGAAAGCTGGTGAAAATAACAGTACATTGAAGGTGGAATTGAAACGAGGTAACCAAACCATTGAAACAAGTTTAAAACCATATAAAGATAAAGATGATAACCAATACCGAATCGGTTTATATATTCGCGATTCAGCTGCAGGAATCGGAACAATGACATTTTATGATCCGAAGACAAAAAAATACGGTGCATTAGGTCATATTATTTCGGATATGGATACAAAAAAACCTGTTGAAATAAACAATGGTTCGATTGTTAAGTCAAACGTAAGAGAAATAAAAAGAGGCGAGAATGGTATACCTGGAGAGAAACGAGCAGATTTTGATTTGAATGATGAAAAATTAGGAAACATAACAAAAAACACACCATTCGGTATATTTGGATCATTAGAAAATTTGCTTGATAAAAATAAATGGTCTAAACCAATGCCTATCGCTCTTCCTAACCAAGTAAAAGAAGGTAAAGCACAAATTCTAACCGTCATTGAAGGCGAAAAAATTGAAGCATTTGATGTAGAAATAGTTAATAATGTAGTTCAGGAAGCTCCTGCGACCAAAGGAATGATTGTAAAAATTACTGATGAAAGACTTTTGGACGCTACTGGGGGAATTGTTCAAGGGATGAGTGGAAGTCCTATTATTCAAAATGGACGTTTAATTGGAGCAGTCACTCATGTATTTGTAAATGACCCGACAAGTGGTTACGGTGTTCATATTGAGTGGATGTTAAATGAAGCGGGAATAGATATTTATCAACAATCAAATAAAGCCAGTTAATCGAAAGGTTGCCATGAATGGTAACCTTTTTCTTGTATATTTCAAGAAAAATTGGTATCTTTAACTATAGATTAAAGATTTTTCGACAAACATAAAATTATATATAATATATTATAGAAATTGGTCGAAAAACAGAGAAAAATCAAGCAAATCGAAAAAAATAAAAGTTTTTCCTAGGAAAAGAAGGATTTGTTATGCTTTTGTCGAAAATATTAACTATACGAAAATATGTCTATGACCATTTGGAGGAGGAACAGTTTTGGAAAAGTCGAGAGTATTGTTAGTGGACGACAATAGGGAACTTGTGCAGCTTATGGAAGAGTACTTAGAAGACCAAAATGACATGAAAGTTGTAGGGAAGGCTTACAATGGAAAAGAATGTTTGGACATGGTAGAGGAAGCGCAACCTGACGTTATTATTTTGGATATTATCATGCCGCATATAGATGGGTTGGCAGTTTTAAGTAAAATCAAGCAATCTGATCGAACAAAAGGGATACATGTTATCATGCTGACAGCTTTTGGCCAGGAAGATGTAACTAAGAAGGCAGTAAATTTAGGAGCTTCTTACTTTATATTAAAGCCATTTGATTTAGAACATTTGGCTGACCAGATTAGACAAGTGAAAGGTCAGCAAACAGCGATTCAGAGCAGTGATCGAAAAACAATCAGTAATAACAGAAAGTTTGATCTGGAAGCAAGTATTACTAATATTATCCATGAGATAGGTGTCCCCGCTCATATTAAAGGTTATATGTATTTACGTGAAGCTATAACTATGGTTTATAATGATATCGAATTATTAGGCTCCATTACAAAAGTGTTATATCCTGACATTGCGTCCAAATTTAATACTACTGCATCTCGGGTAGAACGAGCTATCCGTCATGCGATTGAAGTTGCCTGGAGCAGAGGTAATATTGATTCAATTTCCTCTTTATTCGGCTACACTGTCAGTGTTTCGAAGGCAAAACCGACGAATTCCGAGTTTATCGCAATGGTTGCAGACAGATTAAGACTTGAACATCGGGCATCATAATTTCATAATAACCGTTGGTATTATAGGGTTTCGATAGGTGGAATTATATTACAGTTATACGGATATGCCAATAAACTTTGTAAAATGTGATAACAAGTAATTATTCATAGGACAATTATTTTCTCAGTCCTCTTTTATCGTCTTAATGATGGTAAAGGAGGATTTTTTTGTTTAATTTTTTAATTGAAATCGATAACTACATGACAGACTGCAATAGCAGAGGATTGTCACAAAAAACAATGAGATCATATGATCAAACTTTAAGGTTATTTATGCGCTATTTGGAAGATGTTCACAATGTTAAGGATGTCAGAAAGGTTAAAACCGAGCATATTAAAGCTTATTTTACTTATATAAGAGAGCGAGGTAAATATGGAGCAATTGCAGATGAAAAGACTAGGCATATAAATAATTTACAGAATAGATCTGACACGGGTGAAAAGGTAAGCGAGACAACTTTAGCCAATTACCAACGAAATATAAATGCTTTCTTTGCTTATTTATACAAAGAAAAAGTAATAAGGAAAAACCCATGTGAAGGTATTGAAAAAATCAAACCGCAACGAAAAGTAAAAAGTTTATTGTCGGAGCAAGAATTACAACTATTTTTCCGTTCATTCGATTTGTCAAAATTCCATGAGTTTAGGACATGGATGTTTGCTCGTTTAATTCTAGATACAGGGGCACGAATTAGCGAACTAAATGAAACAGTACCTAGTGATATTGATTTTCGTAATAATGCGCTACTACTAAGGATCACCAAAAATAAAAAAGAGCGATTCGTATACTTCTCTGGTAAAACAGGAAGATACCTTAAGTCATGGTTGGAATATAGAGACAGGTATACTAACAGCCCACATGTTTTTCCGTCTATAAGAGGAAATAAGATGGACATACGGACAATTGAAACTGCATTTAGAAAGCATTCTAAATTATGTGGAGTAGAAGTAAGACCACATCAATTACGTAATAATTTTGCTAAATATTACTTGTTGAATGGAGGCGATTTTGCTACTCTAAGTCGCTTATTAGATCACTCTTCAGTCGAGGTGACACAACAAATATATCTAGATTTCGCTGACCAAGAAATAAGTAAAAAGTATCAACAACACTCACCGCTTAATAATTTGGATATATGAGGGGAAAATAACGATGAGCAGCATTATAAAACGCAGAAAAACAGCAAATTATACACAAATCAATAACATGCCAATCCAAGAGGATATTATGGATTTAGGAGCAATTGGATTGCTTGTATATATTATGAGCCTTCCTGAGTCGTGGGAACTTCATAAGAGCCAATTACATAATCACTTCACCAGAAGAAAAGTTGATTCTTCTTGGAAAGTGCTTGTTGAGAAAAGATACATTATCGGATTCTATTGCCATGTAAATGGTAAGAAAAGGTATTATTATAATGTTTCAGACATTCCATTTACGCAAGATGATTATGAACAATTTATTTTAGATGTAAAAGATGAATTAGAATCAGAAGAGAATACGGTATATAATATTGAAAAAATCAAAGACTCTCCCCTTGATATACCTGAATTACTTTCTATTGTACAAAACGAACAATAAAATGAGGACAATTCAGAATGTGCAACTATAAAAGAAATAAATACAAAAGAAACATCAAGAAATAAACATTCTTTATCAATTGTTAACAAAGAATCACTGACAAATATTTGTAATGAATATTTCGGCGAATTTGCCGTTGGAAGATGGAATAAGAAGCAGTGGAACACGTTAATTAATCAGTTTGTGTCTGAAGTGTTAAAGAGGAATGATTTTGACCCGCATAAAATTAGAGGGTATATTTATCAATCCTTAAAAAACATATCGAATCACCATGATTACAAACATTCCCAATCGTTTAAAGACTATCAATCTATCATGATGGGGGAGATGGTGGATTAAAATAGACCTTCAGGCAATTACCCGAAAGTCTATGTACTATGCTTGATTATCCGTTGGTACGAATTCAACGATATCAGTTATTTCACACTCTAAATATTCACACAATAAAGCAATGACATCCAAAGCAATATACTCATCATGTTTCATTTTGTGAAGTGTAGATGGCGATATACCTAAGTTTTCTTTTAGATCTTTCTTCTTTACACCTTTATCAATCAGAGTTTTTTCAAATGGCTTGTAGCTAGGTTTAATTGTTGTTGCTTTACGTCTTGAATTTTTAGACATATGTAACACCTCCTATCCAATTATATCAAAAAAGTTCGAGAAGTTGTATAAAAAGTATTGACTTAATATTCTATAAGTTATACTATTATATACAAGAAGTCGAACTTTCATGCGGGAGGGATATAAATAATGAAACAAGAGAAATGGGTTATTTTCACTCGACAGCAAGAATACTTCATCTTTGACATTCATCAAGTATCTAAACACGAAGATTATTTGCGGCAAGAGAATCAGAAGTATCGCACAATATATTATCTGGATAATGTTGCCACTCACTACAAAGTAGGCAAAGGATTAATCCCTATGACAAGAGATGAAGAGCAAGCGATTATTTGCAGCATTAAAGGTGTCGGAAATGAAATGCCTAGATCGTTTATAGAATACTTCTACCTAATTTGCTTCATTATCGGAATTGTGTTCCTGTATATATCTGCAATTAATATTTGAAAGGTGTGAGATCACTGAAGAAAGAAGTACATCCAATATTGATAGAGAAATTTGTACTTGAGATAGCTGTAGCTGAAAAGGAAATTGATGAAGCTAGACAATTGATGGATGATGACTGTGAATATATCGGTTATAGAGAAGGTTTAGTAGATGCCTATAACAACGTATTGAGAAGCCTTAATGTGGGTGAAGATGAGGTAGAGCACATCATGGAAACCATAAATTATGGGAAATAGGAACATATATGGGAATAGTCTCCTGTACTATAATTAGTACAATCTACTATCATATCATGAAGAATTTCATAAATCAACAATTAATTTAAATTTCATCTTGCATAATAAAGAATTTGTCATTATAATAAGAAGTGTAAGGAGGCGAATATTTCCATTCATGACAAATAGACTTGTCAGACACCAATCTTTAAGACAAGCCTTTCACTAAGTATTAAGTTAATAGATCAATAGTAATACACTCGAACAAGTGTACTGCAATACACGGTGTTCGCATCTTTATTGAACATTGACAACTGAATATCAAAAATCCACAAGGAATTAGGTGATATTTTTAATGATACTATAATTAGTACAATGTCGTGTTATTTATTATTATACTGACATTTTGAACAATGTCAATGATTTATAAACTAAAAACTAAATTTCAAAGGAGAAATCGGATTATGAACATGTTTACAAAACAACTATTAGAAGGTAGAACATTCGATGACTTATTCAACATGATAACGGATCTGAGTAATGTAGGTAAAGAAATTGAAATTATTAATATAGATGAATCAGTTACTAAATTCCAAGTTGGAGAAAAGGGACGCATCATTGACTTTTCTTGTGAATTTGGAATTGTCATGTATAAAGCAGAATCAGAAAATGGAGTGGTAAGTTTCATTCCGCATGATTGTGTTCGTTTTGTAGAATAATTTCATCCAGAATTTATTTAAGCAGCATGATTAGTAATAAACCATAGATTGCCACGAGCACCATTTTCCTTTATAACTAATGGATTCTGGTGCTTTTTAAATTTACTCTTTATATTTTATTCCAAAATCATTTAAATATAATCAAGGATAAAAAATAAATTCAATCACAGCTTGCAGAAAGTAGTGAATCTAGGTTTAATCAATAAAAAGAAAGCAGAAGTGGAGGATAGTTCAGAAAACATCTATGGTGATTTAGACGAATTTATCAAAGATTTCGATTAAAAAGGGCATCAATGTCTCAATTTAGAGTTATCGTTAGTAGTGACAAAATGTCACGATCAAAAACAATTAAGGAGGTGTCAAGGAATAAACGGGGTTGCAAGAAAAACTCAGTTAAGTGTGAGAATATCTCAAACTTAGAAATGAAGCTGATAAACACATTATGTGAGTGAAAATTAAAAGAATCTAGGGTTTCTTTGATATTGTTTACAGGAATTATCATGAATGCCTGTAAACGTCTCACAAGAAGGCTCAGAGCCAATAAAAATAAAGGAGAAATGAAAAGTGGATAATGTAATTGATTTTAGCAAATGGCAGAATGAGGATATAAAGCAATTTGAAAAACATATTGAAGCACTAATCAAACTAAATCAGAGTAATCTCTTAACGATTATTAATAAGACTAATGATTTGGATGAATTTATGCAATCCATGGAAGCATGTTCTCAAGGTATTATGGGAGGATATTTTTCTCAAATGGCAGAAATAACATTAGATGATTTACTAGAGAATATTATTAATGGGAATTTTTATTTATTCACTCAGCATGTTAAAGGCATGGTTTTAGAAACTCCCAAAATTAAAGTAGCAATTGAAATGAAAGAATGGAAATAATTCAAAAAGGAGAGTATCAAAAATGAACACGCTAGAAGCAAAAGGTAATCTATTTATCTGTTACAGTCCGTATCTAAGGTGTCATATCGAATCAATCGGAATCGAGCCATTAATTGAAGGCTTGCACCCCAAAACTAATGGGAAATTTAAAGTGTATTGGCAAACTCCTGAGTTAAGTGTAGCCATTAAAGAATATAAACAAATGAGTAAAAAACTAAAAGAGGATGATGTTATTGAGATGGGTAGCCGAAGCCTGATGCTAGTCTAATAATTGGACACAGAGAATGGAGATTTTTATACTGAAACTAATAATTTCTTAGGAGTGTCCAAA
>NZ_ML762439.1:0-81867 GCF_009498735.1 Gracilibacillus oryzae
GTCCGATGGAATACAGGACAAAGGCCGCCTAGATCATTTTTATTATTTCCACTGTCTACTTGACAGGGGGCAGTTCAAATTGTTCGGGTTTTGTTGCGTATAAATAGTTTTGTCTCAGCCTCTTTATTTTAAACTTTAAATTTTGAAAATGCTGACTCGAGTTCGTTTGCCATCGCTGCTAATTCTTGTGATGATGCGAGGAGTTGTTGCATCGCCGCATTTTGTTGCTCAGAACTTGCCGCTATCTGTTCCACACTTTCTGATGAAGTCTTTGATATCCTATAAATATCACCGGTTGATTTACCAACATGATCTATTTTACTATTTGTAACATCAATCGTGTTACTTACCTGTTGATTATGGCTATTAAGTGATTGAATGGACTGCAGTATTCTAGTAAAAACCATTCCAACCTTTTTCACTTTATTGACTCCACCGTTTACTGAATCTCTACTTGATGACATAACATCTACTGCTTTATCTGTATCCTTAATAGATGCAGCAATTAACGTTTGAATATTATCAGTTGCATCAGCTGTTTGCTCAGCCAGCTTTCTTACTTCGTCAGCTACAACAGCAAAGCCTTTTCCATACTCTCCTGCTCTAGCAGCTTCAATCGCTGCATTTAACGCTAATAAATTCGTTTGGGAAGAAATAGAATGAATCATATCTACAATACTACTTATTTTAGCCGAATGTTCATTTAACGAATCAATAATGTCTCCTATCTTATCTACATGATCTTTGACTAAATTCATTTGGTTGACAGTGTCCTTAACATCAGTAGTACCATCTTCTATTTCTTGCTGTGTTTCTTCACTTAGACGTATAGCTTCATCCATTGTTGTTGTTACTTCTTGCCATGACTCCTTCATTTCATTCATAATTAATCCTGTTTCATTTACAGATTTTAATTGATCTTCTGAACCATTTGCTAAATCCACCATTACCGAGGTGATCTGTGTATTAACATCTGTAGTCTCCTCTGCATTTTGCCTTAATACTTGCGACATTTTAGTGACTGTCTCCGTGGTATCTAATAAGCGAGTAATTGATACCTGTAGATGGTTAGCCATATTGTTCAGCGTATTCTGAATGATCGCAATTTCATCATTTCCTTCAACCTTTACTCGTTCTGCTGTTAAATCTCCAGCTCCTAATTGTGTCGCAAATGTTTCTAAGTTTCGGAAACGAACAGTCATTCTTTTATTCACTAGATAGAGAATAATAATAGAACTACCAAAAACCAGAACGACGATAAAGATAACAAGAATCATGGAATTAGTTGATTGACTTTGCATATCATCTTGTAGAACATCTCTGTTTTTAAGTATCATGTCCTTCAATGCCATTAGTTCTTGAATGGTGTAATTTCTTAAAGTTGTTGTTTTGTTATGTAAATCTGTTTGAACGAAAATGTCCACACGTTCTCCATTATCACGAAACTTTGCCGTTTCTGGTATGATCTCATCAATGAAAAGCTCGTCCATTTGTTTATTGTAATCTTGAACTTTAATAAAAATATCTTTTTCCTCTTCTGTCTCGAGTTCTTTCTCAATTGCATTCATTAGACTTAAAAATGTTTCATTTTCTATTTCATAATCCTCTACTGAAGTTGTCGGATTTTGTTCTGTTAATATGTCTGAAATAATGATAGATTTTTGCTTAAAGATGGAAACCATCTCCCCTATATCTATCGATGCATCACTTTTTCGATCAACATCATCAGCTTTTTTTAATACAATATTTAAAGAAACAATAGATATAATTGAAGAAATCATAAATAGAGCAAGAACTACACTAAACAAGAGAGTGTATTTCTGGGTGATTTTCTTATCCTTCAGAAAAGTTAACCTCCACCTTGGTAATTTAAGATTTGGTAATGATAGTTTGTTGAAAATCCTCTTCATTTGAATCCCCTTTCATTTTCAATTAATTAAAACTCTTTCTTTCCAATAACTTAATCCTCCAATTCACTAATTTATAAAATATCCACAAATTATTAGGGACTAATAGACATCAGCCCCTTTATTACAGCATTTAATTTATGAACTTCGCACAGCTTCAGATGCCATTTTCATGTTATAGAATTCTCCTCTTTGTTGTACTAATTGTTTGTAGGTCCCCATTTCTACACAGTTACCATTTTTCATTACAACAATGCGATCAGCATCCTGAATAGTGGATAAACGATGGGCTACTATAAAAGTTGTCTTTCCTTTTATTAACTCTTTCATGGCATCCTGGATTAATTTCTCAGAAACATTATCAAGTGCTGAAGTTGCCTCGTCTAAAATAACCATTTGAGGATTACGAATAAAAGCACGAGCTATAGCAATTCGTTGCCGTTGACCACCAGACAATCTGTCCCCATGCTCTCCTATTTTCGTTTCCAACCCATCTGGTAACTCCTTGATAATATCGGATAGATTGGCCATTCGTATTGCTTGTTGCACTTCATGTTCTGAAACCTCTGCTAAACCATACGTAATATTCTCTCGAATGGAACCAGAGAAAAGAATTGTGTTTTGTGGAACTACTGCAATTTTCTTACGGAAACTTCTCATACTAACATCATCCATAGGCAGGTCGTCAATAAGCACTCTTCCAGACGTCGGTCGGTAAAAACCAGTCACTAAATTTAAAATAGTTGATTTCCCAGCACCTGATTCACCTACGAATGCAATAGTTTCACCTGGCTTTACCTTTAAATCAAAATTTGTTAACACATGTTTATTAGAATCACGATACATAAAATACACATGCTCAAATTTAACTTCTCCTGATAATTGTTTAAGCTTTGTTTTGCCCTGATATTCTTGGGTTTCTTTTGCGAAAAGTATCTCTGATATAGAGTGAACCGACTCAAAACCTTTCGCAAGCTGTGGATAAATGTTGATAACACCTGAGATTGACATTAATATTTGAGTAAAATAGGTTTGATATAACACAACATCGCCAATCGGGATACGCCCAAGATAGGCTAAATAAACAGTGAATAATAAACATAACACCTGAAATAATTGAAATACTACCCAATTACTCGCACCAAAAAAGGCCTCTGTGATATCAAGCTTATACCCCTTCCCCCTTACATGATGAAGCAGTGTATCCATTTTATTAATTTCTACTTTTTCTAATCCATGCGCTCTGGTAACAGGTATCATCTCAACAGTTTCTGCTACCTGTCCAGACATCTCTTCCACTTGTTCCCGAAACTCCCGATTTCTTTTGTTTAATTTGCCGCGAAAAAAGTAAACAATAACAATAGATATTGGAATCGCTACAAGAAAAAAAGAAGTTACTGTCCAGCTTCTATTAGCTGTAACAACAATCGCTACAATAACATTCATGAATGCAGGCAGCACACCTAACATTGTTTGTTTGGACATAATTTCAATCATTTCTACATCTCGCAAAACTTTCGCCTGCAGTTTACCTGAGCGCAGTTCTCCATGGAAAGAAATCGAGAGATGCTGCAATTTTCGAATTAACGTACTCCTTAAGCTAGCCTCCACATGACGTATTGCCTTACTCATAAAGCTAATATGAAGCATTTGACTAGGCAGATTTTGAATAATCACAATCGTTAAAATACTTATATTTAACCAAAGTGCACTCATCTCATATTCATCTGGATTTGCAGCAAAATTGATTAAGTTTGCTGTTACGATTGGTAAAATCCATACTGGTGAATGCTTTAAAAGAAAAAATATAAAGGAAATAAATAACCTCATATAGTGTCCACGGTACATAACTTGCATAGTCCGAAATAATCTGCCTTTTATTTCTTGCTGTTCTTCAAACCTTTTTTCGAAGTCTAATGAAATGCCTTTATCTTTTGACACTCTATCCCTCCTTTAATGTAATATCGGATAATTACTTAATCCATTAAGTAATATATTAAAACTTTTTTTATATATTTGTCTATGATTAATTAAATTAATTAATTTATACTTTGACACAACGTAATGTTTTTACTATATTTAATAAGTAAACGTTAACTTTTCAAGGAGGTATTCATTTGCCAATTTCAATCAACGAAACAGAATTAGAATTTCATCTTCATAATGATCAAGTAAGTTATATTTTTCGTGTATTAGAAAAAAGTAAACAACTAGAACATTTATATTATGGAAAGCGAATACATCATCGCGCATCTTTCCAACATTTAATTGAGCGCGAAATCCGTCCATCTTGTAACATGTTTGAAGGTGACCACACATCTTCTATGGAACATATTAGACAAGAATATCCCAGTTACGGTTCAACAGACTTTCGCTTTCCAGCCCATGAGATTTTAAGGGAAGATGGAAGTCATATTACTAACTTTATTTATAAGGACTATCGAATACTGAAAGGAAAGAAAAAATTAGAAAACCTGCCTGCTACCTATATAGAAACAGAAGAGGAAGCTCAGACATTAGAAATCGATTTATACGATGAAGTAATAAAATGTCGCTTAACACTTTCCTATACTATCTATCAAGATCGTAATATCATTACTAGAAATGCTACATTTATCAACGAGGGTGCAGAAAATTATTATCTCGATCGAGCACTGAGCATGAATGTAGATTTACCTGATGATCAGTTTGAAATGATTCATTTACAAGGTGCTTGGGCAAGAGAAGGACATGTTGAAAAGAAAACTCTTACAAAAGGCATTCAATCAATCTTTAGTAATCGCGGCGCAAGCAGTCATGTATTTAATCCCTTTTTTGCACTAAAGCGATTAAATGCAGGTGAAAATTATGGAGAAGTGTATGGATTTAGCCTTGTTTACAGTGGAAACTTTTTAGCACAAGTGGAAGTTGACAGTTATAATGTCAGCAGGGTTTCTATGGGGATAAATCCATTCCGTTTCAAATGGAAGCTAAAAGCTGGTATGAGCTTTCAAACACCAGAATGTGTAATGGTGTATTCCGATCAAGGATTAAACGGAATGAGTCAAAACTTCCACGATCTATATCGCGAACGATTGGTCCGAGGATCTTGGAGAGATAAGGTTCGCCCGATTCTTATCAATAATTGGGAAGCTACCTATTTCGACTTTAATGAAGAGAAAATATTACAAATAGCTAAAACTGCAAAGGATTTAGGAATTGAATTATTTGTCTTAGATGACGGTTGGTTTGGTAAAAGAGACGATGATACAAGTTCACTGGGAGATTGGTTTGAATATGACGAAAAACTGCCTAATGGGATTGATGGGCTGGCTGAGAAAGTAGAAGAACTCGACATGCGCTTCGGGCTTTGGTTCGAACCTGAGATGGTATGTAAAGATACAAAATTATTTGAAGAGCACCCAGACTGGATTATTTCAACACCAGATCGAAGGGCTTCACATGGCAGAAATCAGTTTGTACTAGATTTTTCCCGTTCAGAAGTGGTAGATTATATTTTTGAAATGATGGATAAAATCCTTTCTAAATCTAAAATCACCTATATTAAATGGGATATGAACCGTCACATAACCGAAGCTTATTCGCAGAAACTTCCATCTGATCAGCAAGGAGAAGTATTCCATCGATATATTTTAGGTGTCTATGATTTATACGAAAGATTAATTAAAAAATACCCAGAAGTATTATTTGAATCCTGTGCTGGAGGAGGAGCTCGCTTTGATCCAGGCATGTTATATTATGCACCTCAGACTTGGATAAGTGATGATACCGATGCAGTGGAACGTTTGAAAATCCAATATGGTACTTCAATGGTTTATCCATTAAGTTCAATTGGCAGTCATGTTTCTGCTGTACCTAATCATCAAGTTGGGCGTTTGGCACCAATTGAAACAAGAGCTGCAGTTGCTTACTTCGGCACCTTTGGCTATGAATTGGATATAACGAAGCTTTCTGATGCAGAAAAAGGTAAAGTTAGAGAGCAAGTAGCATTCTTTAAAAACTATCGAAACTTGATTAGAAATGGTAAATTCCACAGACTTCTAAGTCCGTTCGAAGGAAACGAAACATCATGGATGGTAGTAAGTCAAGATAAAACAGAGGCTTTAGTTGGTTATTATAAAGTTTTAGCTAGACCGAACGAAGCGTATCAGCGAATAAAATTAACAGGCCTTGACCCTAATCGTTTATATCAAGTGAATGGGACTACGACTCATTATGGAGATGAACTGATGAATATCGGTATTATTCTAGCAGGCAATTACATTAATCGTGCTAGTGAATATTGGGGACGTGAACACCCAGGGGACTATCAAGCCAAATTATTTGTTTTAAAAAGTTTATAAACATAAGTAAAGAACTTGTTTCTTTTTTTAAAAGAAACAAGTTCTTTACAGTAACAACTATAATATCTGTTAGCTTATTTTTCCTTAATATGAAATAATACATCTTTACCCGCTTTTGCTTCGTCGTTAGTAAAGATATTAGACAAACTAAAATCCTCACCATTCAAAAGTATAATTGGTGTAATTGTTTTATAGTTTTTATTAGCTACAGCTTCTATATCAAATGTTGCTAAATGATCACCAGGTTCTACTTTATCTCCATTACTTACCTTTATGTCAAAGCCTTTGCCATCTAATTTTACGGTTTCTAAACCCATATGAATAAGTATTTCCGCTCCGCCTTCTGTACGCAAACTGATCGCATGCTTTGTTTTGAATACATCCACAACTTCCCCTTTAACAGGTGATACTACCTCATTACTTAGCGGTTCAATTGCAATTCCATCTCCCATCATTTTTTGAGAGAATACTTGGTCAGGTACATCTTCGAGCTGAACTACATTACCCGTTAAAGGGGAGACGAGATCAACGTTCTTTTCTTGTTTCTTAAATAAATTTTTTAACATGTTTACCCCTCCATTTTCATGTATGATGTTACATTACTCATACCCTTATTTCAACTTTATTAATCACGGGAAAACACCCGATCATTAAGACCGAGTGTTTGCAATTAGCTCTTTCAGTTCTTCCACATTTACTCTTGCACTATCTAAAGGATCCCCATCAAACTTCTCCTGTTCAATCACATACCAGTTTACACCGGCTTTTTCTCCTGCCTGCCATAACGAACTGATATCCAATGTACCTTTGCCGATTTCTATACTTCTTTTTTCACCATTCTCTATCGTCATATCTTTAATATGAAGAGATACCACTTGATCATCATAAGCTTGAATTACTTGGATTGGCTCATTATCAGCATGAGTTGCCCAATAGCAATCAAGTTCAACTTTAACATTTTCCTTATCTGTTTCTTCAAAAATAATATCAAATCCTCTTTTTCCATTCCCTAAATCAAAGAATTCCATATTATGATTATGATAAGCAAAGGTAAATCCGGCTTCCTTACATCTGCGTCCTATTTCATTTAGCTCTTCTGCTGCACGATAATAAGCTGCTTCATCTTTCAGGTATTCCTGTGGCAAGATTGGACAAATAATCAGGTCATTACCAATTGTACGATTATATTCAAGCGATGCCTCTAACTGATCGCCTATCAATGTTTCGAATGGCATATGACTTCCTGCAGCGACTAATCCTGCTTCATCCATTACTTGCTTTAATTCATTTGCAGGCGTATCGAAGAATCCGGCAAACTGGACTGCTTCATAACCCATTTCTCCTAGTTTTCTTAATGTACCTAAAAAGTCGTTTGCTGTATGCTCACGAACTGAATATAATTGGATTGCAATCTTCCCCATTATAAAACCTCACTTCTCATTATAAATTAACTGCCTTTCCAGTTTCAGCTGATTCGTATAATGCGTCAATAATTTTTTGGATATTTGTTCCTTGTTTCGCATAACGGTCTGTGACATTCCCAGCGATACAATCTGCTGCAAAAACATGGATCTCTGTTTCATGAGCGTTAACGTCAGGTAAATAGGCTGGCGTGATATCAAGAAGGGTATCATGTTTTTCCTGATACATTTTCAGCGGAAAAATATCAGCCCCACCATTATTGCCCATCAACGAAACCTGCATGGAATCTCTTTTTTCAACATTTGCTGCGAAAGCTGACTCTAAAACGATAGATGCACCATTTTTAAATGTGATCATCCCGACAGCCATATCTTCAACAGTATAGTTTTCGTAATCCCATGACCCAAGCAGACCAACACCTTTTCTTATTCCCAGGTGCTGATGAGTTTTCCCCAAAACTGCTTTAGGTTCTGGATAGCCCATCAGATATAATGCAGTATCTAACATATGGACCCCAATATCAATCAGCGGGCCGCCACCTTGTAATTCTTTATTGGTAAAAACTCCCCAGCCCGGGATTCCGCGACGTCTGATCGCCTGAACACGGCCCGCGTAAATCTCTCCAAACTCTCCAGCATCAATAAATCTTTTTGCTGCCTGAGTCTCTGCTTGGAAGCGGTAATGAAAACCATACATCAACAATTTGCCTGAAGCTGCTTGAGCATCTTCCATTTCCTTTGCTTCTTGCTGGTTCATTCCCTGCGGCTTTTCACAGAGCACGTGACAACCTGCATTAAGTGCAGCAATTGCAGCATCACGATGAAATTTATTCGGAACACATACACTCACAGCATCTAATTCCACTTCTTCTAGCATCTTCTCATATTGTTCAAAAACATGAGGTATATCTTCTTTCTCTGCCACTTCTTTTGCTCGTGAATAGGCAACATCTGCAATTGCCACAATCTCCACTTGATCTGCCAGTTTTTTATATGCAGGAATGTGAACACTTGTAGCAATTCCCCCTGCACCAATTAAGCCAACACGCAATTTAGCCATTTTCCCATTCCTTCCTTAAGCCCACCACATATCTGCGGGACTTTCTTTAATGTTAACTGCTTTAAGATTATCCACCGCTCTTTGGAAACCTTCCTCAATTGACATTATCGGGTCTTCGTGCTCGATACTAACTACATAATCATATCCGAAAGTTCGTAATGCACTAATCATATCAGACCAATCCTGAAGACTATGGCCACAGCCTACCGACCGGAAATTCCATGCTCTTGTTTGAATATTCCCATATGGCTGCATATCGGTTAAACCGTACATATTTACGTTATCCTGGTCAATATACGTGTCCTTTGCATGAAAATGATGGATCGCATTTTCCTTGCCAAGGATTTTTATTGCAGCAACTGGATCTATTCCTTGCCACCATAAGTGACTTGGATCAAGGTTAGCACCGATCGCCGGACTTGTTTCTTCCCGTAATTTCAGCATCGTATAAGGTGTATGAACAAGGAACCCAGCATGCAGTTCAAGACCAATTTTGACATTGTGCTTTTCTGCCAATGCTCCGATCTCTTTCCAATATGGAATCAGTTTTTCTTTCCATTGCCATTCAAGCACATTTGCAAATTCAGGTGGCCATGGTGCAACTGGCCAGTTCGGTGCCTTTGCATTTTCATGGTCCCCTGGGGTACCTGAGAAAGTGTTCACAACAGGCACATCCATTAAACCTGCAAGCTCAATAGTTTTTCGTAAAACAGAATCACATTCATCGGCGAATGCTTGATCAGGAGTCAAAGGATTTCCATGACAGCTGAGTGCACTAATTACTAATCCACGATCTTTAACTGCCTTTAAAAATTCTTCTCTTTTGCTTTGATCCTCCAAAAGTTCATCAATTTTACAATGTGCATTACCCGGGTAGCCTCCAGTGCCAATTTCCACAGCTTCTAATCCACTATCACGGACATGATCTAACATCTCTTCAAAGCTTTTCTCTGCAAAAAGTACTGTGAATACTCCTAACTTCATTGTATCTCCTCCTTATAACGAAACATTTTTTTTGGTTTCATTTGATTCTAATGCAGCTAGTATAATTTTTAATGATTTATAACCTTCTTCTCCATCAATTAATGGCTGTTTATCATTCAACACACAATCAACAAAATGATCGACAACACCTGAAGAATTTTGCCCGCCATTATCATTTGTCTGAATTTTACCTAGCTCATAGTTTACTCTAGATCCATCTGTAAACGTTGCAATAAGGCTGTAGTCAGGGTCATCCTCTAAGCGCAGGTTCCCTTTCTCCCCGTAAATTACGGTAGAATTATCTTCTCCTCTTTTATAAGCCCAGCTTGCTGTTAACGTACCAATTACTCCATTCTCACTGCGTAAAATAGTAACTGCCTGATCATCTACATCACTGTTTTCCTTTGCTGACGACTCAATCATCGACGCAACTTCAACAAACTCTGTGCCTAAAACATATCGGATAACATCAGCTTTATGTACACCTAAATCGCCAAGTGCACCAATGAAAGCTTCTTTTTTGCGGAAAAACCAGCTGTTTGCTCCATCAATACTCCAGCCTTCTGGTCCTCCATGGCCAAATGTTGTCCGAAAGCTGTAAATATTGCCAAGCTCACCATTTGCAATAATTTCACGCGCTTTTTGGTGACTTGCTACAAAACGTTGATTATGGGCAACCATTAATTTTTTTCCAGCTCTTTCACTTGCTGCAATCATCTGCTGCGCTTCCTCATCTGATGTTGCCATAGGTTTTTCACAAAGAACGTGCTTCCCATTCTCTGCTGCAAAAATTGATACAGGTGCATGCAAATAATTTGGTAAGCAGACACTTACTAAATCAGCGCCGCTCTCTGTAATTGCCTGTTTATAATCGGTATATGCTTGTGCTCCATATTTCTCGGCTGACTTTTGGGCTCTTTCTTCAACAATATCGCAAACCGCCACAATGTCAACGCTGTCATTAGAGGCATACTCCGGTAAATGGCGATGAATGGCAATACTGCCACAACCAATAACTGCTACTTTTAATTTACTCACATTAATCGCTCCTTTTTATTTTGATTCAATTTTTTCCAAAGGTTTGGCATTTCCATAGGAAGAGTAGGTACGCTTTACAGGATTTGCCCATTTCACTGCATTTTTTATTACTTTTTGAACATCTTCATGATAGTAGGTTGGATAAGTTTCGTGTCCTGGGCGGAAATAGAAAATACGGCCATGCCCTCTTTTGTATGTACAACCAGAGCGGAAAACTTCGCCGCCTTCAAACCAGCTGACCAATACTAACTCATCAGGAGCAGGTATATCAAAATGCTCACCATACATTTCTTCTTTTTCTATTTCAATGTATTCTCCAATTCCTTCCACAATTGGATGTGCTGGATCAACTACCCACATTCTTTCTTTATCATCAGCTTCACGCCATTTCAAATCACAGCTTGTTCCCATCAGTTTCTTGAAAATCTTTGAGAAATGGCCGGAATGCAGGACAATTAAGCCCATCCCTTCTAAAACGCGCTGATGGATCTTAGCAACAATTTCATCTTTTACTTCATGATGTGCTAAATGCCCCCACCAGATTAATACATCTGTTTCCGCTAATTTTTCATCAGTTATTCCATGGTCAGGTTCATCTAAAGTTGCTGTATCTACTTCAATTTTATCTTCTGTAAGAAATTGCTTTATTGCTCCGTGGATACCATCTGGATATATTTTTGCAACCTCTTCATTTTTCTGTTCATGTCTGTTTTCATTCCATACAAGTACCTTCACCTGAATCCCTCCAATCTTAGTAACCTTATATTATAATAATCTTTATTTTCTGAACATAAATGATATAATCAAAACATGAACTATTTTGCTATTAATTGCGAAACTGCCGGATAAAAAAAACTATCGTGATGATAAGACATATTATGTAGCTTTAGGTTAGCATTCTCATGTACTAACTTTGCAACTGCTGATTCGTCGCTGGGGGAAAACAGTCGCTTTCCATGGGCACGGCTTCAGCTTCCTCGGAAAGCCAAAATCGCTTTCCTGCGGGATCTTCAGCTCGCGCTGTTCCCATAGGAGTCTCCCATTTTCCCCCAGCTTGTTATCATGTCCTAAACCAATGAGAGAAACGAATATATTGCAAGTATCCAGCATCGATAATTATTAAGTTGAGGCACGTACATTATCTCCTGTAAGATCTGCATTATCAAAATATAGGGATTGAACTTAAGTGTAGTAAATAAACGTAGACTCCTGCGGGATCGGAGGCCTAGACGAGACCCCGCAGTGAGCGGTTTGGGCGAACGAGGAGGCTCGGCAGACGCCCGCGGAAAGCGGAGTTTATTTACGGAACGTATCCTAGCATTATATTAATTAGAAAGATACTCGTATTCTACATGATATGTCTTATGAGTACATGCTAAATCGGCAGGTATAAGTAGTATATTTACAAAAGGCTGGTGTTATTAATGAAAATTGAGTTTTGCGGGTATTCTTATCACAAGCAGAAATTCCATACTTCACACAGATCACGGT
The DNA here is from genome assembly GCF_009498735.1 of Gracilibacillus oryzae. GTDB lineage: Bacteria > Bacillota > Bacilli > Bacillales > Amphibacillaceae > Gracilibacillus > Gracilibacillus oryzae. The sequence goes on from NZ_ML762439.1 coordinate 12,245, forward strand.
TTGGTTCTTATCTTTTCCGGTTACAAATGGACGGCGTTGCTAAGGTAAAGGTTAATGATATCACCCATGATATTGAGAAAGGACACTTACTAATCGTGAAGCCTAATGAGGATTATGAACTGTTTATATCAGAAGAGCAGAGCAGCGGGGATTTTCATCTGTATTGCGAAGGGGACTGGATTGGCCAGCGATTTAACAATGCACCCAGCTTATCAAAGATTCAAGTAGATGATACATTGCTGGATTTGTGGCATCATTTAATAATTGAAGAAAGAAGACCTTTAAAAGAAAGAAACAGTGAACTTACGCATTACCTTTTAAGCGCACTGTGCGTTTCTTTAGAAAGGATATTAGACCGCAAAAGTAATGAAATTCAGAGACCGTATATTGTGACGAAAATGATGCGTTACGTTGAAGAATATGCGACAAAGCAAGGGTTTCAAGTCCATGATGTCGCCAGTCAATGTAATCTGAGTGTTTCACGTTGTGTCCATTTATTTAAAGAGCATGTTGGAGTAACAATAATTGATTACGCTCAATCTATCCGGTTATCAACTGCCATCAATCAAATGAAATATACAACAATGACATTAGAGAATATTGCACAGAATTGCGGATTCAGTTCTTATTCTTATTTTCATCGCGTATTTAAGAAAAAGTACCAGCTTTCCCCACGAAAATATCGGGAAAAGACATAATAACATTTATCCTGTCATCTCGGAGAGCATTTGCAGTAATTCAACACGATTCTTAATTTCCAGTTTTTTGTATATAATAGATAAGTAGTTTTTGACTGTTCCTTCACTAATCCCTAAATTCTCTGCAATCATTCGGTTTGTCCAGCCTTTTTTCATAAGCTGAATAATTTGCCATTCCCGTTTATTAAAGTCCTGGCGATGATTAAAGTGTTCTTTAATATAATGAAGAGAGCTTTCACGTTCAAGTTTCAATAAAATGTCCAGCCTCTTCGAGAAGTAATGGACCATTTTCTGTGGTGCGACAAACTTTCCATCAACAATGAATCTAAGCGTCTCTTTAAATTCATCTAAACTAGAACTTTTCAGGATATATCCGTCAGCACACACTGATAATACCCTTTCAATTGACTTTTCATCATCATATGCCGAAAGTAAAACAATCTTAATATTCGGATATATTTCTTTTAACTTTTTTGCACATTCAATCCCATCCATTACAGGCATATGTATATCTAACAGACATAAAAAAGGTCTTACTTCTTTTTGTCTAATAAAATCAATCACTTCCTGGCCGTTTTTTAACTTGCCAATCACACGAAATTCGCTCATATCTTCAACAAAACTAGTGATCATATCGCGGAATAATGTTTGAGCCTCTGCTACTACAACTGTATGTTTTGTCATAACTAAATCCCCCACTTTTTATAATAAACAGGTATATACATTGATCTACGTGATGTACGGTATAGTGAAAGTTTCTCTTGATGATATTCTTTCGATCGATACTTTATATTATAACGTATATTTCGTTCTTTTAAAAGAACATTTTAGTTTTATATTCCTATTTTGTATTTTTATTTTGTATTTCTAATTATCTTTAATAATTCTGCTATCCCTTTATTCCATAACTTATGATCTAAGTAAGTATTACAATGGTCATTATATTTATATGAGTAAACAGGCTTATCAAACCAAATCGCTTCTTTTATAAATGAACGTGTATTATCCCATTCCAGGTACATATCTGCGTCTTTCACATAACGATAAAGATTATGAATATTCCTTAGCAGATTTATATTTTTGTATAATTGATGATCAGTAATCAAATCATTTACATGTTTGGAATATTTACCTTCCCCAAATAAATAAAATTTTACCTTTAAATGGTTTTGATTATTCAGTATTTTGCAAATTGCGAAGAAAGCGGATAATTGACTCAAGTTATTCCAATCGTTAGGTACAAGTATTCTAATGCCAGAAAACCTGTCCATAAAGCTGCTGCCAATTTCACATGCTGCTTCCCGATTAATTTTAGCGAATTTATTATTCACAAACTTAACTGGCATTTTTTTTAGGTGAAGATGAAATTGAATGGATGCTGAATTGGTTAAATTCAAATGACTTCGTCCATAGAAAAGCTCTTCATACTCTGGTTGAAATACATGCAAGTATGTGTTTATTTTCTTCGCACAGATTTTATCTTTTACGTAGTACTGAGGCAAGCCTTGTGAAAAAGTTGTCGCTTCATCATATATGCGGCTATCTTTCAAAATATAATCTTTCACATGCTGCCAGTATATTTTTACTAATGAAGGATAGTTATATGTTGCGATCCGAATATTATTTGGAATGGAAAATGCTCCGAATTGGTATCGTATATTCTTATGGCTTCGATTCGTTTCACTGTTCCAGGAAAATGGCGGCAGCATCGTGCCGAATTCACTTAGCTTTCGATAAAGATGAGGATGATATTCTAATAGTTGTATATAAATTTGAGATTGGTCATTATAATGGGATTGACACATGGAATATATCTGATCGTATGAAAGGATAGGGTCATATGGATCAATTATCCACAATATTGTCTTCCTACTCATTTTCTCTCGCCTTTGGCCCTTTTTCCTTCTCACTATTTTTCCATCTGATGAATTCAAATACTATTTTGTATTCATCGAGATTGTATCTTTCCAATCCTATCGCTTTTAACTCATTGACAAAGTCCAGCCATTCTTTATCACTTACTAATATTTCTCCTTCTGTTTGAAGTAAAGTAGCTAAATCAGTATTTAGTACTTCTGCCAATTTTTCTACAACTTGTATGGAAGGGTTATCATTCAGATTTCTTTCTAAATTGCTTAGATAGGACTTTGAGATTTTGGACTTCTCTGCAAGTTCTGATAATGTTAACCCTCTTTGTTTTCTTATTTTACTTATATTTGTACCTATCATTTGAATAACCCTCTAATCAAAATTATTATCTTAACATTTGATCTAACTAAACCTAAATCCCTTCATCCCTTAAATACAAGTATTTCTCTTCTGTTTTCTTTGCAATTTCATCAACATTGAAACCTTTTTGAAATATCCCGACACTTTCAATTGGGGCTCTTGGTCTAAGATCGTATAGTTTTTCCATTTCACTTACCCATTTGTTTTTGTCCTCTAGAGGTAGAAATTGTAGAAATCCGGAGCCTAAATCTATTTCTTTCGTAATCGAATCAGAGACTAATGCAGGTAGTCCCGCACACTGAGCTTCAATTAAACTGACTGGATAACCTTCATGAAGCGATGGGAAAACATATAAATCAAAGGATTGCATCCAATTCTCCACATCCTGTTTTTCACCAAGGATAAATACATGATCTTGTAATTTGTATTGGACGACCGCTTCCTCTATTTGTTCTTTTAAAGGGCCATCCCCAATTAATGCGAGTTTCGCCTGTGGAATTTTTCTTCTTAACGCTCTGAACGAATCTAGAAGAAAGGAGTGATTTTTTTGAATCGTATAACCACCAACATGTCCAATTAAAAAATGATCATCTGTTAATCCGAGCTTTTCACGGTATAGTTCTCTCGTCTTGGTAGAATAAAGAAATTTCTCAAGATCTAGAGCATGCTGAAAATACTCCGCTTGTTTTGCTTTCCATTTGAATAACCAATCTGCAGACTCGGTGGAACAAGAAAAATAGTCGGTAGCATGAATTGGCACAAACAAACCAATCAGGGACCTTGAGAGTTTTGTGAATAAATTGCCTTCAATTGCAGTGTTGTAACTGTGGGCGATCCTTACTGGAATACGGACTCGTCTTGCTTCGCTCAGTGCAATCGCACTTAATTGGTCAATATGACTATGAACGATTATGTAGGATGCATGACGCTTAAAAAAACTTTTTAACGAACGTTTATATGATAAATATCCACCACTCTTCAATGATGGTATATAATATAAGTGACCTCCCAAGGTTTTAATCTCCGTATCAAAGGCACCTTCTTTTGTCGTTAAAAAATCAAATTGAACCTTCTTCCGGTCAATATTCCGGTACATATTCATTAGTAATGTTGGAACACCACTATGGTTCATACAATCTACTATATGTAATATTCTTAATGCACTTTCCATGTTCATCCTCCTTTAATATAAAGAACAATTAATTCTCTATAAAGAACATAATGTTATAGTCTCATGATTGATGGTAGCTGTCAACTTTTTTTCTTTATAACGATCATTTTCGACACGAAAAAGTATGCTGTTTTTATTAATCCCTTCATCTCAATTCCTTATTATTGGATACAAAAAAAACCACTAGGATACTAGTGGTTAATCTTGCATCATTCTCTTCCGTTCATTCTCTTCCGTTAAAAAATTCATGAATGTCTGGATTCCAATTCTTGGCTGATTCTTAATTAATGCAATATAATCTTTCTTCTTATATTAATTGAGAACATCACTTTTCTCGATCCTGTTAACAATATGCTCCATTTCCAGCTCTTTAATCTTTTTCTTTATCCGTTTGCTTTCTTTGTATAGAGCTAGACCAACTGATGCCATTAAGGCATAGATCAATATCGCTGCAAGCATATCATTTTGGAAACCGCCAAAAAACAGGAAAAAGATCAAATTAAAAAAGGATATAAAAATTAAAGGTGTTGCAAACATCATATATTTTGTATTTTTTTTCATTAAAGGTCCAATTTTTGCAAATAGCTTCTCTAACTCTGACTTTATAAATAACGGTATCTCGCTTGTAAAGGAAAACATTTTATACCTCCTCTTATCTACAATATACCCTAACATTGAACTATATTAAACATTCTTATTTTATAACTATTATAATGTATACTATTTCGTTCAGTCAAAGACTATGCTTTACCTTGAATTAATTAAGATTAATAGCTTATTATTAAATGGAGGTGATAAAAATGAAACTTGCTTTTATATCGGATATTCATGGAAATAGTGTCGCATTAGAAGCAGTATTAGCAGATATCAAAACTCGGCATGTTGATGAAATTATCATACTTGGAGACCTCTGTTACAGGGGGCCAGAACCAAAGCAAGCTCTTGACTTAGTTCGTGCATTACATGCCAAAGTAGTAAAGGGTAACGCAGATGAGTGGGTAATTAGAGGTGTGGATAAAGGGGAAGTCCCTGACAAAGCTTTAACCTTGATGAACGAGGAACAACAGTGGATTCGTCAAAAGCTTAGTGAAGGAGATATAAAGTACCTAGAACAATTACCAAGTGAGTTATCATTAATTTATGGTAATGTAGTCATCCATGCATTTCACGCAACACCAGATAGTTTATTTGATGTTGTCTTACCAGATGTAACAAATGAAGAATTAACTAGTAAACTTACCGCTAAAAAAGAAGATGCTGATATATATATTTATGGGCATATCCATAAAGCATATCAAAGAGTAGTTGATGGAAAAACCATTATGAACTTAGGCAGTGTCGGTTTGCCATTTGATGGTATAAACCGAGCTTCCTATGCTATTGTTGAAATTAATGAAGATTCTTATACCACAAGCAATATTAGAGTCAAATATGATGTGGAAAAAGTTTGCAGTCAGTATGAAAACAATAGCTATCCAAATAAAGAAATGATGCAAAAGATTATACGAACAGGCAGAAACTAACGAAAGCAGCGATTTTATTCGTTGCTTTTTTTTATGGTTTAGTTATTTCCAGCCTGTTTTTCCCGTTTTGGCTTTAAAATCAGCTCAGTCTTAATTATTGGTATTGCCATCCCATTCTCTATTAAGCAGTTTGCAGATTGCTAATTTACTTGGTTAGAACGCTATACTGCATTGCATTACTCTTAATAATAAAATATTTTATTTATCTATTATAATGGAAAAAATGAAAATCGATAATAAAGGCTAATGATAGTAATGTGACTGCTGTCATGGGATCATGCGTTTTGGTATCGATAAAATAACCCTCATCATTGATAAGATTATCTTTTACTTTTTCATATATTAATGATCTTCTACTTATGCTGGATACATTTTCATTATCTTCCTTAGTTACAACAGAAAAATCAATTGCGCCATTTCTTCCTGCAGCCTCTAACCAATCGTTATTGTTTCCATTCTTGATATAGATTTTGGGTGAATGAAAACCATCTTTTATTTCGATTGTTGCAACTAGTGACCCATTTTTCAAGAAAAGTTGAAATGACTGGTTGAAACCCCGCTCTTTCTTTATGATAGCTTGGACATTATTCTCCGCATCTTTTAGTTCCATTAAGATACTCGGAACATGATGCATCGATGTAAGCAAGATAATATGATTGAACCAGTCACGAGCAGTATTATCATGTTCTTCTAATTTACCAATAATCTCTCTGTCAGCCATAATATGATAGCTTTTTTTAAAGGTTTTCAAGGAAGGCTCTCTTTGTAATACCAATTGATCAAATTGTTCAAACATCTTTCATCCTCCATAATGCTTTTTATAATTTACGACTGCAATCGATTAAAAGTTTCATTCGACAAAAAGAAAAAACTGTCTCGCGCATTGCAGCGAAAGACAGTCTGCTTTTTTATTTGGTCACATCAATCGCCTTTTGCTGTGCGAGTACACACAACTCTGCTGCTTTAAAGGCATGCTTTTGAGTCATTGCATTCTCTGTCCGGTGAATACAATCTTTAATCAGTTCCCCGAAGAATGGATAGCCAACTTTTCCATTCACATCAAAATGCTGTTCTCCATCTTTATTCACTAAATAAACTTGATTGCCGCCAGTTCCTTTTGCCAGCTCTACATATTTTCGCACCTCAATTGTTCCTTCTGTGCCGACTATAAAGGTTCTGCCATCACCCCACGTACTTAGGCCATCAGATGTAAACCAGTCTACTCGAAAAAATTGAGTCGCCCCATTATCTCCTCTTAACGTTGCATCACCATAATCATCTAATTCAGGATATTCCGGATGGGCATAGTTCCCAATTTTACTATGTAATATTTCTGCATCTTCACATCCTGCATAAAATAAAAACTGTTCAATCTGATGACTGCCAATGTCACATAATATACCGCCATACTTTTCTTTTTTGAAGAACCAATCAGGCCTGCTTGGTGCATTTAAGCGATGGGGACCAAATCCTGTGACTTGAATTACTTTCCCAATCGCCCCTTGTTTAACTAAATCACCAGCAAATACTGCGCTTTCTACATGGATTCTTTCACTATAGTAAACCATATATTTTTTTCCTGTTTCTTCAACAACTTTTTTTGCTTCTTCTAACTGGTCTATTGATGTTAAAGGGGTCTTATCTGTAAAATAGTCTTTACCAGCTCTCATTACACGGATACCAAGTGCGCTTCTTTCCGAAGGGATAGCAGCAGCTGCTACTAATTTCACTTCACTGTCTTCCAAAATCTGATCAAGGGTGGCTGCTTGTTTCGCCTGAGGGAATTTCTCAAGAAAGTTATCTACCTTTGCCTGATCATTGTCATAAACCCATTTCAGTGTTGCTCCAGCTTCGATAAGACCATTACATTGTCCAAATATATGGCCATGATCTAAACCAACTGCAGCAAAGACAAATTCACCTGGCTGGACAACTGGATTTGGTTTCCCTTTTGGAGCATAATTCATTCCATCAGCACTACTCATTTGCTCTCTCTCCTTTAACATAAATATTCCACTCTTATTGTAAGTGTTTTCATACAGAAATAAAACATATTTGCATAATCTATTTCCGGAAGATCGGCAGCAGATTAAATATTAAATGAAACTTTCACCTATGTGCGCTTGCCCACACATTCGTTTGTATTTGATACGCCATAATAATTAAATAGCTAATATTGTTTTGTTTTTTACCTTTATTGACTGAAAGTGTTTTCTGGATTGGTGATTTAGAAAATGAAAGAACCACAGTCCGTTAAACTGTGGTTACTCAAGCCCTGGAAATCCTTGTTGTTTCATGACATCATATATGATAATTGCTGCGGTATTGGATAAATTTAATGACCGGACTTTATCTGTCATTTGGATACGTAAACACTGTTCTTCTTTCCCAACCAGCAGCTCTTTTGGAATACCATTTGTTTCTCTGCCAAAAACGAAGAACAGATCATTTTCCTGATCACTAAAATCAAAATCAGAATAGTATTTTGTCCCGAAATTCTCTATATAATAAAACTCTGCTTCGTTATATGCTGAATATAATTCATCCAAAGAATCATAGTAATGAATTTTTACATCATGCCAATAATCCAGTCCTGCCCGTCTCAGCATTTTATCATCTGTTGAGAATCCTAATGGGCGGATTAAATGTAAATGAACATTTGTAGCTAGGCATGTTCTTGCAATGTTCCCGGTATTTGCAGGAATCTCTGGTTGAAATAATACTACATGTACTGCCAATTTATTCACCTCAAATTATTAATTGCCTAAATCATTATACCATATACCTATTCCAATCTGGGCACTTCCTTCATTAATTTAAGATGATAAATAACATATTATTCTCCAATCCGGAAAAAACGGTATTGGCACTGCGGGGTCCAGGCAGCAGAGTCTTCATAGGTCCAATAACGATGGCGACTGTTATTTGTATGTGCGTTCACTAGTGGCATGTTTTCACTGTCCTTTGAAGTCACAATTGTATTATGATCCCATCTTCCATCACCTTGAAAATCATAACAGATCACATCACCTAGAAGTAACTCAGTTGGATCATCTACTAATTTAGCCTGAAATATATTCCCATTACTGCTCATATACCAGCGGAGAGAATGGGCAACAGACCAGCTGTAACTCCAGTTGCCGGCACTGTACCACCAGCCTCTTGACCGATCAGGTGCACCAGTCATCGGAATTCCTCCCGCTCTAAGACATTGTGAAATATAATTAGTACAATCATTGACTTCAAAATATCGATAAGCTGGATTGGCGCCATTCCACCATCTCTCAGCATATTGAACAGCTGCTCTTCTGTCATAGAAATATCTCTGGTCTGTATCTCCTAATTGCATATGTTGCTCTGTTAATGGTTTTTTTTCTGGTATTTTGTTAATCGAATTTTCTGTATGTAAACTGTCGCCAATAAAAGTGGCACACCTGTTTAGTATTTCTTCTTCATGGTAAAATGTGTTGTAGTCTTCTATCATGCATTTGATGTGTACAAAATAATAGATTTCCGTTTCATTCCCATTTTGCCTTCGATCTATAATGCCTCCTTTCACTTCTGTCCACTTTATTTTTTTATTATGTTTATCATGTAATTGTTTCTTTCGGTATACTGGATCCTTATCATCTTCATATTTTTCCTGCCATAGTCGTTGAAGTATTTTCATTTCATTCATTTCCATCTCCCCTTTTCTAATATATATTCACTTGCTAAGAAGAAAAGAATAATACAGCAGTCGGATAACATTACACCTTCTTTACTAAACAATGTCAGATATTTAAGTTTTATTATAGAAAGATTAAATACATAAAATTTAAGATTTAATTCTCTCACAATGGGTAAATGTATTGTGAATAAAAATTAGAGGAGGAAAATAAATATGAATATTAGTAAAAAAATGATCTCAATGTTTGGTGTTTCCGTATTATCGCTAGGTTTACTAGCTGCTTGTGGTGAAGGGGAAGAAGCACCCGTGGACGAAACGCCAGCAGGGGAAGATGCTCCAGTCACTGAAGAACCTGCAACAGGAGAAGATGCTCCAGCTACTGAAGATCCTGCAATGGGAGAAGATGCTCCAGCTACTGAAGACCCTGCAATGGGAGAAGATGCTCCAGCTACTGAAGATCCTGCAATGGGAGAAGATGGAGCAGCTACTGATGGTGCTGGAATGGAAGAAGATGGAGCAGCTACTGACGGTGCTGGAATGGAAGAGGATACAGAACAATAATTACTAATCGGAAGAGTAAGCAATAATATTGCTTACTCTTTTCTTTTGTAAATATAAGGTTAAATTTGTTAAAAATTGATTAATTGATAATTTTTTCTATCGATTTCGGGTATTATAGATTGATAGAAAGGAGGGGTGGACAATGAAGAAAAAATGGTTATCTTTGTTATTAGCAGCGATTTTTTCAGCAGGTATACTTACAGCATGTGGGGGAGAAAGTGATAATACAGAAGATCCAGCAAATGAAGAACAACAAACAAATGAAGAACAAACAACAGAAGATCCAGCTGCTGAGTAATTAAAATTAACATAATAAGGGGTAAGGATTGTATGAATCCTTACCCCTTCCTATTTTCAAACTCAAGTAAATATGTTTTTTTGTCTAAACCGCCACCATAACCAACAAGGTTGCCATTTGCGCCAATTACACGGTGACAAGGAATAATGATGGAAATCGGGTTCTTATTATTGGCACCTCCAACTGCCCTTACAGCTTTAGGTGATTGTAAACTTTCAGCAATTTGCTTATACGACCGTGTTTGCCCATATGGGACTTGCAATAATGCATTCCAGACTTTTTTTTGGAATTCTGTACCGAATAACACATATTTTAAGGAGAAGTTAACTCTCTCTCCTTTAAAGTATTCGGTTATTTGTTCTTGGACACTGGCCAACTGCTGTTGGTCATCCTTTATTATTGTAGGGAGTTCATGTTTTTGGCACCATTTCAGCAATTTCTCTTTTTTCTCAGCAAAAGATCCAAACTCAAGAGCAAAAATTGTCTCATTTTCCCCTACAATTGTTAACTGCCCAATCGGTGATTTCATCTCCATGTAATAAAGTTGATCCACTTATTTCACTCCCTGCTTCTGAAATGCCAAACCTTTTTTCATTTCCTCTACTACTTCTTCGTCCTCTTCGGTTTGTAACGCTTTTTTAATTTTTTCAAAACCTTTTTCTTCTCCTATTTTTCCAATTGCCCATGCAGCAGTACCGCGTATCACCGGTCTTGGGTCATTTTCCATTAAGTGAAACAGCTCTTCCAGTGCACTAGTCTCTTTGTAATGAGCAAGTGCCAGTATTGCATTTCTCTGAATCGGCTTTTTTCCTCGCCATGAACCTGACATTTTGCCAAACTTCTCCTTAAATTCACGATTGGAGATAGTTAATAAATCAACAAGGCGAGGTTTAACTAATTCAGGATCTGGTTCGAATTCTTCATGATAATGTAAATCAATTCCTTTATTATAGGGGCAGACAACTTGACAGGTTTCATATCCATAAATTAAGTTTCCCAGCTTGTCACGATGTTCCTCAGGCAGAAAACCTTTTGTTTGAGTTAAAAAGGCGAGACATTGTTGAGAATTCAATCTTCCCGGTTCAACGAGTGCCCCTGTTGGACAAGCATCTAGGCATTTCGTACAATCTCCGCAGCCATCTTCTAGAGGCTGGTCGGGGGGAATTGGAATATTTGTGATCATTTCTCCCAGGTAAATGTATGATCCTAGTTCAGGAGCAATCATGAGTGTATTCTTACCACTAAATCCAATCCCTGCTCTTTCAGCAACCGCTCTGTCTGACAATTCCCCTGTATCTACCATGGATCTACAAACAAAACCTTCTACTTTTCCGCTGATAAACTCGGCAAGTTTTGTTAATTTGTCTTGAAGGACAATATGGTAATCTGTTCCCCATGAGGCACGACAAAACATTCCACGCCTGTCACCTTTTACACTTTTTGGCCCATTTTTAATTCTTGTTGGATATGCGAGTGCAATAGCAATAATGGACTCTGCCCCAGGCATTAGACGTGCCGGCTCTGTTCGTTCTTCGATCGTTCCTTTTTCAAAACCTGATGCATAACCCAGTGACTGCTGTTCTTCTAATCTAGCCTTTAACTGGGAAAATGGTGCTGCACTTGCAAAACCTATTTTATCAATCCCTATCTCTTTACTAAATGTAATGATTTCCTCTTTCAACTTCTCATATGCCATTACACTCACCTCCTCTAATTTTTCACTTTTGCTGTGCGTATCCGGTTAAGGCATGCCGCGACTTCAAATCTTCTTGGTCTAGCCAGATCACCTGGATGTTGATCTGGATACTGCGCCAATCCCTGCAGACCTGTTTCACTGATTTTCTTGTCTAAAAAATCTAATATTTCCTTTAAAGTCATTCCCATATTAAGAATATGATTATCATCTAAATAACGAATCACTTCTGCTAAGGCATTAGTCTGAGAGCTATTCACAAGCTGTTCCAAATTACTCAGTTCTATTGTTGTTGTTCCCATCTGTATATTATTCAGCCCTCTTGCCTGCACTTTCTTTTTGTTTCCTTTTTTTAACTCTAAACTATTAGGCAAAAAAATTCGTTCATTCCATCTATAATTGATGTTTACTGAATCAGCTTGTCTGAACAAGGGATACTCGCGTATGATTAATTGCGTTTCTTGTGTCACATTGTACGGCAAGTACTGATCCATCATTATGACATCATCGCTGACATCAAAATAGTCTCCTGATCCTCCCATTACCATGATGGTTGAGATATTTAGCTGATCATACAATTGCTGAATTCTATCAATAAAAGGAGTTATTGGTTCATTCTTTTTATTTACCAGTGCATTCATCCTGGCATCACGTATCATGAAATTAGTTGCACTCGTATCTTCATCAATTAATAAAGTGGATGCACCTGCCTCTATCGCTTCTGCAACATTGGCAGCCTGTGAGGTACTCCCACTGGCATTTGCTGTTGTAAATTGTCTTGTATCCTGTCCATGAGGCAAATCATTGATAAATGGTGATATATTCACAGAAGTGATTTGTCTCCCATCTTCTGCCCTGATTTTTACCGCATGTGGATCAGTTAACACATATTCTCGTCCATCACCAGCAATATGATGATAAACACCTCTTTCTATTGCCTGTAACAAAGTACTTTTCCCATGGTAGCCACCACCTACAATTAGGCTGATGCCTTGTTTTAATGCCATGCCTGTTAATGGTTTATCATTGTGTGGAACTGTTATTTCTACTTTATTCTCTTCAGGACTTTTGAATGGAATAGCACCTTTTAATGGTTTGTTATTAATGCCGCTCTGTCTAGGCAATATTGATCCATCTGCAATAAATGCGATCCAGCCATTTTCTTTCATTTTTTTCCTGATTTCTGTATGTTGGTCAGCTAATTGAACAGTGTCGATCAATTCCTTATCCGAAATGGCAAAGACAGATCTTTGCATGATGGATGGGATCATTTTCATCAACAGCTTCTCTGCCTCTTTTCCATTTATTCTTCTGCCATTCGCAGGTAATCCGATAGAAAGGCAGATTGTAAGATCACTCTCACCCGCTATGACAGCCGTTCTTTCTAATATCTCCTGGCCGGGATCATCTATAAAGATTAATCCACTCTTCCCGGAACCTCTTGCATTATTCGATTCTTTCTGAATGGCTTCTGCTACTTTTCTGGTTATCCGGTCACAAATATAGACTTTTCGCTTATTTGTAGCCTTCCAAGTATCTCTGATCGGCCGAGCAGTGTCTGGCACAATTATTCTAATTTTAGATGGAGAAGCAAATGGGTCTCCTTGCACATAATCAATGGATAATCGATAGTTAGAAAACTTATAATTTCCTTGGATAGATTTATATGCCTTATAACCTTTTCCATCGATGTTACGTAACAGCTTTTGTAATTTCTCCATACTATCAAATCTCCTTATTTATTGTTTCTTTTTACAGGATACCTTTTAGGATGTATTTCAGGCAAATAAAAAACGTAATGCTTCATTTAAAACGAAACACTACGTTCACACCTATGTATGGAGCGGGTGAAGGGAATCGAACCCTCGACATCAGCTTGGAAGGCTGAGGTTTTACCACTAAACTACACCCGCATGTTAAAAATATTATATCATCATCTACTGCACGCAATTCATACCCCTGCATCTGCCAGCTTATTCTAAGAAGTCAATTCTTCGGGGCAACTCGAAGAATATTCGGTGGATGCGTTATATAAATCTACATTTTTACTAAGTATTCATCATTTTTTTACAATTTCTTAACAAAACCACGTTTATTATTATAACAATCAAGAATATTTATTGCAAGTGATTTTTTAAAAAAGTTTAAATGAATTTATTAAGGGTATCATAAAAGAAATATTAGTTATGACAGGAGGCGAAACAGAATGTTTTGGACAATTATTGGTATTTTACTTTTAATTTGGATTGTAGGGTTTTTATTAGATTTCGCAGGCGGACTAATTCATATCTTGCTAGTTGTCGCTCTAATCGTATTCATCTACAAAATGATCCGAAGATAAGAAAAGCGGCTTTGGCCGCTTTTCTTATTTAAATAAATAGTAAGAGACTAACTGCCATTACGGCCATACCTGTAATTAATCCATAAATAGATTTATGGGTCTCATCATATTTCTTCGCTGCCGGAAGCAGTTCATCCAGTGATATAAAAACCATAATACCCGCGACAGCCGCAAAAATAATACCAAACATTAAATCATTCAAAAATGGCATTAAAAATAAAAAGGCGATTAAGGCACCTATTGGTTCTGCCAAACCGGACAAAAACGAAAGTCTAAATGCCCGTTTTTTATCCCCTGTAGCAAAATAAATGGGAACAGATACAGCGATTCCCTCTGGGATATTATGAATAGCAATCGCAACAGCAATCGCAAAGCCTAATGCCGGATCCTGAAGAGCAGCTGTAAATGTTGCAATCCCTTCAGGGAAATTGTGAATAGCAATCGCTAATGCAGTAAATGTCCCCATCTTTATTAATGCTGCATCACCTTTATGTGCATTTTTATCATTCATTTCTTCAACTTTTTTCAAATTATGAGGATTGCCATGAGAAGGAATAAATTTATCAATAAGGGCAATTAACAACATACCGCCAAAGAAACCTATCACTGTCAGCCATTGTCCTAATACATCCCCTTTTGCTGCTACTAATGCATCCTGTGCTTTGAAGAAGATTTCCACCATGGAGACATAAATCATTACACCAGCCGAGAAACCTAACGACCATGATAAGAACTTTGTATTTGTAGTGGATGTAAAAAAAGCTAGTAAACTGCCAACACCTGTTGCAAGCCCTGCCATTAATGTTAATCCAAACGCTATTAAAATACCATCTACTTCTGTCATAAGAGAATATACACCTCTTCCTGTGTAGTGAGATAACCAGTTAACGTAATATATGCAGTTTCAGTAAAAAGTTTCACATACGAAACATATTACCCCTCATCTAAAAATCCGTCAATCTTTTACAACATAATTCATCATTTTCTAATCATATACTAATAAGGAAGACACTCGTTTTTTCTAATAATTCCTGCACCTATTCCCAGGAGACGTGTAAAAAACGCTCATGTGATTATGAGCGTTTTTTCTAATCTCTGTATGAATACCAGTCAGCAATTGTGTCCAAGTCTTTTAATTCTAACTCTCTTATCACAAGATGCCGACCAACAAATTTACTTAGTATAGCTGTATCCAGTGTTGCCAGATGCTGTTTTTTGTGTAATATATGCTGTTTTTTCTGAAATGACTGCAAACGTTTATGTTTCACTAATACGGTGTCGCGACCTAGCAATCGATTTCGAATAAGAAGATTCTCACCTTCCAGTCGGTAGCCAATTGTCTTATATTGAAAATATCCAAGTATACCAGCTAAAACAACAGCAGCTAATGGAACAATTATCCATTCCCTGAAGAAAATGAAAACAGCTATTGTGGCAAGTAATGGAAAAATGGTATTTCGAAGTAAATAATATGGCAATGCACGTTTAGGCAACTTTGTCCATTTTTCCTGCGTGTATTCATATTCTGGTAAAAGTTTTGCCAGAAACTCTCTAGCTTGGTTCTTTTTTATAAGTGGATATAACAAGGTATGAGTTTCCGCATTTTGACCAATTTCCCCACTGGCAATTTCTACATACATTGTTGCATAGCCTAGTGGTTGGCGGATAATAGATTCTTTCATCCCAACTGCTTGAATTCTTTTTAGTGGAATGGTTGATTGTTTCTTCTCTAGTAAACCTCTTGTTATAAATAATTCTTTTTCATATCTTGTAATCGTAAAATCCCAATGCTGGATAATTGTAGCAAGTATGCCAAGACCCCACAGAATGATTAATGTAATAACAGCCAATATAATCAGGACTTGCAAAGCTTGTGAAAAAATCCAATCAGAAGCTTGAGTATAGAGATGATCAGGAATGAATGTTTCTAACTCTGAAAAAGCCAAGCCGAACAACCCTAAGATTATCCCAAATCCTCCTGAGGTCGAACCTGCGATAAACAATGCTTTAGGGGAGATTTTTTCATATGGATAGACTTTCTCTGTGACTGTTTGAGATTCCTCTTCTTCTGTATCCATATCCTGACTAATTATCTTCTTATTGTACTTTAATTGATCATGTACAATTTTCCCTTCTTCCATTGTTACCGCGTGAAGTGATGCATCAATTTTATGATCACTGCCAGCTGTTTCAATTTGTACCTTGGTCAGTCCGAAAATTCGATGAATGATATTCTGTGTCAAGTCGATTGACTGAATTCTATGTTTGGATATCGTTCTTTTCTTTCTTACTAAAATACCTTGTTCAATTCTAATCTGGTCTTCCTCTAACTGGTAGGTATAGCGGAACCATGATAATATACTGACAATGATAATGATGGCAGCAAAAATAACTGCACCAATAGCTATATAGAGCCATTCACCATTACCAAGCGCTAAAATGATGATTGGCAAAAAACTAAAAATTGATTTTCGAATAGTTTGAATGATGGAGAATACCACTGATACAGGATGTAATCGTTTTGGCTCAGACATCATCTTGCTCCACCCTCGCTAATTCTGAGATTTGGTCACGCAAATTCGCAGCTTCTTCTTCTAACAATGCTGGAATTTCGTGTTTCGTAGCTGCTGTAGATATTTGCAATGTGGAGAGGCGATATTTCTTTAATATCGGTCCTTGTTCTGTATCTACATGCTGAACTCTGATCATCGGCACAACCGTTCTCGTAACAATAATTATCCCATGCTGAATATATATTTCCTGATCATATATTTGATAACGCCAACGTTTCCAGCGTAAGTTAGGAATAACAAAAGCTGTGATTATCCATTCTATTACAGTAAATATTAGCAAACCGATACCAATCCAATAAGAGATGAAATCGAAATAATTGGAAGCAATAATTGCAGCAATTCCTAATACTAATGGAATAAGTGCAACTAGATGGGCGGTTAACTGCCAAGCTTTAATGGCATCTCCTGCTATTCTCTCAGATGGTTGTTCTCTCATCAAAAAACTCCTTCCTTTTACACCTTTTCTTTTTATACGAAAAACTCGAGAAAATGTTTCATTTATAAGAGAATTACTGTTTCTAATATTTTTATTTCGAACACCAGCATAACGAAAATTTTATTATATGCGAAAAAGAGGCTGAGACAACACTATCTTTCCGCGATAAAACCCGAACTTCAGCTAAAAGTTCGGGTTTTTGTTCATGTAAAAGGTTGGTTCATATGTCGCTCATCTCTTGGTTATGGCATCGTTCGTATCTTGGGGTAACATTATTAGTTATTTAAGAACTTATAAGTAAAATGAAGTATATCCATTGTTTCTACATTCGGTTTTTAGATTTATTTGCTGTTATTCGCCAAGCGATGAATTAGTACAGCGTTATAGGCACCACCAAAGCCGTTGTCTATATTCACTACACTAATCCCAGAAGCACAAGAGTTTAACATTGTTAATAATGCTGATAATCCTTGGAAATTCGCTCCATACCCTACACTTGTTGGTACAGCAATAATTGGATGTGATACAAGTCCCCCTACAACACTTGGCAGTGCGCCTTCCATACCTGCAATAACAACAGAAACAGTCGCTTGCCTGATCTCATCAATATGGGCGAAAAGACGATGGATGCCAGCTACTCCTACATCGTAAAACCTTCTGACCTCTATTCCATACGCTTCAGCAGTCAATGCGGCTTCTTCGGCAACAGCTAAATCCGATGTCCCTGCACAGACTATTGCAATATACCCTTTCGAACTAACTGTATCCTTTGTGTTCTTCATAAAAAGAAGATTAGCAATCTCATGATACTGGAATTCTGGCAATTCTCGACGAATCTCTTCCACTTTTTCTTTATTTACTCTGGTTACCAAAATGTCTTCTTTTTTTGTAATCATTGCCCGGGAAATATCGATAATTTGTGTCGAAGTTTTCCCTTCTCCAAAAATAACTTCAGGAGAGCCCTGACGTTTTTTTCGGTGGTGATCTACTTTGGCAAAACCAAGATTTTCAAATGTCGCCAGCTGTTCTTTGGCTTCTTCTGCACTCATTTCACCTAATGCTACTTGTTTTAATATCTCTTCTAACATTTCGTCACAACCTAATTTAGAAATATTTTTCAATATCTTTTGCTATTTGTTGATAGCGAGCAAAAATCTTTTGATATTCTTCGTGATTCTCCATATTCGGCTGAATCACTTGGTCAATTGGTATATTTTCTTTAATTTGCTCAAAGGAAGCTACTTTGTTGATCGCAACAAGTGCTGTCCATCCTGCCCCCCATGCAGCGCCATGATGAGTATCTGCTAACTGAATTTCTTTTCCAAAAACATCCGCCATTATCTGGACCCATAATGGTGATTTCGATAACCCGCCATTAACAGAGATAGTTGTTGGCTTACCTGCAATTGCTTCTAAAGATTGTCCAATTTGATAGAGATTAAATACAATTCCTTCAAGAACAGCTCTTACAAGGTGTGGTCTGCGATGGGTAATATTTAAGCCATAAAAATTTCCACGTGCTTTTTGATTCCATACTGGTGCACGCTCACCATTTACATAAGGTACAAACAGCAGGCCAGCTGAACCTATTGATGCATGCTCTGCACCGCTGAGAAATTCTTCATGGGTACCTGTGAATTCCATGATATCTTTTAACCATTGTAAAGCAATCCCGCCATTGTTTGTCGGACCGCCAATGATTGATGTATTTTCTGTAAATGCGTAACTGAATGTTTCACCATTTTCATTAACATGCTGCCCTTCAATCAGTTGTCTAATGGCACCACTGGTCCCCACCGACACAGCAACTTCTCCTGGTTTGATTGCGCCATTCCCTAAATTGGCAAGTTGCCCGTCAGCAGCACCAATTACTAAGTTTACGCCAGTCGGCCATTTCATTTCAGCAGCTAATTCTGGTTTCAGACCATCCATAATAAATGTTGGGGCAACGATTTCAGAAAGCTGCTCATTTTTCACTCCAGCTAAATGTAAAACTTCTTCATCCCAGTTTAATGACTTTATATTCATTAAACCTGTTGCTGAAGCCATTGAATAGTCAATTACTCGTTTTCCATACCATTTGTAAATAAAGTACTCCTTCATAGACATGAAATAATCTGCCTTTTGATAGGCTTCATAATTCTTCTCCTTCATCCACATTAACTTTAGTAATGGAGACATTGGGTGAATTGGTGTGCCAGTTTTGGAATAGATGCTTCTTTTTAAATCTTCATCCATATTTTCAACTAATTCACTGCTTCTACCATCAGACCATATCAGCATATTGGATAATGCCTCACCGTTTCCGTCAACACAGATCAGGGAGTGCATGGCGCAAGATATACCGATTGACAGTACTTTTTCGTTCTTCGTTTTCTTAAATATATCTGTAAGTACTTCACGTGTATGTTTTTCAATTATATCAGGGTTTTGTTCCACATAAGAATCTTCAGGATAAATAGTTTCAATTAATTGTTCTGCTTCTTCCATCACATTACCCTTCAAGTCAAATGCAACTGCTTTAACACTTGTTGTGCCTAAGTCTAACCCTATTACTAATTCCCTCATTCCAATTCCCTCCATTGTAAATACGCAAATGAATCTTTACAACTATATTAACACGAAAAGCTTTGGAATGATCCAAAGCTTTTCAACAGTTTAGGCTTTTTTTAGTGCTTGATTCATACTACCGCTTTTATATCCAACAAGATCCATCGTCACAAACTTATATCCATAACTTTGTAAAGTCTCTGTTACTCTTTGATGATTAGCAAGTAACAATTCCATATCTTGTGGTTCAACTTCAATTCTGGCAATATCACCATGAGTTCTCACACGGACTTGACGTAACCCAATTTTTTTTAAGAATGCTTCCGAACGATCTACCTTGGTTAATTTTGCTTGTGTTATTTTTTCACCGTACGCAATTCTGGAGGATAAGCAAGCAAATGATGGTTTATCCCATGTTGGTAAATCCATTTCCTTCGATAATTCCCTAATCTCATCTTTAAACAGATCCGCTTCCTGAAGCGGTCCGCGTACCCCTTGTTCTTTTGCTGCTTTCATCCCTGGTCTGAATTCATTCATATCATCAGCAATCACACCGTACACAATATTAGTAAATCCTTTTTCCTGCATTATCGGTACTAAATGATCGAATAAACTGTTTTTGCAAAAATAGCAGCGATTTAAGTTGTTTTCTGTATAGCCAGGGATGGCTAATTCACTCGTTTCGATTACTTGGTGTCTGGCACCAATATGTTCTGCAAGCTTTCTGGCTTCTTCTAACTCACTTGTTGGATATGTCTCTGAATCAGCCGTTACAGCCAATACATTTTCAACACCTAGTGTGTCTACCGCAACTTTTAATAAGAAAGTACTGTCAACACCACCTGAAAAGGCAACAACAACTTTCCTCATATCTTGGAGAATAGAAGTCAATGTTTCGTATTTTCTCTTACTATCCATTCTATCTCCTCCTTACTTTTCTTTCTGTAATTCCCATTATATAGTCATCGAACCAAAACCGCCATCAACTCTGATAAATGTTCCAGTCACAAAACCGCTCGCTTTATCTGACGCTAAATAAACAGCCGCACCTTGCAATTCTTCTGGTTCACCGAATCGATTCATTGGTGTATGGTTCATAATAGAATTAACACGTTCTTCGCTTAAGATCTTGCGGTTTTGCTCTGCCGGGAAGAAGCCGGGGATGATTGCATTAACGCGAATATTGTTTGGCGCAAATTCACGCGCTAAGTATTGAGTCACACTATTCATAGCAGCCTTGGATGTTGAATATGTGAATACTTTTGATAAAGGCGTAGTGGATGAAACGGATGAAATATTAATAATACTTCCTCCACGATCCTGTTCCACCATTTTTTTGGCAAAAATTTGAGTAGCAAAAACGATTCCTTTTAAGTTGACATCCATTATTTTATCCCATTCTTCTGTTGCTAAATCCAGGAATGGAGTTGTACTGTTCATACCAGGTGCATTCAACAGAATATCCCAGCCGCCTGACCATGCTTCAATTTCAGAAGCAACTTTCTCTACTGTAGATAAATCACTAACATCTGCCTGAAATGCTTTTGCTTGTCCTCCATCCTTATTAATCTCTTGTGCCACTTCATTTGCTGTGTCAAGATTACGACCTACTATGGCCACTTTAGCACCATGCTCTGCTAAACCTTTTGCAATCGAAGCTCCTAACGTACTGTTTCCCCCTAGTGCTACTGCTACTTTCCCTGTTAAATCAAATAATTTACTCATATACTTTTCCCCTCTCTAATTAGACTAAATCTCCATCTCCATTAAAGTTAAAATCATACAATTCAGAGATCTTTGTTAAGTTCTCATTATTTTCAACATCTGCTAACATATTCTCTGACACTTCAATCTCGCCGATCTCCAAAGTGTTTTTAATTCTTACAATTCTTACTTTAGTAAAATCCAGAATATTGCATGTTTTAATTGCTGCTTGAATAGCGGCTTTATCAGAAGGCATAGCTGTAGAAATATGTGTCGGTCCTACAACCGTTGATGTTAAACCATTCGCATATGTTGTGGTAGTATCCATCTTGTCAACTAATTTTTGTGTAGTAAAATCCGCAGTTCCTACACCATTCGCATTTCCTTCTGTTTCTTCCGTTAAATCTAATACAATCATTTTGCTTACTTCAGGACCGCCATACGCATATGGCGTTGGATAACGCCCGGTAATATTAGGATCCATTCCGTCCCCGCTAATATTTTTTCCGATCTCATCTATAACCAAAACATCAATTTGATCAAAGAACAGCTTAGGTAAAGTGGCTTTTGATAACTTTTGTAAATCCGGCTCTCTCTCTTCGATCTCTTCAGGTAATAACACTTCAACTTTTGCTATCTTATCAAATGCATTTTCTACAGTCGCAACTGCAAACATAATTGGCATTTTATCAATAATAATCTTCGCCATTGCAGGAACATGTTCTGCCATATGTTTAAAGCCTAATTGGTGACAAGCTTCTGCTCCTTTTTGCTTTCCAAGACCAATGCTGATCATTTTCATAATGCCACTCTCAACAGGTCCTCGGAATGCTGTATGTGGTTTTACTCGATTTATTACAACAATACCATCAGCTTCTGAAGCAATCTTATCAACATATACAGGTAAACCGTTTTCAAGTTGGTCGATTTGAATTACTTCCATTGAGGAGCGAATCTCTGCACCAACTACTTCTTCTTTCACACCCAGATGTTCTAATACAGCTTTCTGCCCAGGTCCTGTAGCACCGCCGTGACTTCCCATACATGGAACAATAAATGGCTTCGCACCATGCTTTTTCAAAAAGTCAATGGTTACTTTCGTCAACTCGACTAACCGGTCCAACCCTCTTGATCCAACTGCTACAGCAACTTCCATTCCCGGTTTAATCTGACTTTCTAAGTTTTTATGATCAAACTGCTTATTCAATTCTTTACTTAAATCATTAATTTGCTTATTATCAAAACTCTGCTTCACCTTGACCATTTTGGGAATAGGTATATCTTGAACTAGCTCATCCAGTATACTCATTAGTTTCACTCCTCCACTAAATCTATAAAATAGTATAGCATTAATTTGTTTATCGCTCAAATTAATCATTTCAGAAAAAGATACGTGATAAATATATTACTATTGTTACTGTTATCATACTAAAAACAGTGGAAAATAATACAGTTTGCGCTGCAAAATCTGGATGACTTTTATATTCCTCTGCAATAACTGCACTATTAACTGATGTAGGCATTGCTGAAGCAATAAATAATGCTTGAGCCATTATACCGTCTAATTGGAATATCCAAATAATAATTAAAGCAACGGCAGGGCCGCCAATTAACCGTATAAGGATACTGATATAAACAGAAATCAAGCCTTTTTTGAATTCCAGCTTTGCCACCTGTGCCCCTAAAGTCAATAGAGCCAGCGCTATCATGGCATCAGCGATATAATTAGCAGATACCCATACAGGATCAGGAACTTTTATATTCCATGCATTTAATAAAACACCTGCTAACATAGCATATAATACTGGCATTTTAAAGTAACCGAGTGCTGCCTGAAGTTTCCCCTCATTCCCTGCTCTTAATGTAAATATACCGTAAGAAAATAAAAAGATATTTTGCAAAGTTAACATAATTACCTGAATGGACATTGCAAAAGGATCGCTCTTAAATACCAGGTCATTCACTGGCACCCCATAATTCCCCGAGTTAAAAAACATCACACTGTTTGCAAACGTATTCCGTTTACTGCCGGTAATCTGCATGATTTTCGCAATGATAAATGCTATTACATACAAGAGTATAACAAGTAAGATGAAGAAGCCAAGTACCTTCATAAATAATTCCAACCCAAATGTCGCTTCATATAACCTAACAAATATAAAGCCAGGTACAACAAAATATATATTTAATTTTGCTAAGGTGGATACATCTAATCTAAATTTCTTGTATAAAACATATCCTATTGCCATTAGTAAAAAAACGGGGAGTATAATATCTTTGAAGATGATTAAGAACTCTGACATAACAGCCTCCCTTCTCATAAAAAAAGAGAATAACAACGTTGTTATAAATATATTAGCATACTAATTATAAAAAGAAAATACTAATCTTCCTATAAGTTTAACTCGACAATATTTGCATAGATCTGCTCATAGAATATAACCTTTTATGCAATATGCCGTATATACAATTACATGTTATGGCAATACTAACAAATAATTAACATCTTCTATTAACAAATTATTATGCTATGGTAATACAATCAGTTATTTGTTATACTGATTAAAAAGATTGCAGTTTTAATTTGTTTTATAAACAAATAAATAATGTTTTTTTGGGGGTTGTTATGTTAACGGGTGATGGAGCGTATATAAAAAAAATAAATCGTCAATACATATTAAACGTAATTTTTGAAAAATCGAAAATTTCACGTGCAAACTTAGCAAAAGTTACTGGTTTAAATAAAGCCACTATCTCTGTTCAAGTAAATGACCTTCTTCATGATGAGTTAATATATGAAACGAGAGAAGAGCACAACGCAGTCGGTAGAAGGCCTATTATGCTTTCCATCAATGAAAGCGCTGCATTTTTTCTTGGGATAGATTTGGACTATAACCAGATTTTATTTAATATTACAAATCTTAAAGGAGATACTGTTAAATATGAGAAGGTTGATTTGCAGACAGATATATATGAGGACATTGTTAATATAGTTGCTAATAGGATTAAGCGGTATGAACAAGAATTCAGTCATGCTAAGTTTGGCTTGGCCCAAACCTGTATTGCCATCCATGGAACGGTATCCAATGATGAAATGATTCATTTTATACCAAGTTATCAATGGAGGGATAAAAATCTTAAACATGATTTAAATACTAGAGGGATTAAAAATATCAGAATTGAAAACAATGCAAATTTAGCAGTATATGCTGAAAAGGTGTTTCACTATCATAATAGTGATAATATCATGCTGCTTAATCTTGCCTCAGGAATAGGGGCGGGAATTATCATAAATGGAGAATTGCACCGGGGCTTTCATGGGTATGCTGGAGAGATGGGCCATATGATTGTATATCCGAAAGGGAAACCATGTCGCTGCGGAAATGAAGGGTGTTGGGAAAGATACGCTTCGGAACCTGCTTTTTTCGAATGTGCTAATCGTATATTAGACAGGAGAGTAGATACCCATTCAGATGTAAAAAGGTTAATCGATAAGGAAAATCCTCAAATTATGACTGCACTGCAGTCATGGATTACGGATATTTCAATAGGTATCAATAATATTATTAATCTTTATAATCCCGAAATGATTGTGTTGAATAGTCCAATATTAAAGTCTTATAATGGTTCTTTGGAGGAAATTAACAAACAACTAACTTCCTCTGTTTCCTATTTCCGGGAGATTGTAATTTCAGGGTTAGGAGCAAAATCGGCAGTTGTCGGTGCTTGTGCTTTTGGTATTCAGAAATTCCTTGATTTACCGAGTTTATCATTATCGGACACTAATAACAGTATAAGTGCATAATAAAAGAGGCCGGGACATAACTAATAATGTTAACCCAAAATACGAACGATACTATAATCAAGAGATGAACGCACATACTAAGCGCAGTAAAACACAGAGACTCCTGCGGGAATATCATCAGCTGAAAATCCCGCAGAAAAAGCGGTTTTTGCTTTTTTGAGGAAGTAGAAGCGATGCCCGCGGCAAAGAAAACACTAGGAAAGCGGTTTGTGCTTGAGTAGATGTTGCACTTGTGCCCTGTGGTGAAAGCGAAGTGTTTTGACGGAGCGACATATGAGCTAACTTTTTACATGAACAAAAACCCGAACTTTTAGTTTAAAGTTCGGGTTTTATCGCCATAAAATAGTTTTGTCGCAGTCTCTTTTTATTTCTGTTTATTATTTCATCCACTCTGTGTGGAAGACGCCTTCTTTGTCTTTTCTTTGATACGTATGCGCTCCGAAATAGTCACGTTGGGCCTGAATTAGATTTGCCGGAAGGTTTTCGGAACGGTAACTGTCATAATAAGCAATTGCACTAGCAAATGTTGGTACAGCAATACCATTTGCAATTGCTACAGATACTACTTCACGAAGTGCTGACTGGTAACCTTCCACAATCTCTTTAAAGTATGGATCCAGCATTAAATTGGCAAGTTTAGGATCATGATCATAAGCTTCTTTGATTTTTTGCAGGAAGTGTGCTCTAATGATACATCCGCCACGCCAGATCATCGCAATTTCGCCATAGTTTAAATCCCAGCCATTTTCTTCAGAAGCTTGACGCATCTGGGCAAAACCTTGCGCATATGAAGTAATCTTACTCATATATAATGCTTTTCGAACGGACTCAATAAGTGCTTTTTTGTCACCATTATACTGAATAGACGGTCCGCTTAATTGTTTACTTGCTGCAACTCGCTCTTCTTTTAATGCCGAAATGAAACGAGCAAATACTGATTCAGTAATTAATGGTAAGGGAACACCTAGATCAAGAGCATTCTTGCTTGTCCATTTACCAGTACCTTTTTGACCAGCAGTATCTAAGATCACATCAACTAATGGTTTGCCAGTCTCATCGTCTTTCTTCGTAAAAATGTCAGCAGTGATCTCAATTAGATAACTGTCTAATTCGCCTTTATTCCACTCTGTAAATACTTCGTGCAGTTCATCAGTAGTTAATCCTGCTACATTTTGCAAGATATAGTAAGCTTCAGCTATTAATTGCATATCGCCATACTCGATTCCATTATGTACCATTTTAACAAAGTGTCCTGCACCATTTGGTCCAATATATGTTACACATGGATCTCCATCCACTTTTGCAGAAATTGCTTCAAGGATTGGAGCAACTAAGTCATAGGCTTCTTTTTGACCTCCAGGCATGATCGAAGGTCCTTTCAACGCGCCTTCTTCTCCACCTGATACACCTGTTCCAATAAAGTGAATACCAGTATCATCCAATTCCTTATTCCGGCGAATGGTGTCAGTAAATAGCGTATTCCCTCCATCAATGATGATATCACCTTTTTCAAGATATGGTTTTAATGATTCGATCGTTGCATCAGTTGCTGGTCCAGCTTTGACCATCAGCAATATTTTACGAGGAGTTTCTAATGATTGAACAAACTCTTCAATTGTTTTCGCTCCTGTAAAATTCTTTCCACTTGCTTCATTCTGTAAAAACGCTTCCGTTTTGTCATAGGATCTGTTAAAAACAGCTACTGAATATCCTCTGCTTTCAATATTCATCGCTAAGTTCTTCCCCATTACGGCAAGGCCTATTACACCTACTTGTTGTTTTGCCAAGTCCTTCATCCTCCTTGTATTTGCATTTGAGTTTGTTTGGTAAACAAATTATATTTTCTATACTAATCTTTTTCTGGATTATTTTCAAGTAGTATAATGAAAAACCGGGCAGATGCTTGCCCGGTTATCAGTCCATTTAGTATCTATATTTTCACCTTGCTTGTTTTCCTAACCAAGTATATAAATGCTCAGTCTGATAGGCAGGTGTCCAGGAATCATGACCTACTCCCGGATAAATGGTTAAATGGACATTATTATTACATTTTTTTAAATATTCTATTAATTGCACAGTTTCATCCATCGGAACAACTTCATCTCTGTCTCCATGGAAAGCCCAAACCGGCATATCTTTCAGTACATCCATACTGCTCCATAAATTCTCTGGTGCTACTAATTGTTTAAATTCTGATCGTCTATGTTCCGGCAACAATACAGAACCGCAAACTGGCACTAATGCTGCGAATAAATGAGGGTGCTTTAGTGCGAGATTCCATGCACCAATACCTCCCATACTAAGCCCTGTCAAATATATTCGGTTTGTATCTACTGAGTAGTCCATCACTATCTTCTTTAACAATGCAACAAGTCCATCCAATGCTTCGGTCCAATAAGAACCATCTTGACATTGCGGTGCCACAACAATAAATGGAAAGTCATCTTTATCATCTATAAATTTTAGGATCCCTATATTTTTTACCAATTCAAGGTCAGTACCTCTTTCACCTGCTCCATGTAAAAAGAAAATTAATGGCAGTTTTTGTTCTTCTGATTTTCTTGGCTGGTCAGGAATGTGTAAAAGATAGGGAAAATAAAAATGATCCTGTCTAAATTCCTTCTGAAGTTGCAAGATGTTTCACCTCGCTAAGAGTATTTAATAATTGTATTATATCAATTAATTGCAGAAACAGAACTTCTCAGTTACATTTCTGCCATTTGACTTATGACAGTCTGTCATCTATCATTAAATATATGACACAGTGTCACTTATAGGAGAGGGGTCCGTAACTCATGCAAATTAATCCGACTAACATCGATTTCAAACAAATCAGAACAGAGTTAATGAGATTTATGATGGCTTATGAATTTGCCTTGGAAGAAATAAATACAAAGATTAATATATTGAAACAGGAATTTGAATATGTACATGATTATAATCCGATTGAACATGTAAAATCACGTGTGAAATCACCTGAAAGCATTATTAACAAAGTGAAAAAGAAGAAACTTACATTAAACATTCCGTCTATTCAAGAAAATATTAGAGATATAGCTGGAATTCGCATAACCTGCTCGTTCGTAAATGATATTTATAAAATAGCCCAGATGTTAGAAAAACAAAAAGACATTACTGTTATTGAGAAAAAAGATTATATCCAAAATCCGAAGCCTAATGGTTACAAAAGTCTCCATTTAATCATTCAAATACCGATCTTTATGTCAGACCGTGTGGAAAATATATATACGGAAATCCAGATTCGTACTATTGCAATGGATTTCTGGGCAAGTCTGGAACATAAAATCTATTATAAATATAATAAGGAAATTCCTGCACACTTGAGAAAGGAATTAAAAGATGCCGCTGTTTCTGCCAATCAATTAGATGAGAAGATGGAAAGAATTCACCGTGAGATTAATGTATTAAAAGAAGCAGATGGTCAAACATTGACAAATGAAGAAGCCTTTCCGTTTCCGGCAGATCTTATCCTGCCTTTATTAAATGATTCAGATCATGGAAAGGAGTAAGTGACCGAATTGCCAAAGACTACATTTTTCAATTTACCTTCAGGGAAGAAACATACTCTGATAGAAGCATTGCAAAAAGAGTTTTCGCACGTACCTTTAACAGATGCGTCAATTAGCAATATTATTCAATATGCAAATATACCGAGAGGCAGCTTTTATCAGTACTTTCATAATAAAGAAGATGCATTTTATTATCTGTTTGATCAACATATCAGTATTACTATTGAGACTTTTTTATGGATATTGAAGAAGCATGATGGTAACCTTTTTGAAGCAATGGTTGATTTTTTTCAAGTCATCATTTCTGATGAAGAAAACTACCGCTTCTTTAAAAATGTGCTATTAAATATGAATCACCGCATGGAAGATTCATTCACAAATATTTTTACGGATGAGAAAAAGAAAGGCCATTTTGATCAGATCACTAAAATTGTTGACTTCAAACAATTAAAATCAGCAGCTCAAAATGAATTTAGTCAATTAATGAAATTATTATCAACCATTACGGTTCATGCGATGACTCAAAAATATGCCAAGGATCTGCCATTAGAGCTGGCATTAAAAAATTACCGTGCACAGCTTGAATTAGTCAAAAATGGGGTAATTGAACGAAGGTAAGGTTGGCGAATTAAAATGATGGCCTCCCCCTTAACAGGAGGAGACCAATCTTCAAATCTTCCATTTATCGCGTAGTAATAATCGGTCCATTTTTCGTAAGGATAAGTGTATGCTCAACTTGTGCTACAAGACTTTGTTCTGTTGCAATGGTCCATCCGTCTTCATCCTGAAATACCTCTTCTTCTAATGAAGAAATAAATGGTTCAAATGCAATAACCATTCCTTCTTTTAGAACCTCATCATCCCAAGTATTTTTGAAGTTATAAATATGGTCTGGTGCTTCATGGATTTTTCTCCCTATCCCGTGCCCTGTCAAGTTTTTAATAACTGTTAGTCCATTTTGCTTTGCCGTTTCATGTACTGCATGACCTATGTCACTTATTTTTGATCCTGGATTAGCATGTTTCAGACCTTCATCGAATGCTTTCTGTGCCACTTCACACAGTTTGTGTTGTAATGCAGTACCTGTTCCTGCGACAAAAGAAATTCCTGTATCAGCGAAATAACCATTTTTAGATGCAGAAACGTCTATATTAACCAAATCACCATCTTCAATAACCCGATCACCTGGAATGCCATGTGCTACTTCTTCATTTACACTGATACAAGTAAATCCTGGAAAATCATATTCTCCCTTTGGCGCAGATAGTGCCTCATTTTGCTCAAAGAGCTCTTTAGCGATTAGATCAAGTTCTTTTGTAGTAATTCCCGGAACAGTTCTTTGTACCATTTCATCTCTTATCAGTGCTACTATCTTTCCTATTTCCTTTAAACCTTTAATGTCTTCTTCCGTTTTTGCAATCATTGTAAACCTTCCTCTGCATATTCTTTTTCTTTATTCATTTATTATCTACCATCTTGCTAAAATATTCAATTAAGTCAAAAAAGTAATGAGAACCTCTATTTGCTCATATGCTGTAATACAGTTCCATACGAGGAGGGCAATAATGAGAATTAGTGTAAGACAAGGGGATTCATTATGGTATTACAGTCAATTATTTAATGTTCCATTATCACTGATTATTGCATCTAACCCATCTGTATCACCTGCTCAGCTTTATATTGGACAGCAGCTTGATATTCCTGGGTATGTTACTCAATCCTATACAATACAAGCAAATGATACACTTTGGACTATTGCGCAAAATACTAACATTCCTGTAGATAGCTTATTTTTACTGAATCCAGCTGTTCAAGCTTCTTATCTTCAAATCGGGCAACAAATACTTATACCTGTACGAGTTACCAATCTCATCGTCACAGATATCAATCAGTATACATATGAAAAAATGATCAAGGATATTAATCAACTTATTTCCATCTATCCATTTATCCGCAGGAGGTCTATTGGAAATTCCGTCTTAAATAAAGATCTTGTCGAATTAGAAATAGGGAATGGGCAGAGTATTCGTAACATAAATGGATCTTTTCATGCTAATGAGTGGATTACAACACCTGTTATCATGCGGTTTATTAATCAATATGCACTGGCACTAACTAACTACCAGCCAATCAGAGGACTTAATCTTCTCCCTTTTTTTGATACAGTACGGTTATCTTTCGTTCCAATGGTGAATCCAGATGGTGTAAACCTTGTATTAAATGGTGCAGAAGCTGCCGGTAATTTACGCGAGAATGTTTTACAAATAAATGGGCAAAATGCTGATTTCAGTAATTGGAAAGCTAATATCAATGGAGTTGATCTCAATAATCAATATCCAGCATTATGGGAGACAGAAGCTGCTAGAAAACCAACTTCTCCAAGTCCAAGAGATTTTCCGGGATACCAGCCATTAACAGAGCCAGAAGCAATTGCAATGGCTCAACTCGCCGGAGAGAGGAATTTTGATATAATGAATGCCTTTCACACCCAGGGAGAAGTGATTTTTTGGGGTTTTGAAGGATTAGAACCACCTGAATCTGAGACGATCGTAAATGAATATCAGCGAGTTAGCGGCTATTTGCCTGTACAGTATGTTGATAGCTATGCGGGATATAAAGACTGGTTTATTCAACAGTTCCGAAAACCAGGTTTTACCGTGGAATTAGGTGAAGGAACTAACCCATTACCTATTGGCCAATTTAATGAAATCTATGAAGAAACGTTAGGAATCATGTTAGCTACTTTATATTTATAAGATAAGACTTTGTGATAATAAGAAAAAAGCAGATAAATAGAGAAAATCTATTTACCTGCTTCTATTCTATCCATTTAATCACATCATGTAATGGTCTTCTTTTTTTGGCAGCTGGTTCTGCTTCACGGTAACCAAATGCAGCCATGACTGAAATGGAGAATGAATCATCCTCTAACAGTCCCTCTTCTCTCAAAAATTCGTTCATTTCCCTGATCGAAAATCCTTCAATCGGACATGAATCAATCCCGATTTGCGCGGCGGCTGTCATCGTATTAGCTAAGGCTATATACGTTTGCTTACTTGCCCAATCAGATATTCTTCTTTCATCAGTTAGTTCAAAATCACTTTTTTGGAAGTTTTCAATCATGGATAGTAAACCTTCTACTCGATCACCGGGATATTCGTGAATAGTTAGAAAATGATCTTTTAAGTAATCAGCGTCATACTTTAAGTCCTTTTGCGTTCTGGATAAATAGATAACAAAATGACTTGCATCCATTATTTTTCCTTTGGCACCCCAGGAGATATCTTTTATCTTACGACGGAGTGTTTCATTTTGTACTATGAGAAAACGCCATGGTTCAATCCCAAAAGAGCTGGGTGACAGGTATCCTGCTTCTAAAATAAAGCGAAAGTCATTTGTAGAGATCTTTTGGTTCGGGTCAAATTTTTTAGTAGCATGTCGAAAATGAAAAGCTTCAACTATCTCGCTCTTTTTTTGCTTCTTATCCATATTTCCACCTCCAAATAATCACACTTTCATTATACATCGGCATTCTGGGATGAACTATTAATTTGCTTTCCATCTCATAATGATCTCGATGTGTCTAGTATGGAGATTGGATAGGATACTCTCGCTTATCTGAGTTTGTATCCTTTTTATGGTAATTTATTTCCTGCTGCCCGATATAATTCGTACCATTCTTCCCGTGTTAAAGTAACTTCTGATGCTTTGGCTATATCCTTCAACCGCTCGACATTCATTGTCCCGACAACCGGCTGGATACGCGCCGGATGACGCAGGATCCATGCAATAGCAATCGCTGATTTTGTTACACCTTTTGTTACAGCATATTCAGCTAATTTTTGGTTTAGGTCAGGAAATTGATCATTATCAACAAAAACACCCTCAAAGAATCCATGTTGAAACGGTGACCATGCCTGGATAGTCATATCATGAACTCTACTGTAGTCCAGGATACTCCCGTCTCGAACGATAGCTGGTTCATGCAGCATATTGACATTTAGACCAGCATCAATCATCGGTGTAAACATCATACTTAACTGTAATTGATTCGCAATTAAATCTTGATCAACATATTTTTTCAATAGTTCTACTTGCATCGGGTTATGATTACTTACACCAAAATGTCGCACCTTACCGTCACGTTTTAATTGGTTAAATGCTTCAGCAACCTCTTCCGGCTCCACAAGTGTATCTGGTCTATGAAGTAATAATACATCTATATACTCTGTTTTCAGACGTTTCAAGCTTCCTTCAACCGAATCAATAATATGTTCTTTTGAAAAATCAAAGAAGCCTTTTCGTATCCCGCATTTTGTTTGAATAACCATTTTTTCTCGTACTGCAGGAGTCATATTTATTGCATCTGCAAATATTTCTTCAGACTTCCCACCACCATAAATATCTGCATGGTCGAAAAAATCAATGCCAAGTTCCAGCGCATTTTCAATCACTTTGTTAGCTTCCAGAGTAGACAATTGATCGATTCGCATACAACCAAGCGAAATTTCACTTGCAAGTAAACCACTTTTCCCTAGCTCTAATTTTTTCATTGTTGTCACCTCTACTCTAAAATTTAGACTCATTTTATCATAAATGATTATTGTAAGCGATTAATCAGTTCTGTAATCCTAATGTTTTTCTATTGCTTGATAAACGATTTTATAAAAAAACAACCATTCTTCCTTTTGGGTTTAAGGAAGATGGTCGTTTTGATTTATTCACCCATTGCCAGATATAGAGCGCCTTTTACCCCAGCTTCATCTGTAAGTCCTGGCGGCACAATATATCGGTCTATTTCGTTTTCTGTTAGATATGGCGAACTTACATAACCATTGAGCATCTTTAAGACATTCTTTCTTATTAATGGGAACAATTGCTGCTGTTTCATCACACCGCCACCCATAATAATTCTTTCAGGTGACAAAATATAAATATAATTAGTCAAAGCCTGCGCTAAGTAATATGCTTCCATTTCCCAGACTTTCTGGTCTTCAGCGAGTTCATGACCTTTTTTGCCCCATCGTTTTTCCAGTGACGGCCCTGCAGCAATCCCCTCCAGACAGTCTTTATGGTATGGACATGTGCCTTCATATGTATCTTCTGGATGTCGTCTTACTTTTATGTGACCCATTTCTGAATGGGAAAGTCCTTTTAATGTTTTTCCTTGGAAGTAAGCACCCGCACCAATACCTGTTCCTACGGTAATATATAAGCAGCTGTTTACATCTGTTGCATTTCCCCACTTAGACTCTGACATTGCAGCAACATTCACATCCGTGTCAATGATAATTGGGACACCGAGCTCTTGCTTCAAAGTGTCGCCCAAAGGATAGTCTATCCAATCGGTTTTCGGAGTTTTCTGCAATTGGCCATATGTCTCACTATTTTCATTAATATCGATTGGGCCAAATCCTCCTAAACCAAGCTTTTCAATGCCTTTGCCTTTAAAAAAATCCAGGATCTTGGGCACCGTAATCTCTGGATGTTCGGTTGGAATTACCACTTTTTCCAGTATCTCGCCTTGATCATTTCCAACTCCCAGAACGAATTTCGTTCCACCAGCTTCTATTGCACCTAACTTCAATTCTATGACCTCCTCTTATGGATAAAGCGTATTCTTTTATTGTAGCATAATTCAGATTTTACTAACTAAAAAACAGTTAATTGGGCAAATTACTATAAAGTGAGATTTTGATTCCCTACTACTTAAAAAGGAGAGCTTTGTATATGACTGTTGAATTCTTTATGATAATTGGAATACTTACAGGAAGTTTAATCATCTTATTAAAACATTGGCTGTTATTACTTGTTCAGGTTATCTATCAAATTGTTGCAATAAATACACCAGATCTTGTTTTCCATTTGTTGGTTTTTATTCAAATACTATTTGGTTTATGGATTTTCTATCGCACGATTCGGGCAATTGACTATTTTTACACATTGGAGCTGGATCAGATTGAACGTATCCCGCAAAAATATACAAAAGGCGGCAGATTAGGTCAGAAAAAGCATTTCCTTTTTTAATAGAAATGCTTTTTCGACTCTTTTCATTTCTTATTTAGCTAATTCCCAAACAGTCAGTTCTCCATTTGCCTGAATGGTGAGCTTATTGTTGGAAGGTTCTGCAAAGATTCTTGATGTAAAGACAATTTCCCCATCATTGATGAAAATTTCTATAGAAGAATGATCGATCAGACATTGTATATCTGTAAGCTGTTCTGCGACTGCTACACGTTCTTCTGTCCCAGTTCCGTCTAATTTTGGGCGTAACAACTGGACATAGTGGGTACTGGTGTCAAAATGCAGTTTTAAATGTTCGAAAAAATCAATTTTAACATTTTCATTTGCCTGGATATCCAATTTAATTTCACTTGCTTTAGGGATATCTTTCATAATGATTTTCTGAGTATTTAATTCTAAGTGATACTTCTGTTGTTTGCGTAGCTGTTTTAATTCTTCAACAGGCTTCTGGAGAATACGTCCATTTTTATATGTTAGTTCTCTCGGAATTGTCAATTGATGTACCCATCCATTTTCGATTGTCGGGTGTAATTGCTCATCTTGGTCCGGCACTCCCATCCAGCCAATTAACAGTCTTCTGCCTTGATCATCCATTGTCGTCTGTGGTGCATAAAACTCAAACCCATGATCTAATTCGACAAACTCTTCATGTAAAAATTGATTGGTTCCTTTATTCCATTTCCCTGCTATATAACCTGTCTGATGAATATTGCGGTAATCAATCCCGGAAGCAGACAGTCCCTGAGGAGAAAATAATAAAATATCTGTACCATTTAATGAAAAGAAATCTGGACATTCCCACATATATCCAAAACCATCTGCTAACATACCACCGAACTGCCATTTTTTTAAATCTTCAGAAGAAAACCACACAACACTGCCTTCTTCCTTTTCCGTTTGTGCTCCTACCACCATGTAATAACGATCATGTTCCTGCCATACCTTCGGGTCACGGAAATGGGCAGTATATCCACCAGGCACTTCAATTTGAACTCCCAGTTTTTCAAAATTCCTGCCGTCTTTCGATACAGCAAGACACTGATACGCTTCTCTAATGTTATTATTTTTTACATTACCTGTATAATATAATAACAGCTCTTCATTGAAAGAGATGGCACTGCCTGAATAACACCCATCTTTATCAAACCAGTCACTTGGTGCAAGTGCTATTGGTTCTTCCTTCCAATTAATCATATCTTCAGAAGAAACATGTCCCCAAAACTTTGCACCATGTCCAGCTTTAAATGGCATCCACTGATAAAATAAATGATAAGTTCCATTCCACTGAATCCATCCATTCGGATCATTAATTAACCCTACTGGTGGTGCAATATGATAAAGTGGATAGAATGGATCTTTTTTGACAATGGATCCTTTCTCATTCACTTGATCTGATGCTTTTTTCTTTAGTTGCTGATCTAGACTCATTCTGTGCCATCCCTTCACCTGGAGTTATTTTGATTGTTCTTCTTTATAGCCAAAGAAATAAGTTAGAAGAAATGCTGTCGCAATTGCTGCAATATTAACTAGCAGATACAGCAATAATTGATCATTTAAATAAAGTAATATACCTGGAATTGCGGTTACTGCCATCCCTGTTGCTTTAAGCTGCAGAAGTGATGCGAGGAAACCGCCGACGCCCCCACCGATCAGTCCCATAATAAATGGTTTTCCATAACGCAAGTTCACACCGAATATTGCCGGTTCTGTAATACCTAAAAATGCGGACAAAGAGGAAGGCAAAGCTAGTGCTTTTACTTTCTTTGATTTTGCTTTTAAGCCGACTGCAAGTGTAGCGCCACCCTGTGCAGCAATGGCTGCCGAGATAAGTGGATTAAATGGGTTAAAACTTAAATTCTCTAATAATTGAATTTCCAGCAAATTAAATATATGATGCACACCTGTTATAACAATGATCTGGTGCAAGAAACCGATAATCAATCCACTTAAACCAAATGGCAGTTCTAATACGGCAATTGTCCCTTCAAAAATCCAATTTTCCACAACATGTAGAATTGGTCCTAACGCGAATAATGATAGAATGATCATTACTAGTAATACTAGAAAAGGAGTTAAAATAAGATCCAATGCTTCAGGGACACGCTTACGGAAAAACTTTTCTACTTTAGCTCCAACTAAACCTGCAAAGAAGGCTGGTAATACTGATCCCTGGTATCCAATCACAGGGATGAAATCAAAGAAGTAGATTGGTTCAACACCGCCGCCTGCGACATTCCATGCATTTGGAAATGATGGAGAAACCAGCATTAAACCAAGCACTAAACCACTGACAGGAGTTCCGCCAAAAACTCTGAAGGTTGACCATGCAACAAGTGCAGGCAGGAAGACAAATGCGGTATCTGTCAATACTTCGGTGAATAAAAGGAAATTATCTGAAATACTGTCTGGTGTTAATCCAAATAAAGCCAGTATTTGTTCTTGTGTTACCAGTCCCCTTAACCCCATGAATAACCCTGTTGCAACGAGAACTGGAATTATTGGAACAAATACATCACCAAATGTACGGATTGCTCGCTGAAATGCGGTTCCTTCTTTTTTTGCATCTTCTTTCACTTCTGTTTCCTTGCTGCCAGATACTCCAATGCCTTCGATTGCCTCATAGATCCGGTTAACAGTGCCTGTACCAAAAATTATCTGGTATTGTCCAGAATTGAAGAACGCTCCTTTCACTTTATCGATTTGTTCCACTTTTTCGTCATCAATTTTTTCACGATCGTTTACAACAATTCTAAGCCGAGTTGCACAATGAGCGATCGATTGGACATTTTCTGATCCGCCAATTGATTCAATGACCTGTTTTGCAATTTCTTCATTACTTGCCACAATAATTCCTCCTTTTTTGTGAGATCGATTCCATGTTTTGTATATTTATGAGCTTCATCTTTCTATTTCAATTGTTGGATGAAAGAGTTTCTATAACTCATTTGTGGTATCGTTCCCACATTTCATAATAAAAAACATAAATGATTTGTGGAATCGTTCCCAACTCATTTATGTTTTGTATCATACACTATTTCTTTTGAGAAGTCTATAGTCGTGAATAATTTTTTTGATTGCTTTTTCTCCTGTTATTTCTTCTATTAATAATTCGGCAGCAATAACACCTGCTTCTTTATTAAGAAAATCGATTACTGTTAAACTCGGCTCAATAAATTGGGATAACCTTGACGCACCAGTTGCTGCAACTGCAATATCTTTTGGGATTTGTAATTGTTGTTCTTTTAAAAATTGCATGGCTCCGACAGCTATTTGATCAGTAACTGCAAATACTGCATCCGGTTTTTTGTTATTCTTATTCCAAATTTCCTTAATTGAATCGTAACCTGAATCGATACTGAAGTCTCCTTGAACAATCCAGTCCTCATTAATCATTAACTGATGTTGATTCAATGTATCTACAAATCCTCTTTTTCTCTCTATTCCCACTGCCGGATCATCTTCTCCCACTCCAATAAATGCAATATTTTGATATCCTTTTTGGATCAGGTATGCGATTATCTCTCTTGTTGCATTATAGTCAGGATATATTACTGATGAAATGTTGGGGAATTCCTGACCTAAGGCTACAATTGGAAGTGCTGCTTTTTCAATTGCGTTGATTAGCGGTTTTTCTGTATTGGTTGCAAGTAAAAGAATACCATCTACATTTCTTGACTGTAATAATCTTATAAACTCAATTTCTTTCTCACTTTCCATTGATGTTGTTGTCAAAAGCATCTGGTAGTCATTTTGCTGTAAGATTTGATTAATTCCTCCGACAACTCGACTTGCTGTTTCTGTACTGATTTTTGGCAGAATCACACCAATGACACCCGTCTTCTTTGTGCGTAAAGATTTTGCGGACTGGCTAGGTATATATCCAGTTTCTTCAATAACTTTCATAATTCTTTTTTTGGCATCTTCACTTACATAACCATTATCGTTCAAATATCTGGAAACAGTCGAACGGGAAACTTCTGCTAATTTGGCTATATCATTTATTGTGGTCATTGATCAAATCCTCTCTCACCATACTCTTTACTTATTGTAGCGGATTCTAAATAAATAATAAACCAATATAACAACTTTACCGAACAAACTTTCTCTATTTGTTTCTTGGTAATTGTGTTTAGTTTTCTGCTATAATATGTTGGTCAAACTAAAATAAAGGAGCTATTTTGTATATGATAAAGGATTTCTTCTCTTATTATAAACCGCACAAACGATTATTTATCATCGATTTTTCCAGTGCTGTCTTTGTTGCAATATTAGAACTTGCCTTTCCGCTAGCAGTACAGTGGTTAATTGATGATCTTTTACCAGGTAGAGATTGGAATATCATTATTATTGTATGTATTACATTATTTGCAGTATATATACTAAGTACTTTTCTCCAATATATTGTCAGTTATCTTGGACATAAGCTTGGTATTAACATTGAAACAGATATGCGTGAACAATTGTTTACACATGTACAGCGTCAATCCTTTCGTTTCTTTGATAATACAAAAACAGGCCACATTATGAGCCGGATTACGAATGACTTGTTCGATATCGGAGAGCTTGCCCACCATGGACCAGAGGATGCTTTTATCGTCTTGATGACATTCACCGGCGCCTTTTGGATTATGTTCACCGTTAATCCAACACTGGCACTTATTGCATTAGTAATGGTCCCATTTCTTATTGCACTTATTACCTATTGTAATTATGCCATGAATCGGGCATGGCGTAATATGTATGGCAAAATTGCTGATGTGAATGCACGGGTGGAGGATGCTGTTTCTGGTGTCCGTGTCGTTCAATCTTTTACGAATGAAGAGTTTGAAATCAAAAGATTCCGCAAAGACAATGGCTTATTCCGTAAAGAAAAGATCGGCGCTTATCGTGTCATGTCAGGTACTCATTCCAGTATTTATATGATGACAAGATTACTGACACTTATCGTACTAGTTGTTGGAGCATGGCTCGTCTTTAACAATGAGCTGCAATATGGTGAATTAGTCAGCTTTGTTTTATACACGAATGTATTAATCCGGCCAATTGAGAAAATCAGTGCACTGCTTGAGCTTTATCCAAAAGGAATGGCAGGTTTCAGACGTTTTCGCGAATTAATCGCTCAGGAACCCGAAATTAAAGATAAACCTGATGCAGTGAAAGTAGACAAGCTGCATGGTGATATCGAATTCCACCAAGTGGATTTCTCTTATGATCGTTATCATTCAGTTTTAAATAATATTGATCTGAAAATTAATCCAGGAGAAACAGTGGCATTTGTAGGGCCATCTGGTGCCGGCAAAACGACGATTTGTTCATTAATTCCACGTTTTTATGATGTGAATGGCGGGAAGATAACTATTGATCAAATGGATATCCGAGATATGACAAAACAATCGTTAAGATCTCAGATCGGAATCGTTCAACAAGATGTATTTCTTTTTACAGGGACGATTAAAGAGAATATTGCCTATGGCAGACAGCATGCGACTGATGAAGAGATTATAAATGCTGCGAAAAAAGCACACTTGGATGAAGTTATCGCCAACCTGCCAGATGGTTATGAAACACAAATTGGCGAACGGGGCTTAAAACTGTCAGGTGGTCAAAAGCAGCGACTTGCGATTGCCCGGACATTTTTAAAAAATCCGCCGATACTGATTCTAGATGAAGCTACTTCTGCACTTGATACAGAAACAGAGCGCCTTATCCAGCAATCATTAGATGAACTTTCAGAAAACCGGACAACGTTAGTGATCGCTCACAGACTTGCAACGATCCGTGATGCCGACAGAGTGATTGTCGTTACGAAAAACGGGATTGAAGAAGAAGGCTCCTACGATGAGTTACTAGAGAAGAAAGGCGTTTTCGCAAGATTACATGAAATACAATATAAAAGATAAGAGGGCAAACTATCTGTCCTCTGCTCTTTTCTTGTAAATAAATTAGTATCATACTTTTTATTCATTTTTAGAAAATAAAACTTGTTTCAATAGATACACATAAGTATAATAAATATTGCTCTACATCAATAAGTAATAGATAGAGTTGATTTATTTGTCGATAAAATCAGCTCATATCTTTTTGTTGTAATAATAATTAAATTAAGTTACAATACAATATATAGTTAAACATACGAACAACGCATCAATATATGGTATTCACCGTAATGAACTTAACACTTATCGCTCTAGTAACAAGGGCGCTTTTATTTTGTATATGGAGGTTTTTTTACATGGCAACAGAAGTAGAATCAATAAAACAAAGTGTTATCGAAGCGTTAAAAGATGCTGGAGAAAAATACGGCCTTGACACTGCCGAAATTCAAACCAAAATAGACTCTTCGACAAAAGCACAAAATGAAGCAACACAGGAAGCATTATTTTATGCACTTAATCGTATCTCCATGGACCAGCCAAAATGGACATTCGTTGCAGCTCACTTCCACTTAACACAACTTTACGAAGAAGCAGCGAAGAATCGCAACTATGACGCAAATAATAAATATGGTAACTTATATCAATTACTTCATACCCTGACAGAAAAAGGGATCTACAGTACTGACCTTTTAGCAAATTATTCAAAAGAAGAAATTGATCAACTGGAAAAAGTCATTGCACCTGAACGTGATGAACTATTTAACTACATTGGACTGTTCCTGCTTGCAGACAGATACCTTGCGCGAGATCATGACCGCAACTTATATGAATTACCTCAAGAGCGTTTTATGATTATCGCAATGACCTTAATGCAGAATGAAACGAAAGAAAAACGAGTAGAGCTTGTTACAGAAGCTTATTGGGCATTAAGCCATTTATATATGACTGTTGCTACACCTACCTTATCAAATTCCGGAAAAAGTTATGGTCAATTATCATCATGTTTCATCGATACAGTAGATGACTCATTAGATGGAATATACTTAAATAACTGGGATATAGCAAGATTAAGCAAAGACGGTGGCGGTATTGGAATCTACTACGGAAAAGTCCGCGCACTAGGCTCAGATATTAAGAAATTTAAAGGAAACTCATCTGGAGTTGTACCATGGATCCGTTTAATTAATGATACAGCTGTAAGTGTTGATCAGCTTGGTCAGCGCCAAGGGGCTGTTGCCATTTATCTGGATGTCTTCCATAAAGACATTATGAACGGATTCCTTGATTTAAAAACAAATAATGGTGATGAGCGTCGTAAAGCTCATGATATTTTCACTGGGGTTTCTATCCCTGACTTGTTTATGGAGCAATTGAAAGAAACGGATGCAAGCGGAAAGAGCATTGGAGAATGGCATACATTCTGTCCACACCAAGTGAAGCAAATGATGGGCTGGACAGATGAAGCTGGCAATCCATTAGGTTTAGAAGACTTCTACGATGAAGAAAATGAGAAATACTTCACAGAAAAATATTGGGAAGCTGTAAATCATCCATTACTTCCTAGAAAAACATACCGTGCAATGGATGTTATGGCACGTATTATGATTGCCCAGTTAGAAACAGGCACACCTTATATGTTCTACCGTGATGAAGTTAACCGCCAAAACCCGAATAAGCACAAACGCGGAATCGGAAAAACATCGATTTATTGCAGTAACTTATGTACGGAGATTGCTCAAAATATGTCACCAACAACGATTTCAAAAGAATACCAAGATGAAGATGGCAATATTATAATCGTCCGTAAACCAGGTGATTTTGTTGTTTGTAATCTATCATCTATTAACCTGCCAAATGCAGTTCGTGCCGAAGTATTAGATCGTCTGATCAGCATTCAGGTACGTATGCTTGATAATGTTATTGACCTTAATACAATTAGTGTTGGACAAGCGCAGATTACCAACAAAAAATATCGTGCAGTTGGTTTAGGTACATTCGGCTGGCATCACCTATTAGCCCTGGAAAGCATCCATTGGGAATCAGAAGAAGCAGTTGAATTTGCTGACAAAGTATATGAGGATATTGCTTATTATACAATTAAAGCATCAATGGAACTTGCCAAAGAAAAAGGTGCTTATTCTGAATTCGAAGGATCAGAATGGCAAACAGGAAAGTACTTTGAACGCAGAGACTACACAACTGATCGATGGAATGATCTGAAAGAAGAAGTAAAAACTAGCGGTATACGTAATGGCTGGTTAATGGCTGTTGCACCAAACTCATCAACTGCGAAAATTGGTGGTTCAACTGATGGTATTGATCCGTTATATGCAGTTGAATTTGCAGAAGAAAAGAAAAACTTTAAATTCAAAGTTACCGCACCAGACTTAGACCATGTTACGTATAACTATTACCGCCGTGCCCGTCACGAGCTTGATCAGGTATGGAGTATCAAACAGAACGCGAAAAGACAACGTCATATAGATCAGGCAATCAGCTTTAACTTTTATGTTCGCCATGATATTAAGGCGAAGGATCTGCTTAACCTGCACTTTGCTGCATGGGAGAATCGTTTAAAAACAACTTATTATGTTCGCAGTACATCACAAACCGAGATTGAAGAATGTGAAGCATGCCATAGCTAATTGTTATGGCATTGCGTTTCCTATGATAACAGATCATCTGCCTACATTTTTCACGAAGATCAAGTCAAGGAGGAAACAATTATGTCAGGTATCAACCAACCGCTCTCAAAAATAAAATTATTAAATCCAACTTATCCTAATAAAGCAACAGGTCTTATTAATGGACAGTCATCCGGGCTATTAAACTGGAATGATATTGCTTATCCGCAAATGTATGATTTATATCAAACATTGCTTGCGAATTTCTGGAAAGCCCAAGAGATCAATAT
Source organism: Gracilibacillus oryzae (assembly GCF_009498735.1). GTDB lineage: Bacteria > Bacillota > Bacilli > Bacillales > Amphibacillaceae > Gracilibacillus > Gracilibacillus oryzae. The sequence continues at coordinate 55,841 of NZ_ML762439.1, forward strand.
GCAGGATGATATAAAACAATGGGATGACTTAACAGAAACAGAAAAAGATGTCTTCTTAAGAATCAATACACAATTAGCGTCATTAGACAGTCTGCAGACACCAACACTGACACATGTCATGGATTATGTGACAGATTCGAGCTTTAAAGCCATATTTGCGGTTATTGCCCAGCAGGAAGCAGTCCATAATGAGTCTTATTCCTATATTTTAAGCTCACTTGTCCCATTACGTGAACAAAATGAGCGTTTTGACCAGGCAAAAGATGATCCAATTGTCCGCAAACGTAATCAGTTAATTCTCGACAGCTATGAAGCATTCCGTGAGAATCCAACACCTCAGCGTTTATTTGAATTAGCAATCAATTCGATTAACTTAGAAGGAATCTACTTCTATGCAGGGTTTGCCTTTTTCTATCATTTGGCTCGTCAGCAAAAAATGGTGAAAACCAGTACAATGATCAGCTATATTCAACGTGACGAGATGCAGCATGCATATTTCGTATCACAATTTGTCCGTATTTTATTAACAGAAAATCCGGAATTAAATACAGAAGAAAATATTCAATATGCATATAAAACGATTGATCATGCGGTCCAATTAGAAAAAGAATGGGCAGATTATATTCTGAAAGATATTGATGGAATCGACTTGGAAGAATTCCATGGTTATGTAGAGTATTTAGCAAATAAACGCTTCCGCCAGATTGGAATGGACAATTACTACCCTGAACGTGAAAATCCAATGGCATGGATTCATGTATTCAGTGACGAAATGATGAATGAAACAAAATCAGACTTCTTTGAGCAAAAGTCACGTACCTACACAAAAGTATCATCATCAAATGGATTTGACGAATTATAAAGTTCCCCACGGATCATTAGCGAAACTTATCAGGGTGCCTAGTCTGTTATAAAGTGAGTCTTGATCAGTTGTAATTACAACGCGATAAAATACATTGGAGGTTCAAGTGATGAAAGCAGCCATTATCTATACATCGATTACTGGAAATACATCTTTACTAGCTGAAGTTATTCATGACAATATGGAGGCAAAAGGAATCGAGACAGACCTTATTCCTGTTGATGAATTTCAGAATCATGATCTGTACGATTATGATATTGTGACTGTTGGGACGTATTCGTGGGATAATGGTGAAATTCCGCTTGAAATGGAAGATGTATATGAAGCATTTGAAACAGAAAATGTAAAGCATTTATCAACAGGTGTTTTCGGAACAGGAGACAGCTTTTATCCATATTTTTGCGGAGCTGTTGATTTATTTCGTGATATGCTCTTTGTGCACACTAATCTGGCTGTCACTCTAAAAGTAGAATTAACACCGCAAGATGAGGATATCGCTAAATGTGAAAAGTTCTGTGATAGATTAATCCATCAAGTTGCAGTAATGTCTTAATGGACTATAAAGAGAAAGAATGATGCATAGTAGACTTTGTGCATCATTCTTTTTTTATAGTTGGTTAAAACTTTTACAGTATATTATAATGATAGAAATAAAGAATACTAGGTAACAATAATAAAAACTAGAAGGTGATATCATGCAATCACTCTATACTTTCTTAGTAGTGATTCATATCTTTTCCGCAATTGTTGGTATTGGACCTGGATTTATTCTAACAACGATTGTTAAATCATCACACACCATTGATGAAATCCGCCATGCCTTTGCATTAAAGAAAAAAGTCCACCTGTTTGCCATGATCGGCGGAATCTTAGTTCTCATTACAGGTCTTTCCATGGGACTCATTAGACCATATCTGTTTCAGCAAGGCTGGTACATTACAAGTATGATCATCTACTTAACAGCACTGAGCTTAGGCCCAACTTTATTAAAAAAGTATTCCAAACCAATTAAACAAATGCTTAAGGACCAGACATTGCAAGAAGTACCCGAAACCTATCACAGTAATGTTCAAAAACTATTAAAAGTAGAATACATAGAAAACAGCTTATTAATCATTGTTATTCTTCTCATGATCTTAAAACCTTTTTAATTTTCTAAAAGTGAGAGTGAGAGAGGAATGGGATATTTGTGTTTGGGAAAGCTTAAACATAGTACATAACTGCATTACTTCCGGCGCGCACCTGTTGTGATGCTATGATGGCTTCATAACTGCATAACTGCTCTGACTCAAACTACTTTTGACGCTATGATGGCTTCATAACTGCATAACTGCTCTGAATCAAGCTACTTTTGACGCTATGATGGCTTCATAACTGCATAACTGCTCTGAATCAAGCTATTTTTGACGCTATGATGGCTTCATAACTGCATAACTGCTCTGAATAAAGCTACTTTTGACGCTATGATGGCTTCATAACTGCATAACTGCTCTGAATAAAGCTACTTTTGACGCTATAATGGCTTCATAACTGCATAACTGCTCTGAATCAAACTATTTTTGACGCTATGATGGCTTCATAACTGCATAACTCACACTCTCCCTCCAGTTTTGATGCTATGATATTTGCTTAACTGCATAATAACTCCCGAATCTGCCCTTTCAGTAAATAAAAATCCTGATGAATTCTCTCCAAGAAATTCATCAGGATTTTTTAACCAGTTATACTTCCGTTTTCTTTTCCAGATAATATTCCACTAACGGGCGAATGGCAGTATATAATCCTGCGATAATCAGCCAAACAACTGCTAACATCGTCCACCCTTTAAAGAAGGACAAACTGTATGTATAGCCAGTTAGAAACATAATGCCAGGGAACAATATAATAAGAACAAAAGTTAAGCCAAGGGCCCATCGTGTACAAAGTTTAGCATCTCTTAATAATTTCTGATTATCCATTTACAACTTCCTTCCTAACAGGCGACTCTGCCTGTTCCTTTTGCTCTTCATCAAAACTGTGGAATTTATCTTTCAATGAATCAAAATCCATGCCCTATCGCAATCACACCACTTACAACAAATACTGTCACATTTCCGTAAAGCATCGAATGCAACTCTCCTAATGTACTGACATTTACCGCTCCATATTTAATTCCTGCTGTCAGTAACCAAACCGTAATACCGGAAATCATCCCGAAAACAGCCCCATAGAAACAGCCATTATTTGTTGCTTTTTTCCACATAAGCCCCATTGTTAATGGAATAACCGCACCACTTACGAAGATCCCCATCGCCATATAAACAAAACTTAAGCCGATTCCCATCTTAAATAATAAAATCGACAGTAAACCCATACCTAAGCCAAAACTCAATGTGACAATACGTGAAACTTTCAGTGTTTGTTTTCCTGAAGCCTTCGGATTGATCGACTGACGATAAATATCAGTAACAATGATATTGGTGATTGCTGTCAGTTCAGCTGCACCTGTTGACATAACAGCCATAAACAACATCACAAGAAATAGAATGGAACCAACAGAACCTAGTAAATATTCTGCCATGAGAGGAGCTGAAGAATCAGGATCCCCAATGTTCACTCCAAGTCCTGCTGCACTTACACCTAAGAAGGTTGCAATAGAGAATGGAATAGCAAACCATGCAATCCCTCCGTAAATATAGGCTTTCGAAGCAGCACTGTCTTTACTTGCAATCGCACGCTGCCAATAGGATTGATCGACAAACACTGTGCCGAAATTTCCAATAATATTAATCATCCCAAAAAACAAGCCAGGAATTGATGCCATCGTGAGCATTTGTTGTGAGTCTGGTATTGATTGCAATCCTTCATAAACAGACTCAATACCAAATTTAAAATAGACAACAGCAGCAAAGATAGTTAAAATAACGAAAATCATTACAGTGTTTAAATAATCTGCAATAAAAGATGCTTTCAGACCGCCTATCATTGTATAGATCGTAAACGTCAATGGAATCAGGAATGCTGCCACATAGACATTCATTCCAGTGAGAGAATTAAGTGCAATTGCTCCACCGAGAATAACCATGGCTGTTACAATAATATTGGTCATCAATGCGAAGCACATCATTAATTTATGATTTTTATTATCGAACCTCTTACCAACAAACTCTAAGAAAGTGTGCGCTAAAGGTGCCTTACGTTTTAAATGAATTGCCACAATCGCAAATAATAGTACTTGAATACAAGCCCCAGCAGCATACCAGTATGGTCCGCTTATTCCATATTTAAAACCTGTAGAAGAAGACATCATTAATGTTGCTGCCCAAGTCCATGCTGCAATAATCGAGGCACTTGCCAACCCGATGCCGACACTTCTCCCTGCTGTACTAAATTGCTCTGCAGTCATCGCTACTTTTCTTCGCTTTTGCATGATAATAGTTAAGCCTGTAAAGAAAACCCCAAAAATTAGTAAAATAAGATAACCTGTTGTTGATGATAACATCATTACTCCCCCATTTTGTGTAAACAGCTTTTCCGGAAAACTATTAGAATAGTTAGATAATTTTACAATACTTATGCTAAGGGAGATTATCTGACCATACAAACAACATGTCAGAAAACCTCACATAGAAATTAAATAATTCATATCGGCCTTTTCTTGTATAATATTTGTAATTTTTTTATAATAATAAGTAAGTACTGAGGTGAGGTGGTGTTCATATCGAATATAGAGCTGTAGATGATTTGCTTAAATTAGTCAATCAGTCTATTAAAGGGAAGCGAATATTCCTTGGGCGGACGACAGAAGAAACTTTTACGATAATAAGGACAATAGATACAAGTAATACGGGGATCCCTGCTGAAGATAATCAGTCAATCGATATACGAGGATCTTATTGCCAGCAAATATACTTCGGCAAGCAGGAGCCTCTTATTATTAACAATACTAGAGAGCATCCTTTTACGAGTAAGCTGCCCTTAACCGCAGATGCCAATATTCTTTCCTATATCGGCGTACCTGTGTTTTATAAAAATGGGGAGATGTTTGGTACATTGTGCGCTGTTGGAAGTGATGCAGGTGACTTTACTGAGGATGATATTGAAACACTGACAAGTTTCTCCAACCTGTTTTCCTACGTTTTGGAATTAGAAAAACTAGCAATATACGATGCTTTAACAAATCTATATAATCGCAGATACCTGGATTTGTTTTTTTCCAATATTGAGGAAAATGGAACAGATGTTCATCGATTTAGATAATTTTAAACAAGTGAATGATCTCTATGGTCATGATGCAGGCGATGAAGTTCTAATTGAAGTCAGCAATAGAATTATCAAGGTAACAGAGCCTTCTGATCGGTTAGTCAGAATAGGCGGAGATGAATTCATCCTTATTAAGCCTGGAAAGTCTGATAGAGAAAAGATTAATCAAACTGCTCAGAATATTATTAATACACTGTCTGATTGGAGTGATTCCACCTATCAGATAAATGTATCTGCAAGTGTGGGAATTGCAGAATACACCACAGAATGCAAGGATATTAAAGTATTACTCAAAAAGGCTGATAATGCCTTATATGAAGTAAAAAGACAAGGAAAAAGGGGATTTATCCATGCTTAACAGCCCTGGCTCTAGCGGGGAGCCAAGGCTTCTTTTAGTTGATCCATATCTTTCTTTATTTGTGCGAGATGGTTGGAGAGCCATCTTATCAGAAATCCATTTTCACAAATTTGAGTGATGCTTACTTGATGATCTTCCAATTCAGTTAATTTTTCCTGAAGAGATGTAACAGAAAAAGAACTATCAGGAAACACTATCCAAAGGCTGGCAAGAAAATGATAGTTTTCCATTACTGCAATTGCTGTTAGGGTTTGATCTGCCGGTCTAAAAATAAGTGGATCATAAACAAGGCAATCATCACCTCTCCAGACCTCAAAGAGAGTTTGGTATTTCTTAAAAGTAAAAAACTCGCCTCGCTTTTCCCTGCCAGGATATAAAATTTCTTCCCACCACAAAGAAGCTGTACTATCCATATTAATCACGGTATGACTGTCAAATATGGCTCCCTCAAAGGGAATAACTTCTTCTCTTTGCCAGGTTAAATTAGTGTTCTTCGCAAGCGATATCTCAATCGACTGACGACTGGTTTCATCATATAATGTTGGATAAACCTTGGTTGCTGACTGTGGATGAATCATTACATCTGAGCCTTCTTCCAATGTAAACGACAGCTTATTAGAATCACCAGCAACAAGACCTCCAGAAGATTCCATTATGTACATGGACAGACGGCTATCATCCTGAACATAAAGACCTCTGCTGGCTTTTAAAGGAGCCTTCTGAAAGACATCCTTTATGATTGTTTTATTATTTTTATAAGTAAAAGTCAGATCCAGCTGGCCATCCATTTTTTCCTTCTTAACAGGGTTCATCTGCTCACACTTCGCTTCCTTCCAGCAGCATATTATGTTGAATCCATTCAATGACTTTTGGAATGCCATCACCTTTCTTCACATTTGTAAAAACATATGGTCTGTCTTTTCTTGCCGCTTTTGCATCAACTCTCATCTTGTCTAAATCAACTTCTACATATGGTGCTAAGTCTATTTTATTTACTAACAGCAAATCTGACCTTGTCACACCAGGACCGCCTTTTCGAGGGATATCTCCACCTTCTGCCACATCTATTACATAGATATATCCATCAACAAGTTCCGGACTAAAGGTTGCTGAAAGGTTATCGCCACCACTTTCTAATAAAATTATATCTAAATCATCAAAACGCCGTTTCAGTTCATCAATAGCTTCAAAATTCATCGAAGCATCTTCTCTTATTGCAGTATGCGGGCAGCCACCAGTCTCGACCCCGATTATTCTCTCTTCTGGCAGAATCCCCTGCTTGATTAAAAACTGTGCATCTTCTTTTGTATAAATATCGTTTGTAATAACTGCAATACTATATTGATCTACCATATTTTTCGTCAATTTTTCTACTAATGATGTTTTCCCTGAACCAACTGGTCCACCTACTCCAACTATTACTGGTTTCATGCCAAACCCCTCCTTTAAGATATAAACAACCTTGCTTGTAAGAATTTATGTTTCATTGAGGAAATCTCCAACCCTAAGGCATGATTGGACAAATCCTCGATATGGCGTTTCAAGATCTGTTTCGCAATGGTGTCCATTTCAGCTATAAGCTTATGGATAACTTCGATCCCTGCTTTTTGGCCTAATGGAATGGCACGCACGGCATTATGAACAAGGCCAACTGTTGATGAATAAATATAGGTGAGCACCGTTGTATATAAATCAAAGCCCATATCATATGTATACAATGTATATACAAATGGAAAGTGATTATATCCATTCGCTTCCTCTTGCCATTTCTTAAGCGAGGGTGTTTCACTTACAGGTAAAACTGCTTTCATAAATTGCTTACCAATCATCATACTTGCTTCCCTGGACTCTTCTGCGTTTTTACTTGCATGACAGATCTTTTCTAATCTAATTAATTCGTCCCACTCTTGCAGGGACAGCTTTTCATATGCAAGCTTAACAAATATCCCATCTGTATAGCCGATATTCTCACTCATATAGGTAAGACAAAAATGAAACAAATCTTCTTTTGTTCTGATCTTGTCTTCTTGTATATAAGTTTCCATTCCAAATGAATGAGTATAGGATCCAATTGGAAAAGCAGAATCATGAATATGCATTAAGTAAAGAAATTTAGTGCTTATGTCCTCTGTATTTAAAAGGTTCTGTGAATCTTCGTTCTGTTGCTTCATATTTAACACCTACTTCTTCAAACAACCGCTCCAATGTTTGATCATAACGGACAATAATTTCACTTTCGCTTATTAAACACGGAGTATGGCGATTCCCTAATTCAAAGGCAGTCTTCCCCATTTGTGTAATGGAGTCAGGATAAGCTATATAAACCTTTTCCTTTTTTGTACGAATGACAATTTGCCGTTCTTCATCCTGATAAACAATATCACCAACAGCCAGGGGTGCTTTTTCTTCCAGAGAAATGGCGACATCTGTTCCTTTGTTTGTTGTTTTACGTAAAATCCGTTTATTTAATTCATCCCAGTCCAATTCTAACCATTCTCTATTGGGATGATCCTGCTTTTCCTTTTCAATGTTACCGATAATCTCTTTTGTTAACATAGCTCTGTCCCCTTTTCTTTAAAATAAGAAATAACGCTGTGCCATCGCAACTTCTTTAAATGGTTCACATGTAATGATTTCGCCATCTAACTTCACTTCATATGTTTCCGGATTGATATCAATTGCTGGTGTTTTATCATTATATGGCAAATCCTTTTTTTGAATTTTGCGACAATTTTTCACGATCCCTATTTGTTTTTCCAAACGTAATTGCTGATGTACATTGTTATCAAAAGCAGCTTGTGAGAGAAATGTAATCGCCGTCTGGTATTTTGCTTTGCCTAATGAACCGAACATCGGCCTCATCATCACAGGCTGGGGTGTCGGTATAGAAGCATTCGGGTCACCCATCTGGGCATAAGCAATCATCCCGCCTTTTACGATTGTTTCTGGCTTCACACCGAAAAATTTCGGATCCCAAATGACGAGATCAGCTAATTTCCCATCTTCTATTGAGCCAATTTCATGACTCATGCCGTGTGTGATTGCTGGATTAATTGTATATTTGGCCACATATCTTTTCACTCGTGTATTGTCATTTTCCTTTGTCTTATCTTCTTCTAAAAAGCCTCGCTGTTTCTTCATCTTATCAGCTGTTTGCCAAATTCTCATAATACTTTCGCCAACACGTCCCATTGCCTGTGAATCAGAAGAAATCATACTGATCACACCCTCATCATGTAAAATATCTTCTGCTGCAATGGTTTCCGGGCGAATTCTTGAATCAGCAAAGGCAACATCTTCTGGCACATTATGGTCAAGGTGGTGGCAAACCATTAACATATCTAAATGTTCATCAATCGTATTGATGGTATACGGTCTGGTTGGATTAGTAGAGGAAGGCAAAACATTCGGAAATGATGCAATCTTCATAATATCTGGTGCATGTCCGCCTCCTGCCCCTTCTGTATGGTATGTATGAATAACTCGTTCACCAATTGCCTGAACCGTATCTTCAAGAAATCCTGCTTCATTTAAAGTATCTGTATGGATTGCTACCTGGACATCCATTTCATCTGCTACTTTTAAACATTGAGTAATTGTAGCAGGTGTAGTTCCCCAGTCTTCATGCAGCTTTAAGCCAATAGCACCTGCGCTGATCTGTTCTCTTTGCGGATCTGGAGTGGAAGCATTACCCTTTCCGAGAAATCCGATATTTATCGGATATTCTTCTGCAGCTTCCAGCATACGATGAATATTCCATTCCCCTGGTGTACATGTGGTCGCATTTGTCCCGGTTGCCGGCCCTGTCCCTCCACCAATTAGTGTCGTAAAACCTGCTGCTAAAGCTACATTTATCTGCTGTGGACTAATATAGTGAATGTGGGCATCGATACCGCCTGCTGTAACAATCCGGCCTTCACAAGCAATAACTTCAGTTGATGCCCCGACAATCATATTCTCATTAACACCATCCATCATATCTGGATTTCCTGATTTACCAATCCCAATAATCCTGCCATTCTTCACACCGATATCCGCTTTAAAAATCCCTGTATAGTCCACAATAACAGCATTTGTTAATACAAGATCGAGTACATTTTCATCTCGTGTTCTTGTACTGCTTTGTCCCATACCATCCCGCAAAACTTTCCCACCGCCAAAAACACTTTCGTCTCCATAGGTGGAATAATCTTTTTCAATTTCAATCCACAAGTCCGTATCTGCTAAGCGGACCTGATCACCTGCAGTTGGACCATATAATGATACATATTGTTTTCTAGAGAGCTTCATTGTGCATCCTCCCTCTCAAAATCTTCTAATCTGCGGGTTATGGCGGCAGTGTCAGTTACACTTCCATCTGTTAAACTATTAAGACCAAACACTTTACGATCACCGGCAATAGCAACTAATTCAATCTCTTTCTCTTCTCCCGGTTCAAATCTCACCGCTGTCCCCGCTGCAATATTAAGACGCATTCCAATTACCTGTCCACGATCAAATTTCAAAAAACGATTTACCTCTGGAAAATGATAATGTGATCCTACCTGAATTGGACGATCACCAACATTGGCAACCATGATTGTCTTTACTTTACGACCTTTATTTATTTCAACTTCTTCATTATGTAAACGAATTTCACCTGGAATCACCTTTGTTAACCCTCCCTTAAATAATTGGCTGATGAACCGTAACGAGCTTTGTTCCATCTGGAAAAGTTGCTTCAATTTGCACACTGTCAATCATCTCAGGAACGCCTTCCATTACATCCTCTGCTGTTAATACATGTTTCCCTTCCTGCATCAATTGTGCGACATTTTTTCCTTCTCTCGCCCCTTCTAATAAGTAACAGCTAATTAATGCTACAGCTTCTGGATAATTAAGTTTTAACCCTTTATCTTTTCTTTTCTGTGCTAATTCCCCTGCAAGAAAAAGTAACAACTTCTCTTGTTCTACAGGATTAAGTTTCATTATATTTCCTCCCAATCATTAATAATTCCGAGAGTTTCCTTCCATCTATTGTCAATGCTAGAATAACAAACCCCTAGCAAACTATCTTTATGTAAGGAAATCTAACAAACTTTTTAAAAGGATAAAAAAGTAGCTCTCACTGTTTTCTGTGAGAGCTACTTACCTTTATTGTTATTCTTCTTTTTCGATGATGCCGTAAAGGATATCTCTTGCATCATCTAATAAGTCCTGAGGAACTTTCTCCACAAATTGAAGACTTCTAGTTTTTAAGTCGATTGTTTTTACTTGTTCACAGTAAATTACTCCATTTGTATTTGTCTGTTCTGCACAATTTATATGTACTGGGGAGTCACTACCGCCTTGAACAATTGGACAAACAACTGCCATCTCTACATATTCGTGAAACGTATTATTGCTAATAATTAAAAGGTATTGTTGTTTCTTTGGCTGATGCCATGAGTCTGTCTCCACTTCCAAAAGCACGATGTCTCCAGAACATGGTTGATACATTACAGCAGTTCATCTCCTTCCATTCCAATATCCCACTCGGTTGAACTGATCTTCTTGGCGCCTTCAAACTGATTGATCCGTTCTTTTAAGGTAAGGTGTTTACGAATGGGAGATAAAACAATATTCCCATCAACTACTTTCAGCTTCACTTGATCATCATCTGATATGCCGGCAAGTTCTAAGATGGCTTTTGGTAACCTTACCGCCTGGCTGTTTCCCCATTTTTGAATCTTAGTTTCCATCCTACCCCTCCTTGCACTTGTATACACATTTATATCATTGTCTGCTGATTTATCCATTTGGTCCTAGAATTTGAATTGTCAGAGGGTAAACATACTGTTGAGCAGGAGCATCCACTATTTCATAATCAGAAACTTCAATTAATGGAATCTGGGACCCTTGATAGTTTGTCATACTTACTTTTCCTCTAATGGTTAGCCAAGTATCTTCTTCTACTGTCATTTCCTCATTAAATTCTGTTAAAAAACCGATAAGACCAGCATCAGCTATACAATGAGTAATCAAAAATCTGCTCATTACCAGTTGATTCGGCTGGAATCCTGCTTCCCGGTAAACAAATCCAGTCATCGTTATTTCTTTTTCCTGAAATGTTTCAGGACTTTCCATTATTTCCTGATAAATGGTGGAAAACAAGACATCATCCATTTCAATATGAGGCTGGTTTATTAGTTTGGTTTTCAGTTGATCAAATTCTGTCTTACTTATTGTATTCTTATAAACATTTGGATCAATCTCATTATCATCAACGACCGGAGCCTCTTGTTGAGGTGTTGGTGGTGTTGATGGTGTTGATGGTGCTGATTCATTGGTTGTACTTTCTTCTGTAATATTGCTGTCCTCCTGTTGGTTTGTTAATATCATTGTTGCCCCTTTATTTCTGGCAATGGAAGCATCCAGACTTGCTAATGGGAAAATAAAGCCTGTTACTAATGGGCCGACGATGACGAGATAATTGAAGCCCTTTTTCCAATTCATCGGCTGATCTCCATGATCATGATGGTGATGATCATGATGGTCGTGATGGTGATGATCATGATGGTCGTGATGATGATCATGATGATGGTTATCAGAATGTTTTTGAAAAGAAACAATCCTGAATAATTGGGCAATAAATAATAGTAAGAAAAGTATCGCCCCAATCATACTCAATGTCTCATATTTTGGATTGATTAATTTTAACAAATCTCCTGTTTGATGTAATCGATAGATATATAGAAAGAAAAGAAACAAAATAATAGAGCGAATCAGCTGCTGCCAATTTATCGACATTGTAAAAACACCTCCTATAGAAAGCTTTGAACGACTGTAATCGTTACAAAAACTGTAAGGGTAATAATAGAAACCAATATAACGACAAACTTCATTTTAAATACACTCAGCATCATTAAGGTATTTTTCAAGTCGACCATAGGACCGTAAATTAAGAAACTGAGAATAGCTCCTTTTGGAAAGACACCTGAGAAAGATGAAGCGATAAAAGCATCTGCTTCTGAACAAAGTGAAAGCAGATAAGCTAGTCCCATCATGACAACAACGGAAAGGAATGGTCCTTCTCCAATACCTACTAATATATCTGTCGAGACATAAACTTGTACACAAGAAGCTAACAATGCACCAATAATCAGATATTTGCCCATATCAAAGAATTCATCAACTGAATGAAGCAGCGTTTTCCCTATCTTTCTGCCAAAACCTTCACGCTCATGATGATGCTGACAACTATTTACTTTCTCCACACCAGCCTTCAACTGATTAGATTGATAGAGAAAGCCAATCAATAAACTGATAATTAATGCTGCCAGAAAACCGATGCCCATTCGCAATAATGCTATTTGCATATCATTACCAAATGCCATATAAGTGGAAAATATTACAATGGGGTTAATTAACGGTCCTGTTAGCAGAAATCCTACCCCTGCATAAATAGGAACACCTTTTGCTAACAACCTCCGGACAATTGGTACAATTCCACACTCACATGCAGGAAATAACGATCCTACTATACAACTCATGAATATGGCAGCATACTTATTCTTAGGGATAAAGCGACGTAATTGTTCTTCTGTGATAAATATTTGTATAAATCCAGCAATTAACACGCCAATGAGTACAAAGGGAAATGCTTCAATCAGAATACTGAGAAAAATAGTGTTTACTTGAAAGACTGATTCTGGAATGACCAATAAAGATGAGGAACCACTTAGTGTCACCACATAAACTACTACCGCAAATAAACATAATAAAAACAAATCGATACTCATCGATGCTAGATTTTTTCTCATATGATCTCCTTTTCTTTGTGAATTATTTTAATAAATCATAACAATTACGATTTGTATTCTTCTATCTATTAAAAACTTATGAACTATTATAAAGATATATTACCATAAATTATCATATTAAAAGTGAATAATTTTCTACTATTCTTCTCTCATGTAAGCCTGTAATAAAATACTTCTTTAACAAAGGCTCATGCACTGTAAGGAGCCCCCTCAACTTCTATTTATTTGATAATATAAATATGGTACAATTAAAAGCGCTATTTTTCTTTTTCACTAATAGAAGTTAATATTCGGGGAGTGAGATTATTGCAAAATAACGATGAGTTAGCACGAGCAATTGGTACAGATAAATTACAAAAATTAGATTTTCGCCTGGGAGCATTTGGAGCTGCTGTTCCTTTATTGTTCTTTATTATATGGGCAATTACTACGAGTGTTCTGCAGTTATCTTCGGAAATCGGCCTCGTACTAGGTGCTGTTTTCGGAATAACTTTAGGCTTGTTCTTCTCTAAAAGTAAATGGGCGGATTATGCACAAGGATTGTTTGACGGATTAGCACAGCCAATCGGTGTTGTGGCAATGGTTGCATGGTTCTATGCCGGTATGTTCGCCCAAGTCCTGCAAGTTGGCGGGCTTGTCGAAGGATTAGTATGGGTCGGAAATGTAACTGGTTTTACTGGAGGATGGTTTGTCGGATTGACCTTTATTCTTGCTGCAGTGTTTTCCACTGCTGTTGGAACAGGGTACGGTACTACGGTTGCTTTCGCTACACTGATGTACCCAGCAGGTGTAGCAACAGGAGCTGATCCTACTATATTATTTGCAGCAATTCTGGCAGGAGCCGTATTTGGTGACAACTTAGCACCAGTTTCTGATACGACGATTGTATCTGCTACTACACAGGATGCAGATGTTCCCGGAGTTGTACGCAGTCGGTTTAAATATGCGATTGCTGCAGCGATCCCTGCATTGATTTTATTTGTGATTCTTGGTGGTGGCGGTTCTATTGAACAGCAGGCAAACATCGAATCAGCAACAAACCCCGCTGGTCTTGTGATGCTTATCCCATTTGCGATTGTCCTCATTCTGGCTTTATCTGGCCATCATATTATCACTTCCTTAACATGGGGAATTATTGCTGCAGTTATTACGATTGCTATCTTCCCAGTTGGAGCACTAAGTGATATCATCCGTTTTAATCCTGAATCAGATAATGTGGTAGAAGGTGCACTGATCAATGGTATTACGGGTTATCTGAATATGGCGATCCTTATTCTTTTAATTGTTGCTTCTGCTCACTTATTAAGATTAGGCGGGACAATGGAAGCAATCACTACTTCCCTGGTAAAATGGATTAAAGATTCAGTCAGAAGAGCAGAGTTTGCCATTTGGGGAATTGTTGCATTATTAAACAGTGCGATTACAATCAATACAGCTGCAGAAATTGCAGCAGCCCCTTTTGTCCGTGAAATTGGGGAGAAGTACAAAATTCACAGCTACAGACGGGCCAACATGTTAGATGCCGTTACATCAGCATTAGGCTATATTTTCCCATGGGGTGCCCCTGTATTATTAGGCTGGTCAACAATTTCAATGATGACAGAGACTTATGATTGGCTGCCTGTTGTTGCTCCGACCTCTGTCTTCCCATTTGTTTTCCAGGGATGGTTCCTTGTCATCATTATGCTTGTTGCTGCATTAACCAGCTGGGGACTTCGTTATCAAGGAAAAAATGGTGAAGAATTAAAAGAAATGCCGAAAGAATAAATAGAGTGAAATAAAGCCTCTTTCTTTTTCAGGAAAGAGGCTTTATTTCATATAAAAAGTAAAATTCACCCCGGACCTATATTACCCATTTTAATAAACTCACTTCATTATTTGTAATATATATCAATCTTTTATATAGTCATTAAGATAACATAACGAAGGAGCAAAGAGGCTTTCTTCTTTCGACTGGAAGTGTAGTTAGATTACTACACCAAAAAAACAGAAAGTAGGGATAGATTTGTACCTGTATGGCAAAACAACGCTTTTTCTTTTATTGATTCTATTATTAGGCGGCTGTGGCAGTAATACATCCATTACCTATGTTCATGGATTACCTCAATCAGAAAGCCCTGCATTGACAGAATTTCTTGAGCACTTAATTACATCATTTGATGATAGTAAGTTGTACAATAAGGATGGGCAATTCATTTTTTCAAAAGGTAACCTAGTTGAGAGACAAAATTCGGTTCATTATTATCATTATACAGAAAATCAGCTGTTAACTTTTTATGATCCTTTGTTTAAGACAAATAATTATAGTTTGAAATTAAACGAGTTAAGAAATAGTGATGATTTATTAGAATTACGCCAACCTTTAGAAAATACTGAGGCCTATTCTCTTCCTCGTATTAAAATAAATACCAATAATCAATTAAAAATTGAAACATCTTATAATCAGGCAACATTTGATTTAAGTAAAGTATTGGAAGATTATAAGATTGCTAATGATACACAGTTAATTGTTAATATTATAGCTGTGAGTGAAGAGAATATCCTTTTAACCCTTAATACATCGCTAACTAGTGGGATAAGCACATATCTTTTTATCGATCAGCGGTTATCTGACTATACTGTTACCCAGTTTCATCAGGAAGATCCCCAACAAGTCATTCAAGAAAAATTGACACCTTATTATGATTTATTTCCTACTGTCAATGAATATCGCAGTGTGCTTGGGTCCACTATAGTTAACACAGAAACGAATGAAGCATTTCCTCTTCAAGAAGAAGACCTTCTTAGTGTAGATGGGAAATACGTTTATCTTGGCGGTGAAATGAAGAAGCCATCTGAAGATTTGGAAGATGGTACACAACGAATTCAAACGATCGAAAATTACGCTAAAGGGAACGAGGTTTATGAAGAGGATTTTCACATTGATTATGGTCAAATCTCCGATCAATTGGACTTCGATACCAAAAATATAATCACTGCTGATATCGTCTATTTTAATGCAGATTATGTGGTGTTAGACCTTCTTTATGCCGGCAGATTTGTCGGTCATGGCGGCAGCACCAATGTTCTGATTGATTTACAAAAAGAAGAAAATCCTACAGCTTATTTGGTGGATTTAGGATTACAATAATAAAGGAAAATTGATTATAATGTTAACATACCCCTGAAAAGCATTAGCTGATCAGGGTTCGTCAGTTAATTTCCCGATCAAATGACATTATTCATATTTTCCATTTACGCTAACTTTGGCAGCCTTTCTCTATTACATACCCTTATTATCACCAACCATCATATAAATGAGGCACACGGCTTGTAAAAACAGGGATGGCTTTTCTAGTCTCAGTTACCCTTTCTAAATGAATAGTTCCATAGAGTTTCGCCTCTGTTTCTGGCGGTCCTTGTGTTACTATTTTCCCCGTTGGCTCAATAACCAATGATTCACCGGCAAATTGGGTTTCATCGCAAGTACCTGAACTATTCGCAGATATAATGTAACACTGATTCTCAATTGCACGCGCATATTGGAGATACTTCCAATGTTCTGCTCTTGACGCTGGCCATTGAGCCACAACATATATCACTTCCGCACCTTGAAGGGCCAGAGATCTTGTTATTTCCGGAAAGCGAAGATCATAACAAATAATCAAGCCCATCTTGATTCCATCTATATGAAAGATCTTTGCCTTTTCTTTACCTCCTTGTAAATAAACCGGTTCATTTAACATTGGGACTAAATGAATTTTGTCATATTGATAGACCAGTTCCCCTTTTCGGTTAAATACATAACTGGAATTATAGATGCCATCTTCTTTACGGTTAGCTATAGAACCACCAATAATATTGATACTATATTCTTTGGCGATATTACTTAAAAAAGGAATAGTTTCTGCGCCATTATTATCAGCTATTTCTTCTAACTTATCTAACTTATAACCAGCATTCCACATTTCTGGTAAAACAATTGTATCAAGGTCATTATCCTTTGTTACATACTGTACCCAGTCGAAAATTTTTTGACGGTTATGTTCTGGGTTGGCAACAATAACATCCATTTGAAAGATAGCATGTTTCATGAGGTATTCACCTTCTTTACACTTTTATAGCTATTTTAGCATGGTGAATTCACATTTTAAACTCAAGCAGGTTCAAGGAATATGAACAGGTGAATTGGGAACAATGGAAATGAATCACAAATCGGAGGTAAGTACATTGAAAAATAAGAATAAACAAACAAATGAAAAAGAAACGCTGACAAATCAGCAAGGTCATCCTGTAACAGATAACCAAAATGTTCGAACAGTGAACAATCGTGGGCCAATGACACTTGAAAATTATGATTTTTTAGAAAAAATCAGTCATTTTGACCGTGAGAAGATACCAGAACGCATTGTTCATGCCAGAGGTGCCGGTGCTTATGGTTATTTCCAATCATATGGAACAGTGAATGGTGAGCCTGTTTCCAAGTATACTCGTGCGAAAGTTTTCACAAATACGGAAGTTCAGACACCTGTCTTTGTTCGTTTTTCCACAGTTGTACATGGCAAACATTCTCCGGAAACCTTGAGAGATCCACGTGGCTTCGCCATTAAATTTTATACAGAGGATGGAAATTGGGATTTAGTCGGAAACAATTTAAAAATATTCTTTATTCGTGATCCACTGAAGT
The DNA here is from genome assembly GCF_009498735.1 of Gracilibacillus oryzae. Lineage (GTDB taxonomy): Bacteria > Bacillota > Bacilli > Bacillales > Amphibacillaceae > Gracilibacillus > Gracilibacillus oryzae. The sequence goes on from NZ_ML762439.1 coordinate 73,750, forward strand.
TTCCTGATATGATTCATGCTTTCAGACCAGACCCTGTTACCAATGTTCAAAACCTTGAAAGAATGTTTGATTTTATCAGTATGTCTCCTGAAGCATTACATATGGTAACATTTGTCTTCTCACCATGGGGAATTCCAGCAAATTACCGTCATATGCAAGGATCAGGAGTTCACACATACAAATGGGTTAATGATGAAGGAAAGGCAGTGCTGGTTAAATATCACTGGGAGCCAGTGGATGGGATTAAAAACTTAACACAAGAAGAAGCAAATAAAATCCAGGCAACTAATTTCAACCATGCAACCCAGGATCTATATGAAGCGATCGAAAAGGGAAATTACCCGGAATGGGAGCTTTATGTGCAGATTATTGAGGACGGCGAACACCCTGAACTTGATTATGATCCATTAGATCCAACAAAACTCTGGTACAAAGAGGATTTCCCTTGGCATAAAGCAGGGAAGTTAGTATTGAACAAGAATCCGGAGAATTTCCATGCAGAAGTAGAGCAAGCGGCATTTGGTACTGGCGTATTGGTTGATGGACTTGATTTTTCAGACGATAAACTGCTGCAAGGAAGAACTTATTCTTATTCAGATACCCAGCGCTATCGTGTAGGGGCAAACTATCTGCAGCTGCCGATCAACCGTCCAACTAAAAAAGTTTCGACAAATCAGACTGGCGGACAAATGGATTTCAGACAAGATTACGCTGAACATAAAAATCCGCATGTTGATTATGAACCTTCCCTGACTGATGGCCTAAAAGAAGCAAAAAACCCTGGTGTAGAGCATGAGCCATATGTTGAAGGAAACCTGCAAAGAAATGCTATTTCCCGGGAAAACAATTTTGGACAAGCGGGAGAAACCTACCGTCGCTTAAATGATTGGGAGAGAGACGAATTAATTAAAAACCTTGTGTCTGCCCTGTCAGGATGCCAGAAAGAAATCCAGGATAAAATGGTGGAGATGTTCTATCAATGTGACCAGGATTATGGCAAAAGAGTAGAGGTTGGATTAAAGAACAGCATATCAAGCCAAGCGGATAAAATGGAAGATGCCGTTTCGAAAGCTGATCAAATGGGGCATGTATCTGATCCGTATTAAATGATAATAGCGAAGCTCTTTTTTTGAAGGGCTTCGCTATTTTTATGTGTTAAGAATTATTAACAGGTAATGAGATTTGTTGATTCTAATGCCTCTAATTGCTGATTTTTTTCGACTTGGAGGCATTTAACCGCCCTTCGTTAATGTTTACCTTCAATGATTTACTCAGTGCAATATTTTACCACTTTTTGATAAGACAAGTCACCGCCAAAAATATCTAACGCACTGCCGATTGTCACATCTAATTTTCCTTTTGAAAGCTTCCGGAATGATTCCAAGTCTTCTAATGATCGGACACCGCCAGCATATGTTGTTGGAATTGAAACCCAACCTGCCAATTTTTCCACAAGACTTGCTTCCATTCCACTTCTTTTTCCTTCTACGTCTGCAGCATGAACAAGAAATTCATCACAATACTCTTCCAACTGGCTGATCGTTGCTGGAGTAATCTCAATATTACTGAACTTTGTCCAACGATCAGTAACAACAAACCATTTTCCATCTTTTTTCTTACAGCTTAAATCAATCACTAACTTGTCTTTCCCTATAACAGACACCAGTTGCTCAAGCCGGTCTTGCTTCAATTCCCCATCCTGAAAAATATATGATGTGACAATAACATGAGATGCCCCGTTCTCTAGATAAAACAATGCATTATCTGCATTGATTCCCCCACCGATTTGGAGGCCCTTTGGATATGCCTGAAGTGCTTTAATTGCAGCTTCCTGATTGCCATCACCTAACATAATCACATGTCCACCAACTAAGCCGTCCTGTTGGAACATGCTGGCATAATAACTGCTGTCATATTCCGAAACATAATTTTCTACAACTGGCTTTCCTTCATCATTTAATGTCTCTCCAACAATTTGCTTTACTTTTCCCTGGTGTATATCAATACATGGTCTGAATTTCATCATAGCCAATCCCTCTCATTCTCTAGCGATTTCTCTTAAGCATATTGTAATAGAAAAAACCATATTAAGAAAGGTGCTGACAACCGCAGCACCTTTTCCATTTTAAATAAAACCTCTTTCATATTGAACTGGTATTTCTATTTCTTGCTTTAATTGGTGTGCAGCATGAATCGTCCAGTAAGGATCGCGCAGCATTCCACGTCCTACCGCTACAAGATCTGCATCATCATTACAGATGGTCGCATTCGCAAGTTCCGGATTATCCAGATTGCCGACAGCGATTACCGGTACTTCAAATGCTTCTTTCACAGCCCTTGCGAAAGGTACCATATATCCGGCATGTGAGCCTGGGTTACGGGAAGGGGCAATTTTTCCTTCTCCTCCTGCACTAATGTGGAAAATATCTACTCCTGCTTCTTTATATTTTCTTGCAAGTTCTATTCCACCTTGTAAATCGTATCCATCTTCAGCAAACTCGGTGGCTGAAATTCTCATAATGAGCGGCATGTTATCAGGCATCACACTTTTGGCAGCCTGAATTACTTCGACACCGAATTTTGATAATTCTTTATATTCATCATCTCTGTGGTTTGTTAAATGGGAATGAAATTGGTGAATTAAGTATCCATGAGCACCGTGTAATTCAATGGTATCAAAACCTGCTTCAACAGCACGTCGGACTGAATGACGGAATTTTTCCACCATTTCTTTTACCTCTTCAGTGGAGAGGGCTCTCGGTGTCTTATATCTTTCACTAAAACAGATGGCTGATGGTGCAACAGGGGTCTCAGCATCTTCTGCTTTTCTTCCTGCATGCGCGATTTGAATACCGATTTTTGCTCCTTGCTTATGAACAGCTTCTACTATTTTCTTATATGCCGGCATTTGTTCATCTGACCACAAACCTAAACAGTTGTTGGAAATACGGCCGTCTGGTTCCACATTTGTCATTTCTACAATAACAAGTGCTGTACCGCCGATTGCCCGACTGATATAGTGAGTATAATGCCAGTCATTTGGTGTACCATCTTGTTTCGTTACTGAATACTGACACATTGGCGGCATGACGACACGATTTTTCAAACTTAGGTTTTTTATATGAAATGAGCTGAATAACTGATCCATCATTTAATTCCTCCTTTTGAGTTATTAACCTATTCAGTATAGCAATTTCCGTTTTGTTATTCACTTAATTAAACCAGGACGAACACAATATGATATGATTAAATTATCCAGACAATAAGGGGTAAAAAAATGAACGATAATCAATACTTAAAATCAGACTGCGAAAACTGCTTTGCTTTATGCTGTGTCGCCTTACCATATATGCAATCAAATGAGTTCGCATTTAACAAAGCTGCTGGTGAGCCTTGCCGCCACTTGCAGAACAACTTTTTATGCGGCATTCATCAGGAGCTTAGGAATAAAGGTTTCAAGGGATGTACTGTATATGAATGCTTTGGGGCAGGACAAAAAGTAGCACAGCAAATATATCATGGAGAAAACTGGCGGGATAATCCGGAAACAGCTGAGGAAATGTTTCTTGTTTTCCCTAAGGTGCAACAGCTTCATGAAATTCTGTATTATTTGAATGAAGCAGCTCAGCGAACAGAAACTCAGCCAATTCACGGAAAACTGATGGAAGTCTTTGCTAAAATAGATTATTATACAAAATTAGAGGCAGAAGCAATCCTGAAAGTGGATATTAGTGAACAACGTGCAATGGTTAATCCAATATTAATGAAAGCTAGCGAAATGGTGAGGAATGAATATAAACAGAATACTAGATTGCCACTAGAGTTAATTGGTGCTAACTTACGCAATAAAAAATTGGCTGGGATGAATTTTCGCGGTTCCCTTTTGATTGCGGCAAACCTTAGTGGTGCTGATCTAAGAGGAGCAGATTTCATCGGTGCAGATCTGCGTGATACCAATTTGAACGGAGCCAACTTAGATAAGTGTATTTTCTTAACGCAAACCCAATTAAATGCCGCAAAGGGTGATCAGAACACCATATTGCCGGTACACCTTCATAAACCAGCACACTGGTTGAAAGCCAGTTCTTAATATTGTTGGGAGTTTATAGTCCGTTTCCCCTCTCTAGACTCCCAACAATTTCTTGCAACTGAAACAATATTGCTGTCTATCTTAGTTGCTAATTTATCCTTCCACTTCACACCTAGTTCTTTTATCTCATTTTCTTAAAAATAAAATTGATAACGCTCCCAAACATTGACCAATAAATACTAAACCTCTATAATCCGATTAGGTAAAAGGTCATAATACTATTTAAATTATATGGATATTTTTACCTAAACATCTTATGGAGGTTAACAGAATGAATAAAAGATTGGCTTTATTTTTGTTATTAGTTTTTATCATCACTGGCTGTTCCAGTAATGAACAATCATCAAGCACAAGTGACCGGCTGAAGATAGGTGTGATGCTGTCAGATGTAGGACTTGGTGATCAGTCTTTCAGTGACTCTGCTTTTAGCGGGTTAGAACAAGCAAGGGATGAATTGGGCATACTATTCGATTATCGTGAACTAGCTGACGTTGGTGATTATGAAACCGGTCTTGAAGCGCTTATTCAAGAAGATAATGATCTAATTATTGGATTAGGCTATATGATAGAAGATGCACTAAAGAAAGTTGCTGAGAAATATCCCGAAAAACAATTTGTCATAGTCGATAGTAAAGTTGATTTACCTAATGTTACTAGTGTGACATTTAAAGAACATGAAGGAAGCTTTTTAATAGGTGCTGTTGCAGGCATGAATTCTGAATCCAATATTGTCGGATTTATAGGCGGCGAGGATACTCTGCTGATTCGTAAATTTTTAAATGGCTATAAACAAGGTGTTGCAGCAACAAATCCCGATGCTGTAGTTGTTGAAAGGTTTGCAGGAGATTTTGGCAATGACAAACTTGGGGAACAATTGGCAAAAGAACTTATTGATGAAGGTGCTGATTACATCTACCCTTCTGCTGGTTTTACTGGTGTCGGGGTAATTCATGTTGCACAGCAAGAAGGGGTTTACTCTTTTGGTGTAGATACTGATCAATATAACCTGGGTGAGAAAACAGTTGTCACTTCGATGCTGAAAAATATTGATGTGGCAATGAAAATGATCGCAGAAGAGCTAGTAGAAAACGGCAATCTTACCACTAAACATTTAAACCTGGGGTTGAATGAGAATGGGGTAGGAATCGCACCAATTCGTATAATCTCTTTAACAAAGGAAGAACAAAAACAATTAGAAAATCTAACAAATGACATCCAGTCGGGTGCCATTACAGTTACTGAATAAAAGAGAGAGTGAAGAATAATGAAACTGAAGCACCAACTTGGTCTGATTACTTTTATACCAATAGTCATCGCTAGTATAATCATCGCCATTATTGCATGGCAGATGACATATATTCAGTCATCTAACTCAGAAAATGTGGAGAAGTTAGTAGAAGTAGAAAAATTCAAAAATGCTCTTATTGCGGTTGAACAGGAATTAACGAGTTTTTCATTGAACCGAACAGATGCTGTCGCTGATTCTGTTCTTTTGAAATTAGAAGATGCACAATTGATTTTTGACAGACTATCAGATGTAAGTAATCAAGCAGAAAAAGAACAATTAAAAAAAATCGAACAAAAATTATCACCTTTAATAGAGGAAGTCCTTATTGCAGTTGAAGAAAAGGATAGTGCTGAGGCGAAACGGCAATCGATTCGGACACATGGGATTCAAAATGATATCTATCTTTTGCAATTAATGATTGAACAAAATTACCAAAAGGCACAAAGTGATTTAAAAGCAACAGTAGATTCGATCATGTTATTCGCCATTATCTCTGCACTGCTCTTACTTATCGGAACAGGTATTTTTTCAATGATGATGACAAAAAGGTTAGTGAATCCTATTACTTTATTAACAAACTTTGCCGGCCATATAGCAAAAGGGGATCTAACCCAGATACTGCGTAAGACAAGTCGAAAAGATGAGATTGGTACATTACATAACAGTTTTGTGCAAATGCGAGAGGATCTTGCCAGACTAATTAATAGCCTTATGGATACTTCTCAAAGCGTAGCAGCTTCCAGTGAACAATTAAGCGCAAATGCAGATGAAGTATCCCATACAACTGAACAAATTTCCAAAACAATTCAAGAAGTATCGATTGGCTCTGAAAGCCAATTAGATAGTGTAGAGGAAGCCTCTTCAAATGTAACATCCATCTCTGAAGATATTGATTCCATCTCTGAGCGTATCAAGCTAGTTATCACCTCTTCCGATGATGCAACTTACCATTCGACTAACGGGTTAGAAGCAGTGAACCGAGTTAACGAACAAATGGATATTATTAATAGAAACACCGAAAAGACAAGCTCTATAATAGAAAGCCTGGAAAATCACGCGGTAGAGATTAATGAAATAGTTTCTATGATAACTGAGATTGCTGAACAGACAAATCTACTTGCTTTAAATGCCAGTATAGAGGCAGCCCATGCAGGAGAACACGGCAAGGGATTTGCAGTAGTTGCAGATGAAGTAAGGAAGCTCGCTGTAGAATCGAATAACTCCGCGAAACAAATTAATGAGCTGATTGATAAGATTCAAACAACAACGAAGCAGGCAGTGAATTCCATGACTAGAAGTTATAACGCGGTGAAAGACGGCTCTACACTTGTTTCCAAAACTAATAATGCGTTCGACCATATCACTACATCTGTTGAAAGTGTACGAAAACGAATGGACCAGGTCACAGCATCATTGGGGCAAGTTGTTTCTATTAAGGATAAGCTTATAAGTTCTATACACCATGTTTCAGCGATCACAAAAGAAACCTCTTCCCATTCCCAGGAGGTTGCACGTACAACAGAAGAACAAACGGCAACCATACAAGAAGTTTCAGCAGCAACAAGAACATTGGCAGATATGGCGCAAGAATTACAAGAAGAGATTAGTCGCTTTAAAATTTAGTTGCTTTAATAACTAGTAAATCCTTTCAGTCAGAAATAACCGATGCAGTTAATTGCTTCGGTTATTTCCATATATATAATAAGTTAAACTCTCTATCCAGAGTCACACTTTCCAATTAGGCGCATAAATTAGACAGACACCTAATTAAAAAGGAAGTGTACACATGTTTTATCATATTAAGGAATTACAATATCCCGCTAAACCTGATCGTCCTGATCCACTTTTTGCTAAGCAATTGCAGGAAGTGCTTGGTGGACAGTTCGGGGAGATCTCTGTAGCGATGCAGTATTTGTTTCAAGGTTTTAATTTAAGAATGGAAGGCAAATATAAGGATTTACTGTTTGATGTTGGAACAGAAGAAATTGCCCATGTTGAAATGTTAGCAACAATGATTGCACGATTGCTAGATAATGCACCGATTGGAGATTTAGAAGAAGCTTGTAAAAATCCGGTATTGGGTGCAGTAATTGGCGGAATGAACCCACAACATGCCATTGTCTCTGGTCTTGGCGCAATGCCTGCAGATAGTGTTGGTAACCGCTGGACAGCAGATTACATCATAGCCAGCGGAAATTTGCTTGCTGACTTCCGAGCGAATCTAAATGCTGAGTCTCAGGGACGTCTGCAAGTTTCCAGATTGTATGAAATTACGTCAGACAGAGGGGTAAAAGACATGCTCTCCTTCCTTATTGCCCGTGATACAATGCATCAAAATATGTGGCTGGCAGCAATTGAAGAGTTAGAGCAAAAAGAAGGTGTTGTCGTTCCATCCACTTTCCCGCGTGAATTGGAAAAACAACAAGTAGCTTATGATTTCTATAATTTCTCACAAGGTGAGGCATCTGCTGAAGGAAGATGGGCATATGGGCCAAGTATGGACGGTTGTTCAGAATTCCGTTATATTCAAAATCCTCCTGCTTATGGAGATATCCCTAAACTTAACCCGGCACCTGCCTACACATTTGATACGAACTTTCATATCCCGCCATCATTATGTTAATAAGCATTTCATCCCTTTGCTCAAAGGGATTTTTTCTTTTATTGATCCCTCCATTCTCAAACTGAGTATCCCCTTCTCTTCTTCCTTCTTTTTTCTCGGTAGATCATTAATTTCATT
>NZ_ML762439.1:81877-82664 GCF_009498735.1 Gracilibacillus oryzae
CCCACTGCCAATCCTGCAACGATATCTGTGAAATAATGGACACTTAGGACCACCCTGCTAAACGCTATAGACAGAATCAGCAATGTAAAGAGTGATATTATGCATATTTTCCACCCCTTTTTTATATTACTAATAGCAACTATATAAATGATAAATCCATAAAAGGTTATCGAACCAGTCGAATGTCCACTGGGGAAACTGAATCCGGTCCCATCATATTGCGCTAACAGTTCTGGCCGTTCTCTTTCAAAAAAGAGTTTTAGCAATTTTGTCAATCCGCTGATCCCTATCATATTCACCGCAAAAAATACCGCAATCCATTTACTTTTCTTGGAGAAAAATAGTAAGTAAATAAACAAAACAATGGAAGCACACGTCACAAAAAGCACAGACCCGGCTTCTGTCATATACTCCATAATTAAGTATATAGATGAGTCGTTGAATTTTGCTACTGCACTCTGAATCATCTCGTCTATAATAAAATTTTCTTTTTCTAACACATCTTCTCCCAATTCAATAAATAACCCCATCGATGCTGCGATAATTCCAAACCCTGCAATTAATATAATGAGGGATGCTTTCGATAGATTTTTAACTTTCCGCAGATTATGTAACAAATGCTTCCATCCTCCTATTTTATGATTTATTGTAGTTATTTCCTGCATGCCTATATTTAAACCAATTCATATAGAGGTGGTTCAAAAAGTCACCAAATGATAAGCGGCGAATCTCTTCGTTGGTTTGTGCGTCCGCTTCTCACGTATTCAACCCATACGTTCCGATGCTC
>NZ_ML762440.1:0-30512 GCF_009498735.1 Gracilibacillus oryzae
TTAATCGCAATGCCTGTTGGATTGTTTTTGATTAAGCAGTTTATTGATCAAATACCAGATTCGTTAATTGAAGCAGCGATAATTGACGGAGCCAGTAACTTCAAAATCTACTGGAAAATCATTCTGCCATTAATTATGCCGGCGGTAGCGACTGCAGCTATTCTTGCGTTCCAGCTGGTGTGGAATGATTTAGAGACTTCGAACTTATTTACAACAAGTGAAAACATGCGTACTTTAGCATTTTTTATGAACACATTAGCGGTGGAGACAAATGTAGTAGTTGGACAGGGAATGGCTGCTGTTGCTGCATTAATAATGTTTGTGCCGAACTTAATTCTTTTCATTATATTACAGAGTAAGGTAATGAATACGATGTCACATTCGGGATTAAAGTAGGTGGAATAATGAGGAAAATAAAAAAAGTAACCTTAGTCCTGCTTTCCTTGTTCTTGTATGTATTAGTGCCAATTGAGCAGGTGTCAGCAAATACTGCTTATAAAACTTTTACGGAAGATGGTTATGGCCAGTATGTCGAAACACAAACTGCCTATACCGTAAAAGAAACGATTGTTCAATTTGATGATGAATTATTTACCCAAGCATCCGATATGAAAATAGGCAAAGATGGGCTCCTTTATATTGCAGATACAGGGAACAAGCGGATTCTAGTCGGGGATGCAAGCGGGAATTTTATTCGTTCGATAGGGGATGAGGTGTTACAAAAACCGACAGGTATTTTTCTGTCACATGATGAGAAATTGTATGTAGCGGACGAAATTGCCGCAAAAGTGTTTGTCTTCTCTTTGGAAGGTGAATTACTGCAGGAGTTTGGACGCCCGGAAAGTATTCTTTTTGGAGAAACGGCCACTTTTGTACCAGAGAAGGTAGCGGTGGATAAGCGGGACAATGTGTATGTTATTTCCAGAGGGAACTCGAACGGGATCATTCAGATCAATGCGAATAACGGCGAATTTATCGGTTATTTTGCACCAAACCAGACCATTGTTACACCATTGACGGTGTTTCGGAAAGCGATCTTCACGGAAGAACAATTGAGTAAAATGATTGATACCGTCCCTGCGACAGCGAAGAATATCAATATTGATGACAAGGGTCTGGTGTATGCCGTTTCTCAGGGAGAGCGAGTGGAAGGCATTCGGAAATTAAACGTGGCCGGGAGGAATATCCTTGATACAGTAGTTTATGATGATTTTCCCGTTTCCGTTGAAATCGGTTCATTGGATAATATTTTTGTGGCTGGTGAAAATGGCTTTATCTACGAATACACAAGTGAAGGAAATTTACTTTTTGTATTCGGTGGGCAGGATGATGGAAGACAGCGAGTTGGATTGTTCAACAAAATCTCTGCGATTGCGATTGATGAACAGGATCAAATATATGCACTGGATCCGGAAAAAAACCAGGTTCAAATCTTTCAGCCAACAGAATTTGCGAGCCTCGTTCATCAAAGTCTCGAGCTCTATCAAAATGGGGACTATGATGCAAGTAAAGGGCCATGGCAGGAAGTCATTCGCTTAAATGGATTATTTGACTTTGCTCATTTAGGACTTGGTGAAGCTTACTTCAAAGAGGAAAACTACCAGCTTGCATTAGATTCCTTTAGACAAGCGAAGTACAAAGAAGGCTATTCAGATGCGTTCTGGGAAGTCCGAAATAAATGGATGCGGGAGAATGTAATTTATATCATTTATATTTTAATCATATGGTTTATACTTGCACAGGTATGGAAGCGCTTAAATAGGGAGTATGGATGGAAAGAACGATTCTTGAAAACATTCCATGATAAGGATGACTGGAAATGGCTGAAAGATATATTGTTTATCAAGAAATTAATTCGACATCCAATTGACAGCTTTTACAGCATCCAATATGAAAATAAAGGAAGTTACTCTTCAGGATTTTTCTGGGTGATCGTATTTTTGATTCTCTTTGTTGCAGAAAAATACTACTCTGGATTTATTTTCCGTTACGTCCGTGATGGAGAGTATACACTAGGCACAGATATTGCCAGTTTCTTTGCCGTATTTCTCCTCGTCATCGTATCCCATTATTTAATTTGTACGATTAATGATGGGGAAGGGAAGTTTAAGCATATTTTCATTGGTTTTATCTATGCTTTTGCACCATATTTTATTTTCAAACCATTCATCATTTTGGCAAGTAACTTTCTAACATTTAACGAAATCTACTTGCTGAATTTAGCCAACTTTATTATTTACGGCTGGGTCGCAATTCTGTTGTTTGTCATGATTAAAGAAATCAATGATTACACAATTAGAGAAACATTTAAGATTATCTTCTTAACATTGTTTATGATCCTGATTGCTGTACTGCTAATCTTTATTGTTTATGTACTTATTTTACAAATGATTGACTTCGTTATTTCAATCGTAAATGAGGGGGTGTATCGAATTGAAAATCGTTAAATTAAAACCAAAAACGATAATAAAACTGATTCTTTTCTTAATAGTAATTGCCGGCTTTCTATACGTAATATTCCAAAGTGGAGAATCAGATCAATCGATTAATGTACCGACAGCCCCTGCTGTACCAACTGAGGAAGAGGAACCAGCTGAAGAAACAGAGACACCCGATGAGCAACAACCGGAAGTTGAGCAGCCAGAACAAGTAGTTGCAGATGTTCCAACAGCTGAGGAAAGACCGGAAACGATTGCTTCCAAGCAACAGGAAATTGATGGCCACTCCTTCTTTATGGAGAATAACTTTCTGGAATTATATTTAAATGAAGAAAATCTATCATTGATTGTCCGGGAAAAGGCAACAGGCGCTGTTATGTATTCGACGGTGAAAGAGCCGATCGAAAGGAATTAATCATGGAAAAACTTTACCAGATCAGGGATTGTCATGGAATATTTAGTGGATACAAACATTGTCGTTTATCGTGCGGATATGTATTCCGAAAACCCGGCAAAAACAATAACAAAGAATGACAATGGTTTTGTCGCAGCGATCAGTTATCCTGAGTTGGAAATTTCCTTTGAGGTGCATGTGACATTAACTGACAAAGGAATAACAGTGGATGTACCGCAAGATTCTATTGAGGAGAACTCTGACAAATATAAAATGGCTGGATTATATGTCTATCCATTTTTAGGATATTCCGTTTTAGGAGAACGTGAAGGGTATATGTTCATTCCCGATGGGTCAGGTGCACTCATTCATTTAAAGGATAACAATGGAAAATTTAAACAGCCATACTCAGAGATGGTGTATGGGGGAAATGCGGGTATTGATGATTCCTATGTTTTATCACTGTTTAACCGGATGGATCCTTTCAATGACCCGGAAAATATTCTGGCGCCAGTATTCGGAATGGTTCAGACAGATTCAGAGATTGGCTATTTAGGGATTATTGAGGAAGGGAAGTTCAGTTCCAAAATTGAAGCATATCCTAGTGGTGCAATTTTACCGTACAACTGGATTACGTCTAAATTTATCTACAGACAGGTGTATAATCAGCCAACAAGTCAGGATACCGGAACAATGGTTGTACGGCAGAAGAACCGTAATGACTTTGATATTAAAGTACATTATCAATTTGTTACAGGTGAACAGGCGAATTATATGGGGTTAGCCGATAAATACCGCGATTATTTGTTGGGCAATCAATTAATTGCAGATTTAGATACCCCATTCAAAGCACGGATTGACTTTTTAGGTTCAGAGGTTGAGCAAGGGTTAATAAGAAAAAAAGATGTACCGATGACTACTTTCAGTCAAGCTGATGGGATTCTCACAGATCTGCAGGAAAATGGTGTAAGCAACATTCTCTCTATCTATAAAGGCTGGCAGGAGGGAGGCATGTATGGAGGACTGCCGATCCGTTCCTTTGATCCGGAATCAGGGCTGGATACGGGTCTTTCGTTAAAAGAGTTAATCGATAATGCAAGTGATAAGGATATCGATCTCTACCTGTATCAAGATGCCTTAAGAATCAATACAGAGGAATGGAAGAATACAAGATATGACTTAATGAAGAAATTCAATAAACGCACCTATTCTGAAGATGTATATGGAAATGTCTATCAATCATTTAATTACTTAAACCCGGCATCTTCAGTTGATTTATTAGAAAGAATGGCTGAAGCATACCAGTCAGAAGCGATTGATCAGATCGCTGTCAGCGGTATTTCAAACCAATTATTTTCTTATAGTGAAGGGAGCAATGAATTCGATCGGATAGCGACAAAAGAACAGTATGAAAAGATTATTTCTGATTATCATAATCAATTTGACTTATTACTTGAGCAGCCATTCTCTTACTTGTGGAATAAGACAAATGCGATTATCGATTTACCAACAAACTCTTCCAATTATGTTTTTACAGATGAAGATATACCTTTTATTTCACTGACTTTAAAAGGATTAGTGCCAATGTACGCAGAGTATACAAATTTCCAGGCGAATCAGGATGAATTTTTCCTGCAGCTGGTAGAGCAAGGGATAAATCCTTCCTTCTACATTACGAATGAAAATCCATCTGCATTAAAGAATACCAATTCCTCTGATATATACAGCTCGCAGTATGAGCGCTATGAGGAAATGATTCCTTCTTATTATAAAGAGTTAGCAGCATTACATGAAGAGATTGGTGAGGCAATGATTACCGCTCATGAGCGTGAGGGAGAAATGGTGAAAATTACGTATGATAATGGCGTAATCGTCTATGTGAACTACAGTGATGCAGCACAGACGATGGATGACACACCATTAGAAGCAATGTCTTACAAGGTGGTGCAAGGACAATTAAATTAAAACGACAGACAATTTATGGATATCTATTTATCTTTCCATGGCTAATAGGATTTCTAGTCTTTGTACTGTGGCCGATGATTCAATCGTTTTATTACAGTTTAAACAGCATGAGAATAACTCCTGTTGGTTTACAGTTTCGCTATGTAGGAATGAACAATTACCTTGATGTATGGTTAAAGGATATGTTTTTTCTTCAAGAGTTACTTAGCTTTTCAATGACTACCCTGTTACGGGTGCCTGTAATTGTTGTGTTCGCCCTAATTATTGCCATGTTGCTTAATCAAAATGTGAAGTTAAAAGGAACATTCCGGACAATTTTCTTCTTACCGGTTATTGTTGCGAGTGGCCCTGTGATTAATCAATTGGTTGATCAAGGCGCCACGGCCATTCCAATGGTGAATCAGGACGTTATTATCAGCCTCTTGTCTCAAGTGTTTCCTATGTTTATTACAGATGTAATTGCAGGGTTGTTCAGCCAGATAATTATTATTCTTTGGTACTCTGGTGTGCAAATTCTTATCTTTTTAGCTGTCTTGCAGAAAATTGATCCATCATTATACGAAGCGGCAAAAATAGATGGGGGATCAAGCTGGGAATGTTTCTGGAAAATTACGTTGCCGACAATTAAACCGATTGTACTTATTAACATGGTGTATACATTGGTATCTCTTGCGAACAGCGGGCAGAATCCAATTATTGACTTGATTTATGCCAATATGTTTAATGCGACAAGAGGTTATGGTTTTGCCTCAGCTATGGCATGGATGTATGCAATTATCATAGGAATTATGCTGATCATTATATTCTTAGCCTTTCGTGAGAGAAAAACAAAACGTGCCTTTTAGATAAAGGAGGGATAGAAATGGCGATGAAAGAAGGAAAAGGTGTTATAAGTGTCCTGAGAAATCAATCCATTACACCAGGGGAAAAATGGCGTTTAATGAAAGCGAAAACAGCCCGATTTCTGTTTGGCTTTAACGACAGGAAAGGCTTTTTGCTAAAATTGGTTATTTACACATTGTTATTGTGTATTGGCTTTGTCTATCTGTATCAAATGCTGTATATGTTCATTACAAGTATGAAGTCATTAGCAGATTTACTCGATTCTTCCGTAAGATGGATTCCATCCGTATTCTATACAGAAAATTATCAACAGGCATTCTCTGTTATGAACGTACGCGAATCTTTGCTTGGCAGTTTTACCATTGCTCTGGTTCCGACGATTTTCCAAGTAGCTGTTGCCTCATTAGTAGGTTACGGGTTTGCGAGATTTAATTTTCCATTAAAGAAAGTCCTGTTTGGTTTGATGCTGTTTAGTTTCATCATTCCGCCGCAGATTTTAATGATGCCGACATACCGTTTGTTTAGTGAATTAGGTTTAACAGGATCATTAAATGCATTCTGGATACCGGCAGCATTAGGTCAGGGAATTAACAGCACGATCTTTATCTTGATTTTTTATCAATTTTTTAAACAGACACCAAAGTCATTGTATGAGGCAGCCGAAGTAGATGGAGCAGGACAACTGGTCAGCTTCTTCCGGATTGCCATTCCGATGGCTGTACCTGCATTCATCGTATCATTCCTGTTTTCTTTTGTATGGTACTGGAATGAAACGTATCTAACATCATTATACCTAACAAGCAAGTCAACAGATTTTACAACGATTTTGTTACAGTTGCAGCAATTCGAACAAAACTATGAAGCGTTTTATCCAGTAGCTGAAAACAGTCCAAACAAAAAGAATGAAGGAATAAAAATGGCTGGTACCTTTATCAGTGTGCTGCCATTGTTAATTATCTATTTCTTCTTACAGCGATATTTTGTGGAAAGTGTTGATAGAACTGGTATTACCGGTGAATAATCACCGTAATATAATAAACTTTTGATAAAAGAAATGGGGGAAAGAAATGACAAGAAAAGTATTTGGTAAGTTATTAGCCGTGTTACTTTTGGTACTGGTTATTGGGGTGGGCTGTTCGTCAGATGAAACAGGGAGTAACACAGAGGGTGATAACACAGAAGCGAATGACAACAGTGTGAATGATGGTGCAGAAAGTGGCACATTGCCGGCAATGACGGATGAAGAAATTACCTTGACGTATGCCTCATGGAAAAATCATGACTTAAATGTGTTCTTAGCGGAAAAATTCATGGAAAAATATCCAAATATTACAGTTGAGATTGTCCCGTTAGACAAAGATGGCTGGAATGATAACCTGACCAACTTGGCAAGCAACGGCGAGTTGCCAGATGTCTTCTGGTATAATGGCAATGTAGATATTGCCATTCGGAATGGCTGGTTAGGCGATTTTACCGAATATTTTGAGGCAGATCCCGAGACAGAGGACTTATTAGATACGATGATAGAGCCGGGATATTTTGATGGTGAACGTAAAATGGCTGCAGCTACCGACTATTTCCCTTATGCGGTATTCTTAGATGAGAATTTATTTGAGAAGATGAATACGGATATGCCATCTCCAGATTGGACATACAGTGAAATGGTTGATTTAATCCAAGAGATGACTGTTCCAGAACAAGGCATATATGGTTATAATACTGGTGGAAAATTATTGACTATAGCTCCCATTGTCAATCAAGACGCAGTAGGGGAATTCGGGTGGGATGGAGAAAAGTATGATTTAACAACGGATTGGGCAGAAGCAGCTAATTTGCGTGCGGAGTTTATTCGCAGTGGTGTACATGCGCCGCTCTATGATACAGATGAAGCAGAGGCTGCCTTTGGTGATCGGACAGTATGGCCAGCAAGTACAGGGAAAGTGGCAATCCAGATAGATGCCTGGTGGACAGTAGGAACATTTTCAGCACCTGAGTTTGTAGATAAGGGATTGAAATGGGTTCCATATGTCGTACCAAAAGGGGACAATGCCGAGACAGAGAATAAACCTGCCTATATTGATTTTGGCACCATTTCTCCTGCAACCGAAAATCCACGTGAGGCTTATGAATTGATGAAGTTCTTTGGCTGGAGTAAAGATGGATGGAAAGCTAAATTAGAGGCATTTAAAACGATGAAAGATGATAATGGAAATCTAGTATTTCAGCACCCTGATGGATTGCCGTTAATCAAAGACCAGGAAATTTGGGATGAATTACGTACCTTATTGCCTGATTCACATTATTACGATGATTTCTTAGAAAGGGCAAAACACCCTGTCTCCTTAGGTGGTCGAGCGCTGCCTGGATTTGAAACATTCTTGAGTGAAGTATATTTTGGCGGAGAATATGGAGATGTCGAACTTGCCATTACTAATGGAGAGGTAAATGCTCATGATATTGCCATAGATTTAACCGAAAAAGCTAATGAGTATTATGAGGCGGCGTTAGAAGAATTGAATTATTAACCTTATATAGCATAGTGTGACAAAGGTGAGGCAACCAATGTAAACAATAGTTGGTTGCCCTGCCCTTATTTATCTGGAATAATATATAGTTAACCTGCTTAGGAATGGTCTATCTCAGGTGTTTTTTTAAAAATGACTTTTGACAAATCGTCGAATCATTGTTATTGCTGCAAGTGTATATGCACACTTGTGGTTTTTCATGACAAAAGAAACTCTCGGAGATTTTTCTTATCAGGTCAATCGTGTTTACACACAGAAATATATTGTCCTGAAGCGTAATCTAACCGCGTCGCTATATGGTACTAACTTTTAGCTTTTTCTATTGAGTTTATACTTAAGATATGAGAAAAGTAAAGATGGATATAAAAAGAACTGCCAAACAGTATATGTTAACAAAATATACACTAAGCAAGCAGACCTTAGAAAACGTCAAGCCGTTTTGGTGACTAGCATTAAAACTTTGACTGTTGCTATCATGATTATATGATATATGTAATCTTGTTTATTAACATTAGGGAGATAGGATGAAGATATGAAAAAAAATACAACAATCTATGACATTGCTAATGAAGCTAAAGTCTCACCAGCTACTGTGTCCAGAGTATTGACAGGGAATGAAAGTGTCAAGCCAGAAACTAAGAGAAGAGTGTTGGCTGTGATTGAGAAATATAATTTCAGGCCTAACAGTTTAGCGAGAAGCCTATTATACAAAAAGTCCAAGACAATAGGAATCATACTTCCTGATATTAATCACCCATTTTTCTCTACTTTAGTACAAAAAATGGAAGCAACAGCCTTAGCTTTAGGTTATACCACTTTCTTATGCAATAGTATGAATAATTCTGAAAATGAGTCTACTTATTTACAAACCTTAATCGATAAAAGGGTGGACGGTATTCTATTTTTAGGTGGACGGATTAACGAAGTCAAATCAAATAAATCTTATGTGGAAGAAATGAATAAAATTAAGGAACAAGTTCCTGTAGTTTTTGTTAATGGTTCAATGGATAATGTGGATGCACATGTAGTCAGAACAGATGAAAGTGATGGTATTCATAAAGCGATAGATTTACTTTACAATTTTAATCATAAGAAGATAGCGTTTATTGGCGGGATTAAGCGAATTAGTTCAACACAAATAAAGCTTGAGGCTTTCTATAACGCATTGGATAAACATCAGCTGGATATAAATATGGATTGGATAATGGATGGTGGCTTTGATATTGAATCAGGGGAAGAATTGGCTAAAAGTTTACTCTCATTAGAAGAACGTCCTACGGCAATTATATGTGTAAATGATTTTGTTGCCATAGGTGTAATTAGAATTCTTAATAAATTTGGTATTCGTGTACCTGAAGATGTTTCCGTAGTAGGATTTGATGATAGCTATTTAGCACAATATTTCCCTCCTGGCATCACGTCTGTTACCCAAAATTATGATCTCTTAGGTGAAAAAGCAGTGAAGGTGTTAGTTGAGATAATCAACGGAGAGAATCCTGGAAAAGAGTGGATTATCCCAACAAAATTAATTGTACGAGACTCATGCCAAGTATTAAATATACAAAATATGTATTGAACTGAGCAGCTCCATTAAGAGAGGGAGTTGTATCAAATTGAAGGTGGGGTCTAGTTGAGTAAAAAATATGTTCTGGTTGGAATGATAACTATTCTATTAATTGGTGGGATTTCGATGGGAGTATATGCAATGAGTCAAATTAAACGAAGTAATGTGTCTGATAAAGTGAAATTGGTAGTAGATGGTCGTGTTCATTTGGTTGATCATGATGGTTTTTCGGTCGCGTATCAAAATGGTTTTCCCATTCCGGCGTTCACAACATGGCAATTAAATCAAGCACAACGTTCTTATTTATCTCTTAATGGAGATTGGCACTTTTTTTATGATGAAGAGAAAAGCTATAGTGACAGTGTAAAACCTTCTGAAGTTGACTTTGATGATTCTTCCTGGTCATCTGAAAGGGTTCCTGCAAGCTTAGACTTTGCTTATGAAAATGGAAAGTATCAACAGAAATTTGGCTCTTTCTGGTTTCGAAAAGTCATTAAGGTGGATAAAGATTGGAAAGATCGATTTATTAAATTGATATCACTTGGTATGGGGCCAAAAGCAGAAATATTTATAAATGGTCAAAGTGTAGGAACATCAAAGTTTGGTGCGACACCATCTGCAATCAACGTAACTCCCTATCTAGAAACAGGAAAAGAAAATGTCATTGCTATCCGCGTAGATCGTAATCCGCATGTATATCTTGACCGGGATGGTGTGCCACCGGGTTCTTATGATTGGTGGGACTACAGTGGGATAACAAGGGATATTTACTTAGAAGCAACCAATCCACAAACTGTAGTAAAAGTAAATGTGCAAGCATCCCAACTTGATCAAAAAATAGAGGCCCAGGCTGTAGTACTTAACCTAACAGAAAAACCAGATCAAATGAAGGTTGTACTAGATCCAGGCGTAAATGGAATCGATCCTAAAACGAAAGAAGTACAATTGGAGGCAAACGAGGTCAAAGTTGTCCCATTCGAATTTGATGTACCTTCTATTAAAGCGTGGACACCAGATTCGCCCAATCTATACACAGCAACTGCAGAAATTCCTGAAAAAGATATCCTTACTGCCCAGTATGGAGCTGTTGATGTAGAGGTGAATGATAACGAGCTGCTTATCAATCAGGAGTCAGTGTTTTTGAAAGGAACGAATTGGCATGAGGAATCAGCACTATCTGGTCGATCGCTGACTGTCGAGGAATATCAACAGGAATTAGATCTAATGAAGGCTGCAAATGCGAATTTTATTCGACATGCCCATTATAATCGTCATCCTTATGCCTATCAATATGCGGACGAAGTCGGACTGTATGTCATGGATGAGGTTGAAAACTACTGGATGAATGTCGAATCTATCCAACATCAATTATCTGAAGGAACGGCATCAGAAGAATTGGCAATTGCTATGGCATGGAATCAAGTAAATCATCCTTCGATTATTATGTGGGGGGTAGGTAATGAAAATACCTCCAATAATCAAGAACATGTGGATTTTTATAATATGCTTCGTGATGCGGTACGAAAGATTGATCTGAAAGAACGTCCGGTCACCTATGCCTCGAATACACAGCATCATCCGGAAGATATTACACGGGCAGAGCCGGATCTGCTCACCATTAACCAATACTATGGCTTTCATGGAGGTAATGCAGAGGACTTTGGAGCAGGCGATTTTGAAGAAAGGCTGGAGATCCTGCATGAAACGTATCCAGACAAGCCGATTATCATCACGGAAAACGGAACCTGGTCAAGTTACGGAAACCGTGGAGATAGTACGATAGGTGGAACAGAGGATTGGCAAGCCGCTAACTTTGCTGCTCATTGGGATGTAACGGTGAGTAAACCATATACTGCAGGATATACTTTCTGGAATTTTAAAGATTATCGCAGTAAAGAGCCGTATACAGAAGCAGATTCTAACAGACTCTCGGCAATGGGGATGGTGGATTGGTCTGAATTACGTCCTAAGGTAGTTTATGAGTATTTCAAGAATGCAGCTGCCGAAGGAACCAACCGAGTTTTAAATCCGAACTTTGAATCAGGAACGGACGAATGGTCGCTCTCGACTGCAAGTGAAAAAGCAATAGTTGAAACTGGAGATGGCTTAACCGTTAAACTAGACAGCACACAAGTCTTTGAAATTTCGCAAAGAACTACTGATTTACTAAAAGGGGATTATGAATTTGCTGCTACCACGGAAGGGATAACGGAAAGTACTAATGTCCAACTTGAAGTTTCCGCTAAAAACGTTGATGAGCTGTTTACTATAAAAGTTGATCAAGATGGGCGTTTTACATTACCATTTCGTGTAGTCCATGATGGCATCTCGTCAGCCCGGTTCTCCATTAAGGCAGAATGTGAAGAAGATGGGCAAACCATCACTATCAAAGATGTAAGATTATCTCGTGTATTGTCTGACTAAAAATTACTGCTCCCTTTTTGTCGTGTGGGAATTATCTAGAGACCTTATTACCAGCGAAAAACCAGAAAACTAGACAAAAGTATGCAATTCGGTCACTAGTGAGGTAGGATGTTTAATCATAAAGGTACCTAAGTTGAGTATCACTTTAGTCACGAAATAAAGACTCTTACAGGAATATACAGAAAGGGATGAAAACGATGTCATATTTATTAGTACATTTTATTGGAGAAGAGCAGAATGGTGAGCAGGTTTATTTCAGTGTGAGTCAGGATGGATTGCATTTCCATGACTTGAACAAAGGTCTGCCTGTTTTAAAGTCTGATATAGGTGAGGAGGGTGTCCGGGATCCGTTTCTAATCCGTGATACAAAGCGGGGGAAGTTTTATATTATTGCAACAGATTTACGGATTGAGAAAGGACTTGGCTGGAAGCATGCTCAAGAAAAAGGGAGTCGTGAGATCATTATCTGGGAATCAATCGATCTTGTTAACTGGGAAGGTCCAAGAGCTGTAACTGTTGGTGTACCTCAAGCAGGAAATGTCTGGGCTCCTGAAGCTATTTATGATGAGGAGAAAGAGGCCTTTTTAGTTTTTTGGGCTTCCAAAGTGGATGGAAAACACCGGATGTATGCCTCCTACACGGATGACTTTAAAGTATTTGAAGAGCCGTTTGTTTATATGGAGAAAGATAGAGATGTGATTGATAGTACGGTAGTCTATGAAGATGGGTATTACTACCGGTTTACGAAAGATGAGACAACAAGCCGAATCTTGATGGAGCGATCCAAAAGCCTGACGGGTAAGTATGAGGAGATACAATCCCTCGTTTTGGAAGAGTTGCCAGGGGTAGAGGGACCGGAAATCTATTTGTTGCCAGATGGTAAGACTTGGTGTTTAATTGTAGACCGGTTTGCGGAAGGAAAAGGGTATATGATTTTGCAATCAAAGCAATTATCTGGCGGAGATTTTACCGCATTAGCGGAAGAGGCGTACAACTTTGGCCATCTTCGGAAGCGGCATGGTGGTGTGTTGCCGATTACCAACGATGAATATCAGCGTCTGGTTCGCTTTTTTGATCAGTTGAACCCAGTGCTGCCTTGATAATGTGAGATTCCAGCAATATAGTAAGGATAAGAAAAACGCCAGGTGACATTGTATCGGTCCTTGGCGTTTTTTGCTTATAAGTTATGGTCCGTCAATTCCTGATAAGCCTGTTTCTGTTGTTCTAATTCACTCTGAACTAAATCCATAGCATTCTGATTATCTGTCACATTAGCTGCCTGAGCAACAGATCTTTCTGCACGCTCTAATGTTTGTTGGATTTGCCCAATGATTTCTTCATTTGGATGGCTTTTTGCCTGGTTAATTGCACGTTGCAGGTGCAGAATGGATTGCTGTGCTTGTGCTAATTGATTTTGATCCTGCAGGCTTGATATATTATTCCCTTTTTTCATGGTGGCCTCCTTAAAACATCTATCTTCTTATTTAAATTGTCTAAAATAGAGGAAAATATACATATCATAAGTTTTTAATGACCTTCTAATGCGCGAAAGCTCTTTTATCACAGCTCTAAAAGCATGTAATACCCATTTGGATTGCTACAGCTAATCCAGCCTCAGAACATTCCTCTCGAATAAATCTATTTACCACCTATAAGAAAACGCTTAAAATGAAAATGAGCTACTTACCAATTGATAGGAGGATCTAGATATGACAGATAAATTATATAAGGTTCTCATTGTGGATGATGAATTATTAATTAGACAGGGGATTATCAATTTTATTAATTGGGAAGAGGAAGGGTATCAGATTATAGGTGAGGCATCGAATGGGAAAGAAGCCATGCAGATAATAGAGAAGAGCAGACCACATATTATTATTACAGATATCGTGATGCCAGAGGTGGACGGAATTGAATTAGTTAAATCGGTGAAAGAACGATACCCGGAAATTGAAATTATTGTGTTGAGCAGTTTTGAAGATTTTCATTATGTAAAATCAACATTTCAAAATGGTGTTGCCGATTATATTTTAAAACCAAAATTAAACGCCAGGGAACTATTAACAACTCTTAACAATATTACTTTTAGGAAAATGGATCCCATGTCTTTAAAGAAAGCCACTATTACCATAGAAGAAAAATTATACAGATTGCTGCAAGGTTATCAGTCCACAGACAATATAGAGGGATACTTTCCTTATGGCCAGTACAAATTAATCGAATTTTTCTGGAATAAACCATTAGATAATCTTCCGGTAATCCAGTCATTATTAACCAAGGTAACAGATAAAAATAAGAAGTTCATTTGTTATACCATTTTTAACAGTGATAACCAGCTGGTGTGTATTGGTAATTATCAAGTAAATCAATTAGCTGTTTTCAAACAGCAATTGCATGATCTCTTAGCAGAAATTGAACCCGGAATAAAAGTTGTCATGAGCTCAACTTTTCATTCGATTGCTGAAATGAAAAAAGTATATGAGGAAGACCATCAAGAATTGAAACAATATCTTTTCTATTTACCTGATCTGCCTATGCTCACATATGAGGAGATACCAGAAGTAAAAAGCAATAAAACACAATTTGACTTGAATGAGTTTATCTTACTATTTAAAAGAAGACAATTTGAGGGTGCGATCAACTACTTGAATAACCATGTTTCCTTGCTTACAAAACAATATGATATGGATGTGTTTGAATTTAAATCATGGTTAGAGAACATTATCTTTAACATCTCGGTGTTACTGGATAATATGAAATATGAAACAGACATTTTAGAATCACAAAAGTATCAGTATTTTAATGAGATTAATGAAGCATTCGATGTTAGAGAGGCATTGTCCTCTTTTTATGATTTTTTAGCCAAAGTGGAGACACTTGTTTTCGAGAATATAGACAATTCTCCGAAGATAGAGAAATTGCTTTCTTATATGGAAGAACATTACATGGAGCATCTTACCCTCTCAAGGCTGGCAGATCATTTTCACTTCAACCCTTCCTATATTTCGAGTTACTTTAGCTCACATTACAGAGAAGGTTTTAGTGAGTACTTAAACAATCTAAGGATCAGTAAGGCAAAGGAGATGCTTGCAACGACCAGAATGTCAATCGCCACCATCAGTGAATTAGTCGGTTTTTCAGATCAAAGTTATTTCTGCCGGGTGTTTAAGAAGAATACGGGTAAATCTCCTAGCAACTATCGAAAAGAACATAAATAAGCTGAGGGGAAATTTATGAAAAAGCTAATTAATATTATTAAAGCAAATAATCTATTCTTTAAGATATTTATTGTTATGCTAATCAGTGTTGTCATGATCTCCATTTCTATTACATTTAGTACAATAAGAATGTCGAGTGATTTGTTCATGGAACGATACAGTATTACCAATACGAAGGTGATCAGCCAAATTACAGAACAGTTTGATGAGTTTAGCTTTTCGGTTGTTTCTACGTATGTCAAAGTGGATGAGAATGGTGTTATTAAAGGTTTGTTACAAGGAGATAAAGATACAGCCATTCAAAAATCTCAATATTTTTATCAAATGAAGCGCCACATGGAACGAATATATTCAGAAGTGGATCCAAATGAAGCTAATATGATTATTATGAGTCCTGATCATGATGTATTTAATATGAACTATGTCAGCTGGCCTGTCGAGCCGAATGAGCTTGCTAATCACCCAGTTACGGAAAAAATGAGAAGAAATCCTGACGAGATAATTTATCAATTCGATGCATCCTCATTAACGAATCGGGTTCCCATGGTTATTGCATCCAAAGCATTGGTTGACCGTGCATCAGATGAAATATACGGTTATCTGTACATATCTATCCGGGAAAATGATTTAAAAGATTTTTACGAAGGTTACACTGGTGAAGGGAATAATATCTTCTTACTAAATAGCTCTGGGAAAATTATTTCCAGTGATAGGCAGAATATGATTGGAGTAGATTCACCAGAACTTATGGAACATGTTGAAAATCTGGACAAATCTTCTGATGAATATCATAATATTGAGGTGTTTGGACGGAATCAAGTATTAATGGCAGAATATTTGCCAGGATTAGATATGTATTTAGTTAACTTAGTTGACCGTGAATTTTTACGAAAAAATGTTATTGATCCCAAGGAAATTATTACCATCAGTATTATTATTGTCCTGGCAGCTGTCTTCATTATTTTCTTAATCTTAAGAAAAATGACTGTATCTATCAGTAATCTGGTAAGCCAGATATCAGATATGGCCAGGTACAAATTCAGTAAACCATTGGAAGAGACCGGGGGATATGAATCGAAAAAAATTGCCGAAGCGTTTAATTACATGTTAAATGAAATGCATGACTACATGGAAATTTTATTAAGTACGCAGGAAAAACAGCGCAAAGCTGAATTAGAAGCAGTGCAGCATCAAATTAATCCCCATTTTATCTATAATACGCTTGCATCCATTAAATTTATGGTTAAGCAAGAGCAGAAAGAAAATGCTTTTCATACTATTGATGCATTTATTTCCTTATTACAAAGTGCGTTAGGAGATATTGATGAAACAGTTTCGGTTGAACAAGAAGTCAAGAATTTAAAGAACTATGTACTCATTAATCAGGCTAGGTATGGAGACAGGATTAAAGTGAATTATTTGATTTTTCCCGATTGTTTATCCTATCGTTTGCCTAAATTAGTGTTGCAGCCATTTATTGAGAACGCATTTTTTCATGCTTTTACAGAAAAGAAAACAGGGTATATTCAAATACTTATTGCAGAAAAGGACCAACAGTTAGTATGTGAGATTATTGATAATGGTGATGGGATGATTCAAGATAAGTATGCAGCCAAGAATAAGCGGCAGTTATTTAGCGGAATTGGCGTGAAAAACGTTCATGAAAGAATCCAGCTGCTTTATGGCAAAAAATACGGAGTTGTTATCACGAGTGCACCAGACAAAGGAACCAAGGTAAAAGTAACTCTGCCAATTATCCAAAATTAATCCAAAACCTAAAGATAATCCTAAAGTAATATTAAAGAAAATACACGAAACCAAAGAAAGTGAAAATAAATGCCAAAGATCGTTCTAACGGTCTTTGTTTTTTTCGTGTTACACTTCTGTTACAGTATTGAAAGCGCATTCAATGCTATATTAAGATTATTTAGGAGGGGCTTTATAATGGGGAAAAAAATATGGTTGTTTATAGTCGTACTACTTACTACTTTTTTATTAGCAGCATGCGGTGGCGGAAATTCTGAGGAAAGTTCATCAGGCGATGCAAGTGAAACGACTGCAGATGGGGCTACCAAAATCGTAGCATGGGCGTGGGACCCTAATTTTAATATCGCTGCACTGAATTTAGCGTCAGAAAATTATAATGGCGACACCGAAATAGAACTGGAAGTAATCGAAAATGCACAAGATGATATTGTCCAAAAATTAAATACTGGACTAAGTTCTGGAACAATGAAAGGGATGCCTAACTTAGTGTTAATTGAAGACCAGAGAGCGCAAAGTTTCTTACAATCTTATCCTGATGCATTTTATCCAATTGGTGATTATTTTAATCCAGAAGATTTCGCAGATTACAAATTAGCACCAACAAGTTTAGAGGGAGAACAGTATGGACTTCCTTTTGATACAGGTGCAACTGGTTTCTTCTATCGGACTGATTATCTAGAAGAAGCAGGTTATACACATGATGATCTGGTTGACCTGACATGGGCTGAATTTGTTGAGATTGCGAAAGATGTAAAAGAACAAACCGGGCATGCCATGCTGGCGCTTGATCCGAATGATTTAGGTATATTGCGGATAATGATGCAAACAACAGGAACTTGGTATACAACAGAAGATGGAACAATCAACTTAGCAGATAATGAACCTTTGAAGAGAGCGCTTGAGCATTATAAGGAGTTAATGGACAACGATTTAGTAAAACTAGTCTCTGATTGGAGTCAATATTTAGCTGCATTTAATAGTGGCGATGTAGCGTCCGTTCCTGCTGGTAACTGGATTGCGCCGAGTATTGAAGCAGAAGAATCACAATCAGGTCTGTGGGCAGTTGCGCCAATCCCTCGTCTGGATATGGAAGGCGCAGTCAATGCATCAAACCATGGCGGGAGTTCATGGTATGTATTAAACATCGATGGAAAAGAAGCTGCTGCTGAATTTCTTGGGAACACGTTTGGATCGAATGTTGACTTCTATCAAAGTTTATTAACAGATGTTGGGGCAATTGGTACGTATATTCCGGCATCTGAAGGGGACGCTTACCAATTTGAAAATGAGTTTTTCGGCGGTCAAAAAGTAATCTATGATATTTCACAATGGATGGAAGAGATTCCTCAAGTTGATTATGGTATGAATACTTATGGTATTGAAGACATCATAAGTGCAGAATTGCAGCAGTATTTAAATGGCAAGAGCCTAGAAGATATGCTCGCAGATGCCCAAGCACAAGCAGAGGCACAATTTAAATAAATCCCTTAGCTTTCTTGCAGGCTTTCTTGTTGATGAAAGCCTGCAAGCATAAGTTCATACAGAGTATTTCTGAAGCTAATCATCCAGTAATGATCAAGTGAGGGCAAAAAGTTCCCACTGATCAAAGTCGCACTCTAATGTAAGGAGGATAACGATGAGTCAAACTGCTCGAAGTGCTGGTAACTCTAATCAACAGAGGACATTTATGACCCGATTGAAGAAAAATTATATTGGTTGGATCTTTATTCTTCTATCTGTACTTGGTATTGGTTTATTTTACTTTTACCCAATGGTTCAAGCTTTTCTGCTATCATTACGATCAGGGATGGGGGCAAATCTTGAATTCGTTGGTTTTGATAATTATGTGAGACTATTCAGTGACCCAACATTCATCACATCCTTAACCAATACGTTTATTTACCTGTTAGTGCAAGTTCCTGTAATGATTCTGTTAGCCCTGTTCTTTTCCGTTTTATTAAATGATCCTAAGTTAAAATTTCGCGGGTTCTTTAGAACAGCAATATTCTTGCCTGCCGTTACTTCACTTGTAGCATATGCAGTCATTTTTAAGTACCTGTTCGGAAATGATGGGTTGGTTAATGAGTTTTTATTAGGTATGAATCTGATTTCAACACCACTTAATTGGCTTTCTGATCCTGTTTTAGCAAAGATAACGATCATCATTGCGATCACATGGAGATGGACTGGCTATAATATGATCTTCTACTTATCGGCACTGCAGAATGTAGATAAATCGATGTATGAAGCTGCCAGAATTGACGGTGCTTCAAGTATTCAACAGTTTTTCTTTATTACCATTCCGCTGTTAAAGCCTATTATTCTATTCACATCTATTGTATCAACCATCGGTACACTTCAATTATTTGATGAAGTAATGAATATTACAAACGGCGGTCCGGGAAATGCGACAATGTCGATTTCTATGTATATTTATAATCTGTCATTTGAATATACGCCAGACTTTGGTTATGCAGCGACTGTATCTTATGTGATTGTAGTCTTAGTGGTAATTCTATCATTCCTTCAATTTAGAGTGGCAGGTGATCGAGATTGAAAAAGATAAAAAGATTTTTGATCTATTTGTTTTTGAGTATTGCAGCAATTGTTTCGATTTTTCCATTTTTATGGATGCTGATAAGTATGACAAACAAATCCGTTGATGTGACGGGTGGACGATTAATACCTGGATCTCATTTTCTGGAGAACTTACGAAACTTGTTTGCTACCGTTGAGATTGGAACAGCGTTAATGAATTCTTTCATTATCGCGATCATTACAACGATATTGACACTATTAATTGGTTCATTAGCAGGCTATGGATTCGAAATTTATCGAACAAAAGGAAAAGATATGATTTTTAATATCTTATTATTATCGATGATGATTCCTTTTGCAGCGATCATGATTCCTTTATACCGCTTCTTCGGGCAAGTGTCGTCTGTAGCACCTGCGATTGGTATCGATACATTGGCTGCAGCCATTTTACCGACCATTATCACAGCATTTTTTATCTTTTTCTTCAGGCAGAATACAAAAATGTTTGCTAAAGACTTAGTGGAAGCCGGGAGAATAGATGGTTTAAGTGAGCTGGGCATTTTCTTCCGCATTTATCTGCCAACAATGAAGACAACATATGCAGCAGCGGCGATCATTGCCTTCATGAACAGCTGGAATAACTATTTATGGCCATTGGTTGTCTTACAGTCACCAGAAAACCAGACGATTCCACTCCTTATTTCTAATTTAGGAGCTGGATACACACCTGATTATGGGGTGATTATGACAGCAATCGTAATCGCTACACTACCTACAGCTCTTGTGTTTTTCCTGATGCAACGTCATTTTGTTGCAGGAATGATGGGGTCTGTAAAGGGATAATAATGGTAAAAAATCCTATCTGATTATATTGGATAGGATTTTTTATGAAGGTTTATTCAGTGCTGCAAGACCTTATGAAAAAGCAGTGAAATATCTTATTGGAAGTTTAAGTGTATATTTAGCGTAGGTCATCCTTCATAATATAAGTTTTTTTTATTTGACTAAAGCTTGATTAGAAATTATCCTTATCCATATAGTGTGTAAGCGTTATTATAGGGGAGGAATGATCTGAATGATTCGTAAAGCTTTTCTAATGAAAGTCTACCCAGATAAGCATGAAGAGTATGAACAGAAGCATAATGAAATCTGGCCGGAGATGGTGGGAGAACTGAAACGTCATGGTGCCAGTAATTATTCGATTTTCTTAGATAAAAAGACGAGCACTTTGTTTGGCTATGTAGAGATTGAAGATGAAGAGACATGGAACAGGATGTCCATGACAGAAGTGAATCAAAAATGGTGGGCATACATGCAGCCGCTGATGGAGACAAATCCAGACAGAAGTCCTGTCAGCATCCCATTGCAGGAAGTTTTTCATATGGATTGATTGTGTAAAAGGAGCATCCCCACCAAATTGATGGGGATGATTTTTTTATTTGTGCTTATCTGGTCCAAATAGTTTATCGCCTGTCACAATAGCTGGTCTAGGCGGTTCGCTCATATTGTATCCTAAGAAGAAACCAGTGTGCGGCGGCTGGTTATAGCCGACATTCTGCCAAGCAACTGATAAGCGGTAAACTGGATCATGCATTAATGTGTGAATTTTTTCTTCGGTAATATCTGTTGTTGTGTAAATTCTCAGTTCTTCACTGTTAGAAGATGGCCAAATCACTTCTTCTCGCCAGTCTCCTAAGATATCTGCTTGTAAGGATGGATTTCCTTTTGTCCAGTTATTGGTCCGTGTACCCTCTGGTGTTAATAAATTGATTAATGTTTCACTTTCATAATCCCATTTATCGATTCTTCCGATACCATGCGGGTCAGAGCCTGAATCAAATGTGTGATCAAGAAGCTCACGGCCTAGATCACCATCCCACCAGACTGCATGGTTAGTGGATCTTGGCTTATTTTTTGTAATTAATTGCCCATCAACTGCGTGAAGCCCATTACCGCTGCTCTCATTCCAACTTGTATTTGCCCAGAATTCTGCTCCGTCATATCGTGGATCAATGTCTGCTGCTAATCCCCTCCCAACGTCTGATCTCAAGTCTACTCCAAAAATTTTCTCACCAGTTTCGGCATCACGAATCCCGTATCCAATCGGAATGGATTTATCTTCATGTACTTGGAATATCTCCATTCCCGGACGATTCGGATCTAAGTCACTTACATGCTGCGCATCGCCATGACCCCATCTTGTAGAATAAAGTCCTGTTCCGTCATGATCAATGACTGCAGCTCCGTAGACGATTTCATCTTTCGCGTCCCGGTCCACATCGGCAATAGCCAAACTGTGATTCCCTTGGCCGGCATAAGCTTCATTGCCATCTTCATCACTATCAAACGTCCATTCATGTGTCAATTCCCCATCTCGCCAATTATAGGCAGCAAGAACGGCTCTGGTATAATAACCGCGTGCCATAATGATACTTGGACGTTCCCCGTCTAAATAGGCAACTCCAGCCAGAAAACGATCGGCTCTGTTCCCATAGTCGTCTCCCCAATCATTCACATTGCCACGACCTGGTGTATAATCAACGGTGGATAATGCTTTTCCTGTTTCTCCTTCAAAAACGGTTAGAAACTCAGGACCCTGTAAAATATACCCGCTGCTGTTTCTCCAATCAGCGTCTGCATCCCCGATCACATTTCCTGTTCCATCTACCGTTCCATCAGCAGTTTTCATCACTACTTCCGATTTTCCGTTCCCATCAAAATCGTAAACAAGAAATTGTGTATAGTGAGCGCCTGCTCTGATATTCCTGCCAAGGTCAATCTGCCATAATTTTGTTCCATCCAATTCATAAGCATCAAGGTAAACATTACCGGTATAGCCTGATTGGGAGTTATCCTTGGAATTGGATGGATCCCATTTCAGGATGATTTCATATTCACCATCGCCATCAACATCACCGACACTGGCATCATTGGCACTATAGGTGTATTCAACCCCATCAGGAGTCGTGCCGCCTGCCGGTTTATCAAGTGCTACACTTAAGTAGTTTTCTGATAAAACATTCACTTCTTTTGTTACTTTATCGCCGCTGCCTTTAATTATTTTTACTTGATAGGTAGAATCGGTGGTTCCATCTGGGTCAAAATAATTCGAACTATCTTCAATTGGTTTTTTGTTAATTTTTCTTCCATCACGGAATATATTGAACTTCACATCTTTCGGATCTGTACCTAATACTTTCCACCCGAGATAGACACCGTTATTTGACTGAACAGCGATCAGTGAGCGGTCTAATTGCTCCATTTGTCGTTTGATTGTATAGGTAACAGGGGATTCTGCTGTTGCTGATGGTTCAGATAATCCTCCTCCATTGACTGCTATAATGTGATAATAATAGGAATGATTAGTAAGTACAGCATCATCAGTAAAGGTCGTGTCAGTGGTGGCGCCAATCCTATCGAAGGCAACAGATGGATATTCTGCAGGATTAGCATTGGCACGGTAAATATAGTAAGTGGTTGCGCCATTGACAGAATCCCAATCTAATGTGACTCGATCTGATTCAGCATGACTAACCTCCACGTTTGTTGGTGCAGCAGGCGGGCTTACTTGTTCATTTATCATTGGAACAGTCACTTGATTGCTTTTCTCTGATTCCACTCCTGAAGGATGGATGAGTGCTACTGCATAGATGTACGTTGTCCCAATCTCTACTTCCGAATCAGTATAGGTTCTATCGGTTGCTTCTGCAATTTTTTCAAAATCTGTATCTTCTGTTTTGCGGTAGATATTATAATGACTAGCTGACCCATTTTCCTGCCAGCTTAACGTTACGGATGGAGTGGAATAGTCAATGGAACCAACACTCAATGAATCAATTTGCACAAAAGGAATAATTTCTAGTGCGTTAATTCTTCCATTTTCTCCTATGTCGATGGTTAATTGTTCATTAGTAACGGATACATCTGCTAACAGTTCTGCGAATTCTTCCCCATCAGAAGTAATGTTTCCATAATCTTCGCCATTAATAACAAAACTTGACCGGTTAAAAGCAATTTGATCACCAGCTATTATTCTTACAAAATAATCTCCATTTGGTATATCCAATTTAAATGAATAATCGGAGCTAATGATAAAATCACGACGCAAATCATCAGGTCCGCCTCTATCACGAGTGTCCACTGCTTTATTTAGCCCATAGCCATTTTCTTCAGTATAAATCATCGTATTGGAGACTTTGGTGTAGCCATCTGCCAAGGGACTCGTTTCTGAACCAAAGTCAAATAAGAAGGAATTTTCAGAGTCAGCCTGTAGCTTATTGAAAACAGATAAAGGAGAAAATTGCCCGGCTACTAAAAAAAGAATAAGTAAAAGAGAAACTTTTTTCATAAATAGAAAACCTCCATTTTTTTACTTGCGATTGGATTATAGCTGTGTTGATTCATGCAAAGGGACTTGCTACTTACATTCTGCATGCCGGAGAGCTGGTTACTTTTATCACAGCGCTAACCGTCTGTAATCCGCCCCTTCAAGTATCGCGTAACACGAAGATGATAAGTGGGGGATAACAGACGCTAAGCATCCTGATAAGTTTCGCTAATGATCAGTGGGGGATATGAAAACCCCCACTGATCAAAGTCTCACTTTATGAGGTTTCTTTGATGTAGGTACAAGTGATTATTGGATTAATGGATCACCTCCTTAAAAAGTAGGTAGTTAATCACAGAGGTAGTTCATAAGTTGGTAGCGCTTACATTTATTAGGGTTAGTCTATTCGAAAGAAGTTATATCTAGAATAAAAGGGAAATTGCCCCCTGTCAATGATAAACAGATATTCTTTTGAAATGACATGCTGCAGTGTGGGGAGAAGAGAGGGAGAAGTGGAGGGTTTGTTTTATATGGTGAGATTAACAGGAAAACAGAAGTGGAGAAGTGCAAGATTTCCGGTTTATCATGAGATTAACAGGAAAACAGAAGTGGCGAAGTGTAAGATTTCCGGTTTATGATGAGATTAACAGGAAAACAGAAGTGGAGAAGTGCAAGATTTCCGGTTTATGATGAGATTAACGGGAAAACAGAAGTGGAGAAGTGCAAGATTTCCGGTTTATCATGAGATTAACAGGAAAACAGAAGTGGCGAAGTGTAAGATTTCCGGTTTATGATGAGATTAACAGGAAAACAGAAGTGGAGAAGTGTAAGATTTCCGGTTTATCATGAGATTAACAGGAAAACAGAAGTGGAGAAGTGCAAGATTTCCGGTTTATGATGAGATTAACGGGAAAACAGAAGTGGCGAAGTGCAAGATTTCCGGTTTATCATGAGATTAACGGGAAAACAGAAGTGGCGAAGAGCAAGATTTCCGGTTTATGATGAGATTAACAGGAAAACAGAAGTGGCGAAGTGTAAGATTTCCGGTTTATGATGAGATTAACAGGAAAACAGAAGTGGCGAAGTGTAAGATTTCCGGTTTATCATGAGATTAACAGGAAAACAGAAGTGGCGAAGTGGAAGATTTCCGGTTTATGATGAGATTAACGGGAAAACAGAAGTGGCGAAGTGCAAGATTTCCGGTTTATGATGAGATTAACGGGAAAACAGAAGTGGCGAAGTGTAAGATTTCCGGTTTATGATGAGATTAACAGGAAAACAGAAGTGGTGAAGTGCAAGATTTCCGGTTTATCATGAGATTAACGGGAAAACAGAAGTGGGTAGCAAAAGATTTACCGTTTTTTCTTATGACTAACACGACATTCGTATCCAGCACACCATCTCCTATAAAATTCCACTTTTTTCTCGAAAAAATTCAAAGCAAAGGAAACCACCAGTCCCACTGGTGGTTTTGATTGAACTTCCTTATAATAATGATTCTGTGCCATCTATGAATAATTCTGTTCCACTTATGTGACTGGATTCATCAGATGCTAAAAATCTGATAAGTTTTGCGACTTGTTCTGGCTTTCCCGGACCTTCTTCTAATGGTTGATTTCCTTCTGGATACTCGACTGGTATTTTCACTTTATCTAATTCCGGTGTTTTTTCTGTGTTTTTTCCGATATTTGTTTCAATTGCGCCTGGACATATGATGTTCACTCTGATTTTATATTGCGCAAGCTCCAGTGCGGCCATTTTTCCGAATGCCATTTGTCCAGCTTTGGACGTGCTATAGGCAGACATCCCAATACTAGAAAAAACACGGTTTCCATTGACAGAGCTTGTGATTATAATACTGCCGCCATTCTGTTTCATTAACGGGATGCTATATTTTATTGTATGGAATGTTCCTTTTAAGTTGGTGTTGATGGTTTTATCCCAGTCTTCCGGTGACAAATCCTCGATTGGCGCAAGAACGCCATTGATCCCGCCATTTGCAAACACAATATCAAGTGTACCCCATTTACTTTTTATTTCTTCTATTCCATGCCGCACTCTTTCTGGATCTGATAAATCCACATCTACAACAAATGCTTCACTTCCAAGCTTTTCAATTTCCTCTTTTACTTTTTCAGCACCCTCTTCTTTAATATCCATCAAGCAAACCTTCGCACCTTCTTCTGCCAGTTTTAATGCAGAGGCTCGGCCAATCCCGGAGCTTCCACCTGTGATCAATGCAATTTTTCCATCAAGTGTTTTATTCGTATTCATTTTTAAATCCTCCTTTAGTTATTATCTAGTATGACAATAAAAGTTTATTTCTTACATTTTTAGGGAAGTTGTTTTGATGTAAACTGGATAAATTCTATAGTATATTTCCCTGTGCTCATAAACTGAAACGCTTACAAATGAAAAAGGAGGAAAACCAATGGAAAGCGGGAGGAAGAAAACTACTGGCTGGAAAGCAACGATAGCCATTGCAATGGCCAACTATATTGAAGCAGGTGCCATTATTGCAGCTGCAAGCAGTTTAACTTTGTGGCAAGCATACTTAAATATCGATAGTGTTGGGGTTGGACTTTTGAGTGCATTAAGTGCCAATGCATTAGGTGCAGCAATAGGAGCATTAGTCGGCGGATATATTACAGATAAATTTGGCAGAAAAATTGTCTTTCATTATGATTTGTTAGTGTATATGTTCGGTATTCTTCTCATTATGTTTTCATTTAATTTTCCAATGCTTCTCGTCGGGACGGTCATAACAGGGATTGCGGTTGGGGTTGCAGTACCCGTTTCCTGGACCTATATAGCTGAGGAAGCCCCCTCAAAGCAAAGGGCCGCCAGAGTTGGGGCTGCCCAATTAGCTTGGTCGATTGGCCCGATGATTACCTTTTTCCTCGCAGTATTACTGGAGCCGCTCGGATTGTTGGGATCACGTTTAATTTTTCTTCATTTGTTTATTGTCGCATTTATCACATGGTTTTTAAGGCGAGGCTTGCCAGAATCACAAATCTGGTCTGATGATAAAGAAAAACAAGCGTTAGAAATAAATAAAGCAAAAGCACAGAAAAGTTCAGTCAGCGATCTTTTTTCCTTAAAAGTCAATCGGCAGGCGATCTATTTACTTATCGGGATCTATCTGTTTTGGAATCTGACATCAGGTGCGATGGGATATTTTATGCCATATATTTATGAAAATGTTGGGGGGCTAAGCAATGGGCAGGCGAATCTGCTTCA
This sequence comes from Gracilibacillus oryzae, assembly GCF_009498735.1. Lineage (GTDB taxonomy): Bacteria > Bacillota > Bacilli > Bacillales > Amphibacillaceae > Gracilibacillus > Gracilibacillus oryzae. Next base: position 27,244 of record NZ_ML762440.1, read on the forward strand.
GGCATTTTTGTGGATGCTGACAGTGCTGACAACTTATTTTGGATTTATGAGGCTAGGAGATAAGGTGAATCAGCGGTTTTTATTTGGGCTGGGTGCGGTGACGGGTGTTATTGCATGGCTGATTCTGACCTTTATGCCAATGAACTGGATTTCATTAATTTTATTTGTGGTGCTTTGGGGTTCTGCCGCTGGTATTGGGGCGCAGGCATTTTATGCGTTGTGGACGAGTGAGCTGTTTATCACAAGGTATCGTGCCACTGCGCAAGGGCTAATGTATTTTATCGTTCGAAGCGGGATTGCGGTTTGGTCCTTTATTCTGCCAATCATTATGGATACACTGAGTTTTACCGTTGCCGGCATTGTGATGATTATTTTCTTGGTCATTCATCTTGTGATTGGTGTTGCGATGACTCCAGACACCCGTGGAAAAACATTGGAGCAGATTGAAGAAGAGAGATATGGATAATCAATTTAAACAGAAATCCTCGGAAAATGAATTTATTCTCCGAGGATTTTACTTTTACCTATCAAAACGCTGATTAGGCAGCCCCGATTTGATAGGTAGAAGCAGTTATCCTATCAAAACGCTGATTAGGCAGCCCCGATTTGATAGGTAGAAGCAGTTATCCTATCAAAACGCTGATTAGGCTCCCCCGATTTGATAGTTAAAAGCGATCATCTTATCAAATCCCCGAACCAGCAGACCAAATTTGATAGGATAGATCGGTTTACCTCTCCAATCCACAGTGAATGCAGCTAACTCTTCCTATAAATTTTGCCAACTTCCAAAAATAAAATCAATCCTCATCCACTTCAATATATTCCAGCAAATCTCCAGGCTGGCATTCCAGTACTTTACATAAAGCGTCTAATGTACTGAAACGGACTGCTTTTCCCTTTTCGTTTTTTAATATCGATAAATTCGCTGGAGTGATGCCGACTTTCGCCGATAACTCATTTAAGGACATTTTTCGCTCCGCCATCATCACGTCTAATCGTATTCGTATCATTTTATCGCCTACTTTAAATCGTGTATTTGTTCTCTTCTATTGCTCTGACTGCCACTTTAAGTGCGGCACCAATCATAATAAAAATGATCCCGCTAATAATGGTATCCACATAATCAATATTAATAAATTCAACTGTTGCATTTGAAATAGCCAAAGCACTCAATACTTTTTCAAATATTAGTCCATCGAAATAGATAAAGATGGAGCCTAATACAAGATCTGTTCCACCTAATATATACAACAATTTAACATTCTGTTCAATAAACAAACTTTCCTTGTAGATATTCTTAAACAACTTATGCAGGACCCGTAAACCAATTAATATCAGCATAATGAAAAAAATGGATGAAATAAAGGAGAGAAAGATAACGTCCCTGTCCAAATATACTTCGGGCACTTCTTCAAAATATATCCATAAATAACTGTAGAAAGGTTCAAATGGTGCAAGTGATTCTGCAAAACCGCTGTCGGGAAACCATAAAAAGGCTATGTGATATGCTAAGCTGAATACGGAAAATAGTAATGCCGGATAAAATAAAACGGAACACAATAGATAAGCAAATTTAAAAAGTGCTCGTAACTTCATGTTAACACCCCAAATATCATAATGTTAATTCTATTATACAATATATATTTATCGAAAAACAATAAAAATATATTGCTTTTTGAATTTTTATGGTTTATATTGGATTGGAAATATTTGATGAAAACAAAAAGGAGTTATGAGATGAACACAAATCGAATTACATTAATCGATGAATTGCGGGGATTTAGCTTGTTAGGGATATTGCTGGCAAATCTATTAATCTTTCAATATGGCATATTTGGCAAAGATGAGATTGCTTTTTTTGATTTACCAAAATGGGATATTACAGGATATTATTTCACGAAAATATTTATTGAATCATCCTTCATGCCTATATTTGCCTTTATTTTTGGATATGCATTAATTCTTATGGCGGACAAATTACAGGATAAGCAACTTCCAATCAAGCGGTATTTCTTCAGACGATTTATTGCCTTAATGATCTTTGGATTTCTTCACACTTATTTTATCTGGGAAGGAGATATCCTGCTTACCTATGGATCGATCGGAATAATTTTATTAATGTTCCTCAAAAGAAAACCAAAAACTCTATTAGTCTGGTTTATTATATTTTCGAGTATTATTGTGCTTTTGGGAATTGGCGGAACAGAGGAAGAGGCAGGGATTCTGTATAGTGAAGAAACAATTACAACTTTCTTACAGGAATCAACTGCAATATATCAGACTGGTAGTTATTCTGAAATTAGAGACCACCGGATGAATGATACACCGTTCGAGCTTGGTGAAATGGAACTGATGATAATACTCATCATGGCCCCATTGATGATTTTGCCAATGTTTTTAATCGGTATGTATGCAGCGCATCGAAAGTGGTTAGAGCAGCCGAAGTATTTTAAGAGACTGGCCATATTATTGGTACCAATTGGATTGTTATTTAAAATAGCACCATATTTTATCACTTTCTATGATTTTAGTATGTTAGGCGGAAATGTTCTGGCACTTGGCTATGTTTTTCTTTTTGCACATTTATATGAAAAATTCCGAGCAAGCCGGTTCATGGCGGCATTCGAACAATTCGGCAAGCTTTCTCTTACGAATTATATTTTGATGTCGGTTATCTTTACACTGATTTTCTATGCATATGGGCTAGGCTTGTTTGCGAAAGTCGGTATCTGGCTTGCTGTATTCATAGCAATTATCGTTTACACCCTGCAAGTCATCTTTAGTAACTTGTATTTGAAACACTTTAAACAAGGGCCACTGGAATGGATCATTCGAGTGATTGTATACTGGAATTTTAAATCAAAACCGAAAATGAAAAAAGTACAAGAAGTGGACAATGCTATTTAGATAGGGGAGAAAGAAGAGTGCATAATGAAACAGTTTTAGATTTAACTTTCGCTGAAAAAGTATTGATCATTATCATTCCTCCAATAGTTGGTGCTTTGCTTGGCTGGCTTATCCATATACCAGCCATCCTGGAATGGATCGCAAAGTTACCTTTTATTCCTTTTCAAGAGGTGTTGGAATGGGCAGCAACTTTAGACAGTCATTGGGTTTCTGTTGTTTCAACCTGCCTGGGAATAATTGCCGGTATTATTTTCACCTTGTTTGTCTTTCATGAAATAGTGAAAATTACGATTAGAGATGATGAGGTGAAAATTCAGGTAAAAGGGAATGTCAATAGTTTTCGATACAATGAAATTTCAGCG
>NZ_ML762440.1:30522-48992 GCF_009498735.1 Gracilibacillus oryzae
ATGAGGAAGGCTTGGAATTGTTTCGAGGGCAGCCTGATTACAAGAAATCGCGTGTAATAGAGGCATTTACCCAGCATCGCTACCCGTGGAAAGAGAATGATCCTTTTGAAGACCAGTATCAAAGATGGGTGGCTGCACACCCGGACTTTCCGCAAAATGTTAATGCACTCTTGTCAGCAAGAGAGCAAGCTTTAATTGACGAAGAAAAAAAAGAAGCGGAAGAACTGCGAAAAGATCTAGTGAATCTAGGGGTAGTCATTCGTGATAAGGGAAAACGCCAGTACGTCAGAATGGTGCGAGGATAAAAAGCTGAAAAAGGATGTTGCAAATGAACACAGAAGAACTTACAGAGAGAATATCTCCTAAAGCACCAAAAGCGTGGCTGCTGACAGAGATAATTGGAGATGTTGTTGGTGTGATCATCTTGATTATATTGTTTTACTTAGATGCTTACTTTGGATGGGCAGACTGGATTGGCTGGATCCTGATTGGTATCGCCATCTTGTCAGCCGTCAGTATCATTTATTCGTCGATCGAGCCAAAATACCTGTATAAAAGCTGGCGTTACCGGGTCGATGAGGAATTTTTTCAATGTAAGTATGGTGTTTGGCGTGAAAAGTGGATAACAGTTCCGATGAGCAAGATTCAATCAGTTTCCACAGAACAAGGACCGATATTACGTAAATATCAGTTACGAACGATAAAAGTGGAAACGATGGGTTCTTCCCATGCGATTCCCGCATTAGATGAAGAGGTTGCATTAAGGTTAAGAGAAGAGATTGCCGAATATGCGAAACTGAAGGAAGTGGAAGTATGATAAAGTATCATCCACTTACCATTCTTTATCAAATCTTTCAATTGATAAAAAATTCTCTGTTTTTAGTGATTATTTTGTTTGTTGTTAGAGGGAGTTCGGATTTTTGGCTTTTAAAATATGGCAGAATAGCGTTGATCCTTTTTATTATTGTAAGAATTGTTTTCATTATAATCGGCTGGTTTACCCGAAAGTACGAGGTGAAAGAGCATGCCTTCCACATAAAGGAAGGAATATTTTCGACAGTTAACAGTACGATTCCTTTTTCGAAAATACAGAATGTTAAGCGGCAAACAAACTTTTTTCACAGACTGTTTGGTGTTACTTCCGTTACTTTTGAAACGGCAATGGATGGGGACGATGATGCGATTGTCTTTCAGGTTGTGACAAAACAACAGGCAGCCTATCTTCTTTCATTAGTTGAAGCAAAAAAAGACCAACAGGAGACAGTAGGGGAGGCAGAGCCAAATAAGGAGCAAGCTAATAAGCAGGTTACGCATTTTCGTTCTTCCATGAAGGATGTAATAAGAGCCAGTTTTACCAGTTTAAGTTTTCTGGCGATTATCCCCATTCTGTTTGCTTTTTATGATGATATTCTGCCATTATTGCCATTTGATCCTGATTATGACGGGATGTTTCAATCGATTGTGAGTAATTTTTGGCTCATGGGCTTCCTTATTTTTGCGGCGGTTATCATTAGCGTTATCATTGGTATGACACGAACATTTCTGCGGTATGGTAAGTTTGAAATTTCATCAGATGATTCACAGATATTTATCAAACGAGGAATGATAAGCACAAGCTATTTTTCTATCAAAAAGAGTAAAGTGCAGGCAGTGGAGATTACGCAATCGTCCTTGAAGCGGTTATTTAATATGGCGGAGGTAAAGTTAATCAGTACAGGTAAAACCAAGTCTGATGATAATGAGCAGGAAATTAATTCACTGTACCCGTTTCTTCCTTACAATAAAGCGATGGAATTAATTCAGGAAATATTGCCCGATTATGAAAGTATCGATAATATGGAACGATTGCCGAAGCAGGCATTATGGATAAAGCTGCTGGAACCAAGCTGGATCTGGATTATTGCGACAGTTGCCTTAGCCTATTTTAAGCCAGCATTTCTTTCTATAGAACAAGCCTGGTGGATCATGTCCTCGCTGCTGTTCATTATTGTCTATATGAATAGAATTTTAGACTTTTTTCATACCCAATATGCCATCAACAGTAACCAGTTTCAATTGAGAAAAGGCGGAATTACCACAATGTTGATAATGACCAAAGCATGGAAAATGGTCGAAGTGGAAGTGAGTCAAAATCGGTTCCAGCGCAAACTGGATCTCGCTTCTGTCAAAACATCCATACGAGCTACTCCTATACGTAATGAGTGGTTAAACCATGTTCCGGTAATATTTGCGAATCACTTTTCGGGTTGGTTTCAAACAAGCGAACAAAAATTGTATAAGAAAATAAAGAAAAAGGAACGAGGATGATTCGTTCCTTTTTTCATTAATAGGTAATAACGACGATTTTTTAATAAAATATTTGTCCAAACCTTTCGTTAATAGTAAGCCTTCTGGGTTATCTATTTCATAGAATCCTCTTTATGATAGCTGTAAATCACCGCTAGCTGGTTACAATCCATCTTTTTATTTACTCTCGGGTTCCATTATTTTCATTATGGTTCTTTTGATCTAGCAGCAATATGGGAATACTTTTTCAACAATATTAATCTATATGAGAGAATTTATGTTGTGATATAATAGTTTTTGTAATCGCTTACTAAATTTGTCCGATTTTAAACTAAAGGGAGTGAATGATCAAACTATGCCGAAAAAGAGTGTCCCCATTCCTGTATTTAAGATGGAACATAAGCAAGAGAAGAAATCAGTAAGGGATTTTCATTCACATGCAGGTTATGAAATTGTCTGGATAAAGAGCGGGGAAGCGAAGTACATCTTTCAGGAGAAAGTCTATCATTTAAAAAAGGACCATGTACTTTTCTTCAAAAGCACCGAATTTCATAAGGTTAGTCTGCAGGATAATACTGACTATGACCGCGTAGTGATTATGTTTACAGAAGCATTTTTTTCAGTGGAACAGCCCATTTTTAAGAAATTTGAGCAAATGTTAGATGATCTGCCAACACCTCATGCCTTGCTTCATTTGTTTCTATGGCGGAAAACACCATTTGAACATATTATTGGGCAGCTTCTGCAGGAAGTGAAGGATACTCAAGCATGGGAACATAAAGAGGCGCTTGAGTTATATTTAACTGAACTGCTTCTGTATTTAAACAGAGAGATGCATTCCTCATTCAAACAAGAGATTGGTTATAACCACCCAGCCGCTGAGTCCTCAGAACTTTTATTACAGGAAAGAATTTTGAAAGAAATAAATAACATTTGGGATACGAACTGGCAATTGGAAGATTTGGCAGACCGTCTTCATTTCAACAAATATTACTTATGTCACTTTTTCAAAAAAGAGTTTGATATGACGATTCATCAGTATATATTGCAAAGGCGAATATATGAAGCAAAGAAAATGTTGATTGATACAGATATTTCAATTAATGATTTAGCTGTACAAGTTGGTTTTTCTACAGCATCTAATTTTATCAGATGCTTTAAGAAATATGTTCACATGACACCAAAACAGTTTAGAAACCAGAGGAATCTAGGAATCCATAAGGTATAGGGTTATGTGAAAATAAAAAATACTATTATCAGGAAGGGAGATTACTAATTGTTCGATCATAATAGTGAAAGGGGAAAAACAATGGAAAAATGGAAGCGTTTTATTTATTGTGGAGTTATTTCTGTACTAACATTCAGCACGGCATTGCCAGCAATTACGCCTACTGTTGTAAAAGCGAATGGTGAATTTAACAACGTTGTTATTTTTGAAGATAATTTTAATAATGAGGCAACAGGGGAAGTTCCAAGTAATCTAACCGTTTCTGAAGGTGGTGGAACCGCTCGGATTGCTGACTTGCCATCAAGAGAGAATAAAAGTGTCTATTTAGAAGATACCAGTGAAGAAACGAATGTTATTGCAAGTAAGTCGTTCGAAGATCTAGCTGGTATTGTTACAGTGGAAATGAAATTTATGCAAGAGACATACACAAGCTCCTCTAAAGTCATGCGAATAAAAGGTGACGGAACACCAGTTATTATAGAAACAAAGGATGGGAACATCACCTATCGTACAGGTGATAATTATGAGCCGCTTATAGAGGTGGTGGAAGGTCAATGGTATGACATTAAAGTAGAGCTGGATTTAGAAAATAATACAGCTGATGTGTCCATTGATGGTGAATTAAAATTAGAAGATGCTGCATTTAACGGAGCAGCTTCCGTAGTAAATTTTGTCGAAAGCTTTACACCTAACAGCAGTGCAGTAGGGCATTATATTGATGACTGGAAAATAAGCGGCTCAACAGCTGACGAAGACGAGCCTGAAGAAGAACCATCTGAACCAGATACAGATGAACCAAGCAATGTATATGAAGCAGAAGATGCAGTAATTAGTGATGCCATTATTGATAATAAACATGCAGGATTTACCGGAACTGGTTTTGTTGATTATAATCCAAACGCACCAGGTGGCTGGATTGAATGGACAGTAAATGTACCGGCTGATGGAGAGTATACGTTGGATTTCCGCTATGCTCATGGTGGTACAGATTTACGCCCTGCAGAGATTTCCGTAAACGGGGAAGTAGTGGAGGCGGAACTGCCATTTGATCCAACAGGAGATTTTGCTGGATGGGAAACTACCTCGATGACCACGAACTTAACAGCAGGAGAAAACGTTATTCGGGCAACAGGTGTTGCACCAAGCGGCGGAGCAAATATTGATCATCTTAAAGTATATATGCCAGTGGACAATATGTATGAAGCAGAAGATGCTGTCCTGGAAGATGGTACAGTGATTGTTGATAACAAACATGCAGGATTTACAGGCACGGGATTTATTGATTACAAACCAAATGCGCCAGGCAGCTGGGTAGAGTGGACAGTTGATGTACCTGCAGATGGCGAGTACTTCTTAGACTTCCGTTATGGGCATGGCGGAACGGATGCAAGACCAGCAGAAATCAGTGTCAATGGCGAAGTTGTCGAGCCGGAATTAGCTTTCGATCCTTCTGGTGGCTGGGCTGAATGGGTATATACCTCCACAAAGGCCAACTTAACAGCAGGGGAAAATGTGATCAGAGCAACAGGTGTTGGTGCAAGTGGCGGGGCAAATATTGATCATTTACGGGTTCATAATCTTGCAGGAGAATCTGGGGAAGGAGCTGTAGAAACGGAGCAGGTTGAATTAGCGGATGTTGTGAGCGGCCTGCAGTTAAAGCAAATGCAAGAGCTGGGGATTGCAGCAACTTCTGAAGCTGCTGATGACAAGGCAATTACGCGAATTGAATTTATGGCACTTGTCAATGATACTTTCGGATTTGTAAGTGAAGATAAATTTAAGAATCTGAGCAATGAAGCGAGCGTGTGGGAAATATCACAGGATGAATGGTATGCATATGTACTGAAAGCGGCACAAGCAGCTGGGTATGCAGACCATTTAGTAGAAAATGGGAAAATATCACCGAATGATGAAGTAACTAAACAGGAAGCTGCCGAGATGATTGCAAATGCAAAAGGGGAAGCAGCAGATTCTACTGATACCAGTGTACTGACATGGGGTGAAGCCAAAGAAATGGTAGCACCACTCAAAAAGGAAAATCAATCAGAGCATGTAGAAATTGTTGGTGCGCATGCGGTAGGAACAAACGTTATGGCAGTAACACTGAATGGGAAATTTGATACGTTTGATGTGAAGGATTTGGAAGTTGTTGTTCCGACTGGTGACTGGGCTTTATTAGCGCCTGGGTTTGAAAACCTGCCGATTGATAAAGCAGCACAAACAGTGAATAAATTCGGTCAGACAGTTATTGTTCTTCACAGTTTAGAAGCGTGGGATGAAGCAGCAGAATATGTTCAGGAGATCGAAGAAACAAAATTTTCTGGTGATCTGGATACAGCTATTGCCGAAGCAGACAACTTATTAACATGGCAAATGGACAATGGCGGCTGGACAAAGAACTGGTCACACATCTATACGCGTCCATGGGATGGCGAGGAGCCGCGTTCCGAATGGATCAATGATGATGGAGCGGAATTAGGAACAATTGATAATGACGCTACAATTGGTGAAATGCTGTATTTAGCACAAGTTTATCAAGAAACACAAGACCCAAGATATAAAGAAAGTATTGAAAAAGGATTAGACTTTTTATTTGACCTGCAATATGAATCAGGTGGTTTTGCTCAAGTTTACCCTAGAAGAGGAAACTATTCTGATTATGTAACATTCAATGATGGAGAAATGGTCAACGTATTGGGATTACTGGATTTAATTATAGAGAGAAAGTATCCATTTGATTCCGATTTGATCAGTGAGGAATATATTGCGAAAGCAGAACAGTCCATTGATTTAGCCGTTGACTATATTTTAGAAGCGCAAATTGAAGTTGATGGTAAGCTGACAGCGTGGGGTGCTCAACATGATCCCGTAACATATGAACCACGTGAAGCGAGAGCGTATGAACATCCATCCATTTCTGGATCCGAATCAATCGGAGTCATTTCCTATTTAATGTCAAGACCGCAAACAGATGAAATCAATCATGCTGTCTCGTCTGCATTAACATGGTTAGACGAAGTAAAATTAGAGAATACCCGCTATGTGAGTGGTGACCCGAACAATGTATATTTTGTAGAAGATCCAAATTCAACTGCATGGTACAGATTCTATGAAATCGGCACAAATCAGCCAATTTTCTCAGGCCGTGATGGTATCATTAAACACGATATTATGGAGATAGAAGAAGAAAGACGTAATGGCTATTCTTGGGGAGGTCATTGGGGTACCCAGCTGTTAGAGATAGCTGAAACGACAGGTAATTACACCAACAAAGTTTATGTCCAGGTTGCAGGAGAGAACTCTGTTGATTCGCAGGGGAGAACACTTGAAACTGGTGAGGTCCAACAGCTAGAACCGCAAATGGAACAAATGGGTGAACTGGACAGTGAAATGGTTGTTGCAAAAGATGGATCAGGTGATTATGAGACAGTGCAGGCAGCCATTGATGCAGTACCGGTAAATAATTCACAGCCTGTTACGATCTTTGTAAAAAATGGAACATACAAAGAAGTTGTGACAATTCCAGATGATAAGCCATTTATTACATTATCAGGAGAAAGTGAAACAGATACTGTTATCACCTACGACAATTATGCAGGAAGAGATAATGGGGTTGGAGGAACGATTGGTACAAGTGGCAGTGCGAGTGTCTATTTCCGCGCAGATGACCTTCGTGTCGAGAATCTGACAATCGAAAACTCATTTGACGAAAGTGCAGATGTAGAAGGAAAACAGGCGGTTGCAGCTTATGCTAGTGGAGATCGTCAATATTTTAGAAATGTAAGCTTTATTGGTAACCAGGATACATTATATACTCATTCTGGCAGTCAGTATTATTACCAGGTGTATGTGGAAGGTGATGTGGATTTCATCTTCGGTGGAGCACGAGTGGTAATCGAAGATTCGGTTATTCATTCATATGATCGAGGTTCTGATTCGAATAATGGATACATCACAGCAGCAAGTACATTACTTTCTGACGAGTATGGTATGTTGATTTTAGACAGCAAGCTGACAAGTGATGCAGCTGCCAATACAGTATATCTGGGCAGACCTTGGCCTGCTGGCGGTAATCCTGAAGCTAGAGGAAGTGTTGTCTATATGAACAGTGAATTAGGTGCCCATATTAAAGAAGAAGGCTGGACTTCCATGAGCGGACTGGAACCAGAAGATGCCAGATTATATGAATATAACAACTATGGACCAGGTGCTGTTGTGAATGAGTCACGCCGTCAATTAACAGACGAAGAAGCAGCACAATGGACAGTAGCCAATGTGTTAAAAGGCTGGAATGCTCAAGCTTTGAATGACGAAGATGCAGAAGAGCCGGAGGAAGATAAGACACCTGAAGAAATTAAGATGCATGTTGGTAAAGAAACTGAGGTTAAAGCAAACACAGAACTAAGCATAGTAAGTGCGCAGACAAAGCTTGTAATACCAGAAGATCTGCCAGCAGGAACGAAATTAACAGTCGAAAGAGTGACTGGAAAAGAAGCAAAAGAATTAGCATCACCTGGAGATAAAGTGTTTAAATTACACTTCACTTACTCTGACGAAGATTATGCTGGTGAATATGAATTAAGGAAGAGAGAAGGGCACCCTTCAAGTGAGAAAGAGAAATTTTTCTTATTGGATAGTGAAACAGAAAGCTGGGAATTAATCGAGGGAAACTAAATTAGTTCAGCAACCTCACACTGAATGGAGTAAACATTCGGTGTGAGGTTTTTTTGTTATTTAACCATTAAAGTGAGTGAGAGTCGCGTGTGGTGTGAAGAATAAAAGGGGGTTAAACATCAAAGTGGACGAGAATCCCGTGCGGTTTGAAGAATACAAAGAAGTTTAATCACTAAAATAGGAGAAACACATATGGTTTGATGAATAACCATACACGGTTATCCACGACCTTATGAAGATTTGAATCAATTTTACAGAAAGAAAATACATCACATGTTATAATAGACAAGTTATAAAGTTAGACTCTGATCAGTGGTACCGCTGATCATTAACGAAACTTCGCAGGATAGTTATCGTCTGTTCACCCACTTACTTCTTAGTCTGAACTTGAAGTTGGGGTAGGACAGACGGTTAGCGCCGTGAAAAAATTGATACAAATGAAGTAAGGAGCGTTTTTTTTGAAAAATCAAACACTGGCGAATACGACAATGGAAACAATCCAATGGTTTGTATTTTTATTAGCGAGTTCTGTTGCATTACCAATTGTGATTGGTGCAATTTTTGAGATGAACTTTACGGAAGTGTCTGGATTAATGCAGCGAACATTTTTTATTGTTGGTGTCGCATCATTACTACAGGGGCTGTTTGGACACAAACTTCCGATTATGGAAGGGCCTGCTGGTATCTGGATAAGTATATTCACAGTTATGGCTGTTACAGGCCTGCAGCATGGCACTTCGTTGGCTGATACATTAAGAATTTTAGAGACAACGATGATATTTACGGGGATCTTTTTATTTTTGTTCGGTGTTTTTAAAATCTCCCAGCTTATTTTACCGATCTTTACACCACTCGTGACAGGTGTGTTTTTCTTTTTACTAACCGTTCAATTGAGTGGTACCTTTTTAGAGGGAATGCTTGGTCTGCAAGGGGATTCTGAGACGATTCAAATTGGCGGGGCGTCGTTGGCCTTCTTCACTTTTTTCATTGTGTTAGGTTTGTCTATTTTCGCCAAAGGCTGGTTAAGCAGTTATGCAGTCCTCATTGGTATTGCGATTGGCTGGATTACATATGGTCTGATATTGGGGAGTGAGCATAGTATCGGTGATGTTGCGGTATTTGCCCTGCCAGAGTGGTTTGCTTTCGGTATGCCTGCATTTGACTTAAGTGTGATACCAATTGCATTAATTACAGCATTGATTTTAATTTCCAATGTTGTTGCTTCCATTGTTGCAGTCAGCCAGACACTAGGTACAGGCGGGAAACGTGATTACCGGCAAGAGGTAAATCGCGGGACAATCTGGTCTGGTGTAAATCACGGGCTTGCTGGAGTATTCTCCTCTATCGCCAATGTACCGCTCGCAACATCAGCTGGTTTCATCGGCTTAACAGGTCAAAAACAGAAAATGCCGTTTATTTATGCATCCATTCTGCTAATCCTGATCGCACTGTTCCCGCCGGTCGTTGCACTAATCTCAAGTATTCCAAGTCCGATTGCGAATGCTGCACTAATGGCATCCTTTGTGCAATTAGTAGGGCTTGCGATCAATAATGTGTCACTGGAAAATTTAAATACAAGAAAAATGACAATCGTTGGTGTTGCTTATTTATTCGGAATGGGAACAATGTTTTTGCCAACAGAAGTTTTTGCAGAATTCCCTTCCTATTTACAGAACTTGTTGAGTAACGGTCTGCTTGTGGGTACAGCAATTGTAATTGTAATGGAACAGTTATGGCGGGAATAAATAACAGCTAGATGGTTCGCTATGTCGCCATCTAGCTGTCTTCTTTATCACTGGATTTGTCTAATGCCTTCAAAAAGTAGGCAGTTGGAAGCAGTACACCTAGTGATGCTTGAAGTAATGAAAAAAATCTCGCAGAATTAACCGGTACCATATCACCATAACCTACAGACAGGATCGTTTCCCCGCTGAAGTATAATAGGTTTCCAAAAGTAGGCTCAATTGGTGTCATGCTTGATAAGCTTTGCACAACAACTGTTTCATTAAAAGAAAGAGCGTAATAAATAAGAGCAAAACCAAATGTTAAACCAAAAACAACAAAAAATAACTTTCGAAGAAGAATGGTACTCAGATAGCTTTTTCGATAGTTTTTATCTGTGAAAAAATAGTATAGATTGATAATGATAAATACAACCGCAATAATGATTAATACATTGGCCACATAGCATCCCTCCATACTAAGATAGATTCACCATATGACAAAAATTAAACATTCACCTGACTAACTCATATAGTTTTTCTAAACAGTTATCGTTTGGACGAAAAATGAAACCTATGTTTATCCATATTCGTATGATAAGGAAAGGATGGTGGAATGAATGAAAAAATTAGCAATTATTACTGTATTTGTGATGTTTCTAACTGGTTGTTCCCTGCTTGAAGATGTGAACAATTCACTGGATTATGCTGAGGAAGCAACGTCCTATTTAACGGAATTAAGCAATTTTGCAGAAGAAGGGCCGCAGATGATTCAGGATGTAATTAATAACAATGTGAACGAGCAAGAACTGGAGCAGCAATTACAAGATATCAAAACAGAGATCGAGAATTTTAATCAAGTGGAGGTACCTGCACTTGCTGAAGATATTCATAATAACCTGATGGCGAAAAATGAAGAATTGCTAAATGAAATAAATACACTTATCGAGAACGGTAATATTGCTATTGAACAATTGGAAAACTCAGAAATTATCCGAACAATGAATGAGGAGTCAGAATTATTAAACCGGATCGAAAATTTAGGATTATAAATGGAAAGAATGGGGCAAAAATAGTTTGTCCTTACAGAAATCCGGGCGATATCGTCCGGATTATTTGTATTTCGAAAAAAGGATCCATTACTCTTCATTATTCTCAGGTTGTCATTCATTAATGTACTAAGAATGGTAACGCTAGATCGCCGCTGGGGAAAATACTCGCTTTCCGTGGGCACGGCTTCAGCTAACTTGTTAAAGAACCCCACTTTAACAAGTGGATCATCAGCTCGCGCTGTTTCCACAGGAGTCTCGCATTTTCCCCAGCTTTTAAGAGTTTCCTAGACTAATAAGTGGAACGAATATCATTTTATAGAGACCGCATCATATAAGGTACATTTAGACAGGATCATCCATTTCATTGAAAGTCTTTCTTCCAAAGCAGGAACTGTATATATTTTCCCTGTTTTTAAATTTACTATTTTGTTATGGACTCAACCCTTTATATACCTCTGCAAGCTTCCACAAGTGTAAAAAAGGAAATGATTGTGTTACGCTGAATACAGATAAAAAAGAGAAATGAGGATGGGAGAATGAAGGCAATCATTTTAGCTGCTGGATATGCAACCAGACTTTATCCTTTAACAAAAAATACAGCAAAAGCATTATTAGAGATTGATGAAAAACCGATAATTGCTCATCTTTTGGACAAAATAAATGAGGTTAAAAACATTAATCAAGTCTATATTGTCACAAATGCAAAGTTTTATCAGGATTTTAATAAATGGGCTGATAAGTACAAAGGAACCTCGGAAATAATGATTTTAAACGATGGAACAGATTCGAATGAGAACAGATTAGGCGCAATTGGAGATATCGCTTTTGTTCTTCAGAATACAGAAATAGAAGAGGATATACTGGTAATGGCGGCAGACAATTTGTTTACATTTGATTTGCCTTCTTTTGTGGATTTTTTTCATCAAAAACAATCGGACTGCATAACGGTTCAAGTCATGGAGGATAGGCAGGAGTTACAAAGAACGGGTGTCGTTGAGACAGATCACAATAATAAAGTAATATCATTTGAAGAAAAACCAGTGAATCCGAAATCTAAGCTGGCTGCTCCACCATTATATTTGTATAAAAAGGATACATTACCTTTGTTTGCAGAATATTTAGGAGAAGTTCAAAATCCTGATGCCCCGGGTAATTTTATTCCATGGTTAATCGATAGAAAAGGCGTCTATGCCCATTTTGTTACAGGAGAATGTTATGATATCGGAACACTGGAAAGCTATGAAAAAGTAAAGGTGCTTTATCAAAGCAAATAGGCGGAAGTAAAGAGAGGAGATCGAATCGTGAAAGGAATTATAGCAAAAGAACCAGGTGGAAGAGATCAGCTTATTTATACAGAAATGCCTGACCCGGTTTTGAATGAGGGTGACATATTAATCGAAGTTCATGCAGCTGCTGTCAATCGTACCGATATCCTTAATCGTGAAGGTAAGTTAGGGTATGTCAGTAATCCAATTATCGGCGTAGAAGTAGCGGGAGTTGTTGTCGATCCGAATGGGAATTCAACATATTCTAAAGGTGATAGAGTAATGGGATTAGTGAATGGCGGTGCATATGCAGAATATGTGGCAATGCCGGCAGATCGTGCGATGAAAATTCCTGAAACGCTTGATTTTTCGGAGGCTGCCAGCATACCGGAAGTTTTCTTAACTGCTTTTCAGACATTATATTGGATCGGCAAGCTTGAGACAGAAGAATCTGTCCTCATTCATGCAGGGGGAAGTGGTGTCGGAACTGCAGCAATTCAGCTGGCCAGAGTATTAAGTGATGGTTTTGTTATAACGACTGCTGGTTCTGAAAGTAAATTAGAAACATGCAATCAGCTTGGCGCAGACATACTGATAAATTATAAGGAACAGGATTTTGCCAAAGAAGTAGAAAAGGCAACAGATGGAAAAGGGGTCCATGTTATTTTGGATTTTGTTGGCGCATCCTACTGGCAGCAGAATTACGAAAGTATTGCTGTGGACGGGCGCTGGGTGCTGATTGGAGTGTTAGGTGGAAGTAATGTAGAGAATGTACGGTTAATGGATTTAATGATGAAAAGAATTCAATTGACAGGAACATTATTAACACCTCGAAGTGATCAATATAAAGCAGAGTTAACCAAAGCATTCTCCAGCAAAACAAATGCTCTCTTTGAAAATGGGAAATTAAAACCGATTGTTGATTCTGTTTTTCCGATTGAAGAAGCAGACAAAGCACATGAAGTAATGGAACAGAATCGAAATACAGGAAAGATTGTGCTTAAAGTAAGATAATAAAGACAGAAGCTTGGCGAATTGCCAGGCTTTTTCTGTGAGTTAAATTCTGTTGTCGTAAAGAAAATAAGCGAAACATACAATAATAAAGCTGGCACAAAAATCTTTCTCCTAAGCAGGTGACACAATGGAAATAGCAGATAAACCGAGAAGAAAAGTGTGTGTCCATTTCCCGGGAAATGAAGAAAAGTTTGACGAATTAGGTATATGGACTTGGGGAGATGTGGAATATCCCTCAGAATCTGTCGGGAGCTGGCCGTTTGGGGCATTAACGTTTTTACCGGAAAATTCGAGTGAGTATGGTCGTTTTGTGGAGATAGAGCTTGCAGATGATCCCCAACTCATTGGTTTTCTTATCAATAGCCACAATGGCGACAATCTGTCAGGTGATTTATATGCGAAGATCCTCTCAGAGGAAATGAATGACTTGTGGGTAACCGCAGATTATCAAGTTTTTTATTATCAGCCACTGCAACAGCAAATTCGTCTTCACTTCGATTTTCCTGAAGAAACAAAAGGATACTGCTTGAATGTATGGAATGAAGATAAGATGGTGAAAAGGTATCAACTCCCTTCAGATAAAAATTATATTGATATAAATAAAACTGCAGTAAACCCTCCTTGTCATCTAGTCATGGAACAAATGTCCACTGGATGGCAATCAGAAAAGTTAGCAATACAGTCTCCAAAGAGTCATTCTCAGTATTTTTTCAGAAAAGATGATCCCTTTCTATACACCAATCCTTACTTCATAGCAGGCGATAATATTATTGCTGCCAAAATTATTTCCAATCAGGATATAGGAATTTTTTATACAAATACGGTTAAGTACCATAAGACAGAGATGAAAAAAAATATCCAACTCATTAATAAAGATGGAAAGAAATATGAATTTCATCAAGCAACTCAGATAACGGAAACTTGCCTAATGTTATCTGGAAATGTTCCTTTAGAAGAAATGCCATTAACGCTTCAGCATTTCGGCCAGGCGGTAAATTTGACCATGGATTGGAAAATAAAGGACGATTACTTTGCGACAGATGAAGAGTTAGGTCCAAAACGAAACAAGGATGGTACCGCCTTATTGAAAGTATGGTCACCGAGTGCTGACTGGGTCAAAGTAAAACTTTATGACAAACATGATGCCAGTTTAGAAATTCCAAAAGATATACCCATGAACTATTGTGGTAATGGGGTATGGAATGTGTTATTAAATAAGGAAAATACAGGATTAGCTGATATAACAGGCTATTATTATCGTTATCTGATCGGACGGGAAGAGACGGCTGTACTTGCACTTGATCCATATGCAAAGTCTCTGGCGACGTGGAAGCAGCATGACTATATAGGGAAAGCTGCGATAATTGATCCTTCTACAATAGGGCCGGCATTAGATTATGCTGAAATAAATGGTTATCAGAAAAGGGAAGATGCGATCATTTATGAAGTGCATGTTCGTGATTTTACTTCAGATCCTTCGATTGGTAGTGAACTAAGGGCAAGATTTGGGACGTTTTCCGCTTTTGCAGAAAAGTTAGATTATATTGCTGATCTTGGTGTCACACATATCCAATTGCTGCCTGTCATGAGTTATTTCTATTGTGATGAATCGAAAAGTGGTGCAAGGTTATTAGAGTATGATTCTTTCAACCAACATTATAATTGGGGATATGATCCGCACAACTATTTTTCGCTTAGCGGAATGTATTCTGAAAATCCTGATGATCCTGTGAAAAGAATCGAAGAATTTAAACATTTAGTAGCGGAGATTCACCGCAGCGGAATGGGTGTTATCCTGGATGTTGTCTATAATCATACAGCGAAAGTGCGCATACTGGAGAATTTGGAACCGAATTATTATCATTTTATGAACGCAGATAGTACTACAAGAAGAAGTTTTGGCGGGGGAAGACTTGGAACAACCCATAAAATGACACGCCGACTTGTGATCGATTCGATAAAGTACTGGCTGGAAGAGTTTAAGGTTGATGGGTTTCGTTTTGATATGATGGGAGACCTTGATGCAGAAACAGTTCAACATGCATACCATGAAGCCAAAAAAGTAAATCCCAATGTTTTAATGATCGGGGAAGGCTGGCGGACATATGCAGGAGATGAAACAGACCCTCATGTGACAGCAGCTGATCAGGATTGGATGACTGCAACAGATAGTGTCGGCTGTTTCGCAGACGAACTTCGCAATGAATTAAGATCAGGTTATGGATGTGAAGGAGAACCTCGGTTTCTTACAAATGGAGCAAGAGACATTTCTGCTATTTTCCATAACCTGATCGCTAGACCAGGTAATTTTGAAACTGACGCTCCTGGAGATGTCGTGCAATACATCGAAGCACATGACAACTTGACATTACATGATGTGATTGCCTATTCGATAAATAAAGATCCATCTCTTTATGTGGATGAAATACATCAACGGATTCGAT
Source organism: Gracilibacillus oryzae (assembly GCF_009498735.1). Lineage (GTDB taxonomy): Bacteria > Bacillota > Bacilli > Bacillales > Amphibacillaceae > Gracilibacillus > Gracilibacillus oryzae. Next base: position 46,207 of record NZ_ML762440.1, read on the forward strand.
TAGCACATGTATTGCTGCTGACATCACAAGGGACTGTTTTCCTCCATGCAGGCAGTGAATACGGCCGGACAAAACAATTTTTAAAGAGAGTAATTGACCCGCCATATAAATCAACCTTCGTTACTGATCAAAACGGGGAGCCGATTTCTTATCCTTATTTTATACATGATTCCTATCGTGCGAGCGATTCTATCAATCAATTTGACTGGCAAAAAGCCGTCGATCAAGAAAGATATCCAATCCATACGAAAACCTCTGCCTATATTAAAGGATTAATTCACTTACGTCGTTCCACAGATGCCTTTCGTTTTGGAGAGATGGAACAGATCACAGAAAATGTTCAGCTGCTCTCTGTACCAGAAATAGAATCTCATGACTTAGTTATCGCATATTTAAGTGTTGCAAAAGAGGGAGTATACTATGTTTTTGTCAATGCAGATCAATATTGCCGTACTTTGACATTACCGGAAGATTTGTTAAAAGCGGAAATAATCGCAGATGGGGAGAATGCCGGAACGAAGAATATTGAGAAGGCTTCCGGCTTTGTCCTTAGTGAAAAACAAATCAGAATTGATCCATTAACGGCCATTATATTAAGATCATGAACGTAGAGAATAGCGGTAAGATGGGAAGAGTATCTTGCCGCTGTGTAAGTATTGAAAAACATATGAATTATTTGTGAAACATTTCACAAAATAATCTTTCCGAGTGAGATTGTGATATAATGAGCATATAAAAGGGAGGATGGAGTGGTTTTACATGATGACAATTGTTGCACTCACACCAATATTAGCAGTTTTTTTATTTCTTGTTGTATTAAGGATGCCAGCGATTAAAGCAATGCCTATTAGTTTACTAGTTACAGCAATACTTGCATTCTTTTACTGGAAGGTTCCGTTTGTACAAATTTCGGCTTCTTTAATTGAAGGGATTCTAATTGGTACTTCTATTCTTTACATTGTTTTTGGTGCGATTCTTTTGTTGAACACATTACAAAATAGTGGTGCTATTGATTCGATCCGAAATTTTTTTATGGGAGTAACTCCTGACAGAAGAGTGCAGGTTGTATTAATCGCCTGGCTGTTTGGTGCATTTATTGAGGGTGCTGCAGGTTTTGGTACACCTGCTGCAATTGTCGCTCCATTACTTGTTGTGTTAGGTTTTCCGCCACTGGCTGCAGTTGTTGTTGCCTTAATTGCTGACAGCAGCCCGGTAACATTTGGAGCTGTTGGGACACCATTAATCGTCGGTGTAGAGCAAGGGTTAATGGAAGGTGGAGGCCTGGCGCAAGTTGCTGCAGTTTTTCTTGGTGATTTGTCTATTGGGGAATATTTAAAAATAATCGCAAGTCAAATCATGCAATTTGATTTAATTACAGGAACTTTCATTCCATTTATTATGATCATGATTTTAACCAGATTCTTCGGCAAGGAGAAATCATGGAAAGCTGGATTTGTCATGTGGCGTTTCGCAATATTTGCTGGCTTAAGCTTCACTGTTCCTGCATTTCTTGTCGCTACTTTTGTAGGACCAGAGTTTCCATCTATCATTGGCGGTTTAGTTGGCCTTGTTCTAGTGCTGTTTGTTATCAAAAAAGGCTGGATGATTCCTGAAGAAAGCTGGGATTTTGATGATAAAGCAAACTGGTCAACAGAATGGCTTGGCAATTTGCCTGTTGCTGAAAAAGAACATGCTGGAAACATGTCATTGAAAAAAGCATGGGTACCTTATTTGCTGTTGGGATTATTGTTGATCATCACAAGATTGAATTTTTTATCTGTGAAAGGCATGTTAACAAGTGTAAAAGTTGGCTGGGAAAATATCCTGGGTACTTCAATCACTGCAGTGTTTGAACCTTTATATTTGCCAGGAACAGTATTTATTGTTGTTGTCCTTATTTCTATTCTTTATCATAAAATGAGTAAAAAAGCAGTATACCAAGCATTCGCAAGTTCCGGAAAAACGTTAATTGGCACTGCAATCACTTTATTTACAGCGGTACCAATGGTTCGTATCTTCATTAATTCTGGTGTGAATGAAGCTGGTTTGGCAAGCATGCCTGTGGAACTAGCCTACAAAGCATCTGAACTGCTCGGAGAAAGCTGGCCAATCATGGCGCCATTTATCGGTGCATTAGGATCTTTTATTTCTGGCAGTGCTACATTCAGTAATATGATGTTCTCCTTATTCCAATTTTCTGTTGCCGATCAGGTTGGTCTTGATCCAACTGCCATTTTGAGCTTACAGGTGATGGGGGCGAATGCAGGCAACATGATCTGTGTTGTTAACGTTGTTGCAGCAGCATCAGTTGTCGGCTTAATTGGAAAAGAAGGGCAAATCATTCGAATGACACTTGTTCCGATGGTTATATATGCGGTAACAGCTGGATTGCTTGGTTTTGTGTTTAGTTAAGAAAGTATATATTGTGCCGTTTTTAAAAAACAATCGAACCGCTCCGGCAGACCACTTTGTTTATAGAAGTGGTCTGCTTTATGTATCTATCCTATTCTTGGTCACATTTGAAAGAATATCATTAACAGGAAAACAGAGAAGCACGTACCAAGGATTTCCCGTTAATAAGAGGAAAAACAGGAAAACAGAGAAACGTGTCCTTAGGATTTCCCGTTAATAAGAGGAAAAACAGGAAAACAGAGAAGCACGAGCAAGTGATTTCCCGTTAATAAGAGGAATAACAGGAAAACAGAGAAGCACGTACCAAGGATTTCCCGTTAATAAGAGGAATAACAGGAAAACAGAGAAGCACGTACCAGAGATTTCCCGTTAAT